>DPOU01000022.1 GCA_003539625.1 Acholeplasmatales bacterium
GACATTTTGCAAAGTTATTGACAGCCCCAAATGTCCATAATCGTGGACATTTGAAAAGATTCTCATTCCAATTCAAAGGCTCACGTATCCTGCTTGCTTGTAAAAAGTACCTGTTTTCCAATTTATTTTTCGGGCTTTTGCTTTCCGTTAAGGCGATTATCTAAGTATAGACACACAATTACATCTATTCAATTTTCAACACCTCATCTTTATGATGGGCTTTATTTTATCATGCTTAGAAAAGATTATTAAGGTCTTATCGTCCAATCGGTCTGAAACACCGTTATGTTGTTTCCCGAATTGTCGCGGATTTTCTGGAGCGTTTGTTAAAATCAAAAAGTCCTCAACCGAAATTAAGGGCTTTAAGTTGATGTCACTTTTTAGATTTCATCTTGCTCGCAAGCAGTAGCACGAATTCTAAATTCGCTATTTTCAACAGCGAATTTACTGTTATTGAAGAATGTTTCTTCTTCGCCAAACAACAGCAGATTTCCCAATTCATATGGAATCGTAGACACGAACAAAGAATCAATTTTAATTGATGAAGCGTAAGTGACTAAATATCAATACGCCCTTTAATACATTCCTATTAAAACATCAGCTTCGATTGTCAAATGTGTGAGAGTACGCCAATCAACGCAATCTTTTTCAACGCAAAAGAGAAGCGGCGTCATTTCAATAAACGACATTCTTTGTTCTGATGACAACTGTACGGTGGCTGAAACCGTTTCTCTTGAAATGGTTTTAAGATATTTCTCAAAATATTCAACGACAGACTCATTTGAATAATCTGGATTTTTCAAGTGTGCTTGCACTTTAGTCCTGATTTCCCTCAAATGATTTTTCGTAGGAATTACTTTCACAACATATCCGTTAGGAGATAGCAATCGCTGAAATTCTTTGTAGTGTGCAGGCGAAAATATGTCTAAAATACAATCCATACTTCCGTCTTTCAAAGGGATTTTTGATAAGTCAGTAACAAACCACTTCACTGCTTTGCGCTTGTCTTTTTTTGATGCAATCTGTATTGCCTCCCTTGACAAGTCAAAGGCAAAGATGTTTCGTTCTGTTCTTTGCTGTATCTGCCTTGCATAGAAACCCTCGCCGCAACCAACATCTAAAATGTTTCTTATAGATGGCGTATCAGAAATAAACTGTATGATTTTCTCCAACACAACATCATACATGCCATACTCCAAAATTTGGTGCCGGTTGTCAAAAGACCGCTTGCTGTAGTTGGTTTTGGGCGATGATTTTAACAACAAATTTACATACCCATATCTTGAAATATCAAAGCAATGTCCATGTCTACAAATTAGGCTATTGCCTTGTATATCCATTGATTTTGTGCAAATTGGGCATTGAAAATAAACCTTGCTGTCTGCAAAGCGTGATAAATTATTATTCATTTGTTTTTCCTCCGTAATTCTGCTTCAATAAGCGAGTTATGCAATACGGATAACCGCAACATAACTCGCGGTTTTATCTTATCGCAAGGATATTTATCCGATATCATATTGGTAATTTGAATTTGGGTTAATGGATTTTTCTCATCGCTACAGGTTTCCAATATTTTTAGAATAAGTACGATCAAATGCTTTTTTATCAAAATCACCTCTCATCTATTTTATACCATATCGGTTGTACCAAAAATCGCCCTCTTTCTACATTATATCACTTTTTTTCTAAAAATTCAAGTTATTAGGTTATTATAATGAGAATGGCATTGGATTTTTTCCAATGCCTGATCTGCGTTGTTATTTTTATTCATTATCTATCGTTATCTCCAATGTCAACCGCGCCCCGAACTTGAAGACATATTCGAAGATGGCTGCTTCGGCGAGTCTCATATACTCACTCCAGCAATCGTGGAACATCTCGAATCTTTCTTTCTACTCATCCGTGAAGCTCTTTTCCAAGTCCTTGTGATGCCTTGCCATGTAACCGTGGAGTTCTTTCATCTCCTTGCAATTTGTCCGGTTGTCCTCTTGCGGTAGTATGTTTCCGTGCCATAGTTCTTTTATTGAATTGTTCATGGAAGCTCCTTTTAGCATAACACACTACCACAGAAAGAAAAGTCCAGCAAACAAACCGTTAACTCTCACTGTAAAGAAAAATCCCACGGATATTGAACCGAAGGATTTCTCGCATCATTTGAAAGCGCAATTCTATAAAAATTTATATTTTTAAAAATCCCTATGGGAAGTGCGCTTTACTTAGTTCTCCTTTTTTATTTATTTTGCTAATGCATTTTTAGCAGTTGTGCATAAATTTTCAAACATTGCAGCATCATTAACCGCTAAATCTGCTAACATCTTACGGTTGATGTCAACGTTAGCAAGTTTTAATCCATGCATTAATTGATTGTAACTTAAACCAAGTGCACGGCTTGCAGCGTTGATTCTAACAATCCATAATTTACGGAAATTACGTTTGTTATTCTTACGATCTCTATATGCATAAACTAACGATTTCATTACTTGTTGGTTGGCAACTTTGTATAAACAATGTTTTGAACCAAAGAAACCTTTTGCTTGTTTTAAAACTCTATTGCGTCTTCTTCTTGATACAACTCCGCCTTTAGTACGTGGCATAATTCATTACCTCCCTAATCAATATTAGACAAAATTTGTCTAAGATGTCTCTTGTCGCTACTTGAAACAAGAGCAAATTTACGTGTTTGTCTAGTTTGTTTTTGTGTTTTGCCTGGAGCAAGATGTCTATTACCAGCTTGGCCACGTCTTACTTTACCAGATGCAGTGATTGTTAAGCGTTTTTTAGTACCGCTATGTGATCTCATTTTTGGCATAAAATAATCTCCTTATAATTAATTTTTCTTTTTTTGTAGTTTAGGACCTAATGTCATAAACATGTTTCTTCCATCAAGATATGGTGCTTGTTCAATTTGTGCAACTTCTTCAAGACCTGTCGCAAATTTAACAAATAATTCTTTAGTATTGTTTGATTGTTCAATCATTCTTCCTCTAAAGCGGCAACTAACTTTTACTTTGTCACCATTAGTTAAAAATTTTTGTGCAGCTCTTTGTTTAGTTTCAAAGTCACCTACATCAATTGTTGGACTCAAGCGCACTTCTTTTACAGAAATGACTCTTTGATTTTTGCGGGCTTCTTTAGCTTTTTTATTTTGCTCGTATCGATATTTACTATAATCCATCAAACGGCAAACTGGAACCGTTGCATTTGGCGCAACACAAACTAAATCGTATCCTCTGTTTTCAGCAATCTTCAAAGCTTCATCAAGAGCAAGTTTGCCCAATTGTTCGCCTTCTTCTGAAATAACCAATACATATTCAGCTTCAATTTCCTCATTAACTAAATTTTCTTTTTTATCGCCTGGCTTACTAATAACATTCACCTCCGTGGAATTTTTAAATAAAAATTGTGGAGAAAAAGAAATAAAAAGCAGTGGATTCCCACTGCACTAAAATCACAAATTCTGATTATGACTCTTTTACCTACCAACTTAATCAGTCAGGTGAGAAGTGGGACTTCTTCTTTTCACAATATTTATTACACGTATATTATATGATAAATTCCAAAAACAGTCAAGCAAATGACTTTTATTCTTTATGAATATAAACCAGATAACCGAACTCTAAGTACGTACAACCAATTAAAAAGAGAGCCATTATATGGTAAAATAAGCTACTATTAACATCATTAAAACTAGTTGGCAAAATTAATTCAAAAAAAGAATTTAACGCATTACCTAAATTAATGTCTGTTATAATTTCACTTGCAAAATATAACACAATTGGTATTAAAATTGCATACAATGTTTTAAATATACGCATTGTGATGAGAGAAATAAACCCATACACATTTGCAATCAAATATATTTCTAAAAAATATTTAAGTATATAGTTATTCAAATGATACCAATTAACTAAATAATATCCCATCGTAATATGTATTAATAGAATTAATGCCATATAAATTGCAATTAAAAACATGGCTACTAATATTTTAGTAAAATAGAATTTTTCAATTCGAACCTTTTGTGAAATAATTAAACGATAGTTGTCAGTATTCTTGTTAAAATATATACCATATAAATATGTAACAAAAATAATTGTAATACTTTTTATAAAAGTAATACTATAGTTTTCGTAATTTTCTAACAGTTCACTTTTTTGCATCCAATTATCATTTCTACTTAATGGCTTTAACAAAAAGAATTCTAATAAGACAAATGTAAATACAATTATTATTAAAATAATTTTATTAACTTTATTTAATATATACTTTTGATGTAATTTCATTAAATTCATTGGGCACTCCGAATTGAATTATATTTTTATCTCTAACTTTAAAATCATTTAATCTATGAGTTGCAATAATTATTATTTTATTGTTTTTTTTAAATTTTCTAAGTTCTTTAATGAAACTATTTTTTGAATTTTCATCTAACCCTGTTAGCGGCTCATCGAAAATATAAATATCACTATTATTAATTAGAGCTTGTATAATGACTATTTTACGCTTTGTACCATTTGACAATTTACCTATTTGATAATTTTTGTATTTTAATATTTCAAAAGTTTCTAAATATTGATCTATTTTTGTGTTTTCTTTTAATCCATTAATTTTGCTAATTAATAGTAAAAAATCATACATTTTTATATACTCTGGTAAATTTAATCTTTCTGGAGCATAGCTTATTTTTTTATTGTTTAGATTAATACTTCCTTGATATTTAACTTCATCTAATAAGCATTTAATAAAAGTTGATTTACCTACTCCATTTCCCCCTAAGATAAAATTATATTTATCATTAGATATTTCTAAATCAATATTTTCTAATACTAAATGCTTATTATAACTTTTAGTTAAATTATTAATTTTAATAGCATTCATATCTTACTATTTCAGCTTTTTTTGATGTTGTATTAAAGTATTGAAATGGATTTATAAATTGATGGTAATTTTTTCCCATTATTTCGTACTCGATGATAAAACCTAAAGTTTGAATTGTAATTGGTTTATCATATTCTAATAACAATAACAGTTTTTGTTGTTCTTCTTTTTTTATTATTATTGGAAAGTTTAATTTACTACTTACAATATTACTATTTTCTAATTCTTTAATTTTTATTTCATTAGTATAATCTTGATTATTTAAAAGACATATTTGATTTTTGACATTTATTCTTTCATCAAGCGTGTTAATACTTAAAATTTTAATATCTTGCTTAGTTGTATTATTGATATCCATACCTACTCCCATTAGTATCATTTTACTTTCAATTTCATTTACAATGCCTTTTAAGTGCGTAACCTTTATATCACTTTCACCTTTTTGAGGATTAAAAATTATACTACCAATAGATAATTTAATGTTTTCTGATGATGTATAATAGATTGTAATACTTGCGTCATTAATTTGCATATTATCTTTGGTTTCAATAGGAATCTTCAAATCTACCCGATATTTACTAAATTTTTTGTTATCATATGATACAATTTCATTATTTTCAACAATATTTTCAAGTTTTACTTCGTAGAAATTTTCACTATTTTTATCCGTTAATAATACTCTTTCAACATTTTCTTTTTCTAAATAATCGTCATTCTTTTGAGTACTATATAAATTTACTGAAAAACTTTTATTATCATTCATCAAGTAATACTCTTTTGGATAGGTCATATAGTAGTTTACCTTTTTACGATTTACAAGGGCTAAAACAATAGTAGTTATGGCAAAGACCATTAACAAGCTTACAATTATAATTTTAATACTCAATAATTTCTTCATACAATTCATAAAATTCATTAATAACGTCAACATATTCCCACAAGTTTTGATTAAGGCATATGCCACACAAATAATACTTGGCTGCACCATTTGAAAGGGTTGCATAGCCTTTTACAACTAGTGATACTTTTCGTTTAGGATCAATTTTAATTTTAAAATCAATTTCCTCTTGATATGAAATATCATTTTTAATACCGATTTCTGCTCTAATGCTTTGATCCATACCCCAACTTATTTTAGTTGTCTTGCCAGATAGTTTTGTTGCCAAAGTACCGGTGACGGTTTTGGTTGTTTGCTTTTTTTCGGTTTCGGTAGTACTATATTTAAATTCAATTGATTGTCTTGTGTTATTTGATCTAGAAAAAATAGTATTTGCTTCATAAATGACTTGACGATTATATAAGTTAGTATAATTTGACCATCCAAAAGCTTTTCTCTTTACATTTTTTAACATTTGTCTCTTTTCATTCTTTGACATTTTTATCAATAATTTTGCACTTTCATCATATAAAAAAGTAATATTAGAAAACTCTTTATGACCAGTTTTTGATGATGCTTCAACTGAAAAGATTGAACAAAATGTCATTGTAATTATAAACGTACTTATAAAAATTTTAAATATTTTTTTCATATTTATTCTCCTTTCACTTAAAATAATACGTATAGTATAATCAATTACGTTAAATGAATATGAAAAATATTTAATATTTATAAAAAAAGCGATAATAGAATTTAATCTATTATCGCTTTCATATTTGCTTGTTAATAAATTTTATATTTCATTATATAGTTTTACACCTTTTGTATACAATAGTTTTGACAATATTAATACACACAAAGTATAAATTAAAATTATTATTCCGAAAAACAAGTAAGTATTAGTAATATTTAATACAAAGTAAAATAATAATGGTATTGCGATTAAACAAAAATCGATTCCCATTGTTAATAATACTGATATACCTTGTTTTACTGGTTCTACTTCGCTTTCCCATGATAATTTGGGAAACAATAGGTTTGCGATTAATCCAATAATAGAACTTAATAATACTAAAAGTAACGAAATAGCTAATAATAGCGGTATGTACCAAAAGTTCTTTAATGCTAGACTCAAGAATATTGAAGTTAGCACAGCTGGAAACAAATTAACCATAAAATTAACTTTTATTTTTGCTTTAAAGACATCCTTGTAACTAATTGGATGGGCCTTTAATATCCATATTTTTTTACCTTCAATTGAAATTGAAGACGCGGTGGTTGGTGCAAGCACTTGCATTAAAAACATAACAAAAATAATTGTTACATCAAAATTTTTTATTACCACCGGCATTATACCACTTGGCATCGGTCCTTCATAACCTGAAGCAATTATTGCCTCAATCATTGAAATAAAGCTATTTTTACCTGATATCAAAATGACAATTGCCAACATCAATGTAAGAATTGGCCCCATTATGGTATTAGTTACATAAATTGGTATTGACATATAATTGTTTAATTCTTTTACAAACAAATCTTTTGATATTTTAGATGGCGTATAATTACATTCTATTTTTTTACTGTGATATGTTGTAATATTTTTGCCTAAAGATTTTGATCTAATTATAACTGAAATAGAAAATAAGACAATTGGTATAATACAAATTATTAAATAATTAGTTATTCCACCATAAAGCATAAAGTTTTTGAAAAATTGCATTATCGCCAAATCGTATATTTTAGATGCATATGATACATTTTGTGATACAAGCATAAAGCCTAAATAAACAATCGCAAAAGTGATTATTAAAGCCATATTGAAAACAGTTTGTATTACTTTACTATACTTAAATTTTTTAGTTGCTAGAATAAGTAAACAACTAAGAATTCCTGATATGCCACTTGCAAAAAGCGTCAATGCTATTAATTGTAACAAGCCTCTTAATACAAAAATGAATGATGTTCCTTTTACCATTACATAATATAAAATATAAGATGGAAATAGCACAATTAAAACAAGTAGAAAATCAAATAATAGATAATATAGGATTTTAGAAATAACAATGTCTCGTTTATTTATTGGCAAACTAAGTAATAATTCTTCATCAGTTGCTTTCATATTATTACCACTTTCAGTAATTATTAATACAAAAGCAAACATTATCATAGTTGTCGCAAAAGAATAAATTGCTATTTCTGGAACTTCAAGTTTTATAGCATTAGAAATATTGTAATATGATAGTAATGTAAATATAAATGAAAACACCAGACCGACAATTAATACGATTATAGCTATTGTATAGGTAGCTAGTTTTCTTTTGCTATTCTTAAATATTTTGGCAAAAAACATTCTAAAATAGTTACTTACTAATTTAAAAATATTATTCATTATTAGTAAGCTCCATAAAGACATCTTCTAGAGTACTATCTTTTATTACTTCTTCCATTTTGCCAGTTATTAATAATTTGCCATTTTTAATTATTGCAAGTTTATTACACAATTTTTCAGCAACTTCTAAGACATGAGTTGAGAAAAATATTGCACCACCATTTTCACAAAACTCCACCATCGCCTTTTTTACTAAATATGTAGCTTTAGGATCCAATCCGACAAAAGGTTCATCTAAAATAAGTAACTTAGGTGAATGAACAAAGGCTGAAATTATAACTAATTTTTGTTTCATACCATGAGAATAAGAACTTATCAAGTTGTTCAAATCATTAGTTAATTCAAATTCAGATGCATATTTATCAATAATTGATTTTCTTGTTGTTTTATCTACTTTAAAAATGTCTGCAATAAAGTTTAAATATTGTATACCCGTTAAGCTATCATAAATATCTGGATTATCAGGAATATAAGCTATCATTTTTTTGCATGCAATTGGATCTTTTTTTATCGAAATACCATCTATCAATATATCGCCATCATCAAAAGGAAGAATACCTACAATAGATTTTATTGTTGTGCTTTTTCCCGCTCCATTGTGACCAATGAATGCAAACAGATCACCAGAGTCCACATTAAGAGAAAGACCACTTACGGCGAAGTGATCTTTGTTATATGCTTTTGAATAGTTATTAATTGCTAGCATTGTCATTTATTCTTGCAACTACACTTTCACGTTCTTTTAATAATTCTTCAAATTTTTCAGCATTATGGTCAATATTGTTTTCTGATCTTTCAGCGTTTCCTTTAATAAAAGCAGCGCGTTCAATTAATCTCTTGTCGATTGCGGCAACCTCATCATTTCCTTCTACAGTTGTAAGAGTTGCAGTAAGACTTGCAAGATGATTTAAGATACCTTGGAATCTAGCAGAACTGCTATTAGCAACATTTGTAAAATAACCACTTAATTCTTCAATCTTATAAATTTCTTTAACACGTGGTTGGTTTTGCATTAACATATTATTATGTAATCCACCAAAGCACATAAAGATTGCAGCAAGACATGATATTACAACAAAGATAAGGATAGCCCATATAAAGTTTAATTTTGCACTAACAAAGAATAATGCTGTTGTTGCAACAAATGTAACGATTAAATAGCCATATATGCCAGCAAGCAATGGTCTTAAACCTCCATGTGCAACTGCTTTTTCAACTATTGCTACTACTCTAACCGCAATAAACGCAATCATCATCCATGCATATAGAATCCAGAATGTTGCCTCTTTAAATAATTCTTGATGGTTTTTACCTACAACCAAAAATAATATTACATTGTACATTACAAAAACAATAGCCCAAGCCATAATAAAATATTTTGAATTTTGTTTTGTTTTCATAAGTAATCCTCCTTACTATTTATATTTTATTCACCTAATTATATCATAATTCCTAGTAAAATACAAATAAAAACATTAATTATTAAACATAGAAATTTTAAAAAAGTCAAAAGCATCATATTTTTTTACTATGATGCTTTTTTATTAAGTTTTTATTGTTTATTAGTGTAAATTACTTTACCATTTCTAACTGTTTGAACAACGTTTAAGTCTTTATCTAATATAACAAAGTCTGCACGTTTTCCTTCTTTAATACTTCCCATTTGGTCAAAAACACCAAGGTTTTTTGCAGGATTTTGAGAAGCTAATTTTACTACTTCTTCTAAAGGTAAATTTAAGAACTTCATAACATTTTTAACGGCATTGTTCATTTTTAATACGCTTCCAGCAAGTGTACCATTTTCCAAACGTGCTTCACCATTTTTTACAATTACGACTTGACCACCTAATTCAGAAACACCATCAGGCATATGTTTTGCACGCATTGCATCAGTGATTAGAGTCATCTTGTCAGCTGGTTTGTTTTTATGTAATAATTGAATTGCAGGTCCACTTACATGAATACCATCACAAATACATTCACAGTTTAATTCATCAAATAAGAAACCAGAGCCTACTGTACCAACTTCACGATGATGTAAAGGTTTCATAGCATTATATGTGTGTGTTAAATTGGTTGCACCAACTTCAACAGCTTTTTTTACATCTACATATGTTGCATTAGTATGACCAATTGAGGCAACAATGTTTTGACTAACTAAATATTTTATCAATTCTGTTGATCCTTCAACTTCAGGGGCTAAAGTAACGATTCTTACACAGTCACCAGAAGCATCTTGGTATTTCTTAAATACTTCAACAGATGGTTTAGCAAGATATTCAATTGGTTGTGCACCAACAAAATCCTTAGAAATAAATGGTCCTTCTAAATGAACGCCAAGAATTTCTGCACCTGATTCAGGTGATAATTCACGATACGCTTTAACTGCTTTTAATGCTTTAGTGATATTTTCAGGACTTTGTGTCATTGTTGTTGCAAGGAAAGCTGTCGTTCCTTCACTGGCAAGTGCATTTGCAATTTTACCTAAGTCTTCCATTGTTCCATCCATTGCGTCGCTTCCAGCAGCTCCATGAACATGTTCATCGATGAATCCAGGTACTACAACATATTCTTCAGGAAGTTCTTGTAAACCTTCTTCGTTTTTTCCTATTGTTACAAATTTTTCGTCATAAGTTAGGCTTGTTTTTTCTAAGCCTTTTTCAGTTACAATCCATGTATTTTTAAAACCTTTCATAATTACACTTCTTTCTTTAAAATTTTTAAGATTATTTCTAAATTATAACTTTGTTTATTATAAACATAGCTTTGTCTAAATGTTAAACTTTTAAATTCTTTGTTTGTTAGTTTTATATTGTATGACTCATCCGTTTTAACGCTATACGCACCATCTTTTAATATTATTGGATAAATATCAACTTGATCTATATCTGTCATACTATTAACTGATAATTGAAAATTACTATAAAACATCAAATCATTTATATTGTTATCATTGGTATTCTTTAAAATGCCTTTTTCTACTTCTTGACAATTATATTGGTATAGATTATTTCTACATACCAATATATCGTTATTTAATTTATCAATATATATTTTTACATTTGAATCATCCAATGTCTTTGTTTTTTCATCAACAAAATTTATATATAAACCAACATACTGATAATCTAAGCTTTTCTCTTTTCGACATTTTGAAAATAGTGAACTATTGCAACTACTTAGTAATAACATAATTACTAACATTGTAGTTAAAAATATTTTTCTTTTCATATTAACGACCTATACATCTTAACACATCGTTAAAGCAAATAAATACCATAAGACCCATTAATAAAACAAAACCAACAGTATGTATAATGTTTTCAACTTTAGCATTAGGTTTTTTCTTTGTTATTGCTTCATACACTAAAAACGCTAGTCTACCACCATCTAATGCAGGTAAAGGTAATAAATTAACAAATCCCAAGTTTACACTTAAAACTGCCATCCAAGTAAATAATGAACCTTGTTGTACAGCAGATTTTAAAATTGTAAAGATTCCTACTGGTCCGCTTAAATCATCTACACCAATTCTACTATTTGAGAATATTAAACCTAAAGTTTTTACAATTGATGTAATTGATTGACCTGTTTGCACCCATGGCATATATAATAATTTTACTAAATTAAATTTATTTCGGCAAGTTATTCCTAATTGTACTTTGGTTGAAGTAATTCCTTGACTATTTAATGTACGTTTATCATATGCTTCAATTGGTTCGCTTGTTGAAATGTTACCACCTCTATTATAACGAATTAAAATATCTGGACCAACTTCAATAGTTTCTCTTTGGAAAAATGCTAGCAATTCTGACTTTGTAAGCACGCGGTCATCATCATATTTAAGTTCATCAATAATTTCACCAGTTTTAGGGTTTTTAGCAAATATACCAATTATTTTATCATTTTTCATTAATCCTGCAATAGCTGCTTTGGTTTTACTATTGTTAGCAGAATATTCACCTATTATAGCATCATCTGTACCATCGTTTAAAAGAGCAAGTTCAATTGTATATACGTAAACAGATGGATTTATATAGATGTCTTTGCCATCTTTTGTTGTAACATGAACTTTACTAGTATAGTTACTTCCACCAGCTGCAATTTGTGCCATTATCAACGATATATCATCCCAACTTGAAGTAGCGATTCCATTTATTGAGGTAATTTCATCACCTTTTTCAAGCGTATTATTAGAATTTTCTACATATGTTACTTCACCTATTACAGTATGCTTAGTATCGGCATAACCTGTAAATAAACCAATTGCAAAAAATACTACTACCGCAAGAACAAAGTTCATAAATGGTCCCGCAAAAACACTAAAGAAACGATTTAATAAAGGTTTATTAACAAAGTTTCTATCATAAGGTGCGATTTGAATTTCGGCTTTTTTCTCAAAATTAACTAAACAGTTACGTTCAACTATTAGTTTATTGTATTGTTCTTCGTCATCATTTTTTACTTCAATAAACAATTCGTCTGGTAAAGCTTCTTTTGTACCAATCAAATCATATTTGCCAAGGTTATAAATTGGCAAATCTTGATATTTCGGATTATCTAAATTAACAATAATTTTGTTAACTCTTCCCTTTTCAATAACTAGTCTAACTTTTTCTACACCCTTTAAAATGTTATCTTCAATTTCTTCACCAGCCATTGAAACATATCCACCTATTGGAAATGCTCTGATTGAATAAAGGGTTTCACCTTTTTTCTTTTGACAAATTAAAGGTCCCATCCCTACTGAGAATTCATGACATAAGATACCTGCTTTTTTGGCAGCCAGGAAGTGTCCACCTTCATGAACGATTACTAAAACGCTCATAACAAATGCAAAAGCAATTAATCCTATTACTGTCCACAAAAGATTAGAAAAGAATGCAGAAGCATTAAATAAAAATATATTCATTTTATCTCCTTTTTACTTGTTGTATTGGTTGTAAATATCATAATAAACCATATTATGAAGAGTCATAATTTTGGAAACTTCAACGGTCCCTTGTTGAAAGTTATCATATTTATGATCATTTACTGTATCAATTACAATTTTTCCTATCTCAAAAAATTTTATTTTATCCTCTAAAAATAGTTTAACCGCTGCTTCATTTGCGGCATTCAAAATAGTACAATACATCTTTTTTCTTTTAAAGCAATCGATAGCTACTTGGATTAACGGATATCTTTCAAAAGATACTTCTTCAAAATGTAAACTACCTATTTTAACTAAATCTAAAAATTCAACATTAGCGTTGTTTATATGTTTAGGAGCTTCTAAAGCATATTGTATTGGTAAATGCATATCAGCTGTAGCCATTTGGGCATAAATAGAACCATCTTTAAATTGTACCATTGAGTGTATAATGCTTTCTCTGTGAATTATTGGTTGAATTTGGTCAATATCAATATCAAATAAATAACTTGCTTCGATTAATTCAAATGCTTTATTCATTAAAGTAGCTGAATCAACTGTAATTTTTTCACCCATTTTCCAATTTGGATGATTTAATACTTCTTCCTTAGTAACTTCAAGTAACTCTGATTGACTTTTATCTCTTAGAGAACCACCGCTTGCGGTAATTATTAGTTTACTAATATCTTCTTTTCTTGTTCCGTTTAATAATTGATATATTGCGCTATGTTCACTATCAATTGGAATTATTTTTACTCCATTTTTTTTAGCAAGTTCCATAACAATTGATCCACCAACTACAAGTGTTTCTTTGTTAGCTAAATATACATCACGAGCGTTAGTAATAGCACTAATTGTTGGAAGTAATCCGATTGCTCCAACTAATGCATTAATAACAATTGGTTCTTCAACATCATATCTTACGATCTCTTGTAAACCACCATCACCATTAGTTATTTTTATATTTGGAAACTGTTCTTTTATTTCTATAACATCAGAATATTTAATTCCACAAACCATTTCTGGCGAAAATTCTTTAATGATTTCTAAAGCTCTAGTAATATTATTACCAAAACTAAATGCTGCTAAACGATATTCGCTATTGTTTTTTATTAAATCTAAAGTTTGTGTTCCAATTGAACCAGTTGCACCTAATAAAATTATATTTTTCATATTATAGAACCCCAATTATAAATATAATTATATAGAATACTAATCCACCTAAAATAGTACTATCAAATCTATCTAATACACCACCATGACCGGGGAAGATTTTACCATAATCTTTTATTTCGTATTCACGTTTTAATTTAGAAGCAACTAAGTCACCTAATTGTCCAGCAATGCTTACAATAAGTGCTATACCAAAAATAGCTATTAAATACCAAACATTGCTTTCGATATTCAAGAATCTTATTTGATATTCACATGATGGTTCTAATAAGAACGTCAATAATGTAATGTATCCAGTACCAAAAATAGCTCCCGATAATGCACCACCAATTGCGCCTTCAATTGTTTTTTTAGGACTTATATTCGGGCATAATTTGTGTTTTCCAAATAGCATCCCAAAATTATAAGCACCTATATCGGTTGCCATAACGGTGATTATTACAAATGTTAATAAAATTAAACCAACAACTCTAATATCAATTGTATTAAATAATAGAACTTTAAATTCGAAATCTGTGCCTACTCTAATAGGAAGTTTATTTAAATTACGCATAAATTCAAATATTGCAAAAGTTATTCCACTATATGCATTTGAAAACATAAAGAAAATACAATCTTTAAAACTAATTCTACTATCAAAAATTGATAATACTAATAATCCAACAAACTCACTACCAATAATAATCAATATATCAATGAATGTACCAAATCCGCCAGAAACTATTCCTGAAACAAGGACAATTAATAGTGAAAATAGTGGTACTATATATTTACATATATTAGGTATATTATTCTTAGTTTGATACATATTTATCAATTCATATGTGCCGAAATAGGCAAGGAACATTATTAGAGCAGTTGAAAACCAGCCTCCTAATACGTATAATGGTGCAAAGATTATAAACATCACTGCTCCTGTTATTATTCTTTGTTTCATTCACTTTTCTCCAATCCGCCAAATCTTCTATTACGTCCAAGATATTCATAAATTGCTTCATAGAATTCTTTCTCGTGAAAATCAGGCCAGTATACTTTTGTAAAAATTATTTCCGCATAAGCAATTTGCCATAGCAAAAAGTTACTGATGCGCATTTCACCACTAGTTCTAATTAGTAAATCAACTGGTGGTATATCTTTAGTGTACAAATTTTTTTCAAAAATGGTCTCATCAATTTCATTAATTGTAAGGTTATTATTTTTAACTTGCTCACAAATTTTCTTAGTAGCATTTACAATTTCTTGTTTTGCGCCATAATTAAAAGCAAGTAAGAAAGTCATACCATCGCAATTTGCAGTTTTGTTTTCCATCGTTTCAATTGATTCTCTTACATCTGGTGCTAATTCTTCTTTTGAGCCAATCATCTTAAATTTAATATTTCGATTTATTAATTTTTGATAATCTTTACAAAGATTTTTAACTTCTTTCATAATAAAGTTAACTTCTTCAAGAGGTCTAGACCAATTTTCAGTACTAAATGCAAATACTGTCAAATATTTAATGCCTAATGAAGAAGATATTCTAATTATTTCTTGTAAAGTTTTAGCACCTTTTTGATGACCGAAGGTTCTTGGCATAAGCCTTTTTTTAGCCCATCTACCATTTCCATCAAGAATAATTGCAATATGGGTAGGTAATTTTTTATTTAAAATAATAGTTTTTAATTCTTCTTTTTTCATATTTATTCTCATACACTAACACATTATACTACATATGAAGGATTTTTACCATTATTTAGTTTGATAATTTTATTAATTTTTATATTTTAAAAGGGTATGTAAATCTTACATACCCTTTAATCTCTTAAATCGACATAATGTCTTGTTCTTTTTCTTTTGATACTTTGTCAATAGTTTCAATATATTTATCTGTAACTTTTTGAACGTCATCTGAATAACGTTTTAATTCGTCTTCAGAAATAGCAGAATCTTTTTGTAATTTTTTTAGTTGATCCATTGCTTCACGTCTAACGTTACGAACAGCAACTTTGTTATCTTCTGCTAATTTCTTAGCATCTTTAACTAATTCTTTTCTTGTTTGTTCAGTTAATTTTGGAACAAGAATTCTAACCAAGTCGCCATCATTTTGTGGATTGAAACCTAAATTAGCTACTTGAACTGCCTTTTCAATATCTTTAAGAATTGATTTGTCATAAGGTTTAATTACAATCATTTGTGGTTCGGGGGCAGAGACACTTGCTATTTGGTTAATAGGCATTGGTGAACCATAGTATTCAACCATAATACCATTTAAAACGCTTGGATTTGCTTTACCAGTGCGAATTTTAGTAAATTCTTTTTTTAAAGACTCAACAGTCTTCATCATTTTATCTTCACATTGTTTAATAATTTCTTTTGGCATTTTCTCTCTCCTTCTATTTTGAAATAATTGTTCCAATTTCTGGATGTTCAATTACTTTTTTTATATTACCCTTAACTCCCATATCAAATACAATGGTCTCTACATTATTGTCGCTACAAAGTGTTGCAGCAGTAAGATCCATTACTTGTAAATGATATTTAAGTAATTCATCATATGTAATTTTAGCGAAACGTTTTGCTTCCTTATTTGTTTTAGGATCGCTATCATAAACACCATCAACACCATTTTTTGCCATTAATATTTTAGTAGCACCAATTTCTAATGCTCTTAAAGCAGCAGTAGTATCAGTGCTAAAATAAGGGCTACCTGTACCTCCACCAAAAATAACAATATCTCCTTTTTCAAGTGACTTTCTTGCTAACTTTTGATTGTAAGGTTCTGTGAAATTTCCAACTGGAATTGATGTCATTACTTTAGCATTAACATTAATTGATTCAAACGCTCCATAAAGTGCCATGGCGTTTAAAATTGTTCCTATCATCCCCATTTGGTCTGCAGTTATACGATCCATACCAATTGTTGATGCATCTCGGCCACGCCACATATTTCCAGCACCTATTACTACCCCAATTGAAACTCCTAGCTCACTTAGTGCTTTAATCTCATAGGCAATAGTTTGAACTTTTGCCATATCGATTCCTGTACCACCTTGTTTTGCAAGAGCTTCTCCAGATAGTTTTAATAAGACAGTTTCTTTCATCATTATATCCTGTATTAGTGTTTTTGTGCAGCAGCAGCTTGAGCAGCAACTTCTGCAGCAAAATCATCATTTCTCTTTTCCATACCTTCGCCAACTTCAAAGCGAACATAGTTAACAGCAGCACTATTGTGGCTCTTTAAGAATTGAGCAACTGTTAAACTTGGATCTTTAACAAATGGTTGATCTACTAAGCAAATTTCTTTTTTGAATTTTGCAAGACGTCCCATAACCATTTTTTCAATGATATTTGCAGGTTTAGAAGCATTAGCTGGTTCATTAGCGATTTCAGCTTTGATTACTTCTTCTTCATGTGCTAAATCTTCATGATTAATTGATTGTTCATCAAGATAACGAGGATTGTACATTGCTACATGCATACATACATCTTTGGCAACTGTTGCATCATTACCTTTAATTACTGATAAAACAACAATTTTACCACCATTGTGTTTGTAAACACCAAAAACTTCATCATCGGCTTTTTCTACTCTTACTACTCTACGTAAACTAATTTTTTCACCGATTGTAGCTGTTGCGGCAACGATCATTTCTTCGATTGTTTGTCCTTTATAGTTTGCAGCTAATGTGCATTTTTCACATGCAGTATCATTTGCAACACATGCTTCACCAATTTCATGCAATAAAGTAGTGAATTTTTCATTTTTTGCAACGAAGTCTGTTTCTGAATTTAATTCATATAAGTATGCTTTATTTCCATTGATTGCAACATCGCATAAACCTTCAGCTGCAATTCTTGTAGCTTTCTTTGCGGCTTTAGCAATACCTTTTTCGCGTAGCCAATCAACTGCTGCATTAATATCGCCATTACATTCAGTTAAGGCTTTTTTGCAGTCCATCATACCTGCGCCAGTTTTTTCTCTTAATTCTTTAACTAAAGATGCACTAATCATATTTATTATCTCCTTGGTTAATTATTTATTATTCAGCTTTTTCTTCTGCTGCAGCTACTACTTCAGCAACTGTTTCGTTTTCTTCTGCTTTAGGAGCTTCTTCAGCTTTTGGAGCACGTGGAGCTCTCTTAGGTTTACGATCACCTTTGTTTTCGTGTTCAGAACGTTGTGGTCTTTGAGGACGTGCAGTTTCTTCTTCTTTTTCTTCTTCAGGTAAAACATAAGGTTCTACAGCAACGCCATTGCCTTCAAGTACTGCATTTGCCATTACACCAACGATTAAACGAACAGCTCTAACACCGTCATCGTTTGCAGGGATTACATAATCAACATCATCAGGATCGCAGTTAGTATCTACTAGACCAAATACTGGAATGTGTAATTTTCTAGCTTCTGCTACAGCATTATGTTCAGTTTTAGGGTCAACTACAAATAATGCACCTGGTAATTGTTGCATATCTTTAATACCACCAAAGAATGATTCTAATTTAACCATTTCTTTTTTGATAGCAATAACTTCTTTTTTAGGAAGAACATCAAATGTTCCGTTTTCTTGCATTTCTTCATATTTGTGAAGTTTAGCAATTGATTTACGTAAAGTCTTAAAGTTAGTCATTGTACCACCAAGCCAACGTTGATCAACATAGTATTGACCAGCACGAGTTGCTTCTTCTTTGATGATATCTTGAATTTGTTTTCTTGTTCCAACGAATAATACTTTATTGTTGTTTCTTACGATGTCTACCATTGCAGCATATGCTTCTTCAATTTTATCTGCAGTTTTTTGTAAGTCAATGATATAAACACCATTTCTTTCATTGAAAATATACTCTTTCATTTTAGGGTTCCAACGGCGAGTATGATGTCCGAAGTGAACTCCAGCTTCTAGTAATTGCTTCATTGTAATTACAGCCATGTTTTTAATTCCTCCATTTTATTTTGTTTTCGGCCTCTAAGAATATCCACATAAGCACGCCAATTTATAAACAAGACGGCTTACTACTTTCTTATGTGTATTTGTTTTTGCCTCTAGGCCATTTGTTATTATAACACTTTTTCTTATTTTTATCAAATGATATAGTTATTTATTTATCAATTTTTTTTAATAAAGTAACAAAACTTAATCCTTCGTGTTCTTCCTCTTCGTCAATTACTTCAAAACCAAGGTGTTTATAGAATTCTACATTATATTCTTCTTGCATAATTGTGTCTACATACCAGTTCTTCACTTGAGGATTTAGTTCAAATAATTTATTAAGTACATAAGTTCCATATCCTAAATGTTGATATGGCTCAAGTAAATAAAATTGAGCTATTTTTAAAATCTCTTTTTGATCTAACTCAAAGCAAAATAATCCACCAATGATTTTATCATCATTACTATCTAGTAATTTATAATATTGACCATAACGATATTTTATATTAAATTGCATTCTATGTAAATCCATATGGTACGGATTACTATCAAAATCTCCATATTTTTGTGAATATACAATAAAGGCTTTTTGTTGTATTTCTAATAATTTTTCAGCATCACTTTCTAATGCTTTCAACATTTTAACCATTTAAATTTCCTCCATTACTAGCCAATTATTTCCTATTTTGTCTAGGATGATTTAACATATAAGTTTCTTTTATTTGTTCTTTTGATACGTGTGTATAAATCTGAGTTGTCGATAAATTTTCATGTCCTAGCATTGTTTGTACACTTCTTAAATCTGCACCTCCATTTAATAAATGAGTCGCAAAAGTGTGTCTAATCATATGTGGATAAACATGAGTCATTAGAGCTGTACGATCAATAATATTATCTAAAATTACTCTTACACCTCTTGTTGTTAAAGCCCCACCATGGTGATTTACAAACAAAACATCTGGAGCATTTAATTCATTTTTTCTTATCAATTCAGGCCTTGCGACATGAATATATTCTTTCAAAATTGCAATAGTTCTATCATTCATTGGTACATATCTTTCTTTATGACCCTTACCAAATACCTTAATCATACCGTTTGGAAAATCAAGATTTTTTTCAGTAATTGAACAAAGTTCACTAACACGAAGTCCCGATCCATACAATAGTTCTAAAATTGCATAATCTCTAACCCCCATTGAAGTTGACTTATCTATTGCGTTAAACATTGATTCTATCTCATTTTCATATAAAAAATGAGGTAGTTTTTTTTCAATTTTTGGGGTTTCAACATTATCAAAGTATGATTTTTCAATAATTCCTTCTAGCGTTAAATATTTATAAAAGGCCCTTAGACTAGATATTTTTCTAGCAATACTCTTTCTGCTATAATCTTTTCCAACCAAATGTGAAATATAATATCGACCAATATTATCAGTTTTTATTTTTAATAAATTACCATATTTTTCATTCTCTATAAAATTTTTGAACTCGTCAATATCTTTTAAATAACTTTGTACAGTATAGTTAGAATAGTTTTTTTCTGCTTCTAAATAATTATGATATCTTTGAACTGCCTCTTCACATTTCTTTTCATTATTATCAGTAGCGATATTTTTATTTACTCTACTAACGGGTTTAACATTTCCTCTGACTTTTTTCTTTAATGCCATTTATTGTTCTTCCTTTATTTTGCTTCATCAAGTATTTTATTTAGATTTTCTAATGCTCTTTTAGCATAGGCCATTTTTCTTTCTTTTTTGTATACTTTTCTTTCTAATGCATTAAATATTCCAAAATTAACATTCATTGGTTCAAAAGTATCTGGCTGTTCAATCTCCGCATGATAACTTATATAGTTTGCTAATGCACCGATTGCGGTAGTGGCATCTAAATCTAGTATATCTTTACCTTCTAAAAATCTTGCCATATTTATACCTGCTATTAAACCACTTGATGCTGATTCAACATATCCTTCAACTCCAGTCATTTGTCCAGCAAAGAATATATTAGGATTTTTAATAAGTTGATAGCCTTTATTCAAAAGTTTTTTTGAGTTTATGTATGTATTTCTATGCATTACTCCATATCTAACTATATTGGCTTTTTCAAGACCAGGAATTAGTTCTAATAATTTCTTTTGTTCACCAAATTTCAAATGGGTTTGAAAGCCAACTAAATTGTATAAACTTTTTGCTAGATTATCTTGTCGTAGTTGCACAACTGCATAAGGCCATCTACCAGTTTTAGGATCGTCTAATCCAACCGGTTTCATTGGGCCAAACAATAAAGTTTGTCTACCTCTTAAAGCCATTTCTTCTATTGGCATACAACCTTCAAATACTTTCATTTCAAAATCATGTGGGATAACTTTATCAGCATGTATCAAAAAATCATAGAATTTATTAAATTCTTCTTCATTCATTGGACAGTTGAGATAGGCTGCTTCTCCTTTATTGTATCTTGATGCTAGAAAAACTTTATTCATATCTATTGAATCATATGTAACTATCGGTGCTATTGCATCATAGAAATACATATAATTTTCACCTAATAAATTTTGAATTTCAATATGTAAGCTATCACTAGTAAGTGGGCCTGATGCAATTATAACTGGGCCATCAGGTATTTTAGTTACTTCTTCATATATTATTTCTACATTTTTCATATTTTTAATAGTGTCAGTTATGTATTTTGAAAAAGCATCACGATCGACAGCTAAAGCTCCACCAGCTTCAACTCTTGTGGCATCAGCTGCTTTTATAATAAGTGAGTCAAGTTTTCGCATTTCTTCTTTTAATAGTCCAACTGCATTTTCTATTCCTGCTGCTCTTAATGAATTACTGCAAATCAATTCTGCAAATCCTTCAGTTTTATGTGCACTAGTCATTTTCATTGGTCTCATTTCATATAATTTTACATTATATCCTCTTTTAGCTAGTTGATAAACCGCTTCGCTCCCCGCAAGACCTGCTCCAATTACAATTACATTTTTCATAACTTTCACCTTCTATTACATAGTATAACATAAATTTACTTTTTTGGGAAATAATTTGTCGCAATATATTATTAATTACTATTTACTCGCATGATAAAAAGAAAAGTATAAATGTAGTTATCTGCATAACAGATAATTCTCATTTATACTTTTTTATTTTATTTGTTTTGTTTTTTATCATCACATTCATTATTACAGTTTTTGCAATATGGGCAATTGTGACAAGGTTTTTTTCTGTTTTTCCAAAAACTGAAATAAATAATAAGTCCCACAATAACTATTATAATAGTTAAAACAACAATATCTACTACTTTCATATTCTTAGAAAATCAAACTTATTAGAGTACCTATTCCATAAACAACGCAACCAAGAAGCCATGCTAATCCAGTTTGAAATAGAACCGCTTGTAGCATTTTTTTGGTAGAGCCTAATTCACGTCTCATTGCGCCTATTGTGCCAAAACATGGAGCTGAGAATAAATTGAAAACACAATAAGCATATGCACTAGCTGGTGTAAAGAAACTAAATGCTTTACTTGCAAAAAGAGCACCACCTTCGGTTGATTCCGCAAGTCCAGCAATAATATTCATACTTGAAACAACTTGTTCTTTTGCAACTAATCCTTGTACAGCCGATACTGTAGCTTCCCAAGACCAATGTCCTAACATTGGATAGAAAAACCAAGCAAAAGCATTACCAATTGATGCAAGTATTGAATTTTCAACTGAAACACCATAATCAAATTTCCAATTAAATGATAATAAAAACCAAATTACAATTGAACAAATTAAAATAATTGTTCCTGCTCTTTTTATGAATGCGACTGTTTTATCAAATACATCTCTTGCAACATATTTAATAGATGGAAGTTTATATTCAGGCAACTCAGAAATAAATGATGTTGGTGAACCTTTAAAGAAAAACTTTTTCATTACAGTAGCAGATATCAAAATTACTATAATAGCGAGAAAATACAGTGATGCTGCAATTAAGCCTTTCGAAAAAGTACTAGTATTCTTACCAACAATTTCTCCAGCAAAAAGTACAATTATCGGTAATTTTGCAGAACAAGGAATAAAAGGTGTACACATTATCGTTATTCTTCTTTCATCCTCATCTTCAACCGTTCTTGCGGTCATAATACCAGGAACACTACAGCCTGATCCAACAATAAAAGGAATTAAAGACTTACCACTCAAGCCAAATTTTTTAAACACTCTATCTAATAAAAAGGCAATTCTTGACATATATCCACTTGTTTCTAAAATTGATATGCATAAAAACAAAATGATTAATTGAGGGATGAAATTTAATACTGCTCCCACTCCCGCAACTATGCCATCACAAACAAGACTAACAATCCAGTCTGAAGCACCAAGTTTTACTAGTAAGCCTAACTGTTCACCATCCACTCCACTTCCTCCAAGTGCAAGTGAAAGTTTATTAAATAAATTATCAACTAAATCTATCGTCCAATTTCCAACTAATCCAACTGTTAAAAAATATATTAAAGCCATTATACAAATAAAAATTGGAATGGCGGCCCATTTATTTAAAAATACTTTATCTAATTTATCAGTAACTGTTTCTTTTGATTTAGTTACAACCATACATTCGTTCTTTGCTTTTTCAATATAATTGTAACGCTGATTAGCAATCATTTGTTCAGTATCGTATCCATATTCTATTTCTAATTTTTCAATTAAATATCGAATGCTATCTGTAATCATATGTTCGTAACGTTCATCACGTTCTAATATTTTTACTGCCTCAAAACGATTTACCTGCTTTATTCTCATGATTGTTGAAATTACTTCTTCAACCTTTTGTTCATAAATAGGTAAATGAAGATTATCTTCTTCTTCATCATTTTTGATGATTTCAATTAATTCATCGATGCCTGTATTTTTTAATGCCGATATTTTAATTGTAGTAGTATGTAGATATTTTTCAAGAATTTTTTCATCAATCTTGATATTTTTCTTTTCTAGCATATCAGACATATTTAACGCGATAATTACTTTTGTATCAAGTTCTAATAATTGAGTAGTTAAATACAGACTTCTTTCTATTGATGTAGCATCAACAATATTAATAATTAAATCAGGGTGTTCTTCAATTGCATATTTTCGTGATACTTCTTCTTCAGCAGTATATGGTGATAATGAGTATATTCCAGGTAAATCAACGATCGTTATATCCGTACCTTTGATTTTTCCTTCTTTTCTTTCAATTGTTACACCAGGCCAATTACCAACCTTTTGATTTGTTCCTGTTAAAACATTAAACAGACTAGTTTTACCACTGTTTTGATTTCCAACTAATGCTACTTTCATCACTTTATTACCTCTATGTCGATATTCGCCATATCAGACTTTCTAATGCATAATTCATACCCTCTTAATTCAATATCAACAGGGTCTCCAAGCGGTGCTATTTTTTTTATTTTTACTTTTACACCAGTTGTTATTCCCATATCTAAAAGTCTACGTCTTACTGCTTTGCTATCATTGTGAAGTCCAGTGACTATTGCTACTTGTCCTATTGTTAAATCTGATAGATGACCAGATTGGCCTTTTTTCAAACTCTTCATTTTTTCACCTTTAATTGCGTTTTTAATAAAAGTTAGTCATAACTAATTCTTATTAAAATTATACATTTTAGGACAAATATTTGCAATAAGTTTGCAATTAATTTATCAATTATTATATTCAGCCTATTCTACTAATATTACAAAAATAAAAGCCTCATCTTTGATGAAGCTTTTGATTATAAAAGAATTTTGTTTCCTGCTTTTAACCACGTACCAGCATTTGCTCTTAATATTTGTTCAGCACTTCTATTAGTTGTTGAAATTATGGTATCTACTGTATCATTTTGTTTTACAGTATATGTGTCATTACGAGGAATTTTAATTACTTGATTGTCTTTCAATTCTAATATTGCAAAGTTATTGTACATGCCAAGTAATACTGGATCAACACCTAATTTAGTAGATATTAGTTCTATTGTATCACCCGGTTTTATTGTATAGTTTTCGAAATAATAATCTATTTCTTTACTACTACCTTTTGGTACTAACAATATTTGACCTGGAAAAATTGCATTGCTTGTTAACATATTAATGTCAGTTAATGATGCTACCGTTGTGTCATATTTTTTGGCAATTGTGTATAATGTGTCGCCTTTTTTAACAACATACTCAACATAATCTATTCTTTGACCAAAATCGTTATAATTCATCTTTTTTCACCTCTCACATTATTATATGAGAAAAGTGTCTTTTTGACATAAAAAAATGTAGTTTTCTAATTAGATAGGCTGGGGACCGAGGATTTATTAGAAAACTACACTAATAGTATAGCACAAATTTGTCCGTTTTTCAAATAATATGACAAATTTGTTACATAATTTTAGTTTTTTACTTTATTTACGAGCTAATGTTGCAATTTCGTCTTTTAACATATTGACAAAATCATCAATTGGCATATTAAATGATTGGTTAGAACCATGATGACGATAAGTAACTGAATTGTTTGCTTTTTCTTGATCACCAAGTACAAGTGTATAAGGAATCTTCTTTACTTGAGTTTCTCTTATCTTATAATTAAGTTTTTCTTCACGATCATCAATTGATACTCTAATACCAGCATTTATTAAAATTTCTTCAATTTCTTTGGCATAAGCTAGGTGCGCATCATTATTAACAGGAATAATAGTTACTTGTTTAGGCGCAAGCCATAGTGGGAATGCTCCAGCAAAATGTTCAGTGATTATACCAATAAAACGTTCAATTGAACCAAAACAAGCACGGTGAATCATTACAGGAGTTTTCTTAGAACCATCTTCTGCGATATATTTGCAATTGAATCTTCCTGGTAATTGCATATCTAATTGTACTGTACCACATTGCCAAATACGATTCATTGAATCTCTTAATTTGAAGTCAAGTTTAGGTCCATAGAAAGCACCATCTCCTGGGTTAATTTTGAAATCATGACCAGTTGCAAGGCAAGCTTTCTTTAAATCCTCTTCTGCTTTATCCCATACTTCTATAGAGCCAATATAATTATCTTCTGGTCTAGTCGATAATTCAATTGAATAATTTAGGCCAAATACTGAATATACATAGTCATATAATGAAATTATATTTGCTACTTCTTCGCCAATTTGATCTTCTGTTATCATTGTATGAGCATCATCTTGAGTAAATCCTCTTACTCTAAATAAACCATTCAATGCACCACTTGCTTCATAACGATGAACGTTTCCTAATTCAGCGTATCTTAATGGTAATTCTTTATAAGAATGTAAACTATTATTATAAACAAGTATTGCACCTGGACAATTCATTGGTTTAATTGCGTATGTACCATCTTCTACTTCAACTGTAAACATATCATCTTTATAATGATCCCAATGTCCTGAAGTTTCCCATAATTGACGGTTTAACATAATTGGGGTATTAATAACCATATACCCTCTTTCTTTATGTAATTTTATCCAGAAATCTTCTAATGTTCTACGTAATGTATATCCGTTAGGTAGCCAGAAAGCAAGTCCTGGACCATATTCACTAAACATAAATAATTCTAGTTCTTTGCCTAGTTTACGATGATCACGTTTTTTTCTTTCTTCAAGGTCTACTAGATGTTGTTTTAATTCTTCTTCATTCATGAAACAAGTTCCATAAATTCTTTGTAATTGTGCCTTTTTAGCATCACCACGCCAGTATGCCCCACTTACGCTTAAAAGTTTAAAGTTTTTAAGCCACTTTGTATTTGCTACGTGTGGGCCTCTACATAAATCACAGAAGTTACCTTGTTGATAAACGCTAATAACTACGCCATCTTCTAATTCATTTATTAGTTCTTCTTTATAAACATCATTTTTAAACATTTCTAACGCTTCTGCTTTAGATACTTCTTTACGAACAATTGGTTCTGCCGCTGCAACAAGAGCTTGCATCTTTTTTTCAATTTTTGGCAAGTCTTCTTCAGTTATTTTAACATCGCCTAAATCAATGTCGTAATAGAACCCTTCTTCAATTGCAGGTCCAACACCAAACATTGCGTTAGGATATAACTCACGAATTGCTTGAGCTAATAAGTGTGCACATGAATGGTTTAATACTGATTCATATCCTGAAGTGCCACCAGTGATTAGTTCAATTTTACCATTATGAAGAATAGGACTATTTAAATCAATTAATTCATCATTTAATTTAGCTATAAAGCATTTTTTAGCAAGACTAGGTGATATACTTGTTGCAATTTGATTTGCAGTAACACCATTTTCAAATTCTTTGACTGATAAATCAGGGAAAGTTATTTTAATCATAATTTTATCTCCTTTTTAAAAATAAAAGCCTTAGAACGTTAGGTTTTGACTAACACTCTAAGGACGAAAAAACAAACGGCTTTTATTTGCTTTTGCGCGGTACCACCTTAGTTCAAAGGATTACTTTGCAGCTTTATTTCTTTAACGCAGAAATTAACTTACGATTGTTATTTCTAACAACAACTCCTAGGTAGTAACAATTAGACTTAATCTGGTTATTCTCACTATCTAACCTCACTGGAAAATCAGTATCTAATTATCTTGTCCTAATCAACGTCTTTACAAATATTATACACCTTTTATAATTTATTTTCAAGTGTTTTTTATTATTTTCGATGGTTTTCATCATCTAATTGAACAAAAGTCATCAATGTTTTAATTCTTTCATTTATCCTTGATGCACGAAGTTCATCAATTTCGCGACCAGTATCTTTTAAATGTTCAAATAGTAAGTTTTCGTCTAAGTTTGAACTTATAAATGTTAAGCGTTTATTTAGCATACGGTCTTGTAAGATTGAACCTAATACTTCATCACGAATGAAACTTGTTAGCATTTCACCACCAAAATCATCAAGCATTAATATTTCAACTTCTTTTAATCTATCAACAACGTCTTCTAAATTACCGGTTGAAATTGAACTTTTTAAAGTTCTAACTAAATCGGGATAATAAGCAAATAGTACTTTGTGACCTCTATAAGCTAACTCTTTTGCAAGATATGCCAATAAATAGGTTTTACCACATCCATATCTACCATGAATGTAAAGGCCTTTTTCTGGTAAATCTTTCTGACTAATATATGATTTTATTAATCCCAACACTTTAGTACGTTTTTCATTGATAAAAATATCCGAGAAGTTAAAATTGTCAAAACTACATGACATTAATATTAAATTATTATTTAAAGCATCTTTATCTAATTCTTTTTGTAACAAATTACATGGTACATAATCAATGTTAAATTGTACACCATTATAATCTAATTGAGGTTGATAACCCTTGCTTGCTTGTGTACAATTATCCATTTTCTTGCACATTTTGCATTTTTCTTTTTTTAGGTAATATGCTAGTAAAACACTAAAGTTGTTATTAATTTCCTCTTTTGTTAATTGATTATTTTTAACTAGATTTACAATATCTTTATCTTTTGCAAATTCTTTTAAATAATCTTCACGATTCAACATATACTAGTCCTCCTTTTCAGGATTAAAGAATTTTCTTAATTCTTCTAAATCACTATTTGTAGTTTTTGCTTCCTCATTAGTTTCAATTTTTGGCTTTAAGTCATTTTTGTAATCTTGATACCAACTTGGTACACTCTTTTGAGTTTTAGTTCTATACGATGTTTTAGTTTTCTTTGTTGTATTTAGGTTATTGATATAATCAAGTGCATCTAAAGTTGATACTACTTTAGCCCTTTTCCAAGTATTAATTATTTTAAGAAAATAATTGTAATTAGGTATTTGGCCATTCAATTCAACTAACACATAGCCAATTAAAACATTTAATACTCCAATACTAATATTGGTATCTCTTAATAATTGATCGAACATTTCAATTTCATTCCCCGTTAAAGCTGTACCAGTTTTTTGTTTTACAAAATCATTAGGGGATGCCGTTTCTAAAAAAGTAATTAATTTATTATTAGTTTTGGTTGTTGCTTTAACCTTAGTAATTGGAACTACTCCAACTTTTTTACCACGACTATTATATATGCTTTTTGCAACCTTAGCTAATTCTGCATAATCAACATTCTTATTTTCATCACAAGAGCGTATTACCGCATCTTTCATTTCTTCTTCGTTTAATTGATATAAAAAGCTATATCTAGCAATTAAATCCATAAATTCTTGATCAACAAAATATGTTTCTTTAATTACATCGTGAGCGCCAATAAGAATACTAAATCTAGCAAAATCAAATTTTTTATTATTAATGACAATACCATTATTTTTACCACTATAAATTGCTTGAGCAAGTTGAATATCTTCATATGGTTCAATATTGTATATTTCATCAAAAGTATGCGTAATTCTTTCAAATTTATTTACATCTAATTTTCTTATAGCATATTCACAATATATTTTTGCATATTCTTTTTCGCCTACTTGATATTCTAATAAAGTAGATAATTCTACATTATTAAAAAAGTCTATTCCATCTAGTGGCTTTTTCAGTAAATATATGTACAAATTATCATTATAATAAGTTTCTAATAAACCAATTGCTTCAAGTTTATTTCTAATTTCAACAAAGCGATCAAGAGATCTCAAGTGCATCTGTCTAATTATTTTTTCATGTTGTAAAATTTCTGATTCATAATTACCATCTTCTACAAATGTGTATAAAGTTTGATAAAGTGATATTACTTTATCTCCTACTATTGGCATGTAGAGTTTTAAAACATTTTTTCTATCAGCATCGGTCAATTGACTAGAAATCATAATTTCAAAATCGCATAGATTAGAGATTGGGTATTTATTCTGCATAATTACTACCTTTACTCTTTAAAACCAATGTCTTGTCAAGTAGATTATAAATATCGATGATAACTTTTTTGCCTCTTGCAAAAGAAATTAAGTAGTGTGTATTTACTTTCATAGCAACACCTGTTTCATACATTGACATTTCTAATAGTGTTACTATTACTTCAACTTTTTTATTGGTGAAAAGCATTTCATGGTAGTGATTATCAACATGCATTAGCTTAAAACCAGCTCTTTTAAGTGTAGTTGAAATTTGATTTTGTGTGGTTAAAACATCACTTCCATAATAATGATTGCGTAATTGTTCATCACTATTTACATTGCTAGTTTCAAAACTATTCTTAAAATAATCACTTATAGCCATTTTATTCTTCCTTTCTTATTATTTCATTTACTTGTTCTATAGTATAACACAATTCTTTAGAATTATCAATGATATAGTCTGACTTTTGACATTTTTCTTCTTGTGTCATATGAGCATCGATTCTTTTTTTTGCTTCTTCCAAAGTTAAATTATTGCGATTCATTAGTCTATTTATTTGGACATCATCTGATGTTTTTACACAAATGATTTTTTGACATAAGCTATCAAAATGAGCTTCAAACATCAATGGAACACTTACAAATATTAAACCATGAGGAGCTTTAACTATTTCATCTTCTAATACATCATAAACTATTGGATGAATTATTTTGTTTATAATTTGGCGATTATGTTCACTTTCATAGATAAATTGAGCTAATTTTTTGTCATCTATTTCGTTATTGCTATTCAATATTTTCCTATCGAATTTGTTAATTAATGCTTTATAGATTAGTTTATTAGGTTTTTTTTCTTCCTTTACAATTTCATCAGCATCAAGTACCAAGTAACCTTTTTCTTTAAGATATGTTGTTACAGTAGTCTTACCGGTTGCGATTGAACCAGTAATACCAATCACTTTTTTATTCGGCAAAGTTTGACATCTAGGACAATAATAAGTTCCTCTACCGCCTACTTTTGTCTTTACTATAGGGGTTTTACAAACAGGGCAAGGCTCATTTTCTTTTGAATGAACTAGCAATTCTAATTGAAATAAACCCGTTACACCAAGACTACTTGTATAACTTCTTATTGTTGTACCTCCTGCTTGGATAGCTTTTGCAAGCACTATTCTAGATGATTCTAAGATACTTTCAGCATCTTTTATAGTAATTTCCTTGGTTAATGTAAATGGATTTAGCTTACTCATAAAGCAAACTTCATCAACATAAATGTTACCTAGGCCACAAATAATTTCTTGATCCAATAAAGCGGTTTTAATAAATATATTCTTTTTAGATAACTTATTCAATAGTTCTTGTTCAGTAAATGTTTCATCATTAGCCTCCTTGCCTAGCTTTGCAAGGGCAGGATATTTCATAATTTGGGCTTTATCAATGGTATTTAATAGTGCCATTCTGCCAAATTTTCTAGTATCATGATATCTAAAACTTATATTATTATCTAATGTGAAAACAATATGTTCGTGTTTTTCTTTTGGAGCATCTAGATTTTTGATAAAGAACTTACCTTCCATTCTAAGATGCGATATTAATGAACAATCATCAAAAATAAATATTAAATATTTACCATATCTGTCAATTTTCTTTATTGTTTTGCCTTTTAATGTTGAAATAAAATCTTCTTTAGTACAATTTTCCAGCATTCTTTCATAATATACTTTTACATCAGTTATTGTTTTATTCAAAATTTGTCTTTCTAATGTTCTTCTAACTGTTTCTACTTCTGGTAATTCAGGCATTTCTACCTCCTATTTCAAATCCCAAGTTTCTCCATATTCTACATCACAAGCAAGTTTAACACCAATTTGAACGGTATTTTCCATTGTTTCTTTGACAATTACTTTTACTGTTTCTAATTCTTCTTTTACAACGTCAACTATCAATTCATCGTGTACTTGCGCAACAATTTTACTTGCAAGTTTTGCTTCTTTCATTTTGTTATATACATTTATCATTGCAATCTTCATTACATCGGCAGCCGTACCTTGAATAGGTGCATTCATTGAAGCACGTTCTGAGAACTTACGTAATGCAGCATTAGAACTATTTATTTCAGGCATATAACGTCTACGATTATATACTGTAATTGTATATCCCAATTCTTTAGTTTTACTAACACATTCATCTAAATAGTTTTTAATTTCTGGGTATATTTCAAAATATTTCTTTATGAATGCGGCGGCTTCATATGGCATAATGTGAAGTTGTTCCGCTAATCCCCAATCACTTATTCCATATACAATACCAAAGTTTACCGCTTTTGCCATTCTTCTTTCTTCTTTAGTAACTTCATCAATATTTTTATTGAATACTTTTGAAGCTGTTGAAGCATGTAAATCAACATTATTATTGAAAGCATCTAACATATTACTACATTTTGATAATGTTGCTAAAATTCGAAGTTCTATTTGCGAATAATCGGCACTAACAAGCCATCCATCTTCATTACTTGGAACAAAGGCAGTCCTGATAATTCTTCCTTCTACGGTTCTAACAGGAATATTTTGAATATTTGGTTCAGTGGATGAAAGTCTTCCTGTTAATGTAAGTGCTTGTTTGAAAATGGTATGAACTTTCGGGTCTTCTTCAGAAGTTTCATCAAGTAAACCAACTACATAAGTAGAATATAATTTAGCATATTTACGGTAATCTAAAACTAAATTGGCAATTGGATGTACTTTTGCAAGTTCTTCAAGAACTTCAGCTGAAGTTGAATATCCTGTTTTAGTCTTTTTAGGCTTCCCAACTTTCATTTCTTCAAACAATACTACACCAAGCTGTTTTGGTGATGATACATTAAATTCATGACCTGCCAGGGCAAAGATTGACTCTTCTGCTTTTTTTATTTCATCTTGCAAATATGTTCCAATTTCATTTAAACGATTACGATTTACTTTAAAGCCTTGCATTTCAATATCACCAAGAATAGGTGCTAATGGCAATTCAACTTCATAATACAATTTAGTTTGATCATTTGTTTTAATTTTTTCTTCAATTATTTTGTGAGTAGCCAATAATAACTGGCATTTATCAATGGCATACTTTGCATATACTTCCTCATTAGGCACATCATAAGTAGCCTTTTTGCCATATATTTCTTCATGGAAAACTATATTAGTTTCAATAAATTTTTCAAAAATGCTTTTAACATCCATATTGCCATAACTTGGATTTACTACATAAGCACCAAGAATCAAATCAAAAGCAAATTGTGAAATTTCTATGTTTTGATACTTTAACGAAACATAAGTCTTTTTACTGTCAATTGTTAAAATATTTTTGCTAAGAGTTAAAGCTTTTTTTAACTTATCATCTTTTAAATATTCCGCTTTTAAGTAGTAACCATTATTTTCACTAGCAATAGCAATTCCTAAAATATTAGCACGATGATAATTGTCACCATCTAGTTCTACCTCAAGTGCCACTTCATTACTACATTCTAATACTTTAATAGTTTCTTCTAATTCATTGAAATGGTAATTAACAATGTTTTCTTGTTTTTCTTTTTTCTCAACTTGTTTAAAATTCATTTTTTTCAAAAAAGATTGGAATTCAAGTTCTTCAAAAAAGCTATGTAATTCATTAAGATTTGGTCCAGCATATTCTAAATCATCAAAGCTATATTCAATTGGAGCATTAGTTGCAATGGTTGCTAACATTTTTGTTCTTTTGGCTATTTCTGCTTCATTTTTAACTGTTTCTTGTAATTTCCCTTTTAGTTCATCGACATGAGAAATTATATTTTCAATTGTTTGGTAACTCTCCAATAGCTTAACTGCTGTTTTTGGCCCAACGCCACTTAAGCCAGGTAGATTATCAGAACTATCACCTATCAGTGCTTTGTAATCAGTCATTTGAGAAGCACTAAACCCCATTAAACTTGCAAAATTGTCTTTATTATATTCTTCTAAATCACTAATGCCTTTCTTAGTTAAACAAACTTTAACATTGTCTCCTACTAATTGTAAAAGGTCTTTATCTCCAGAGATTATCATTACTTCATCAAAACAATCTTTGGCTTTTTTTGACATTGTACCTATGATGTCATCTGCTTCAAACTCATCGAGTTCTAATCGTTTGATACCTAAAATATCAATATACTTTTTTATATATGGTATTTGCATAGCAAATTCTTCAGGCATTGGTTTTCTTCCACCTTTATAATCAGCATAAGCTTGGTGTCTAAAAGTTTTTTTGCCTTTATCAAATGCTACAAATATATGAGTAAGACCATCTATTGATAATATGCTATTCATCATATTAACAAAGCCATATACAGCATTAGTATACAATCCATTACTAGTTTTCATTAGATTACCTGTATATGCGGTGGCATAATACGCTCTAAACATTATACTATTTCCGTCCAATAAAACAATTTTTCGCATACATTACTCCTATTTATTATTTTTTTGCTTATTTTTATTTTACCACATTTCAACAAAAAAATATAGAATATTAATACTTTTTTTAATAAATAATAATTATGAATTATATGGGAGGTATTTTTATGAATAAATTTAAAATTAAACATTTTCTGCTTTTGATGGTTTTGTCACAAATTTTATTTACCACTAGCTTTACTAACTGTAACAATGATTCTTTTTTAAAAGAATTAAAAGAACATCCTAGTTTTGAAATGGAAAAGTATTCCTTATATTATACAGAATATCAAAATAACCATAATTTAATTTACACTCTTAATAAAGTTAACTATCCTAACTTTTATGAAAATAGCATTACTTCTCCTGCTTTTTATTTCAGTGATAAAACTGGTAATAGTTTCCCTTTTGTTAACAAAACATACTATTTATCTAAAGATTTCATACCCGACAATTTAGTATTGGTAGATTTACCAAAAATAAACAGAGTTAATCAACAAATGTTAATAGAACAAAACACATTAGAAAACTATCATAAGTTATATGAAGAACTGGTAAATCAAGGTTTAGAGTTAGTCATTTTTTCTGCGTACCGATCATACAATTATCAAATAGGTATTTTTCAAAATGCCAAAAATAAAAGTTATGTAGCACTGCCTGGTCATTCTGAACATCAAACTGGTTTTGCCCTAGATGTTTCAAGATTAGACATTGGATTAACTGAATATTTTGAAAACACTTATGAGTTTGAATATCTTATTAATAATGCTCATAAATATGGTTTTATATTGCGTTACCCTAAAGGAAAAGAAAATATTACCGGTTATAGTTATGAACCATGGCATTTCCGCTTTGTTGGAAAAGAAATTGCCACCTTTATATATAATAATAATCTAACATTAGAAGAATATATTTATCAATATGTTGAATTAAATTAGCACTTTTTTTGACAATATTCATATTATATAATAAGGAAGGAGTTTTAGGATGTATCAAAATTATTTTTCTTATCAACAACAACCAACCCGTTTATGGCTACCTATACTTGCAGGAGCAGCAATCATTACTGCACCATTTTGGCTAGGTGGAAGAAATAATTGTTGTAATAATAACCAACCAAATTATATGATGTATCAACAACCAGTACCATACTCTTATCCACAGCCATATCCGTACCCATACCCATATCCTTATCCTGTATCTTCAACAATCTAGTGTATTAAAAAAGCGTTTAATTAAACGCTTTTTTACTTTAATTTGTAATATAAATGATTATTTAAATAATTAGTTTTTATCCCTTTTTCTTTATCTATAATATCTTTCAAAGTATGGTAGTAACCTATTTTTAATTTATCATCAATTGCCTTATACCAATATATAGGTAAATTATTATAATCATTTAAATGATACTTCCAAAATCTATTTGTTAAATAACTATTTAAATCCTTTCCTAAATATGTTTCTATTTCTTTAGTGGCACTATCACCAAAATAAATTGTTAAAATTTTTCTAATCTCATCTTCAATTATTTCAATGTCAACATATTCTTTGTTATTAATAACTAATTCATAATTATCTACATTATATCTATTAAAAACGACACCAACTACAAATGAGATTACTTCTTCAATAATTTCGAATGCACTTTTTTTAGAAATTGTTTTTAACTTTCTAGGTGGATTAAAGCCATAGATTTGGTTAAATATTAAATTTACTTCTTCTTCCAAATTCATTATTTCTTCATTTATATTTGCTAGATTGTTAATATAATCGTTTATTGCATTACTTAAGGTTGAATATTTTTTCTTAAATATGGGATGTTTACTAAAATTCCATGATGTTTCTTTTGTTTCATCTATATAATAAGCTAATTGAATCAACCTTTTAACCTTGGTATCAATTTCATCTTTTCTACTTTCATCAAAGACAAAAGGCAAACTAGCCACATTACCTATTTGAAAGTTGACCGTTGGAGCAAGGATTGACAAATAGTAGAATGCAACATCACTAGAAAGGAATCCTAAGACATAGTTTATTTTATCTTTTTCGATAAATAAGGATGAACCAGATACATCAAAAACATAACCTTGTTCTTTGTATCTAACATTAAAACTATTGAAACCAAACAATGACCAAGTTATACCTTCTTTAAAATAAAAACTTTTAGATGGTAAATGATTACCTTGTCTATTTAAAATATCATATGATGCTTTATCAAATTTAATAATATCTTTACTACTTGCATACCACTTAGTTTGATCCCCACCTTTGTTATATGGAGCGTACAATTTACCCGAATTAATAAATTCATTAATATTGTTATAATTAAAGCCAATTTCTTCTTTTGGAACTTCATACCATTTTTTTAAAAACATCGCATTATTCCCGGTTGCCAGTCCTTGTCTTATTTCACTCACTTTTGATAGTTTTGGAGCCTTCAATAATAATTCATAAGCTGTTTCATCGATCCAGTAAATAAAAGGGCTATCTGGAACGTTTAAAAATTCTTTTTGATTAATATAGTAATAGTTATCTTGGTTGTTTAATTCAATTGCTTTTTGCCTTATATCATCGTATTCTGTCAATTTAATGAATAAAGTTGGTTTGTTGGGTAAAACATTTTGAATTACAAAACTACAAGCTAAAGCATTGTAAGCATTTAGGTTTTCAAAAGTATTTTTGCCAAGATGTATAAGTGAATTAATTTGGTATTTATTTAATATGTACTTTCTCAAACTTGCAAATGATTTAATAAACATCCATGTATGTAAAGTTATCATTGCTAGATAACCGCCAGTTTTTATCATCTTTAATAATCTTTCAATGAATGCCGCATATAATTCAGATTTACCCAATTTATATTCATCATTTAAATACTCACGCAACTCATCAGGTAACATTTTTCTTCCCATATATGGAGGATTAGTTAAAATTATGTCATATTTTAAATTTAACAATTGTGCTATTTTTAAAAAATAGTAGTATTTATCGTTAGTATTTATTTTTTGTTCTAAATAATCATAATCTAAATTGTCAGTTTTAATTAAACTACCCTTTAGCCCTGCTCCTTTAAACGCCTCTAACATGTCATTAATCTTAACATTAGTAGTATATTCTAAATCATCACTACTTTTTATTAGATAAAAATTAGGTAGAGTATAGTACTCTTTAGATAAAAATTCTGGATTGTATTGAAGAGCTTTTAAAACAAAAATGAATTTAGCCAGTTTAACTGCCATTTCATCAATATCAAAACCATACAAATGTTTATAAATATTGCTGATGGTGTTCTTTTCTATTCTTTGATACTTTTTACTGATTAATTCTTCAACTATAACTAATAAAATATTACCAGTACCTAAACACGGATCTAATATTTTATATTCTTTAGATAAATTATTACTAAGTACTGTGTTTTTAGCCATATACTCACTAACCATTTTAGGTGTAAATATTTGGGTTGTCGCAAAAATATTTTCTTCATTTACTTCAACATCAATATTTCGATTAGTCGATGTAAAAATAATAAAGCGCTCATAATCACGATAGTCTTCTTGGATTTGACCCAATAATTCAATGTTAGTATTTTGATTAATTTCCTCTTTTAGTTTTTCAATTATTTTTGAATCATAAAAATCATTAGGATAATTATCAATTAATTCTTTCAAATCATCATTAAAGATTCCAGGCATCAGTCCATTTTGTAAATTGCAAAGACTAATTATTTCTTCTTTTTTATAATCATTTAAAATAAAAGGCTTAATTTGTTTAGCATTTAAGAATTCAAGTGTAATAATTCTTATAAACCATTTTTCAATTATTTCTTTTTTATTTATTTCTAAATGCAATTTATCATATATAGTGCTGGCTAATGTATTAGGATTTCTAACACTCATTTTTTCACCTCTTTCATTATATTATAAAAAAGAAAGAAAAAGGTCTATGACCTTTGACCTTTATTCTATTTCTTTAAAAGTAATAACAAGTTGTTTTGAAAAGCCTGAGAATTCAAGCGTAACTTGTAGTGACTTCCCATTGGTTGCAACGAATTTACCATATCCTTCTTCGTTATAGACTTCTAAAACATCAATGAAACCATCTTCTTTTATATCATTAACTATTTCTTCATATATCGCGCTACCGATATTGTTATATACTAAATTTAAACCATCCTCATTTTCATATCCAACAAGAAATTTACCATATTCTATTTCTCTTACATTTTTTAAATATGGATGATCACTTGGCCAACTAGAATAGTTATTCACTTTAATCAATTGATATGCTTCATAAGTGCTTATATCGGCAGTTTTAGTATAGCTTTTTACTTCAATAATTGATGTTCCTTCAACTGCCTTAACACATATTAAATCATCCTCAACAACATAAAAGTTTTTTGAGTCTTTTTTGATTATTTCAACAGTGTAGTCCCCTAAAGTTTGATGTGGTGTTCTTGTATATGAATCATCAACAGTATTAAGATACCCAACCATTATAGTTCTTATCATATTTTGTATCTTGGTCTTATTGTTATTGCCTTCGCTGTCATATTGTTTTGTTTCATTTTTAGTATTTAAAGTATACCATTTTTGATCACTTTCTTGATATAAGTAGTAATCTTCATTTATATTATACAATAAGCCATTTTTACTATTAATGATAAAATATTCTGTAACTTTATCTTTATTAGTTATTGTAAAATTTATTGTATACTCTTCAAAGTTTTTCATTATTTCATCGGCTTTTGAAGGAGTATTAGTATTTTTATCCTCCTTACAAGACTTTTTACATCCCGTAAATAACAGTAGTGTTATTATTAAAATTAATATTAATTTTTTTCTCATACTATCTTATATTTCTTTGCCACATAGATGATATTTGTTTCATTGGTTCTGGTTCTATCATCGTATTTGTTTTATGTTTAGTTCCTCTAACAACTAGTTCATTAGAAATTACTTCACCCAATTTACAAATAAATGATTCTACTTTAGAATAATCAAAAGCTGCACAAGAGAAGATATCAAAATAAGCATGCTTTTTTTGGTAATCATAATGAATTGAAATATGACTTTGGGCAATTATAATTATTCCTGATAAGAAATTAGAATTTTCTACCTTATCTTTTATAACATATGGTCTAGTTATTGGATCCATATTTATTTGGTAAACAAATTCATCTAGGAAGTCAAAGCATTCCTCCATAGTTAAATCTTTTTTCATTTTTATTTCTGCCAAATAGTGAGGTCCAAAATTATTGTTTGGATCAAATGGCAATTCAATTTCTTCAAATTTTCGTCGATCACTAGTTGAAACTGTACTTATATTAATATTAAAAGGTAAGAATTTTTGTAATAAACCAACTAATAATTCTGAATCAAAATCTTTTACTGAGAAAACATCAACAAAGTAGCACTCTCTTAAAGGAAAAGTATGAATTGTAATATGACCACCTTTTAACAACAAAAATGCACTAACGCCAATGTCTTCTTTTACACTTCCATAATAATATGGTATCAAATAAGGTGTAGCAATTGGATCAAGATTTAAATTATATGCTATTTTATTTAAAGTATCGTTAATATAAACTAAGTTTTCTAAACTATGATTTTTACTTCCGTAACAATCTATCATTGTGTGTTTCATGTTTTTTCCCTCTTCTATTTTTTCAGAAATTTTTGATATATTATTTCATATATTAATTTTAAACCAAGCCATGATGTGATATCGTTACAATCAAGTTTTGGTGATATTTCAACTAAATCCATGGCTTTTATGTCTAGTTCTTTAAATGCTAATGTTAAAAATTCTCGCATTTGTAATGGCGTTAATCCAAATGTTTCTGGAGTACCAGTACCAGGAGCATAACTTGGATCGATTGCGTCAATATCAAATGATAGATAGAAAACAGCATTACTATCATAACGATTTTTAATTTTTTCAACAACCTTTTGATAACCCAATTCTCTAAACATATCAGCAGTTATTACATTAAGTTCTGGATGTTCATGATAAAATTTTACTTCACCATCTTCATAGCTTCTAATTCCAACCATATTAATATCGCCTACTTGATATCCATTATCTAAAGCACGACGATTGGGACATGCATGACTCATATTGCTACCCATATATTCATCAAGAATATCCATGTGCGCATCAATATGAATAATAACTGGATGTTTATCTAAATTATGGTATTTTTCATAAAACGCTTTTTCAAGGGGAACACTTATTGAATGATCGCCACCAAAGAATAAAACGAATTTATCTAATTTTAGCATTTCCTTTGCTTTTTCTTCTAATTCTTGGTAAAAGCTGGCAATACCATTTTTTGGTGAAACATCACAATAATCATAAATTTTAATATCTGATAATAAATGAAAATTTGCATCATAGCATGGAAGATAGCTTGATAATTCACGTAATCGTTTAGGAGCTTCACTAGTTCCGCTTCCACAAGAACAGCTTAAATCATAACTTGCACTACCAAGTAAAATATCAGCTTCATTTATATTTTTTGTTAACATTTCTCTAAAATGGGGATATTTCATACTTAACTCCTGATTTCAAATATATATGCATATT
>DPOU01000020.1 GCA_003539625.1 Acholeplasmatales bacterium
CCATACAATTTTCTATCTAGTCATACTTTTTAACTATTTTCAATATCTACATTACAATCATGGTTTATGGCAAATTCCAGGATCTTCTGTTCTTGTTTTTTATCTAATGCTTGTTCAGTAGTATATATTCTTTTATAATTATCCTCTATTTTATTTAATAATACTTTACCATCATTATTTTTATTGATAACATCTATTATGAAGTTTTTTTGATATATACCATATATTTTATCTAACACTTCTTTATCATTATTATATTGATTAAAGAAGTTATTTGCATTACCAATTATCACTGGCAATTTAATTGCATCTAATTCTTTTATTAGCAGTTTTATGTTATCAATATTGTTAGGATTTTCTGCACAATATTGATCTATATTATCAACTAAAAGGTAATCAGAACCTAGTTTTTTTGATAATTTACATCGATCTAATGAATGATCTATATCATCACTAGTTAAGTCTACATAATCATCTATTATTATATTGTTATCTTTAATAGTATCAAGTATACTAATTTCGATGTTTTCAACATTTAATAATACTTCTTGATACTTTAAGATTTCACTTAAACTATAGTTATTTTGAAATACTTTAAATTGATATGCTTTTTGAGCTAATTTTTTGCTTTTTACAAATCTATTATATTTAAAGAACATTGCAATAGCTATAATTATACAAACAAAGCCAAGTGATGTACCTGTTATGGCATTATATATTGAACTGTCTAGTTCCGGCATTGTAAATGATAAAATAGCCGTTTGAGCAAGGACAATTGAAAGTAAGGCAGTTGAAAGGCTTACACACTTTAAACCTGATAATAATAACTCATTACGTTTTTTTGATTTGATTAAACCACTTATTGCAAAATACATTTCTAAAGTAGAAATTGTTGCTAGAGCAATACCTACAATCTTAGGATAATGGCTGACTGATGGTATGAAAAATAGTCTAATCATATATATAATATATATAATATCGGTAAATAGTAACATAATTGCTATTTTTAAATAATATTTTGACTCTTGTTCTTTATCAATTTTTGAATGTGCTAAACCTACAAAATATGTTTGTTTAGATGCGGCACAACCAAGTGAATAGAATGCACTAATAAATAGAAATATTGAGGTACTAAATATTCCCATAACCATTTTACATACAGCAACGAATGCATTACCTGCTAGTGAAAAACGACTATTTATATTTGCTTTTTCTTTAAAATTCAAGTGAAAGTATTTATTTATAATTCTCGCTATTTTTCCCATATTAATGCTTTTTCAATTTTGTAGAATCAAATTTCTTCCTTTCTACAGTATCAAGTATTAATTTACGTAATCTAATATTTTTAGGTGTTACTTCGACTAATTCATCATCATCAATAAAGGCAAGATAGTTTTCTAAACTAAATACACGAGGTTTTTTAAGTACTACCGTTGTATCTTTAGTTGCACTACGTTGGTTAGTCATCTGTTTTTCACGTGTAATATTAACAGCTAAGTCTTCTTCACGATTACAAATACCAACAATCATACCTTCATATACATTTGTACCTGGTTCAATAATTAATTCACCACGATCTTCTACACCACCACAGGCATAAGTTGTTGCCATACCTTCATTTATTGAAACTAACACTCCTAATTTACGGCCTGTGAATACTTCAGGTTGAATAGGACGATAATCTAAGAATGTATGGTTTATAATACCATAACCATGCGTTGCGGTTAAGAAATCAGTCATAAAGCCAATTAAGCCTTTTGATGGAACAGTATAAATTAATCTTGTTTGTCCATCTCTGCTATCCATGCTTTCTAATATGCCACGTCTATTGCCTAACATTTCAATAGATGGACCGATATATTCATCAGGAGTATCTACTTGAACATATTCATATGGTTCGCAAGTTTTGCCATCAATTTCTTTTAAAATTACTCTTGGACGTGATACTTGGAATTCATATCCTTCACGGCGTAAGTTTTCCATTAAAATTGATAGATGTAATTCACCACGACCTGAAACAATCCACTCTTCTTTATTATTAACTCTTTCAATACGTAAACTTACATCTCTTTGAGTTTCTCTAAACAATCTATCTTCAATTTTTCTCCCAGTTACAAATGTTCCTTCTTTTCCAGCAAAAGGTGAGGTATTTGTACCAAAGTTCATTTGTACAGTAGGTTCAGACACTTTAATTAAAGGTAGAGCTTCTTCCTTACCTTCTTCGCAAATAGTCTCTCCTACATATATATCATCAAGACCTGCTATTGCGACAATGTCACCAGCTTCAGCTTCATTAACTTCAATTTTCCTAAGTCCTAAAAAACTATATAACTTTTGTATTCTGAATTTCTTAATAGTACCATCTACTCTAACACATGATACCATTTCATTAAGAAACATTCTACCACGTTTAATGCGACCTATCCCAATTCTACCAACATAGTCATTGTAATCAAGTAAAGCAGGTTGAAATTGTAATGGTGCATCATAATCATATTCAGGATCTGGTATTTCCTTTAAAATCATATCAAGTAATGGTATCATTCCTGGTTGTTGAGTTGTTGGATCTTCTGATAAACTAGAAGTACCATTAACTGCAGAAGTATAAACAACAGGGAAATCTAATTGATCATCGTTTGCCCCAAGATCAATAAATAAATCCAATACTTCATCAATTACAGCAGCTGGTCTTGCTGAAGGTTTATCTATTTTGTTAATAACGACTATTGCTTTATGATTATATTCTAAAGCTTTTTTTAGTACAAATCTAGTTTGAGGCATTGTACCTTCGTATGCATCAACTACTAGTAATACACCATCTACCATTCCCATTATTCTTTCTACTTCACCAGAGAAATCAGCATGTCCTGGAGTATCTAAAATATTAATCTTATAATCTTTGTAGTGGACAGCCGTTGGTTTAGCAAGAATTGTAATTCCTCTTTCTCTTTCAATGTCATTTGAGTCCATAACACAAGTTTCAACTGTTTCATTGCTACGGAATGTTTCAGTAGATTTTAATAGTTGATCTACTAAGGTTGTTTTCCCATGGTCAACATGAGCTATAATTGCAATATTTTTAATCTTCATATATATACCTTCTTATATTCTTATATATTTTACATAAAAGCACCCATTTTGTCAAAAAACAAACATTGTAAAACGATTGCAATTAAAGTTTGTTATACTTTGTACTTTTACCATAGCACTTTTCTACTGGGTATTTTTTTTCATTTTTGGTCATCTTATTATTTACAATTTCATCCATATCCAGATTATATTTATCACATAAATATGCAACATATACTAAAACATCCGCAAGCTCATCTTTTAAATCATCAAGGCTTGTTGGTTCATCTTGCCATAAAAATAATTCCAATACTTCTGATACTTCGATTGCTAATCCTTTAGCAAGATTGGCACCAGTGTGAAATTTTTCCCAATCGCGTTCAGTTGTAAATTTTCTAATGCGTTCAAGTGTTTCTTTATTCATATTTTAATAGTTCCTTTAAGCATTCTTCTTGTAAAGATGTAAAATCTTCTAATGCCATTACATATTTTGCACCATTGCACATAAATATATAGCCATAATTATCATCAAATAACATAAAGCTACGCAATCCATAGGCATTACCAGTGTGTCCATATAATCTTCTATTATTTACATCTAAGATTAATAGTTGTAGACCTTTTTTCTCATATATGCCAATTGGATGTTTTGTTTGCCAATGTACTTCTTTCATTAAGGATACTGTTTCTTTAGTCAAATAGCGTTTATTATCATACACTCCATAATTCATTAACATTTGCATAAACTTAGCTAAATCAATTGGACTGATAAATAAGCCACCTGCTGGGCCTCTAAAATTATTTCCTAATTCATATCTTGGAAAAACTACTTGTAAGAATTTATCTTTATCTCTTATTAATTCTAATTCACCATTTTTTTCATCATATAAACTAGCTACTTTATCTAAATTTTTAATATCATCTATTCTAAAACTTGCATCTAATCCCATAGGTAAAAGAAGATTTTCTCTAACATAATCAGTAAAATATTTACCTGTTACCTTTTCAACAATACATGCAAGAATTCCACAGCCAAAATTAGAATAACAGAAGAAACTACCTGGTTTATGTTTTAAATATGTTTTAGTAGTATAGTATTCATAGGTTGGATCTGTTAATAATCTTTGGAGATCTACAAAAAATCTAGGACCATTTACACCATCATACCCTAAAGTTTCATCTTCACCATCACAAATGCTTGATGTTTGCGTCATCAGCATTTCTATTGTAATGATATCTTCAGGATAATAAGGGTTTCTAACTTGATATCCTAAATATTTACTAATGTCTTCTTTGATATCTACAAGCCCATCGTCGACTAAAGTCATAACAGTTGTTGCGACAACCACCTTTGATATAGAAGCGATTCGGTATATAGTATCTTTAGAAGTTGCAATGTTTTTTTCTTTTGATTGAAAGCCATATGTAAATTGTTCTTTAATGCCTTCTTTATCCGCAATTAAAACATTACCACCAATAGCATTTGCTTTTTCAAATAAATTATTAATTATATCTTGCATATTTATTTCCTACTTTCGTATTTATATATATATTATACCATAATTTATTTTTATTTAAATAATAAAAAGGCTCTATTTTTAATAGAACCTTTAAAAATTATTCAGTAATACTTCTTCATTTTGGTAAGTTATCAATATTTGATATTTAGTATCTTCTTCTAAGTTTGTTACTCTTCCATTTTCTTTAACATTTTTTGATAAAGGTATTAGTTTAAATTGATATCCTTCTTTTGTATAATCTCTAATGTTTTTTTCAGTTTCTACCAAGTGCATAAAGTAATTCCATAGATTATTTTTTCTAATTGTCATAGGACAATCTTTCCCACTAAAATAATGATGTTGTTTTATATCATCATAAGTTAAGTTATACTCATCAAGTAAATATGCACAAAGTTTAGATGCAAGTTGAAAATTTCTAAAAATATCTGACTTTTCTGATACTGATATTTCCATACCAATACCATTATTATTTCCACCACGATTAGCGATTTTATGATATGTACTATTTACGTAGGTTTCTCCAATATAATATTTTCCATCTATTAACTTACAAAGAACACCCATATCATTAATATCTTCTGTTTCCATTTTTTCTTCGTTTAACATTGGAGCAAGAATCTTAGTTTTTTGATTATTTACGTAATAATATCCATCACTTTCAATAGTTACATTACCTTTTGTGGTACCTGTTACACCTGTATCATAAAGTTTGTAATCATACATTGTGCTGTCTCCAGCATGATATGCTACTTCATTATCAGGAATGTTATGATAGATACCATCTTCGCCTACAACGTATTGAAAGCTAGCATGATAAGGATTACCATCGTTGTTTTCGGTTTTAACAACATCACTCCAAAATTTTGCGTTACGATAATCTTTAGTATCTCCTGTATCATGAACTACAATGTACTTTTTTTCCTTGATTCTGCCATCTCTGTTTTCATTTGTTATGGGTGCTATATTATCTTTAATAACTAATGGTTCAAATAAATATGGAATTACACTAGCATATATAGTTGTTTGATAATTAAATTCCCATCCATATACATCAATATCCTTTTTGAATGGTTTTTCTTCTATTAAATTTTTGATATATTCTACTACTTCTTTTTTCATTATTTTCTCCAAGTTTTAGGATTGAACAAAATCAATACGGGTAATATCTCTAATCTACCTACTAGCATTGTTAATGTAAGTAATAATGTCGAAAAATTGTTGTAACAAGCAAAACTAGCGTAGGGGCCAACCGCTTCTAGACCCGGACCAATATTTGATAAGCAAGAAAGAGTTGCAGAAAAATTAGTCAAAAAATCATGTTTTACTTCGTGCCCATCAATTATCGTAATTAAACCATTGCTTGGGTCAAGTCCTAAAACCAAAGTAACAATGATTACTATTATGAAATACATGGCAACAAAACTGAACACATCATTAATTGTTTCATCATCAAGGGTTTTACCCTCAAATTTTGTTTTTCCAACATATCTAGGATTTATTAATTTACGAATTTTTGCTCCCATACCCTTAAAAACTATTACAATACGTGATATTTTCATGCCACCACCAGTTGAACCTGCCATAGCACCACAAAACATTAATACTATAAGCATCGTTCTTGCGACAACTGGCCATGTATCAAAATTAGCAGTTGTATAACCTGTTGAAGTAATTATCGAAGTTACTTGGAAATAGGTAGCTCTAAAAGTTTCTTCAAACAAAGTTGGAGTCAATTCTTTAATAGTCGATACCTTAGTTCTTAATACACTTATCATTATGATTACAATTGCGGAAAAGATTAAACCAAAATAAGTTTTTAACTCTTCGCTCTTTATTACTTCTTTAAATTTACCAATTAATATTAAATAGTATAATGTAAAGTTTATACCAAATAATATTAAGAAAGTTGCTGTAACATATTGGGCATATGGACTAAAGAATTCCATACTGTTTGCTACAAATCCAAAGCCGCCTGTACCAGCACTACCAAACGTTGTTAATAGGGCATTAAATAAATCCATTTTATAAGTTACACCATCAACGACATTTCCACGGTCAAATAGTAAAATGGCAACCTCAATAATTGTCATTCCTAAATATATTAAATATAAAATTCTAGTTGTAATTTTCAATTTTGAAGTCATTTTACCTACTTGTGGACCAGGTGATTCCGCTTTTAATAAGTGGAGAGCTGAACCATCATCACTTTCAGGAATAAAAATCAAAATGAAAACAAGAATTCCCATACCACCTATCCAGTGTGTAAAACTTCGCCAGAAAAGTATACTATGTGATAAATCTGTAACTTTTAATTCTTCTACGCCATCTAATATACTTGCACCAGTTGTTGTAAGACCAGACATTGTTTCAAATATGGCATTAATAAAGTTTTTTATTTCCCCACTAATCATAAATGGTAAAGCGCCAAAGATAGTCATGACAATCCAAACTAATGCACATACCGCAAATCCTTCTTTTTGGTATAGACCATTACGTTTAGGTTTTAATAACTGTAACAAATATCCGCCAATTAATAAAATAGCAATTGGTATTATAAATGCAAGTTTATATATATAACTTTCTAAATAAATAAACGACACAATTAATGGAAAGCACATTAATATGCCTTCTAAAATCATAATTTTACCTATGATTTTACCGATTACTTTCATATTCATATACTAATTTCACCTACTCAAATACATCCATCAAATCATCAAAGTTAGGATGTGTAGTTACGACTAGTACATGGTCATCGAGTTTTATGCAATCATTACCACCAGGAATAATAACATCACCATCACGAATTATACAAGCAATTAAGCAATTTTCTTTTTTCTTTAAATCCTTTAAAGGTTTATTATATATTCTTTCTTTTTTTCTTGCATGGAATTCTAATGCTTCAACTTGATTATTTACTAATTTATAAAGAGTTAAAACATTACTACCTTTTTTATTAGAAATTGCACGAATGTAACTAACTATTTTACTTGCAACAATATCTTGAGGAGATACCGCATTTACTATGCCCAAATCATTTAACATCCCTAAGAAACTGCTACGTTTAATTTTTGCTATTACTTTAGGTAATTTTAATTTTTTGGCATACATTGATATGATAATATTTTCTTCATCTATATTAGTTAATGCAATACAAGAATCAGTAGTTTCAATACCTTCTTCTACTAATAAATCATGATCAGTACCATCACCACAAATAATCGTGGCTTTAGGCAAGCTTTCCGCAAGTTCTACTGCTCTTTCCTCGTTGTTTTCGATTAGTTTTACTTTATATTTTTTACTGATAAGAGTTTTTGCTAAATAGTATGCAATCTTTCCACCACCGATGATTAAGATATTCTTTAGTGGTTCTGATATTAGGTTCATTTCTTTTAGTAATTCAGCAATTAATTGAGTATCAGCTGTTACACTAATACGATCGCCTTTTTCGATTTTAAAATTACCATTAGGTATTATTACTTCATTACCTCTTTGAACGGCGCAGATTAGAAATTTGGTATTTATTTTTTTAGCTAGTGTAATAAGGGTTTCATCAATTAATTTACTATTTTCTTCTACTAAAATTTCAACTAACATTACTTTCCCTCTTGCAAAGTGTTCAACTTTCAAAAGAGATGGTAAGTCAATTAGGTTTACAATTTCGTCAGCTGTTTCTTGTTCAGGGTTTACAATCATTGTTAATCCTAAATCTTCTTTCATTATTTCGGTTTGTCTTAAATATTCAGGATTTCTTACCCTTGCAATTGTACTTTTGGCACCAAGTCTTTTGGCAACAAGGCATGCTAAAATATTAGTCTCATCACTTGATGTTACCGCAACAACTAAATCAGCATCTTTTGTACGAGCTTCTTCTTGTATGTCTAAACTTGCGCCATTGCCAACTATTCCTAAGATATCAAATTTTTCGATTAATTCTTCAATGACTTTTTTATCATCATCAATGGCAATAATTGAATGTCCTTCTTTTGACACATGTTTAATAACTGTTTTGCCAATTGTACCACAGCCTATTACTACTATTTTCATTATGAAACCTCTTATTTATATACGTTATTCTTGAGTATTATATCACATTGGATTATATATGTCAATTTTAATAAGTAGTGTAAATATTAAAAAATAGGCATAAGTTTTTACTTATGCCTACTTATTTTTAAGCTATTTCTTCATCTATTTTATTCTTTTCAAGTAAGACTTTTTTTATTCTTGACTTGTTTGCTTCTAAAACTTTTAAATGAATATTGTCTATATCAAGTTCGATATTTTCTCCTGATGTTGGTATTTTATCAATTTTTGAAACGATTAGACCAGCTATTGTATCATATTCACTACTTGCTTCATCAAACTTCAAATCTAATTCTTGATTTAATTCATGAATAGGTAATTTACCATTTATAATGAATTTATTATCACTCAACTTTATAATAGATTCTTCATCTTCGTCGTATTCATCTAGAATGTTACCAACTATTTCTTCAACTAAATCTTCCATAGTAACAATACCAGAAAATCCTCCAAATTCATCTATTAATAATGCCATTTGTTCTTTTTCTTCTTTCATTTTTTCAAATAGTTCATTAGCTTCTATATATTCGTGAACAAAATATGCATCTCGTAATATTGATTTAAAGTTCAATTTTTCAAGATTTCCTTTATAAAAAAAGTTAAGTAAATCTTTTACATTTATAATACCTATGATGTTATCACGAGTATTTTGATATACCGGAATTCTTGTATATTTTTCCGATAATATTTTTCTCAAATTCTCATCTTGATTATCATTAATATCAATCATAAAAGTATCAACACGTGGTGTCATCATATCTTTTGCGGCCAGGTGGTAGAATTTTAATGTTGATTCTATCATCCTTGATTTTTCTTCTTCTATTGTACCGTCTTCTATTCCTTCTTTTACTACATCTATAATATCACTATCTGAAATTTTGTCATCTTTCATATCTTTTTCTATTCCAGTAATTTTAACTAGAAAATTAGTGTTAGCAGAAAGTATCTTGACAAAAGGGCTAAATATAGCTTTTATTACAAGTAGTATTTTAGCAAATCGCATCGCAGTTGTTTCTGGATTTCTTAATGCTATTCTTTTCGGTAATAGTTCACCAAATATTAAAGTTATATAAGATAAAATTATTGTGATTAACACTGTAGCTATCTGACTACTATATGGCACATGAATTTTTTCAAGAATAACTGCTAAATTTCCAGATAAAGTTAGAGCAGCTGTTGCACTTGAGAAAAAGCCTGCAAGGGTAATCCCTACTTGAATTGTAGATAAAAATTTAGTTTCATCACTACATAGTTTTTCTACAGCTTTTGCTTTTTTATTCCCTTCATTTGCTAATCGCTTGATTTTATTCTTATTAGCAGAAACTACTGCCATTTCAGCAGAAGCAAAAAAAGCATTAATAAGCGTCAGTATAACCATTAAAATTATTTGCGGCACAAAGTTGGCTGAGTCCGCGTCAGCATCATCATTTTCTTCCATTTAAATCTCCTTCTAATTTTTTTATGATTGCATTATATCATATATGACCACTAATTGTCAAATATTTAATTTAAAAAATGCCATTAGGCATTTTATTTAACTTTATATTTTCTTGTAAGTTTTCTTACTCTTTTTCTTACCTTTTGTTTGATTTTTTCATCATTGGGATTTCTTAATACTTGATCTATTAAATCAGCAATTTCGCCCATTTCTTTTTCTTTCATTTTCCTTGTTGTTAAAGCTGGTGTTCCAATTCTTATTCCACTTGTAACAAATGGTGATTCAGTATCCTTAGGTATTGTGTTTTTATTACAAGTAATGCTTACTTCATCAAGAAGTTTTTCGGCTTCTTTTCCAGTTAACCCAACTGATGATTTAACATCAACTAACATTAAATGATTATCGGTACCATTGCTAACTAATTTGTAACCTTTTTCAATTAAACATTTTGCCAAATATTTAGAGTTTTTTAATATTTGCTTTTGGTATTCTATAAAACTTGGTTGTAATGCTTCATTAAAGGCTATAGCTTTTGCGGCAATGATATGCATTAATGGTCCGCCTTGAATCATAGGGAAAACTGCTTTATCAACTTTCTTTGCAATTTCAGGGTTATTTGTTAAAATTATTCCTCCCCGAGGGCCTCTTAGAGTTTTATGAGTAGTTGAAGTTACGATATCCGCATAAGGTATTGGGGACATATGTAATCCTGCCGCAACTTCTCCCGCAATATGAGCCATATCAACCATTAAATATGCACCAACACTTTTGGCAATTTCACTGAATCGCTTAAAATCAATTTCTCTAGGATAGGCACTAGCACCGGTAACAATTAGCTTAGGTTTAACTTCCTTCGCCAGTTTTTCAACTTCATCATAATCAATTAATCCATTATCATCTAAATAATATGGCACAAAATTATAGTCAATGCCTGAAAAGCTTAAGGGATGACCATGTGTTAAATGACCACCATCAGTTAACGCAAGACCTAATACCTTATCTCCTTTTTCGATTAAAGCCCTATAACTAGCCATGTTGGCCTGTGATCCCGAATGTGGTTGTACATTAACATATTTAGCATTAAATAATTTTTTTAGTCTACTTTTAGCTAAATTTTCTACACCATCAACGTATTCACAGCCACCATAATATCGCTTTTTAGGATAGCCTTCTGCGTACTTATTAGTAAGAATTGAACCAGCGGCCATTCTAACCTCTTTTGAAGCGTAATTCTCAGAAGCTATTAATTCTAAATTGTCGTTTTGACGCTTTTTCTCAAGTTTAATTATCCTTCTAATTTCATAATCTTTCACTTATTTCATTAACCTCGCTTAATATTTTCATCAATATCTTGCATTGTTTGGCTACCATCAAAAGTCAAAACTAGACCACTTGCCTTACTAACTTCAGAGTCGTTATAGAAAACAACTGATCCGCCTTTTGTCTTAAGGTCAAAAGTCTTTCCCGAAATATCCGTAAGATTAATTTTTGAATCTGATGTTGATACATATGCATCATTCAAACTAATAGTTGCCATTTCAAGAGAAGTTTTATTAAGTTTAAAATCTATACTATATACACTTCCTGATAGCATTGAAAATCTACCATCTTTAGTTTCTGCCTTAACAATTGCTAATTTATTATATGCAGAATCATTATATTTAGTGTAACTTTCATAATCTTCACTATCAGTTTCAATACCTGAAAGTGATACATCTTCTCCTAAATGATATAGATTATTAGTTGTTGAACTACCAGTTATTATTATAGTTTTGCATTTTGCGTAATCTATTTTTAAATATGCACCGTCTTCTTCAATTTTAAATTCATTTTTCACAACTACTCTATTTATTTGTACATTAGAGTTGTATAGAACTGATAAGTTAAAATCATTTACATAAGTATCTAAGAAATAATCTTCAGAACGAATTGCTTGATAATTAAAAGTTGTTGCATCTATTCTATCGATTGCGGCTTTACCTGAAGTATTTTCGATATTTGCAACACTAAATGTTGCTTTCTGTAATATTATTGTACCCAAATTATTTACAATCTTTATATTTTGATAATTATCTGAAACACCACAATATTTACCACTTTTCATTATTACATCAACTGTATTAATTTTATTATTTTCAAGTGCTAAATTCATTTCTGTACCATTTGCTACTAAACTATTCAATGTTGTATTAGTAAAAGCTGCTGTAATATTAATTCCACTTATATTGATATTAAGATTTGGTTCATTGACATTAGCAATATCAAAAACACCATCACTATATGTTAAATTAATATTTTCAACGTTTGTATTAACTGGTAAGATAATCTCCAATATTTGTCTTGGTTCACTTAAGAATCCTAATATGTCAAATTTTTGGGTTTTATTAGGAGTTATGGTTAAACTACCATCAACGATATTATATTTAAAATCATCTTCAAATTCAGAACCAAACTTAAATGTTACTTTATCAATATCTTTGCTTGTTGTTATTTTAATAAACATGCTATTTTCTGGTATTGTTACGGTATTTATATCTTCATCTATAGTGATTGTTTGTCTAGTTTCAATAGTGTTATTCATAGATCTGTATATATATCCTTTAGTTGCATAACCACTTATACCGAAAACAACAAATGCAATTCCACAACCAATTAGCACCTTAAGAACTAATCTCTTTTTCTTTAACAAGTGTTCTATTGTTCCACTTAAAGTAAAATCCATAAAAGGATATTCTTTTATTTCTTTAAATATTGCGTCTAATACCGTTTCTAATAAATGCATTATCATTATATAAAATAAATCAAATACATATATCAACCCAATTAATAATATGCCTATATAACTTAAATTAAATAGAATTAATAACGATGTATCTATAAAATTAAAGAAACTAAATGATTTTACAATTAAAACAAATAATCTAATCACATAATATATATCAAAATAACCAATAGTTATAAATCCACCAAGTAGTATTAATATAATTATTGAATTTAATATTGCAAAAAATATTTGATTTCTTCTTTTAGCTTTCTTTCGCTTTTCAAGGTAGTTGATACCTTTTGATGCATATACTTCTTCAGCTATTTTTTGAGGAGTTTGTAAAGTAGCTAATACTTTTTGGGCAGAATCACCATAATCCATCGCAATATTAATCTTATCTCGATAGTGTTTGACAACTTCAAGACGTTCTTTACCATTTAAATATTGTAGTTCTTCTTCAAGTTCACCTAAAAATTGTTCAACTGTTCTCATATTGCCACTCCTTACCTTTACTTAAATATATTATAGCACAAAAATTAAATTATTATCAAGTTTTTACCTTTTACACCATTATATATATGTCATTATTTACTTTAATTTTATAATAACATAAAAAAATAAAAAACCTATGCAAACATAGATTCATATTATAGATATATTATGGTAGGGCTAGATGGATTCGAACCATCGGAGTGACGGAGTCAAAGTCCGTTGCCTTACCGCTTGGCTATAGCCCTATAAAGAATGGTGGGAGGGGACGGATTCGAACCATCGAACTCGGAGAGAGCGGATTTACAGTCCGCCGCGTTTAGCCACTTCGCTACCCTCCCAGGTAGAAAATGCAATCAAAACAACATTGCTAAAGTATTATACTATAATTTTTACTTTTTGTAAACTATTATGATAATTTTTATTTATTTTTTATTTTTAGTTTTTATTTTGAATGTATTTTCTAATATTCTTTTATAATGTTTTGCACTTTTTTTAGTTGTGTCTACTACTTCTTTTGAATAAACTAATGGTTTTAACAACTTTATTATTTTCTTTATTAGTTTTAGTATTAACTTGATAGTTTTTAAAAATACCTTTTTTAATAACTTTATATATATAAATGCCCCTAAACCAATAAAAAGAATAAAGTACATTGGTAGATAACCATCCATTAATTTCAAACTAAATATATATGTTATATACCACTGGGTTAACCAATAACATATATTAATTATAATAGTTAATACTTTTTTATTTAACTTTATAATTATTTGATCTATTACATCTAAAGTAGCAAACAAATAAACACCATAACTAAATAAATAGACAATTAAATATAATTCTTCTTTTAGTGTATATATTATCATTATTTAAAAACTTTTTTGAAAAAACTAGTTTTCTCTTTTTTCTCGCTTGTTTCTACATATTCGATTACAGTTATTAGTCCACTAATCCATATATTACCTTTATCAATATCTAACATCTGCATTTCTAAATCTTGCCCTTTTATAAATAGTAAGCCTAATTTGGTATCAATTAAAAATTCTTCACTATTTAAACTCTCTATTTTCTTTATACCTGATATTTCTAATTTTTTTCTATCCTTTAAAACAATATTTTGATTAGATAATACACTTGCGTTTTCATAGTTCATATCATTACCTCCTATCTAATTATATTTACACAATGTCTTTTTTATTATATTATTTGTAAATCTTAAACAATATTTTAATTTTTGTGTTATAATATATTTATATTATAATTTTAACATTTATTGAATAGGAGGAAAATATGGAAAACCAACGTCTAACCGAACAAGAAATTGTTCGTCGTAACAAAATGCAAGACTTGATTGACAAAGGTATAGATCCTTTTGGTAGTCGTTATGACCGTACTGCTACAACAAAATCTATTAAAGAGGCATATCTTGATAAAACTCGTGAAGAATTAGAAGAAATGCACGAAACTGTAAAAATTGCGGGACGTATTATGACTAAACGTCGCCAAGGTAAAATTGGATTTATGCATATACAAGACCGTTATGGCCAAATTCAAATATTCCTACGTTATGACTTATTAGGTGAAGAACAATATGAGTTATATAAAGTTTCTGATATAGGCGATATCGTGGGTATTGAAGGTGAAGTCATGAAGACTCAAACAGGTGAACTTAGTATAAGAGCTACTGTTTATACTCACCTTACAAAAGCTTTACGTCCTCTACCAGAAAAATTCCATGGTCTTCAAGACAAAGAGGAAGCACGTAGAAAAAGATATCTTGATTTAATTATGAATGAGGATGCAAGAAGAATTGCTTATGCTAGACCTCGTATAATTCGTGGCATTCAAAACTATCTTGATTCACGTGGATTTATCGAAGTTGAAACTCCAGTATTAAACCCTATCTTGGGTGGTGCTGCCGCAAAGCCTTTCATAACTCATCACAATGCGCTTGATATGGATTTCTATTTACGTATTGCGACAGAATTATATCTAAAACGTTTAATCGTTGGTGGTATGGAAGCCGTTTATGAAATTGGCAGATTATTTAGAAACGAAGGTATGGATGCTACTCATAACCCTGAATTTACCACTGTAGAAGCTTACCTTGCTTATGGTGATTTATCTGATATGATGCAACTTGTTGAAGAATTAATCAGCAAACTTGCAATGGATTTATTACATACTACTGAAATTACATATTGTGGAAAAGAAATATCACTTAAAGCTCCATTTAAACGTGTTCATATGGTTGACGCAATTAAAGAACAAACAGGTATCAACTTCTTTGAAATAACTGATTTAGATGTTGCTTTAAAACTTGCAAAAGAACACAATATTGAAGTTCCAAAGCATGAACAATCTATTGGTCATATTATTAATTTATTCTTTGAAGAATATGTTGAAAAAACTTTAATTCAACCAACAATTCTATATGGTCATCCAATTGAAATTAGCCCATTAACTAAGAAAAATCCAAAAGATCCTAGATTTACCGATCGTTTTGAATTATTCATTAATGGTAAAGAATATGCTAATGCTTATACAGAATTAAATGACCCAATTGACCAAAAAGAACGTTTCATTAACCAATTAAAAGAACGTGAACTTGGAAATGATGAAGCCAACGATATGGACAATGATTTCATTGAAGCACTAGAATACGGTATGCCTCCAACAGGTGGTATCGGTATTGGTATTGATAGACTTGTAATGTTACTTACAGGTACAGACACAATCCGTGATGTGCTTTTATTCCC
>DPOU01000003.1:0-20179 GCA_003539625.1 Acholeplasmatales bacterium
ACGATGATTGACAACCCGTCATTGTAAAAAATATGTTTAAAAATGGTTCATATACACCTGGTTACTTACACAAACACTTCCGTTATATCCTATTTGCATTTTACATATTAGTATTCTTTATAAGCTTTTTAATCATATTGTCTTATAATTATTTCTTTATTTCCATCATAAAAGTAATAGTCTATAAAATTATCCATGTTTGTATTAGGATTATTAGATTGTTTTTCAAAATATAAAGGCCCTTTTTCACCAATAGGCCATTCGGAAGATTGAAGCCATTTTGGGGGAATAACTGCATATTTATAATATTCTTTTATTTTTTCACTTATCCATTCTTTTCTTTGAATAGTTCCAACTTTAAAACTACATTTATTTAAAATATTATTGACAAACCAATTATCATCAATATTTATATACTCAGGCACAATTTTAATTAATTCACTATATAATATTTCATCCACATTATAAAAATTCACTTTTATATTTCTTCTCAAAAAGTAACATTTCACAACTCTAAAAATTTCACACCTATGGTATAAAAATTTTAAATCAATATTTTCATATAAAAATGGTTTATTTTTCACGGGTAATTTTTTATCATTATATATTAAATTTTGCAAACAATCATTATTACAAAATTCTTTCCAAAAATCATATACCGTAATATTACCTTCGGCATATGATAACATAATTTTTTCTGCTTCCGTTGGTAAATCCGTATCTTTTTTCTTTAAAAGCATTTACAACCTCCTAATAAACCATCATCAATCAGTAAATTGATAGTATTGACTAAATTTTCTATTTTTCCCTATCTTCTTTCAAGACAAACTACACACTCAACGTTGGTTGAGACTACCAAAGGTATATTTTTAACCTTTTTTGATAGGTCGAAACTACCAAAGGTATTAATACTTTTTTATTGTTCTTTAAAACATAAAAAAGTGTTAATTTTGTTTCTGTAAAATTTTTCGAAACAATTAATATATTTTTATCATAAATCATTGCATCTAATTAATGGTATGGTTTATTAAAATTATTTCCATTATTACGCTTTTTTTATAAAGATACTATCTAGTATTTGTGTTAGTTTTTCTTCATCAATAGTTTTATCCATATTTATAGAAGTATATTCACCATAATTATCACTTACTAAATAAAATAATTTATTATTTTCATTAAATATTTTGATTTCAAAGTGTCTAATTTCATCATAAATACTTGGTTCTAAAATTTTTATACTATTTGATTTATCAATTTTAATAGTTGAAAACTTTCTATTATCATTTAACAGAATATAATCAATGTCATTAAATAAATATAATTCAGCTGACCAAATCAACAATTCAATATAATCATAATCTAAATTATTAATTATTAAATTAATAATTTCATCAAAATCGGAATTTGAATATTTAAAAATCCAATGTTTCTTATCCCATTTGCTCAATTTCGATACTTTGAGTAACACAATGAACCACCTTCTTATTAATAAACTTCACCATTAAATCCGGCATAAATACCAACAAAGATTCCTCCAATCCAACTACCTTTATGTTTTTCTCTTTCAGCTTTTAAACCAAATTCCAATCAAGTATAAAAAGCATTTACTGAATTGTGACTTTTTCTAAAAATTCTTTAGGTAATTTCTTTAAATCTGAATACTTAACAAAAAAAACATAACCGTATATTCTGCCAACACGATTTTTGAATGATATTTGGAACCAGCCAGGCGAATAGCCAGTACTAAAATACGCAAGCAAAAAATTAATAAACGTTATACGAGTATACTTGATTTGTTTAATGTTATCAACAGGACATTTAATTTGTTTCTTTTTTTTATTAATTATGACTTCATCTTTAGTAAATGTAATGTTTTTTAAAGAAAATGATTTCATATGCTTTTCAAATACCTTTCAACAAATTATCTTTTTTATTCTAACAAAGTGTAAACATCTATCATCAAGACAACTTCATTTCTACAAGTTGATATTACAATAAATTGTTTCTTAAAAATGTATTAATTACTTCTGTTAATAGCACCAAATACTTTTTTGCATCGTTATCATAACTTGAAATATCTAATTGTTCTAAAAACTTTGCATACTCTTTAAATTCGCTTTGAACATATTCTATGTTCATTTTTTTATTTTTTAAAAGTATATTACACAAATCAAAATCAACATGTTCAATATATAATATATTATCAGTATCATCCAATTTATACACTGAAGGTATACTAGTTTTTTGAAATTGTTTTATAACAATTTTTTCATTATCTGTTAACATTTAAATTCCATCCTATTAAATATACAAAAATGATATAATTAATCCATCAATATTAAGAGTGCAAATATCTATCATCAAGATAATTACACTTATGCAAGTTACTGTTAATTTATCTTTATAAATTTTTTCATAATAGAAATTACTAATCTCATAAAATCGAAATAAATTACATTCTCATTATTTTGATAATTAATATCTTTAGTTAATTGATTCTTGAGAGATACTATTTTTAAAAATGTATCATTATCAATTTTAGAGCTTTTTAAGAATATAGTGCATTTACCCTTTAAAAATTCATCAAACAAAATCTTATCAGGTGAATTTAAAAATTCATTTGGTACACTTATTTCTAAAAAAAGTTTTACAATATTTTTTTCAATCGAATTCATTTTATCCTTCAAAAAATATAAATGCAAATAGTTTCTTCTCTCACTGACTCAATTCTTCTGAATCAGTATGTACCTACGATTAAAGAATTTATCTTTATCATAGCAGAATTACAAATAATTAATTCTATATAGTGTTAAAAGCCTATTAAGATGATTAGAAAAAATTTTTATTCCCGCATCATTATCGTATATGTCGATTTTTTAATTGAGTTGCATTTAATTTACTTCTTTAAATATTATGATGGCAGCCTTTTATTCTATCTTCTTTCAAGACAAACTACACACTCAACGTTTGATGTTTGTGGAAACATGTCAACAGGTTGAATATTATTAATATAATAACCTTTCTCTTTTAAGCTACATAAGTCTCTAGCAAGGGTTGCAGGATCACATGAAACATACACAATCTTAGGTATTCGCATTTCATCAATCGTTTCCAGTAAACTTTTGTCACAACCTTTTCTAGGTGGATCAACAATTATGACATCTGCTTTTATGCCTGATTTTTGCCATAATTTTATTTGATTTTCAGCTTTGTTGCATACAAAAGTTATGTTCTTTATTTTATTTACTTTTGCGTTTATTTTAGCATTTTTTATTGCTTCATTGATAATTTCAACGCTATAAACTTCTTTTACATGCTTTGAGGCAATAAGTCCAATTGTTCCTATTCCACAATAAGCATCTATTACTGTATCAGTATCTTTTAATGTTGCAAGTTCTACGACCTTTTGATATAGTTTTTCTGTTTGTTGGTGGTTTACTTGATAAAATGATTTGGGGCCAATATTAAATTTTAAACCACAAAGTTCATCTGTAATAGTATCACTTCCATAAATAGTAATTACTTCATCACCTAAAATAGTATTACCTTTTACATTATTAATATTTTTAACTATTGACTTGATGTTAGGATATCTTGTAATTAGTTTTTTTACAATGCTTTCTTCATTTGGTAGTTCTCTACTTGTTAAAACAAGTACCACCATTATTTGTGACAAATCACTATTTGTTCGAACTAATACATGTCTTATTAAGCCACTATTATCTAGTTCATTGTATCCAGTCACTTTATATTCATTACAAAGATTTCGTGTAAAATTAATAATTTGACTAGAAATTTCAGGTTGGATTAAGCAATTAGAAAATGGAACAACATTATGAGAATCTCTTTTAAAGAAACCACATATTGTTTTAAATCCTTTTTTTCTAAATGGCACTTGTACTTTATTACGATATTCATATGGTACATCCATTCCTATTGTTGGTAATACGTTCACATCATTTAATTTACCAATCTTTTCCATAGTTTCTTTTACCATTTGTTGTTTAAATCGTAATTGTAAGTCATAACTCATATGCATTAAATTACAACCGCCACATTCTTTTGATAGTAAACATTTGGGCACAACATGGTCACTAGACTTTGTTTCTTTAAATAAAGTAACTATTTTGGCATAACCATATGTTTTTGATACTTTAGTTATTTCAATTATGCCTCTTTCACCTTTTAATAGTTCATCTACGAAAATGGGATAGTTTTCAAATAATTCACCATCTTTAATGCCAGTTATTTTACATACACCTTGTCCTTCATGATTAAGGCTTAAACATTCTACTGTAAAACGGGCGTTATTTTTTATTTCTTTATATAATTGTTCATTTTGTTCCATGTTATCCTCTTTTATGGATGGCAAGTCCACCTGTTGATGTTTCTCGATATTTTGTGTGCATATCTTTGCCTGTTTCATTCATAACTTGTATAACACTATCAAGTGTAATGTTATGATTGTGGCCAGCAAGTTTAACATAGCTTGCAACATTGTATGCTTGCATTGCCGCAACCGCATTTCTTTCTATGCAAGGAATTTGAACCATACCATCTACTGGATCACAAGTCATTCCAAGATGATGTTCAAGCGCTACTTCTCCCGCATATTCAATATCATAATTATCGCCATTTTCTAAATATGTTAAGGCAGCTGATGCCATTGAACATGCAACACCAATTTCGCCTTGACATCCTACCTCCGCTCCTGATATAGAAGCATTAGTTTTTACAATATTGCCGATTATTCCCGCAACCATTAATGCTTCAATTATTTTTTCATCACTGACATTGTTATTTTTTTGAAAGCTCAATAAAACGGCTGGAACAACTGCACATGAACCACAAGTTGGTGCAGTTACAACAATATTTCCAGAAGCATTTTCTTCACTATTTGCTAGTGCATACGCATATACTAGTGATTCTCTAGTTGGATTAGATATATACTTTTGATAAAATTCTTTGGCTTTTTTCTTTACATGAAGTCTACCAGGTAAATAACCTTCGGACGATAATCCATTGTTTAATGTGATATGCATTTGTTCTAAAACCTTAACTAAATATGAATCAATATCTTTTTCAAAACGTTTAACGTATTCTGGTATTGTTAAGTTTTCAGATTTGCAATATGCCAATATTTCATTCATCGATTTGTGAGGATAAATTTCGTTCTTAGATTTACCACGATCCTCATTTTCTTCCTTTAAGCTTCCACCCCCAACGCTAAAAATTAACCATTCTCCTTCTTTTCGGTTTTCAGAAAAAGCTTCAAATAGCATTGCATTGGGATGATAACTATATACTTTGTCATAATTAAAAACAATTTCACATTCTTTAGGACTAAAAGTCTTCCTTATTATATAGTCGGTTAAGTGTCCTTTACCAGTCATTGCAAGTGACCCAAATAACGTACACTTATACTTTGTCGCATTAGGATACCTTTTAATGAATTCTTCACTTGCAAAGCACGGTCCCATCGTATGTGAACTAGATGGGCCATGACCAATTTTAAATATTTCTTTAATTGATTCCATTATCTATTTTTCTTTTTGAGCTTCTTCTTCAGACCATATTTGCGCTACTCTTGTAGACGCTGCAGCAGCTATTGCGCCAACGATATCATCTAAAAAAGTATGACAAGCCGGTGAACCCGATTTACCTTCCTCATTTAATTTAGCAACTATTCCTGGTTTATTAACATCAATATCACCAAAATTAGTTTGACCGATTGCACCATATAATCTTGCAATATCTAAACCAAATATTTCATCAACACCAAAAACTCCTAAATCATTTTCCATTATTGTTTGAATTGGTCCTCTAAAAGCATGTTCTTCAGTCAATCTATCAATTTCTGCTCCTAGTTGTACTAAATGAAAAATATCTCTTAAAGATAATATTTTTTCAACACTTTCAATACAATCTTCCATTTTTATATCTTTATTATATCGATATTGTTGTTTATACGCAATTTTCGCAATTTCTTCGATTGTAACGCCACGTTCTAACAACTTATCAGTATTTAATTTTTGCATTTCTTCTCTTGAGTAATATAACTTTGGTTTTGACATAGTAATCTCCTTATAAATATTTTCTTAATGCGCCATTTGCAAAATCACTTGCGGGCATCGGTTTTTTACCAACTGGTTGAACAGTTAATAATTCAATTGTTGTATTATCTTTACATGCAACATAAACATGATTCTTATTCATAACAAATATCTTTCCTGGTTCATAGTTATGTTTATAATCATAAACTCTAGTTTCATAAATTTTCAATGGCTCACCCTTTAATAGCATATGAGCAACGGGATTAGGATTATATGCACGTACATGATTAAATACATCAGTAGCGGTTTCTTCATTAAAATCTATTAATTCTTCTTCTTTTGTTACATTGTAGGCAAATGTAGCCTCATTTTCATTTTGTTTTATTGGGGTGATTTTTCCTTCTACTAATTTATCAATTGTTTCAAGTAATAAATCTCTTCCAACTAAAGATAGTTTATTAAACATACTTCCACAAGTATCACTATCTTCAATTTTTACTTTTCTTACACCAAGAATATCTCCAGCATCCATTTCTTTTTCCATATACATAATGGTAATTCCCGTTTCTTTATCGCCATTTTTAATTGCTTGATGGATTGGTGCACCACCACGATATTTTGGTAGTAATGAAGCATGCACATTAATTGATCTATATTTTGGTGCATTAAGTAATTTCATGCCTACTAGTTGTCCATATGCGGCAGTAACAATTAAATCAGGATTTAATGCAACAATATCTTCATATTCTTTTCTAATCTTTTCTGGTTGAAATACTTTAATATTATGAGCTAGTGCACATTGTTTAACAGGTGATGCCACTAATTCTTTTTTTCTACCAACGCATTTATCTGGTTGGGTTACTACCCCTATAACCTCATATTTTTCAATTAAAGCTTCTAAAATTGGCACACTGAATTCAGGTGTTCCCATAAATACAATTCTTAACATTTTATCACCTCTAAATATATTTAGGATAACGATCAATAATTATCGTTACAGTTGTTGTTTGATATTTTTCATATATTTTTTTATAAATTTCACCAATATCATTGATGCGATGTTTAACAATTATTTGAACCATTTGATGTTGATGATTATATGTAGGTCCTATTACATATACTTCTTTTCCTAACATTGATTGTAAATATTTTTTTACTTCATTTGCTTCCTTATACATTAAATCATACTTTGCTTTAATAAAAATTCTATTTATGTAATAAAAAGGCTCATTCTTTAAAATTTTTCTTACACTCAACTCTTCTTTAATAAAAGCATGATAATCATTTAACAAGAAAGTCTTTAAATATATTTCATCTAAACTATAGGCTTGAATAACTAAACTATCTTCAGAAGAATTTAGACACTCTTTAGCATATGTCAACATTTCATATGCTCTTTCGTTTGCATCATAGGTTGGTATTTTTGCAACACTATCAAGATTTATAATTCCTACCATACCAATTCTATCACTATCAATTTTATTAGCTAAAACACTGGTTGTAATGATTACATCAATTGTTTCTTCTTCCAAACCTAGCATAATTTGATAATAATCATCATAATTGGATTCATTTAGGATTGCGGTACGAATTGATGGATAATTAGTGTTTAATTCTTCATTAATTTGTTCCATTCCAAAACCACCAAATTTTAATTCTTTGCTTGAGCATGTTGGACACTCATTTGTAAAAGCTACTCGATATGAGCACGCTGGACAAATTAATAAGTTATTTTTTTTGTTATATTGTAAAGATATATTACATCTAGGACAAGTAATAGTTTTCCCACAGCTTCTACACATAACATAAGAACTATAACTTTTATTGTTAACAATTAGAATTGATACTTTGTTTGCTTTTTTAACTTTTAAAATTTCAATAAGTAATTTTTGAGAAATTGGTGAATTATTTCCATTTCGTAATTCTTGTTTTAAATCAACAACATGAACTACTGGTAATTCTTTTCTTTCTATGCTTTCAATTATTTGATAATAATTTTTGAGCCCATAACTATAATCAGTAATGTTTGGCGCAAATGAAGTTAAAATTACTTGTGAACCAAGTAGCGAAGCATAATCTATCATTACTTTCTTTAAGTTATATCTAGGACTTTGATCATTATAGTAATTGTCACTATCGGTATTTATCATTATAATAGCACCAATATTATTGTATGGTAATAACGCCCCTACTGGAGTTGTAACTACAACTGGATAGTTACCTTTTTTTATTTCATTATAATAGTCGTAATACTCACCATCCGATAATTTTGAATTAATAGGTGCTATACTAAGTCCGGTTTTCTTTCTAATTATATTTTCTATCTGATAGCTACTCAAAATCTCTGGGGTAATAATCAAAACATTTTGTTGTTTTTTTTGATACTTATTAATAATTTGGATTATGCTATCTATTTGTTGGGTATTATCTTTTGGGATAAATAAAATAGGTTTATTAGCAGTGTCAAGAGAATTAAGTAATTGTACTACTGTTTCATCCTTTGATTGTCTAATTTTTTTATCAATTGGAATTTCTCTTATTTTAATTCTTGAAGCTACTTCATTTATTACATCAAGATAGCCATTTTTTACTAATGCTGAAACAATAGCCCTCGAAGTTCCATACTTTTCAACTATTTCATCCATTGTCAATGCTATTTCATTTTGGAGATTTAAAATTAAATCCTTTTGTTTTTTACTGCGTAAATCGTTAATGTATTTATATGCATTAGTGGGATTGATTAAATATTTTTTAACATAGTGATCAGTACAAAGTTGATTTACTTGATATGATACTTCAATATTATTATTTGCAACTTCTTTGGCAATTTTGCTATCATACGATTTTAAGCTATTTTGATATGGTATTTTTTCATTATCTTTGAATAATTGAGCAATACTAGCATCCACTGCTTGATAGTTTTTGATAGTTAAATATTTTGTAGTTTTCAATACTAAAGCATTAGGAATCATTTGATTTAATATTCTAATTAGTGGACATATCGCATCATCTCTGATTTTTTCTGCAAGTTCTAATTGCATTTTTGTTAATACTGGTTCATAATCAACAACTTCAATTACATCTTTTAAAGAACCTTCATAGGTAGGTTCATCACGGAGTTCCATAATAAAGCCCATAACAACTCGGTCTGATAGACCAAATCCTACCTTTACGCGTGAACCAACTTTTGCGAAAGAAACCATTTCGGAAGGTATTTTATAATCATATGTCTGATCTACATTACTTGATGAAACATTAACAACTATTTTTGCAATCATAGAAAATACCTCCTTTTTTATTAATTATAGCACAAAATTAATTTTTTTACAATTTTTATATATAGATAGTTTAAAAGCCTTTTAATTAACTATAATGTTTTCTTATAGTTTCATAAAAGGCTATTTTTTTTATTTATTCTTTTTAAATGTTATTGTGGCTTGTTGAGGAATTGCATCAGTAAATTCGGGATGATTTTGCCATTCTTCTTTACTTCCCAAATATACTACTGAAGTTAGTTTTGTACAAACATCAAAAGCTTTCGCATCAATATATTCTAGTGAGGATGGTAATTCAATTTTTTCTAGATTATAGCAACTACTAAATGCATATGGTTCAATTATTCGTAATTTTTTTGATAACTTTACATAGCGAAGTTTTTTACATTCAGAAAATGCTGCTACCCCAATTGATTCAACACTATTTGGTAGTACGATTGCTTCTAAGCATTCAACATTTTTAAAAACATAAGGGCAAATTCTAACAACTTTAGAAATCAATTTGATTTCTTTTGCATTTTTACCTGTTGCGTAGGCTATTACCTTTTTGCCATCTTTGGTATATATAATATCATTTTTACTAAGATATCTATGATTTCTAGGATCTACTACTAGGCTATTAAGTCTGTAACAACGGTATCCTGTAAAGCTCTCCGCAATATATTTTATCGATTCATTTATTGAGATTCCTCTCAAACTTTGACAATCGGTTAAAGCATAAGGGCCAATTATCAATAGATTTTCAGGTAATACAATATTTTCTAAACCTTGATATCCTCTTAAAGCATTCCTTTCGATTTCATAAATCGAATTAGAACAAACTATTTTCTTTAATTCATCTTTATTTTTGCATTTAAATTCACTTGATATTTTCGTTATCGTGTGAGGTAGATATATTGTCGTTTCACTACCACGATATTCTTTAAGAATACCTTCTTCAATAACAAAATCCTTAAGTTGTTTTTTGGCATTAGTTTCAATATTATTTTCTTGTTGATAGATTTTTAGTTCTTTTTCACTCCATTTGTTTTTTCTACCAATTATCTTTACACTAGCATTAGGTACAATTGCATTGTCGTAAAGAGTAATTAAATCCCAGTTTTCTTTATCACCACTAAAAACTATGGTTGGAACTTCTGATACCATCAATCCTCCTGTCGCAACACTTAGCAAAGTACTTGGTAAAAAAATTTTTTTTGCGGGGCACTGTAAAAATGCATTTTCACAAATACTTGTTACATTACAAGGTATCTCAATTTTTTTCAAGTTGGTAAATTGAAAACTACCTGTACAGATTGTACTTAACCATTTTGACAATTTTACACTTTCAAGTTTAGATTCGCAAAAAGCATAATTACCAATCCATTTGGTGTTAGAACCAATGATTACTTTTTTTAAAGTTTTATTGGCAAAAAAGGCGTAATCTCTAATGTAATATACTGAGTTGGGAACTGTAAAACTAGTTTTTGTTAAACCGTTGGCATAGAATAATAAAACTGATTCGTCTTTTGAATACAAGCTTCCCTTTATAGCTTTATAATATTGGTTATCATCCGATACGATAAATTCTATTATATTATTTGCATACATAAATGCTGTTGGATCAATATCAGTTAAAGAATTGGGAATATTTACGCTTTTTAAATTTGCGCAATTTACAAAGGCTTGTTTATCAATTTTTTTAATACCTTCGTTTAAAATAATTTTTTCAATATCAAAACAATTTTTAAATGCCTCAACACCTATTGATTTGATACTTTTAGGTAATTCTAAAACTTTATCAGTACCATAGTATTTTTTTATTTCATCATTTACTATTTCAAAGTCATTTATTGTCATAAATTCACCTTCTTTGCTTATTTAGTATATCATTTTATTATTTTTATTTCAAGGTAATTGAAAAGGTGGTTTTAAAACCACCTTTTAGTCTCAATTATTTTTTGATATCGTATTGAGGAGCATTTACATCTTCTTGAATTTCAACATCATCTTCACTAACAAGACCAGTACCAGCAGGGATTAGACCACCGATAATGATATTTTCTTTTAATCCATCTAAAGTGTCAATCTTACCACGGATTGCGGCTTCAGTTAATACTCTAGTTGTTTCTTGGAATGATGCGGCTGATAAGAATGAATCAGCTTTCAATGATGCTCTTGTGATACCAAGTAATACTGGTTTTACAACTGGAAGTCTACGACCAGCTTCATAGCATTCTTTAATTACTTTATATATTTCAGGTTTAGAAATGAATGTACCTGGTAATAAATCAGTATCACCTTCATCAATAACAACAACTTTTTGAAGCATTTGTTTTATGATGATTTCAACATGTTTATCAGAAATAGCAACACCTTGAGTTCGATATACTTTTTGAACTTCTTTTAGGATATATTTTTCTACTTTATCAACTGAGGCAACACGTAATAATTCTTTTGGATGGATTAATCCTTCAGATACTAGGTCACCAGCTTCAATATGATCACCAACTTTAACAATTGGTTTCTTACCAGCATCAGTTAAATAAGTTTTACTATTTCCTTCAATTGGGCTTTCAACTGTTATTTCAGTACGATTATCTAATCTTGTATCAACTTTTGTAATTACACCTTTAACTTCAGAAATGATACCTTTACCTTTTGGTTCACGTGCTTCAAATAATTCTTGAATACGAGGAAGACCTTGAGTGATATCATCGCCACCAGCAACACCACCACTATGGAATGTACGCATTGTTAATTGGGTACCAGGTTCACCGATTGATTGAGCTGCAACGATACCAACAACTTCACCTTTTTCAACAATTCCAGTAGTTGATAGGTCAGAACCGTAACATTTTACACAAACACCAACTTTTGAGTCACATGTTAATAATGTTCTAACAGTTACTTCTTTTACTCCTGCATCAACAATTTTTTGAGCAATTGCTTCGCTGATAAATTCGCCTTTATCAACTAAAACAGTCTTTTTACCATCAACTTTTGCAACAACAGGTTTTGCGGCAAAACGTCCAACGATACGATCTTTTAAGTTAACACAAACGTTTTTATCTGAATAACCATTAGGTGTCTTTTCTGGATCCTTATAATATAGAGTAGTTAATACCATACCTTTATCAGTACCACAATCAACTTTAGTAATTGTAATATCTTGTGATACGTCAACTAAACGTCTTGTTAAGTATCCTGATTCAGCTGTCTTTAAGGCTGTATCTGTTGAACCTTTACGAGCACCATGTGTTGAAATAAAGAATTCAGACATTGACATACCTTCAATAAAGCAAGCTTTTACTGGAATTTCCATTGATTCACCATTTGGCTTAGCCATCAATCCACGCATACCTGCAAGTTGTGTAAAGTTACTTGAACTACCACGGGCACCAGAATCGGCCATCATGAATATATGGTTCTTAGTTGCGTCAACTTTCATCTTTGCCTTAATTGCAGATTCGATATCATCTTTTGCTTTATTCCATACGTCAATAACCATTCTTGTTTTTTCAGCTCTAAGCATTGTACCACGACGATACATTTGATTGTATTTCTTAACTGTTTCTTCAGCTTTTGCAATGATATCACCTTTTTCATTAGCAATAACAACGTCGAAGGCTGAAACAGTAATACCAGCAATTGTAGAATATTTGAAACCTAAGTCTTTCATCTTATCTAGTGTTTTTGATGTTTCCGCAAGTTTAGATTGTCTAAATACTTCACTGATACTCATACTTAACATACTCTTCTTAAATGGTTCAACTAATGGAGCATTTTTAATTATTTCGCGATAGTTTTCACCACGCTTAACAAAGTAACGAAGTGGTGTGCCATTTGCAAGATTATCTTTTGTAGGCTCATTTACGTATATGAATTTTTCTGGGAAGATTTGGTTAAAAATCATTTTACCATAAGTAGTTATTAAGTATTGATTTTTTAGTTCATTATTTAATTTTACTTTTTCTTCATAATTAGGATCATTTACATCTAAATGAACGAAAGGTTTGCTTATAGCATAACCTGGAATAACAAATCTTGTATGAAAGTCAATAGCGCCTTCTTCATAAGCATGAATAACTTCTTCTTCGCTAGAGAAAGCTTTACCTTCTCTACCAGGAACAAAGAAACGACCAACGCTTGGAGTAATACCAGCTTCAATATCATTCTTCAATGCTTCAATATCGCGATATTCTACTTCATCATTTACAATTATTTTGTTATTAAATTCTATTTCGCAAGTTAAATATGCATTGTATACTTCTTCCCACGTTTTATATTCACGATCAATTTGTGAACGTTCAATAGAAAGATAATAGTTACCTAAAATCATATCTTGTGATGGAGTAACAATTGGTTTACCATCTTTGGGTGCTAAGATATTTTTAGATGCCAACATCAATAATCTTGCTTCAGCTTGAGCTTCTTCAGATAGTGGTACATGCACTGGCATTTGGTCACCATCAAAGTCAGCATTGAAGGCAGTAGTTACAAGTGGATGTAGTCTAATTGCTTTACCTTCAACTAATTTTGGTTCGAAAGCTTGAATTGAAAGTCTATGAAGAGTAGGAGCACGGTTTAATAAAATCGGGTGTTCTACTACAACATGTTCTAAGGCTTCCATAGCTTCTGGAGCACCACGTTCGATTAATTCCTTAGCACGTTTAACACCTGCTTTTTCTTTTGACGCAAGTGATATTGTAGTGCCATTATCAACCGTTATTGTATTAGCTTCATTTAATTCTTTTTGACGTAAGTAATTGATAATAAATGGTTTAAATAAAATTAATGCCATTTCACGAGGAATACCAGCTTGATACATCTTCAAATCTGGTCCAATTACAATTACTGAACGACCTGAATAGTCTACACGTTTACCTAATAGGTTTTGACGGAAACGTCCTTGTTTACCTCTTAAAATATCTGATAATGATTTAAGTGGACGATTTTTATCTAATGCAGCTTTATTCTTACGTTTTGAGTTATCAATTAAAGAATCTACTGCTTCTTGTAACATACGTTTTTCATTCTTAATAATGATTTCTGGAGAGAATGATTCAATTTGTTTTCTTAAACGTGTGTTACGTGAAATAATTCTACGATATAAATCATTTAAGTCAGTTGTTGCAAATCTACCACCATCTAATTGTACCATTGGTCTTAAATCAGGTGGAATAACAGGGATAACATCCATTACCATCCATTCTGGTTTATTATTAGAATGATAGAATGCTTCTACTATTTCAAGTCTTTTAATAAGTTTTTCTCTTCTTTGTTTAGTAGCAACTTTTAATTCAGCGCGGATTTCTTCAATAGTCTCTTGTAAATCGATACTTTGTAATAAGAACTTAATAGCTTCGGCCCCTGTTTTTACTTTGTATTGGCCAAAGTATGTACGACTATATCTACTATGTTCTTGTTCAGTAATTACACGACCAGGGAATAAATCTTCAATTGAATCGTCATTTACTTCTGTAATAATGTATGAAGTAAGTGCTGCAATTTCTAAAACATCTTTTGTTTTCATATCAAGTAAAATAGCAATTTTACTTGGAGTATTTCTTAAATACCAAATGTGAACTACTGGAGCCGCAAGAGCAATATAACCCATTCTCTCACGACGAACCTTACTTTCAGTTAGTTCAACACCACATTTTTCACAGACTTTGTGTTCACCTGTTACATTTTTACGTGATTTACCACATGCACATTGGTAATCTTTAGTAGGACCAAAAATTACTTCACAATATAAGCCATCTCTTTCAGGTTTTAAAGTACGATAGTTAATAGTTTCAGCTTTTTTAACTTCACCTTTTAACGTATATTCTACTGTTTGGCCTGATTCATTTACATAGGTTACTTTATCCTTATGAAGTGGATCATAAGTGAATTTTCTACCTTGTAAGACTGGGTTAGCCCATGAAATTATTTCCTCAGGTGAGGCAATTCCTATTTGTAAATATTTATACTTTCTCAAATAATTCACCCCTTAATTATAGGCCTCGTTTACTTGCTTGTGCTTGCGCAAACTCATCTACGAGACTCTTATTGGCAACATCAACACCTTCATTGTCAACAAGTTTAACACTTAAGCCTAAGCCTTGCAATTCTTTAATTAAAGCACGGAAGGCTTCTGGAATACCTGGTGTAGGTAATGGTTCACCATCAACGATGGCTTTATATACTTTGTTACGACCAATAATATCATCTGATTTTATTGTCATCATTTCTTGTAATGTATGTGCTGCTCCATATGCTTCTAGAGCCCAAACTTCCATTTCACCGAAACGTTGACCACCGTTTTGGGCCTTACCACCCATAGGTTGTTGTGTTACTAGTGTGTATGGTCCTTCACTTCTTGCATGAAGTTTATCATCAACCATGTGTGCAAGTTTAATCATATACATGACACCAACAGAAATCTTGTTATCAAAACGACGTCCTGTGCGACCATCGAATAAATATGTTTTACCATTTTCATCGATAATAGCACGTTTGTTAGCAGGATTTTCTCTAGCTAATTCTTCGTCTTTTTCACGAGCTTCATTCATTATATCTACGATATCTTGATGAGTTAAACCATCAAATACTGGAGTTGCAACATGAACGCCAAGTTTCTTTGCGGCCATACCAAGATGTATTTCTAATACTTGTCCAATGTTCATACGTGAAGGAACACCTTGTGGATTCAACATAATATCGATTGGAGTACCATCTGACATGAATGGCATATCTTCAATAGGTAAAATATTTGAAATAACACCTTTATTACCATGACGACCTGACATTTTGTCACCTTCAGTAATCTTACGTTTTTGTACGATATAAACTCTAACTACTTCATTTACTCCTGGTGGTAATTCGGCACCTGACTTACGATTGAAACGTTCGATACGGTGTACAATACCACTTCCACCATGTGGAACCTTTAATGAAGATACTCTAACATCTTTTGAGTTATCTGAGAATAATGCTTGAGATAATCTTTCTTCTGGAGTAGGTTCAGTAATACCTTTGGGAGATACTTTACCAACTAGTGTATCGCCTTCTTTTACTTCAGCGCCAAGACATACAATACCATTTTCATCTAAGTTAGCAATAGAATCTTTACTTTCACCATCTAGGTCACGAGTAATTTCTTCTTTACCAAGCTTTGTATCTCTAACTTCACAAGTATATTCTTCAATGTGAATTGAAGTATATACGTCATCTTGAACAAGTCTTTCACTCATAATTACGGCATCTTCAAAGTTGTAACCGTTCCAAGTCATAAAGGCAATTACAACGTTTCTACCTAAAGCAAGTTCACCTTGATCCATTGATGAACCATCAGCTAAAACGTCACCAGCTTTTACTTTTTCACCTGGTTCAACGATTGGTCTTTGGTTTACACAAGTTGAGTGATTAGATCTATCATATTTGTTTAATAGGTAAGTATGTTTTTCACCTTTCATATCGCGTACGATAATCTTATTACCATCAACATATTCTACAACACAATCAAAGTCTGCGCAGATTGCAACACCAGAGTCTTTTGCGGCCTTGTATTCAATACCAGTACCTACAAATGGTGCTTCAGGCTTTAATAGCGGAATTGCTTGACGTTGCATGTTGGCACCCATTAGCGCACGTGTTGTATCATCGTGTTCTAGGAATGGAATACATGCTGTAGAAATAGCAACGATTTGTTTTGGTGAAACGTCAATTAAATCCACATTCATACGATCAGTTTCAATAAATTCACCATATTGACGAGCAATTACTTTATCATCAAGGATAACTAATTGACCAGTCTTAGGATCTTTACCCATATTAACGTTTGCTTCCGCAATTATAAATTCTTCTTCTTTATCAGCAGTAAAATATTTTACTTCATCTGTGATAATTGCAAGACGATTTTCTTTATCTTTCTTAACAATTAAATATGGAGTTTCAATAAAACCAAATTCATTAGCTCTAGCATAAGATGCAAGTGAGTTAATCAAACCAATGTTTTGACCTTCTGGTGTTTCTACTGGACAAATTCTTCCATAATGTGATGAGTGTACGTCACGTACTTCGAAACCAGCACGGTCACGAGAGATACCACCTTGACCTAAGGCAGAGAAACGTCTCTTATGAGTTAATTCTGATAATGGGTTAATTTGGTCCATAAATTGTGATAATTGGCTACTACCAAAGAATTCACGGAATGTTGCAGTTAAAGGACGAATGTTTACTAAATTTTGTGGAGTAACACTCTTAACTTCAGCTGATGTTGACATTCTATCACGAATGTTCTTTTCAACTTTCATCATACCCATACGGAATTGGTTTTGTAATAATTCACCGATTAAACGTAAACGACGATTACTCAAATGGTCGATATCATCAATTCTACCAACAACTTTACCAACACCAACATGTAAATTGATGTAATAACTAATTGTAGCAAAAATATCAGATAATACTACATGACATCTATCTTCACGTTGATCATTACCATGTAATCTTACTTTTAAGTCACCTTCATTTGTCTTTACTAATACATCTAATGTTTCCAAAACAACGCTATTGCCTTGTAACATTACTTCATATTCGTAAGTTTTACGGAAACTTTCACGATTTTCACTTAAAATATCAGCTGTACTCTTTCCAGTATTAGGGTTACGACGGTATGTAATTTCAGTACCAGCTGGTAAAATTACTTCACCTGTTTCAACATTTACTAAATCATTAGCTAAACGATGTCCTACAGCACGAGCAACAACATCAAGTTTCTTATTAAATTTGTAACGTCCAACCTTTGCAAGGTCATAACGACGAACTTCAAATAATCTGCTTGCAATATATTTTCTAGCTGTATCAGGAGAAGTTTTTTCACCTGGGCGTAAGTTATCATATAATTTTTTTATTGCATCATCTTCACGGAACGAATCATCTTTTTCAAATGTTTTACTAAACATATCTAAGATGTTTTGTGGACGTGGTGCAATATCATCGTTTTCACCAACAAATAGATTAATCATATCTAAGTTAGTTGGAACACCTAAAGCACGGATAAAAGTAGGGAGGCATACTTTTTTTGAACGGTCGATTTTTGCAAACCAAACATCTTTGTTGTTCTTTTCAAATTCAATCCAAATACCACGCGTTGGGATAATTTGACCCGCAAAGATAGATTTGCCTGATTTTTTATCAATTTCTTCTGAGAAGAAAACACCAGCAGAACGAACAATTTGTGTTACAACTACACGTTCAGAACCATTAATAATAAAGGTTCCCCATGGTGTCATAACAGGAATTTCCCCCATAAATATTTTATCGTCTTTGAATTCACCAGTTTCTTTATTTTCTAATTCAACATTAACACGTAATGCACGAGAGTAATTTACTTTGTGAATTTTTGCATCTCTAATTGAATATTTTGGTTCATCAAACTCATGTTCTTTAAAATGAAGTTCAAACTTTTCTCCATCGCCATGGTCTTTAATTGGTGAAAGTTCTTTAAATAAGGCACTTAAGCCGTCTTTCATAAACCAATCAAATGACTTTGTTTGAATCTCAATTAAGTTAGGCAGTTCAACATTTGTTTGAACTCGCGCATAATTGCGTCGAACACGTGTTCTACCATATTGGACATTTTTATAACTCAAATTAGCCACCTCTTTTTAATTTTGTCTGAGTGATTTTTATACGAAATATGCCGTTCAAAAAGCATTATACCGCATTATATCATATCTTGATTATTGTATACCAAGTTGCTTTTTTTGTCAAGTAAAACAACACTTTTTTTATAAAAAAGCGTTTTTAACTTTCATAAAAAAGTAAATAGCGATAAATTTTGTACCAATTTATCGCTATTTTTGAGCTTTTATTATGCAATATTCATCAACAACGTTAACAACTTCTACAGCGGTATAGACTTCTTTCATTGCTTTTATCAAAGACTGAGCACCATGTTTTTTTTGAATAACGCACCATAGATTACCATTTTCGTTTAAGTGTGAAGCACCACCGATAACTATGTCATTAACAATCTTTTTTCCTGCCCTTATAGGTGGATTAGTTATTATCATATCATAATTTTTGGTAATATTTTGATAAGAATCACTAGCGAATATTTCCGCATTTTCTATCGTATTAATGCTTTTATTTTGCCTTGCTAAATCCAGTGCACGTTCACTTATATCTACCATATCGACCTTAGTATTAGGATATAATTTTGCAATTGATAATCCAATTGTTCCATATCCGCAACCAACGTCAAGTATTGTTTTGGCATCATTTATTATAGCATATTTTAATAAATTTCTACTTCCTAAATCAATTGATGTTTTAGAAAATACTCCATTATCAGTTAGAAAATCTATTTTTTTTCCCTTTATACTAAAGGTGATTTTTTGAATATTACTCGGTAAATTTGTATTATCTTCAAAATATTGATGAGGCATATTTGCTCCTTTCAAATAAAACAAAAGCCTGAGTAACTCAGGCTTTTTTATAAACAGTTTTTAACTATTTAATTTCTACTTCAGCGCCGACTTCAACGAATTTAGCTTTTAAAGCTTCAGCTTCTTCTGGAGTTACTTTTTCTTTAATTGGTTTAGGTGCATTGTCAACTAAATCTTTAGCTTCTTTTAATCCTAATCCAGTTACTTCACGAACTAGTTTGATAACATTTAATTTTGCAGAACCAGCACTAGTTAAAATTACATTAACTTCTGATGGAGCTTCTTCAGCTGCAGCTGCAGCACCACCAGCAACTGCAACTGGAGCAGCAGCTGTAACACCGAATTCTTCTTCGATTGCTTTTACTAATTCATTTAATTCAAGTACGCTCATTTCCTTTAAAGCGCTGATAAATTCTTCTTTATTAAGTTT
>DPOU01000003.1:20454-86072 GCA_003539625.1 Acholeplasmatales bacterium
ATAGGTGCTTGTAAAACACTTAGTAACATAGATAACATACCTTCTTTGTTTGGTAATGTTGATAATGCTTTTAAATCCTTTTCGCTTGTTACTTTGCCATCTACGATACCAGCTTTTACAGTAAGTTTGTCATGATCTTTTGCAAATGCATAAACAACTTTTGCTGCAGAAACTTCGTCATGTGCAGTAACGATTGCGCTTGGACCTACTAAATGAGTGTCGATACCATCGTATCCACCTTCTTCAGTTGCACGGCGTAAGATGTTGTTTTTAACAACTTTCATTTCACAGTTTTCAGCATGTAGCTTAACACGAAGTTCAGTAACTTCAGCTACAGTCAATCCTAGGTAATCAACGAATAATGTTGATCCAGCTTTTGAGATCTTTTCTCTAATTACTTGGACCTCTTCATGTTTTTTAGCGATTGTCGCTTCATTCATTGTTTTCACCTCCTGAAAAATTTTTTCTTTCAATTGAAAGAAAGATTTGTTCCTCGGTAGGAATATTAAGCTTTTGAGCTGTCTTATCTCATTAGCACCTACTGTCTACGGCAGAGACTTTTTATACTACTTTTTACTTATGAATTTTTATATTAAGCTATTTCGTCTGGACTAACTTTTATGCCAGGTCCCATAGTTGAAGTAACTGTTAAATTTTGAATATAAACACCTTTAACAGTTTGTGGTTTAATTCTCATAATTTGGCGATAAATTGCAGCAATGTTTTCTGCTAATTTTTCGTTACTAAATGAAATTTTACCAACTGGAACTTGAACATTACCAACTTTGTCAGTACGATATTCAACTTTACCAGCTTTGAATTCTTTTACTGTTTGTTCAATATTCATTGTTACAGTACCAGTTTTAGGGTTTGGCATTAATCCTTTAGGACCTAAAACACGTCCTAATTTACCAAGTTCACCCATCATATCTGGAGTTGCAATAATTGTATCAAATTCGAACCAACCTTCTTTAATCTTTTCAAGATATTCAGTATCACCTGCATAGTCAGCACCAGCTGCTAAAGCTTCTTGAGCTTTTGCACTTTTTGCAATAACTAATACACGTACAGTTTTACCAGTACCATTAGGTAATGAAACTGCACCACGTAAATTTTGTTCTGCTTTACGAGGGTCAATGTTCAATTTGAAAGCAACTTCTACTGTAGCATCAAATTTTGCAGTATTTGTCTTTTTAACTAATTCAACTGCTTCAGCAAGATTATATCTTTTTGAGCGATCAACTAGTTTTAAAGCTTCTTGATATTTTTTACCTCTTTTTGCCATTTGTTATTTACCTCCTAAATGTGGTCTAACGGAATTTCCTCCCACAAGACCTTATAATTAATAAAGTCGATTTAAAGAGAATATAGAAAACTATTTTTCTACAACGATTCCCATGTTTCTAGCAGTACCTTCAACAATGTTAGCTGCTGCTTCGACTGTGTATGCGTTTAAATCAGGCATCTTCATTTGTGCAATTTCTAATAATTTTGCACGACTGATAGTTGCAACTTTGTTTTTCTTCGCATTATCGGAACCTTTAGAAACTCCTGCTGCCTTCTTTAATAAGTCAGATGCTGGTGGAGTTTTTGTAATAAAAGTGAAAGTACGGTCTTCATAAACAGAAATTTCAACTGGTATTACGTATCCAGCCATGCTTGCAGTTTTATCATTGAATTGGCTACAGAATTGTTGAATGTTAACACCTGCTTGTCCTAGTGCTGGTCCAACTGGTGGAGCTGGATTAGCCTTTGCAGCAGGGATTTGAAGTTTAACAACTTTTTTTACTTGTTTAACTTTAGCCACGAGACACACCTCCTTATTTTGTCCGTGAATGTGGTTTATGAACACTATGATGTTCTCCCACACCTTTTTAAATTCATAGTATAAAGCGTCATTGCACGCAATATTTATTATACTCATTTTTTGCAAAATTGCAAATAATATGTATTTAAATATTAAAAAAGATAGGTTTTACCCTATCTTATTAACTACTAAAAGTTTTTCTTCATATCTGCAAAGCTTTGTGCAATTTTGAAGCCAGCAAATAAATAAATATATCTAGCAGGATTGTCAATTCCAGTAAAGAAAGTCATGTAAGTTGAACCATGATCTTTTAAGTACTTACATAAATGGCAGAATAATCCTTTGCCAAGGCCTCCACCTCTTTCATTAGGATCAACACAAATACCATCTAAATGACCGCGTCCTGTTGCTTCAGTATACATTGCGCCAGTCCAACCAACAACCTTATTATTATGGGCTGCAACCAAGAATGGTCTTGGTTCATCACGTTTCAAGTTATATTGGATTGAATGGGCAAACCCTGGGTTATTGATTACTTCGCAGAATTCATCAATACCATAATGTTTTTTAGGATCGTATATTTCTACAAATAATCCGCGTTTAGCATTTTCCTCTTCTTGCTTAACGACTTTTTCTGGTAATTCATATTCAGAAAGAGGTAAATGGAACCCTTCGTGAATGCTATTTACAAAGTATCCATGATGGTATAAGAATAAATAGAAATCAGAATTCATTCTCGCAGCAGGCATTCCTGGGTGTTCATGCTTTTCTGTATGCGGTATATACCATGGCCAGCAAATTCCGCTCAAGAACACAAAACGAGCAGAATTTCTTCCGTTATCCTTAAAATATTTTTCTAACATATCATATAATTTACTACCAATTCCTTGGCGACGGTATTCTTTGCGAACAATAAATGTGTGAATATATCCTGAAGCATTAGGATTTTCTTTATCAGTATCTTTTACGCTTCCGCTTGCAAAACCAACTAATTTGTCGCCTTCAAGAGCTAAGAATGTTCCTTCCTTTTTAAAATTAGGATTTTTAAATAATTTATCTGAAAATTCTTCTTTTGTTAATTTCTTGAAGAAAACTTCTTCTTTTGTTAATTCATTAAAAACATCATACATTTGGTCTTGGTATTTTTCTTCATATGGTAAATATTTTATCATTGTTAATTCCTCCTGTTTTTACTCCTTCATTATACCTTATTTTTATTTTTAAAACAAATACTTTGTATTATTTTATCGGGTTATTTGGATCATCTGTAAGATACCAAGTTGAATTTTGAACAGGTATTAACGCTTTAACCGAAGTTATTGTAATATTGTTATTTTTTGATATAACTTCAATATTTCCAGATATAAACGTTGCATAGACGTTTTGAGTATATTCAATAAGTCTAGATATAATTGTTTTCTTAGGGAGGTTATATTTATTTTCTTCACTTGAACATATAACAACATATTCTGGCCTAATTTGATCTAATAGGTTTTTAGTATTTGAAGTAGGTGAACCATGATGATTAGCCTTAAATACATCAACCTTTCCAATGTTTAGTTTCGTTAAATAGCTTTCTTCTTTTTTCTCAGAATCGCCACATAGTAATATTTTCTTTTCGCCATGTGTCAAAAGACAACTAACTGAGCGATCATTATCATCATCTATATCTGCCATGCCATATGTTTTATAATCTAAGAAATCTAAAAACATATCTTCGCCTAAATAAAAATGAGCAGCTGCTTCAAGGTTTTCTTCATTGAATATTTCTTTTATGCTAAGGTAGGTAGCACCTTCTTGAACTCTTGCATTTCTTAGTTCAACATAATCTTTATAAACCTTGCTATCTGCCTCATAACCAAAATCAACAATATATTGATATTCAATACCTGGTGCTTCTAATGCGCCATACATATCTTTACCAGAAAGGCCAACCATTCCACCTAAATGGTCACTATCTGCATGGGTTGTTATAATCATTTCTAGTTTTTTATCTTCAACATGTTCTAACAAAAAAGGAACAACAGTGCACGAACCACTGGCTTTTTCACCTGCATCTATTAAAATATCAATATCGCCATATTCAATAAAAATAGAATCGCCAATTTGTTGATTATTTGAATTACCATATAAATCTAAGAATGTTACTTTTAATTCTGGTGAAGTAGTTCCTTCTTTTCCTAAATATATAGTGCCATCTTTAACGTTATTTTTTATTTCATCTTGAGGATTATCAATATTAGGTTTATCGACATAAACATTAAAATAATACCAAACGCCAAAAGCGATAATTGCTATTACAAGAATTATAATAAGCCATGTAGGCAACTTTTTAATTGTTTTAACTCGTTCTTTTTGTATAGTTTTTTTATTTTTACTACCTTTTGGTCTTCCCATTTTTTGTCTCCTCTTTTGTATAATAAAAGTAGGTATAACTACCTACTTAATTTTTAATTGGTTCGACTTCATCAAATCTCAATTCATTAGGTGTTTGACGTCCAAACATATCTATAAGTACAGTTACCATTTGGTTATCCATATCAATGCTTTCAACTGTAGCTTCTTGTCCTAAGAAAGTTTCAGATAAAACTTTAACTTTATCGCCAACTTTAAATTTTGCTTCAACGTTTACAACAACACCACTTTTTTTAAGAATTGGTATCATCTCGTGCATTGGAACAGGAACTGGTTTTGCACGTCCACCGCTTGATCCTAAGAAACCTGTTACCATCGGAGTATTACGAACTACAAACCAAGATTCATCTGTTACTATCATATCAACGAAAATATATCCTGGATAAGGGTTAGTAATTACTTCCTTTTTTTCACCATTTGTTTTTAGCTCATAATGAATTTCTTCAGGAATTAAAACATTAAATATGTAATCTTCCATATTCATTGAAACGATACGGCGTTCAAGATTACGCTTTGCGGCATATTCCATACCGGCATAAGATTGAATTACATACCATGCTCTCTCATTATCGTAATCATCATTATTATACATTATAAGCACCTATTTTAAATTAGAAATAAGTTGATCTATCCAGCCTATAACAAGTTGAATTAGTGTGTTGCATAATACAAAAAATAATGCGATAACTACTGAAAAGCAAACTACTTTAACAACATTCCAGAAAAATTCTTTTTTCTTTAATCCTGTGATATTTTTAATTTCATCGAAAGATGGACGATAAAAACCAATCGCTACAAGAATTACAGAAACTGCACCCAAACCAACTAGTACCCAAGCAAATACTGTTTTACCAACTTGTGTTCCAATTAGCCATGCACCTTCATTAATTGTTAAGAAATTAGTTAATAAAATTGCACCTAATTCAATTGCAAAAATGCCTAAGAATAATAATAGATAATTTTCAAATTTATGTTCAGTTAAAATGAATTCCGCAACGCGGTTTCTTTTTTCTCCTGCTTTTTCAACTTTTGCTTCTTCAGCCTTTTTAACTTCTTCAGCCATGTAGAACCCTCCTATTTTGTTTCCTTATGAATTGTATGTTTATTACAACGTTTACAATACTTTTTAACAACAACTCTATCAGTCGTGTTAAGCTTATTTTTTTCTGTTATATAATTGCGAGATAAACATTCTTCGCAAACGAGTATTACTTTTTCTCTCATATAATACCACCTTGACTTACTTATTATACTAAAAAATCACCTTATTGTCAATCATTTGGTTAATTTTTATCATCGTTTCTTACTTTTTTTGATTTTCTTTTTATACGATCAGTAGCCTCATATACCTTTTTAATCGGTAATTTTAACTCTAATGCAATTTGTTTTGAAGTTTTCCCCTCTATAAACTTTAGCTTAAATATTTCTTTTTCAATATTTGATAGATAAAGTGGTTCTTCAAAGACAAATTCTTCTTTAATATAATTATCAACAACATAATCATTTAAGTCATCAACGAGAACAATTTTAGAATCTCTCGTTCTTTTTCTTAATAAGTCTATAAATTTACGATTTAGTAATAAAGTGAAATAACTATAAAATGAAGATGATTTTTTAGAATCAAAAGTTTTAACAGCTTTATTTAAAGTTATTAACCCTTCTTCAAGATAATCACTTCTTTTGTCATATGGTATTTTCATTTCTTTTATTTTAGTTTTTATTAAGATAAGATACTTTTCTTGCAGTATTTCCAATGCTTCTTCACTTTTTTCTTCAATCAAATATAATAGTTCATTATCATTATATGTTAATACTAGGTTTTTCACTATGTCCCCCCCTTTTTAGTGTTTACCTATTTCTAATTATTTCATAAAAAATTATGCTTGCACTAACTGATGCATTAAGCGAATTAACATGTCCAAACATAGGAATGTGTACAAAAAAGTCACAATTATCTCTAACAAGCCTTGAAATGCCCTTTCCTTCTGATCCTATTACCACGGCAATTTTTCCGCTGTAATCTTGTGCTTTATAGTCAATTGAGCCTTCCATATCAAGACCTATTATCCAATATCCATTGGCTTTCAACGTTTCTATTGTGCTTGCAAGATTGGTAACTTGTGCAACATCAATATGTTCAATAGCACCAGTAGATACTTTTGCTACAGTTGCATTAAGACTTACACTACGATTTTTAGGAATAATTATTCCATCCATTTGTGTTGCGTCGGCAGTTCGTAGTACCGCCCCTAAATTATGTGGATCTTCTAAACCATCAAGAATCACAAAAGCAACATGCTGTTTGTTTTGATTTTTTTCAATTAGTTTTTCTAATTGGACATACTGATAATCATTAACAGTTGCCACTATACCTTGATGATTTTTTGGAAACATTTGATTCATCTTATTAAGCGGTAATTCTTGTATTTCAATGTTTTTATTTTTAATTAGTTTTTTTACTAGCGGTATCATTTCATGATTACTAGTAGAGATAATAATTTTACTAACATCATCTCTTGTTTTTAATGCCTCTATAACTGTATTTTTACCGTATATGTTCATTTTTTTCTTCCTCAACTATAGCAAACATTTTAGAAACTAAATAATTCAGACGTTCCATATTCTTTGTTAAATATAAATACCCAATCACAGCTTCCAATCCTGTCGATGTGGCATAGGCCTTTTTGTCAACATTTTTTCGATATCCGTGAGGCGCATTATTTCTTCCCCTCAAAAATATTTGGTTTTCTTCTTCATTTAATTCAGTTGCTAATTTATTATAAATAATTTGATGTGCATTTGCACTAACATATCCTATACTAATTTTACGAAGTTCCTTATTTTTGGTAATACCTAAACTCAAAAGATATTCACGAACTCTTAGTTCATAATAAGCATCCCCAATATAAGCTAAATTCGAACCATTCATTAAATTAGGATTCATTATAGGACAATACCTCTATTTACTATTTCTTGTCTTAAAGTATCAGCAGTGTCAAAATCTTTGTTTTTACGAGCAAGATTCCACTTGTTAACTAATTCTTTTTCTTCTTCAGTAAGAGGTTTAACATCTACTTTTAAGCCCAAAACATATAGCATTGCGTCAAATGTTGCTAAGTCTTTTTGTAATAACAAGACATCTTCACTAGCGTTACGTAAATCTTTATTTATATTTTTTATGTGACTATATAATGCTGTTACCGCATTAGCAGTGTTAAAATCATAAGCCATTTCATTTAAGAAGTCATCCATAATTGGTAAAACTTCTTGTTTATTTAACGCTCCTTTTAAATCTAGGTTTCGATATAGACTAATGTAAGCTTTCTCAATCTTATTCCATTCATTAACCATCTTATTCATCATTTCTTCTGAATAATTAATTGTTTGTCGATAATGATTATTAAGAACAAATAAACGATATGCTTGAGGTGGATACATATTAACAATATCTTTTAGCCATACAACATTGCCAAGAGATTTACTCATTTTTTCTCCACTCAAATCAATTCTAGCATTATGAATCCAATAATTAGCAATTGCATTGTTATATAAAGCCATTGATTGGGCAATTTCATTTTCATGATGAGGGAACTTTAAATCATTACCACCACCATGAATATCAATCATACCACCAAAAATGTCTTTTATCATTACAACGCATTCAGTATGCCAACCAGGTCTACCTAAGCCAAATGGACTATCCCATTTTTTTCCATCATCATTTGTCTTTTTCCATAGTGTGAAATCAGCAGGATCTTTCTTATTATTATTAATATCAATTCTAGAACCACTTTCTAGTTCATCTAATCTTTGATTACTTAAAATACCATAGTTAGGAATGCTGCGAACACTAAAATAAACATCATCACCAGTTTGATATGCATGATTAGTTTTTACTAATTGGTCAATAAATTCAATAATATTAGGGATATTTTGAGTAACTCTAGGATGAATAACATCATTTTCACAGCCAAGTTTTTCATAGTCATCTAGACAAGCTTTGATATATTTTTCACTAATGACCTCTTCAGTTGTGTTTTCTTCTTTTGCTTTTTTGATGATTTTATCATCAATATCAGTAAAATTAGAAACCATTTTTACATTATAGCCAACATATTCAAAGAATCTTTTAACTGTGTCAAAAAATATTACAGGTCTAGCATTTCCTATATGCATATAGTTATAAACCGTAGGACCACAAACATACATAGAAACTTCATTTTCTTTTATTGGTTTAAAAACTTCTATTTTATTTGACAATGAATTATATAATTTAATGTTATTTTTATCAAACATCTAAATCACCCTTTCGTTTCAATGTTTAGTTTTGCTTTTTGCTGAATAATTCAGTTAATAATATTACTAATCCTCCAACTGAAATAGCTAGGAAGATAAAGCATAATACGCCACATGTCGTATAATTTTTAGCCCCACTTATTAAGGCAGTTGTATATGCCAAATATGAGATTGAATTACCAATTGCAAACAATCCACTAGTTATTGCTCCAATGATTAATAAACTAAGTCCAATTATTAGTCTTTTATTTTTGTTCATATTTTTCTCCTTTTTCATTTAAAAAATAAGACCACAAACACTTATTTGTGGTCTTAATAAACATAAGCTAAGCGTCTTAAGATAAGTACGACTAACGTTTTGAGAATTGTGGAGCACGACGAGCTTTACGAAGACCGTATTTCTTACGTTCGATAGCACGTGGGTCACGTGTAAGCATACCAGCTTTTTTAAGTGCTGAACGATATTCAGGATTAACTAATAGTAATGCACGGCTAATTCCTAAACGAATTGCACCAGCTTGTCCACTAATACCACCACCGTTTACATTTACATAAATATCATATTGAGTTCCAGTTTCAGTGATATTTAATGGTTGTAAAACGTCTAAACGAATTGCTGCAGAAGGAATATATTCTACGAAATTACGATCATTAACAATAAATTTTCCATTACCAGGTACTAAACGTACTCTAGCTACAGAACTTTTACGACGACCAGTTGCTTGATAAACTGCTTTTTCCATACTTTATTTTCCTCCTATTTAATTTCCAATGGGAATGCTTCAGGTTTTTGAGCACCTTGTTCATGTTCTGGACCAACATAAACATATAAACGGCGATACATGTTATCACCTTGAGGGCCTTTTGGAAGCATACCTCTTATGGCTTTTTCAACAATTTTTTGTGGTTGTTTTTCCATCATTTCATTGGCAGTACGTACTTTTAAACCACCTGCATATTGAGAGTGGCGATAGTATTTCTTGCCTTCCATTTTGTTTCCAGTTAATGCTACTTTTTCTGCATTAACGATTACTACATAATCACCGCCATCGATATGTGGTGTATATGTAGGTTTGTGCTTACCTTTCAAAACAGTTGCTACTGCTACAGCCATACGTCCTAAAACTAAATCTGTTGCATCAATAACATACCATTTACGATTTTCTCTTGCGCTTTCTACTGTATCCATATAAGTTGTACGCATTTTAATTTTCCTCCTAATTGTGTTTTTATTTGAAGGGCTTAAGTTTGTGGGTTTAAAGTCTCTCGACTTAATGTATCGGATATATTATACACGAAAAGGTATTTTTTGTCAAACAATAAGGCCCTTTTTTAGATTACTGTTCTTTGTACATAATTACCGCGAATTGTTTTAACCTTAGTAATTACCACGAATGCTTTTGGATCAATACGATTAATAATATTTATATACTCAGGAATCTCAAAATTCATCGCATATACTTCTATTACTTTTTTATTTCTATTACTGAAACCACCAACTGCATCATATATTGTCATACTATGATAGAAAGTTTTCAATAGTTCTTCTTTTATTTCAAGGGCTTTTTCAGTAATTATTTCGATTCTTAATGTTTGGTAAGTTTGATATAAGGCTTGAAGTACTTTCATATAAATTATTAAGCGGACAATTGTATATAAAACACTTTCTATACTTATTAAACTAGATGAGATAATTATTACAAAATCCATTGCAAATTGAAATTTTGTAAATGGTTTTCTTTTCTTCATTACCAAATAGTTTGAAATTATATCAAGACCACCAGTTGATCCACCGCCCATTAAACAAAGTGCAGAACCAACTCCAGTTACTAACCCACCAATAATTGCAAGCATAAGTCTTACACCGGCAGTTATTTCTTGTTTGAATTCTAACTGTAGTGCTGTTGTTTCAGTATTTTTAATAATGTTAAATGTATTATCTGTAAAAATATCAATAAGTCCTTTTGATACAGTTCCATCAGTACTACTTGTTGAATGTAAGAAATAAATAAATGGACTAACTGTAAAGTGCGTCAAAATCGTTATCAATAATGTTTGTAAAACAATTGATATTACTGTCAACACCGCAAAATGTTTACTAACTCCACGCCATCCAACAACAAGTAATGGAACATTTAGTAGTCCGATTAAAAGACCTAAGTATTCTTCTACCGCAACGCTACCGCCAAATTTTTTTATTAATCCGACAATTAATTGCGAAATACCTGTTACTCCGCCAGACACAAATCCACCAAGTTGTAAAAGCCACACTACACCTAAAGCATAAACGATACTACCAACTGAAACAGATATTACAGCCTTTCTCATTTGGCGATCAATTTTTTTCTTTTTCTGGACATTGTCATAAGCAATTTCATCTTCTGTCATTATTCTACCTCTTTTATAACTATTATTATATTTAATTACAACATTTATGTATTATTGGTATTTTTTCTATCGAACTATTGAACCACTTGGTAAACCGTTCACTTCTATTAGTTCTAATTTATCATCATTAGAAGCACAAAGCACCATACCATTAGATTCAATACCTCTAATTTTAGCAGGTTTTAAATTTGTAACAACTATTACTTTTTTGCCTATTATGTCTTCTGGCTTATAATATTTCGCAATACCAGAAACTATTTGACGTGTTTCATTGCCGATTTCTATTTGTGATACTAGTAATTTTTCCGCATCAGGATGTTTCTTTGAACTAATAATTTTGCCAACTTTAAGTGTTACTTTGGCAAAATCATCAATACTTATCTCAGAAATTTTTTCCTCTTCCTTTACTTCTTTTACACTCTCTTTTTTAGTTTGTTCTGCTTTATTTTTAAAATATTCTAATTCTTTTTCAACATCTAAACGTTGGAATAACGCTGGTATTTTACTTACTTTTCCTGTTACAGTTCCAACATTATAATTTAGATTTGATAAATTAAAGCCATCATTTGCAAGTCCAATTGCCTCTAATATTTTAGGTGCAGTTTCAACAAGATATGGAGAAACAAGATGAGCAATTACTCTAAGCGATTCTATTAAATTAGCCATTGTAGCTTCAAGTTCGGATTTCTTGCTTTCATCTTTAGCAAGTACCCAAGGTGCAGTTTCATCGATATATTTGTTAACTCTTCTTACTAAAGACCATGTTTCATTAATAGCATCTTGTAACTCAAATTTTTCAAAGTTTTCTTTAGTATTTGCGATAGCATTTGTTGCAACATTTTTCAAGTCATCATCAAATAAGGTTTTTGAAGTTAACATATGAGGAACATTACCTTCAAAATATTTTTCTACCATTGAAACTGTTCTACTAACAAGATTACCTAAATCATTGGCAAGTTCATTATTGTATCTTTCAATAAAACGTTCATAACTGAATAAACCATCATTACCTAATGGTAATTCTTTTGCTAAATAATATCTAACACTATCTACACCATATTTATTAATTAAATCCATTGGATATACAGCATTACCCCTAGATTTTGACATCTTACCTTCTTTTGTAAGAATCCAACCATGAACATATAATTTAAACTTGATTGGAATGTTAAGTGCCATCAACATTATTGGCCAATATATTGCGTGGAATCTTAAAATGTCTTTACCTACAACATGTAAAACGCGATCATTATTTAGCCAGAATTCTTCATAATTATGATTATCTTTTTGATCATATCCTAATGCAGTTAAATAGTTAAATAAGGCATCAATCCAAACATAAATTACATGTTTAGGATTTGAATCAACCTTAATTCCCCAATTAAAAGATGTTCTACTAACACACAGATCTTCTAGTCCTGATTCAATAAATGAAATTACTTCATTTCTTCTTGTTACAGGATTGATGAAATCAGGATTATTTTTTATAAATTCAAGTAATGGCTTTTCATATTTCTTTAATCGCAAAAAATAACTTTCTTCAGATATTATTTTAGTTGGCTTGCCACAGTCAGGACAAGTACCACCCTCACCTAGTTGTTTTTCAGTAAAGAATGTTTCACATGAAACACAATAGTTACCACTATAAGATCCTAAATATATATCATCATTTTTTAACATTCTTTCAAATATATCGCTTACTACTTTTTCGTGATTTTTGTCAGTAGTTCTAACAAAATAGTCATAATCAATATGCATTGTTTTCCAAAGTGCTTTAGTTTCTTCCGCAACATTATCAACAAATTTTTGAGGTTCAATATTAGCTTTTTTAGCGGCCTCTTCAATTTTTTGACCATGTTCATCCATACCAGTTAAAAAGAAAGTTTTTCTTCCCATTTGTCGATTATATCTAGCGTATGTATCACATGCTACAGTAGTGTAGCTATTCCCTATTTGTATTTTTCCACTAGCATAATAAATTGGTGTACTAACATAACATTTTTCACACATATTTTTAATACCTCCAAGTAAGCCTATTGTTTAGATATTATATCATATCTATATTTTTTTTGAAAGAAAAAAGGCTTTATTAATGCTTTTATTTTGCTTTTGTTTTCTTTTTATTATACATGATTATTTTAATTACAATAATTATCGCAACAAAAACAATTAAAGCAACAACCATAATAACAACTTCAAGGTAATTATTTAAATAACATCGTGGATCATTGCCACAACCAATTAAATTATCTTCTATTATTTCAAAGGTTATCTCTACTTGACTTACATTATTGCTGGTATCTTTGGCAATTATTTTAAACTTATGAAGACCTTTTTCTAAATTGACCAATTGAGACTCTTCATAAACTAAATCATCTAACCATACTTCAAATTCAACATTGTCAAAATTATCACTTATATGATAATTTATTTTTTTTATATTAGTGTATTTTTGACTTTCATTAATATTTTCTACTTCTATAATAGGTTGGGTAGTATCTATTAGCTTTATACTTTGATAATAATAACCACTAGTATTACCAGCTAAGTCAATTGCTTGATATCTTATTTTTCCTAAGTAACCTCTTTGTACCATATTATTAAAAGTATCATAGTCAACTTCTTCTTCACATATATAATAGTTTTTATTTAAATTGCACTGATAAATAAAATTATCTACTACTTTTAAACTTTTTTCAATAACTGAATAGTTGTAATCAGCATCTAATATTTCTAGATCAACAACTTCAATATTTGGTGCTATGGTATCTACTGGAATAATTAGGCAATTAAACCTTTCAGTACTATTCCCACTTTCATCAATTGCCATATATTCAAATTTAATTTTTTCACCCTTTGATAATCGCTTTTTTAAACTACTTTCATCATTTAATTCTGTATCAAAAAATTTTAAAATTACTCTTGGATTATTATCATATTGATCAGTAATTTGAAAATACTTTTCTAAATCTATTGTTTCTATATCAATATCATTTATTCTTATTTCATCTAATTTTGTTATTTTAGGTGGTTTAGTATCTTTTACTCTTATCAAAATATTAGGGGTTATTGCAACATTTCCACTGGTATCTTCACACTTTACTATAAGATATCCTTGATAGTGATTGCTCAAATAATTAGTAAATAATTCTAAGTTATTAATTTCTACTCCCTCGTAACTAAAATATTGAAATTGAATTTTTAAATATTCATCATAATTATCATTACATTCTATATAATGCAATAAGTCTATTTCTAATAGTTCATCATCATTTATTTCTATTATGTTAGGATATGTTATGGTGGGTTTGGTTGTGTCAACTACTTCCACTGGTTTAGAAAGAATAATATAATCCGCTGTTAATTTGTCATATACTCCTACATGTATAGTTTTTAGGCCTATCAAATCCGTATTTATTTGTTTTTCTAATAGAAATTCATATTGATTACTTTCTCTATTAGCAATCACAATATCTTCTTTAAAATTTGGGACATAGCTAAATACTTCTACTATGTATTTTTCTTTATCCCAAGTTATTTGTATTTTTTGATTATAAGATATTTTATAATTAATTATTTTATCATTTGTATTAAACAAATATACACTAAGCCCCATTTCTTCATAATTGTCAAGAGTAAAATATTCTTTTATGTCATTAATAGGACGCTTGGTTTTAAGTCTGAAATGACAAACATTATTTTTATAATTCGAATAATATCCACTATCTATTACACTATCTTTAATTAATCTTAGTCTTAAATAACTATTATCAATATAATCATTAATTATATCAGTCTTAAATATGCTGGCACTATCAAAATAAAAAGGTTTATTATCTTCTAATATTGGCTCAAAATATTCATTCTTTATTTTTATTTGTAGTTTGATTTCATTTAAATCAATAAATTGATCTAAATTAATGGTAATATCTACTATTTCATCATTTTTGAATGACAATTTGTTAAATACGACATATAAGTTCGCTAAAGAATTCGCTTTTATTTTCAAGCTAGATAGCATAATAGTAATTAATAAAATTGATATTATAAAATATATTTTCTTTTTCATTTTGATATCCTCCAAATGTTATTTTATTATACCAGTTTCAATATTACTTTTTTGGCATATTATGGTGGATATCATCAAAAGAAAAAAATGTAGGTACTGATTATACAAGTACCTACATATTTAATTTATACGTTTTATGAAACGCGTTTTGTCATTTCTTTATAGCCTTTAAACATTTGTTTTTTCATTGTTAGAGCTTCTTCAATTGGTGTAGCAACAACTTTATTTTTGAAGATACCCATACATACACCGCCATTGCCTTTTATTAATTCATCAACAGCAGCTATACCAAGTCTTGTTGCAAGCACACGGTCAAAAGGAGAAGGACTTCCACCTCTTTGAATGTGACCAAGAATAGTTGCACGTGCATCAAAACCAGTATATTCTTTTATCTTTTTAGCAAGTTCCATAACATCAGTAACATGTTCAGTAATTACAATTAAAACATGACGGCTCTTATGACCTTGACATCTTTTTACAGTATCAATTACTTCATTTAAGTCAAATCCAGTTTCAGATGTAATAACCAAATCGGCACCAGTCGCAAGCGCTGCAGCATAAGCGATGTCACCACAATAACGGCCCATTACTTCAACGATTGAACAACGTTGATGAGAGTTTGATGTATCTCTTAATTTATCAATTGCATCTACTGCTGTGTTAACTGCAGTATCAAAACCAATTGTAAATTCAGTTGAAGCGATATCATTGTCGATTGTTCCAGGCACACCTACACAATTAATTCCCATTTGAGTTAATTTTAGCGCACCACGATAAGTTCCATCACCACCAATAGTGATTACAGCCTCAATACCACGGTTATGTAATTGTTCTACAGCAATTTGGGCAACTTCATCTTTGCTAAATTCAGGAAGACGTGCAGAACCTAAAATAGTACCACCACGATTAATAATATTTGTTACAGCATTACGATCCATTTCGTATACGCGTCCTTCTACTAAGCCACGGTAGCCATCTTCGATTCCATATACACTTAGGCCACTATCAAATCCAGCTCTTACAATAGAACGTATTGTTGCATTCATACCAGGTGCATCACCACCAGAAGTCAACACAGCTATTTTGTGAATTGATTTAACTGTTTCTTTTTCCATATTATTACCTCCATACTCAAGATGTATTTCTAAAAAACATTCCGTCTTATTATACTACAATTTTTTATAGTTAGACAAATATTTGCAATTTATTTTACTTGTTTTAAATGCCAAATATTATCACAATATTCTTTTATACTACGGTCGGCAGCAAATCTACCAGCTTGACTAATATTAACTAGTGACATTTGATTGAATGATTTAGTATCTTTATACTTTTCATCCATTATATGATAAACATCAAGATAGTTTTCAAAATCAGCTAAGCACATATATCGATCAGCTATGCCATTTGTTGTAAGCAAATAGTTAGCTATATTTTCAAAGTTCTTTCCAGCAAAACCTCTTTTAAGCGTAGCTATAATTGAGCGTAATTCTTTACTATTGTTGTAATAGTAAGTTGAGTTGTATCCTTGTTTCCACAATTCATCAACTTCCTTTGCGCTCATACCAAAGATAAAGATATTATCTTCGCCAACGGCATCACATATTTCAACGTTAGCACCATCCATAGTACCAAAAGTTATGGCGCCATTTATCATAAACTTCATATTACCAGTACCACTAGCTTCATAACCAGCTAAAGAAATTTGTTCACTAATTTCTGATGCGGGCATCAAGTATTCCGCAAGTGTTACACAGTAATCTTCCATAAATACTACATTTAATTTTTCTTTCATTTTAGGATTAGCATTAATATCCATTGAAATGTAGTTAATTAATTCAATAATCTCTTTTGCAAGATAGTAACCAGGAGCAGCTTTGGCACCAAAAATAAAGGTTTGTGGAGTAATATCTAAATCTGGATTTTCTTTTAATAGATTATACAAATGGACAATTTTTAATACATTCAATAATTGACGTTTATATTCGTGTAGTCTTTTTACTTGAACATCAAATCTTGTTTTAGGGTCTAAAACAATACCTTGTTTTTTATATAACATATTTGCAAAATCGCATTTATTTAAATATTTTATTCTTCCAAGTTCGTCTATAACTTTATCATCTTCATAGTATTTCATGAATTTTGTTAATTCATTAGCATTTTTATACCAACCATCACCAATGCAATCATTTAACAATCCTGATAAACGAGGATTAGATTGATGCAACCATCTACGATGAGCTATACCATTTGTAACATTAGTAAATTTTTCAGGTGTTAATTGATAATAGTCTTTAAACAAAGTATTCTTTATTATATCGCTATGTAAAGCAGATACTCCATTTACAGAATGACTACCAATTACGCTTAAATTAGCCATTTTTATATGATTAGATGATATTACTGCCATTCTGTTAATTTTATCCCAATCACCAGGATATAGGTTCCACAAATCTGCAGTATAACGGCGATTAATTTCTTTGATGATTGAATAAATTCTAGGCACAGTTCTAGCTACCAAATCTTCTGACCATGATTCAAGAGCTTCTACCATTATAGTATGATTAGTGTAAGCCACTGTTTGAGTTACAACATTCCACGCTTCATCCCAACCAAAGCCATAATCATCCATTAATATACGCATAATTTCTGGTATACAAATAGCCGGATGGGTATCATTTATGTGAATTGCCGCATGTTCAGGTAATGTATGCAAATCGCCATAACGTTTAATATGGTCGTATATAATGTTTTGAATTGAAGCACTTACAAGAAAGTATTGTTGTTTCAATCGTAAAGTTTTACCTTCTTGATGATCATCAGATGGGTAAAGAACTTTAGATATCAATTCAGCTTCTTGGTTTTCAAAAACCGCTTTTTGATAATCACCTTGTGAAAAAGACTTCATATCAAATTTGCTGGCATTACGTGCACGCCACAATCTAAGGGTAGATATAGCTTCGCTTTTACCACCTGATATAAGCATATCATAAGGAACCGCTTCTACAAGTTTTGAATCATGATATTCAACTTTCATTTTTCCATTTTCTTGATATTCCGATACCCAACCGCCAAATCTTACTTTCAATATACGATCGCTTCGTGGTACAAGCCACACTTCACCACCTGGTAGCCAAACATCGGGCATTTCTGTTTGCCAACCATTTACAATTTTTTGTTTGAATAGACCATATTCATAACGAATTGAAAAACCAGTTGCGGGATAATCTAGCGAAGCTAACGAATCCATAAAGCATGCAGCTAGTCTACCTAAACCACCATTACCAAGTCCAGCATCATTTTCTTGATCATATAATTCATTTAAATCATAGCCATAAGAATCTAATGCTTTTCGATAATTTTCAACAATACCTAAGTTGTATAAATTAGTTTTTAGGCTCCTACCAACTAAAAATTCCATACATAAGTAATATACTTGTTTTGCTTTTTGGGCTTTTACTTTTCGCTTAAATAAATTCTTTTTTTCTAAAAGGATGTCTAAAACTGACATACTAACAGCTTTATACATTTGATCAATACTAGCATCTGCTGGTGTTACACCAAAATAACTTGCTAGTTTTTCTTCAATATGTGCTTTAGTGTTGTCTAGTTCTACTTGTTGCATAGTCATAAAATTTCACCTAATTTTCTAAAATTTTTTCATACATTTTAACGTATTGTTTTGCAGAAGTACTCCATCCAAAATCTTTATTCATTACAATGCCAATATGCTTTTGCCATAATTCAGCATTATTATAATCCTTTAGTGCTCTTTTAATAGTATTTAACATATCTTGAGCATTCATTCCTTTAAATGTGTAGCCATTTCCATCGGCAAATTCAAAGTCACGAATACTATCTTTTAATCCACCAGTTTCACGAACAACTGGAATTGCACCATAACGTGATGCTATCATTTGTGATAATCCACAAGGTTCAGACTTAGAAGGCATTAAGAAGATATCTGCAGATGCATAAATCTTTCTAGATAAATCTTGATTAAAAGCAATTATTACGCGAAGTTTATTACTATAGCGATACTCTAAATCCTTAAAATATCCTTCGTAATATGGATCGCCAGTTCCAAGTACAACTACTTGAACTCTTTCTAGTAAAAGTTCTTCAAATACTTCTTTTACTAAATCTAACCCTTTATGTGATACCAATCTAGATACCATACCTATCATCGGAATAGTAGGATCAACTGGCAAATCTAACATTGCTTGTAATTCTTCTTTATTTTTTACTTTTAAGTGAAAATCTTTTCTATCATAGTTTTCAAATAAAGCTTTATCCTTGGCAGGATTATAGAAGACTTTATCAATACCATTTAAAATACCAATAAGTTTACCTTCTTCTTTTATACGCTTAACTTCATGTTCAAGTCCATGTGCAAATTCTGGATTAGTAATTTCTTGGGCATAACTAGGGCTAACTGTTGAAACAAAATTAGATGATTCCATAGCACCTTTCATTATGTTTGCTTTACCATGATATTCTAATAAATAGCTGTCATTCATTGAAATACCGAAGACATCTTCAATAATATCTTGATCTAAAGAATATACTCCTTGATATTCAATATTATGTATTGTAAAAATTGTTTTAACTTTAGCAAAACGAGGATCATTGTAATACAATGTTCTAAGATAAATTGATACCATTCCCGTTTGCCAATCATGGGCATGAATAATATCAGGTATTTCATTTAGATATATCATAACTTCTATTGCGGCCTTACTGAAAAACGCAAAACGTTCAGCATCGTCAAAATAGCCATAAAAGTTATCACGTTTGAAATAGTATTCATTATCAACAAAGTAATATGTAACATCTTTGTCTTCATATTTGTATATCCCACAATATTGTTTACGCCATGCAAGTGTTGTAGTAGTTTGTCCTACGTAAACCAATTTATTTCGATAAGCTTGGTTAATTTTTGAATATAGCGGTAAAATAACACTTACACTAAATTTATCTTTTGCATTTTTAACTATTTTTTTAGGCAATGATCCAATTACATCACCTAAACCACCTGAAGCAAAAAAAGGTTGAGCTTCAGATGCAACAAAGAAAATTTTTTTCATTTTTAATTCACCCATGATTTTATCCTCCTATATTAATTATGATTAAATATATTATTTCCAATTTTATACCATTGTATTCTTACCAAGATAATATGGTATTTTTTCGCAACCAGAAAGTACATTTCTATCACGAATTGTTACATTTTTATCAGTTACTACATAATTTAATGAAACGTTAGTACCAGTTATTGTATCTTGCATTAAAATTGAATTTTTAACGACAGTACCTTTTCCTACTTTTACGCCTCTGAATAAAACACTGTTAATAACGGTACCTTCAATTTCGCATCCATCGGCAATGAAGCTGTTTTCTACTTTTGCTTCAAATCCATATCTAGTTGGAGCAGAGTCTCTTACTTTGGTATAGATACGATGATTACGATCACCAAATAAAGCATCACGATTTTCTTTTTCTAATAATGCCATATTGTATTTAAAGTAATTTTCCATTGAATTTACATGTAAATATATGCCTTTATGTTCATAACCAAAGATTTTTAAACTCTTGATATTGTTGAATAGAATATCACGGTGGAAAGATTCTAGTCCTTGTGATACCGCATCATCTAGTAAGCATTGTAATAAGCGTCTATTAATTACCCAAACATTTATACTAGAATTAGTAATTTTACCTACTTTTGATTTAAGATCAGCTTTAATTACACGGCCAGTTTCATCCATTTTTAAATCCATGTGCGATGCCATATCACTTCCACATTTACCATGGCGATAAATTATTGTAATATCAGCTTGATTAGCAACATGTTGTTCTAATACATCATTAAGGTCTATAACATTTGCACTATCACAATCCATCAAAACCACTAAATCTTCTTTATTTTTTTCAATATAACCTCTTATACTAATAAGAGCTTCTAAGCGGTTTGAATAAAGAGTATCACTCTTATAGCTACCATATGGAGGGAATATTACTAATCCACCATTTCTTCTAGATAAATCCCAATCTTTACCTGATCCAAGATGATCCATTAATGATTGATAATTTTTTTGGGCTAATATTCCAACATTAACTATATCTGCACTAACTATATTAGAAAGGGCAAAATCGATTAGACGATATCTTCCACCAAAGGGGATAGAAGCAGATGTTCTTTTTCTTGTTAATTCATCAATTGTTTCATTATGAATGTTAGAAAAAATTATTCCTAATGCTTTCATGTTATTTATCCTCCTTTTCTCTTATGACATCGTGTTCAATGTTAGCTCCAGCTTTTACAATCGCATAATCTTCTATTTTTAATTCTCTACCTATTACAGCGATTTCAACTTTATCGGCAATTTCTGAGCCAACTTTTGCGCCTTTTCCAACTATTACTTTTTCATCTATAATACTATAATTTACAACGGCATCTTCTAGAATTTTTGTTTCCGCAAAAATTACACTATCCTTAACAACTGCACCTTTGGCAATTTCAACATTTGAACCAATTATACTATTGATAACTGTACCACTAATTTTAGCACCGTCGGTTATGATAGAATTTTTAATCACTGCACCTTTATCTATATATTGAGGTTCAATTCCAACATTTCTTGAATGGATTTTCCAGAATGGATTATAAATATCAAATGCAGGATTATCACCTATTAAATCTTGGTTAGCTTCCCATAAGCTCTTAATTGTACCAACATCTTTCCAATAACCTTTAAATGGATATGCTACCATTTTTTCGCCTTTAGCTAACATAGTGGGTATAATATTTTTACCAAAGTCGTTTTGGCTATTAGGATCTAAAGCATCTTCTCTTAAATATTTGAATAGTTTATCTTTTTTAAAAATATAAATTCCCATTGATGCTTTATTACTCTTAGGATTTTTAGGTTTTTCTTCAAATTCAGTAATTACGTTGTTTTCATCGGTATTCATAATACCAAATCGGCTTGCTTCTTCCATAGGTACTTCAAGAACAGCTATGGTACAATCCGCATTATTCTTTATATGGTTATTTAGCATTAAGTTGTAGTCCATTTTATAAATATGATCCCCTGATAATATTAAAACATGTTCTGGATCATAATTTTCAATGAAACTTAAGTTTTGATATATTGCATTGGCAGTACCTTTATACCATTCACTACCAGTTTTTGCTTGATATGGTGGTAAGATATGAACGCCGCCATAAGTTCTATCTAAATCCCATGGTTGACCATTTCCGATGTAATCATTTAAAATCAATGGTTGATATTGTGTTAATACACCTACTGTATCTATATTTGAGTTAACACAATTTGATAGGGTAAAATCTATAATTCGATATTTTGCCCCAAATGAAACAGCAGGTTTAGCAACTTTCGCGGTAAGAGCATACAAACGGCTTCCTTGACCACCTGCTAGTAGCATAGCTATACATTTTTTTTGACTATACATAATTTTTTACCTTCCTTAATATTATTCCTGTACTATTATATAATTTTATTCTTAAACAACCATCTTTTACTTGATAAGTAGTTTTCTTTAGATTAGTATATCCACCATAAATTTTATCTGATGATGCTAAAACGACTTCATATTCGCCATTATCAAATGGCATTATATAATCATTCCAATCACAATAAGCAAAATTGATTATTACATCTAGGCTTTCACCTTTATTGTCAATACGTTTATACGCTAAAACGTTATGATCTGCATCATTAACCATTAACCAGTTAAATCCCTCCCAATTTACCTCATTTTGATATAAGGCAGGATTTTTTTTATATAATTTATTTAAATCTCTTACGTAATTTTGCAATCCTTGGTGTAATGGATATTCTAATACTGACCAGTCTAATTCTCTTGATTCTGACCATTCTCTAAATTGGCCAATTTCTCCACCCATAAATAGTAGCTTTTTACCTGGATGAGTCATCATATATGTGTAATAAGTCTTTAAACTTGCAAATTTTTGTTCATACTCACCTGGCATTTTATTAATCATTGAACCCTTCATATGAACAACTTCATCATGCGATAAAGGCAATATATAATGTTCACTGAATATATAGGTCATTTGAAAAGTTAATTCATTGTGGTGATATTTACGATACAATGGATCCGTTTTAATATAATCAAGGGTATCATTCATCCACCCCATATTCCACTTATAATCAAATTCCAGGCCACCATCTATAGCTTTCTCGGTAACTTTAGGATAAGAAGTAGATTCTTCTGCTATCATTAAAACACCTGGATAATAGTTGTGAACCATTGAGTTAACTTTTTGCAAAAATGCTACTGCTTCTAAATTAATATTTGTTCCTAAATTATTTTTATGCCATTTTCCTTCACTTCTGCCATAATCTAGATACAACATTGATGCCACTGCATCAACTCTTATACCATCGATATGAAATTTATCGAACAAAAACATAGCATTTGATACTAAAAAGGATTGGACTTCATTTCTACCATAGTCAAAACATCTAGTCCCCCAACCCTCGTTTTCTTTTCGCATTTCATCACTAGGTTCGTATGTTGCTTCACCATCAAAATCGATTAAGCCATGACTATCTTTAGTAAAATGGCCTGGTACCCAATCGACAATAACACCAATATTGTTTTGATGGCAAATATCAACAAATGCCATAAAATCTTTAGGTGTTCCGTATCTTGATGTTATTGCGTAATATCCTGTAACTTGATATCCCCAAGAAGGGTCATACGGGTACTCAGCTATTGGCATTACTTCAATATGCGTGTATCCCATTTTCTTTACATATTCGCATAATTCAATAGCAAGTTTTTTGTAATCAAAAAATTCTCCATTCTCGTATCTTCGCCAAGATCCTAAATGAACTTCATAGATGTTAATAGGCTGGTCTAAAGCTTGTTTTTTTATGCGTCTTTTCATCCACTTAGCATCACTAAATTCAAAGCCTTCTAGATTATATACTTTTGATGATTTTTCTGGTCTTAATTCACAATGAAATCCATATGGGTCACTTTTAAATAATAATTCATTATCGTTAGTTAAAATAGCATATTGATAGCAATCGAATTCTTTTATTCCTTCAATGATTGTTTCATATAAGCCTTCATTAGTAATCTTTTTCATTACATTTTTGGTTGTATCCCAATTATTAAATTCGCCAACCACCGATACAATTTTTGCATGAGGGGCATATACACGAAAGATTGTATAATCATTGTGATAATGTGCACCCATCAATTCATATGCACGATAGTTAGTTCCTTGGTGGAAATAGTAAATGCCTTTTTCTTCCATTTTATCCCTCCCATACTTTTACCATATTATACCATATCTTAAAATTATATGCAATTTTTATAAAATTAATTCTTATTAAAGATGGATTTTTTAGGTTCACATAGCTTGTTTACTAGACAATTTTTTCCTAATAAAAAGAAGACAAAAACCTTGTCTTCTTATATCTTATTAGTTTTTTAATTTCCTTTTTTGAACATTTTTGCAATAAGTGGAACTATTTCTTTGATGTTTATATTAGTAGTATTAACACAAAGATCGTAGTTTATTTTGTCACTCCACTTTTGACCAGTATAATATTCATAATATTTTGCACGGCCTTTATCTATTTTTAAAATATGTTTTTTTAATTGCTTTTCAGTATATTGTTCAGATGTTGTACTACGTGCAACACATCGCTTAATACGACTATCTAGATCAGCATAAATGAAAATACGATAAGGTTTCATCTCTCTTAAAATATAATCTGCACATCTACCAACAATTACACAATTAGATTTACTAGCTAAATCTTTTATTATTTCGCATTGTGCTTGATAAACTTTTTGGATTTGATGCATTTGATAATTTTCAGTATAAGACATACTTTGACCTATTGTTATAGGGAATAATGGGTGTGGTGCTGATTCAATTACTTGTTGTACATATTCTTCTGATAAAGATGTGTGTTTAGAAATTGCTTCAACAATTTCTTTATCATAGTATTCAAAATGTAATTCTTCAGCAAGACGTCTACCAAATTCTCTTCCTCCACTACCAAATTCACGACCAATTGTTATTATTGTATTCATATAAACCTCCATTTTTGATTTATTATTTTATAAACATTGCATCACCGAATGAAAAGAAACGATACTTTTCTTTTACGGCAGTTTTGTATGCATTTAATATATTGTCTTTACCTGCTAAGGCACTTACAAGCATTATCAAAGTTGATTTTGGTAAATGAAAATTAGTAATTAACGCATCTATTGCTTTAAATTCATATGGTGGATAAATAAAGATACTTGTTGCTTCGTTACATTCAACAAATTTACCATATTTTGCCATTATGCTTTCCAATGTTCTAGTAGATGTTGTACCAACGCTAATGATACGTTTACCTTCTTCTTTTGCTTTATTCAAAGCATCTGCAGTTTCTTTAGTCATCTTGTATGTTTCGCTGTGCATATGATGGTCTTCAATTGTTTCACTACTTACTGGTCTAAATGTTCCAAGGCCTACGTTTAAAGTTACATATTCTATTTGTACCCCTTTTTGTTTGCACTTTTCTAACAATTCTTTAGTAAAATGAAGCCCAGCAGTTGGTGCAGCAGCACTTCCATAATCTTTAGCATAAACCGTTTGATAGCGATCTTGATCTTTTAGTTCTTCATGAATATATGGTGGTAAAGGCATTGTTCCGATTTCTTCTAGTATTTCTAAAAATATTCCATGATATTCCATCTTAAACAAGCGTTCGCCATCTTCGCCTTCTTCAATACATGTTGCGACAAGCAGACCATCTTTAAACGATATTTTTGTACCTACTTTTACACGCCTTGCGGGACGTGTAAGAGCCTTCCATACATTTGGTTCAACTTCTTTTAGAAGTAAAACTTCGATAAACGCATTAGTATCTACTTTATGGCCATATATCCTAGATGGCAAAACTTTAGTATCATTTAAAACTAAAACATCATTATCAGTTAAATAATCCAAGATGTCATAAAAGTGTTTATGTTCTATTTCTCCTGTTTTTTTATCAAGGACTAATAGTCTTGAAGAAGTTCGATCTTCTAAGGGAGTTTGGGCAATTAGTTCTTCGGGCAATTCATAATCAAAATCTGTTACTTTCAAAATAACCCTCCTTTATTGATACCTAAATGTTGATAGGCTTTTTCAGTAGCTACTCTTCCGCGATGAGTTCTAATAATAAATCCTTCTTGCAATAGATATGGTTCGTTAACATCTTCAAGCGTTACTGTTTCTTCAGAAATTGTTGCGGCAAGTGCCTCTAATCCTGCTGGACCACCTTTAAAGCGTTCAATCAATCCATATAGATACTTACGGTCAGTTACGTCTAAACCTGCTTTGTCTATATCAAGTTTATTTAAAGCATAGTCAGTTGTTTTTATAGTTATGTGATCTAAGTGTTCGTATTGGGCAAAATCACGAATTCTTCTAAATAGGCGATTGGCTATACGAGGAGTTCCTCTAGATCTTCTTGCAAGTTCATAAGTTGCATCATCATCAATTGGAAAATTGAAAATACGTGATGTTCTTTTTATAATTGTAGCAAGCTCATCTAAATTATAATACTTCAATTGATGAATTATTCCAAATCGATCACGCATTGGGGCAGTTAAATCACCAAACCTAGTTGTTGCGCCAACCAAAGTAAATGGTGGTAAATCAATTCTAAGCGTTGTAGCGGCAGAATCTTTTCCCATAACTATATCAATCGCAAAGTCTTCCATTGCTGAATACAAAATTTCTTCAATTACTTTTGGTATGCGATGAATTTCATCAATAAATAAAACATCACCCGGTTCTAATGAAGATAGTATTGAGGCAAGATCACCAGGTCTAGAAAGAGCAGGGCCAGTAGTTACTTTTATACCAGTATTCATTTCGTTTGCAATAATATGAGCTAGAGTTGTTTTACCTAATCCTGGAGGTCCATATAATAAAACGTGATCTAAACTTTCATTTCGTAATTTTGCCGTGTGGATGAATACGCTCATCATTTCTTTTAGTTCATTTTGTCCAACATATTCTTTTAATGATTGCGGTCTCAAAGTGCATTCTACTTCATCACCATCAATCATTTTTCTATCCATTACGTTATCCATTTAATCACCCTTTCGATTGATTTAATTGTTATTTTATGATATAATATCGCTGTATTGGAGGGATTATTATGTATCGTTATTTTAAAGGTCAAATAACTGAAGTTAGAGCTACTCATATAACATTAGAAGTTAATAACATAGGCTATATGATTAAAGTTTCAAATCCTTATCAGTTTCAAGTATCAGAAGAAACTACCATCTATTTACATTACCATATTAGAGAAGATGCTCACGAATTGTATGGTTTTAAGGATGCAACTACTCTAGATATGTTTGAAAGTCTTATAAATGTTAAAGGGCTTGGTCCTAAAGGTGCCCTTGCAATACTTGCTTCAAGTACACCTAACGAAATTGTTGAGGCTTTGAATAATAGTAATGCGAAATTCTTTAGCAGTTTCCCAGGAATTGGTCCAAAACTAAGTCAACAAATCATTCTTGATTTAAAAGGCAAGATTAATTTTGATGAAGAATCAGTTGATCAATCAGTTTCTGAAAAGAAAAATAACGTTACAATTGCTTTAAAATCATTAGGCTACAATAATGCAGAAATTAAACAAGCATTAAACGGTTTAGATTTAAGTGATGCTGTATCATTAAGCGATGCTGTTAAAAATGCATTAAAGGCCCTTAAGAAAAAATAATTTTCATTTATTAGCAATATATAAATAATTATACACTATTTTCTAATTTTTCGCAACAATATTCAAATAAAAAATGGTTCTTGATGAACCATTTTATTTTTTTACGGTTTTTTCACTACCTATTAGGTTTAGGAACCATTCATTTTTTCTTAAGCCTAAATATACGAAGTATCCAACAACAAGAACCACAAATTCACCGATTGCTACAAAGCCACAAGAGAACCAAAATGGTGATTCAAGTACATAGTATAACTCAGCACCAACAATCAAAGCATTAAATATTACTGTTAAAGATAGACCTATCTCTATTCTTTTAATAAAGGCAACTGACAATGCTGAGAGTAGTGTTGCAATGGTACCAAAAGTAATATCATATACTCCCATTGGACTAAAGCAATTGGCAATAGCACAACCAATAACCAATGAATATACATAATCTTTTCTAAAAAAGCATAGTATAATCAATATTTCAGCAACTCTAAATTGGATACTATTAAAAGATATCCAAGATAATGCTAGTGTAAGTACTGCATAAAGTGCGGCTACAACCGCAATTCTAATAATTTTTTTTGTTAAATTTTTTTTCATTTTTTCACCCTTGTTTTTTAAATTTGAGATGGTTATGCAAGGAACATCTCAACGTGCAATTATATCACAATTGTTATATTAATTAAAGTAAATAACTTTGTTTTATCCTATTAAAGTCTTAAATAATATCCAAGCTAATCCATAATAAATTGATACCGCAATTATATCATTTAAGGTAGTAATTAATGGACCTGAAGCAACTGCTGGATCAACTTTACACTTCTTAAATATTACTGGTATTATTGTTCCAGCCGCATTAGCAACAATTATTGAAGCAAGCATACTAATTCCAATTGATGTTGCAATTTTAAGATTGTAAATCATTCCTGCATCTTTTGATTTTACAAACATTAGGAATAATAGTACAACGCAAAAGCTTATTGAGCCAATAATTAACCCGTTTAAAAGGCCTACTTTAAGTTCTTTTAATATCAATTTAGCAACATCCTTTTTAGTTGTTTGCTCATTTGAAATTACTCTTATTGTTACCGCAAGTGATTGAGTACCAGTATTACCTGCCATGTCCAATATTAATGATTGGAAAAATACCAACAATGGTAACGCATCTACAACAGGCTCAAATCCTGATATGATTAGCGATGTCATAAGCCCAAGTCCTAATAAGATAAATAGCCAAGGCATTCTTTTACCAATTGATTTGAAAACCGATTCATCTAAATCATCTTCACTTGATAAACCACCAAGTTTTGCGTAGTCGTCGCCCATTTCATCACGTACAGCTTCTACAATATCATCGCTTGTAATTACGCCAATTAAGTGGTCATTATCATCGACTACAGGTATAGAGTCAAGTGCATAGTCTTTAATTTTACCTAAACAATCACTAACTAATTCAGTAGCTTTTAAATAAGGATAAGATGTTTTTATTAAATCATCTAAGTTACTGCCATCACGAGCAATGATTAAATCTCTTAAATCCATAGCTCCATAAAAAGTATCTTCATCATCAACAAAATACAAAATTGATACATTATCATTGGTAGCAGCTTCATTAACCATCGTTTTCATAGCTTTTTTTACTGTAGCATAACGAGAAATTGCAATATAATTCGTAGTCATTTTACTACCAATCATATCATCACTATATGAACTAATTAATTTGATATCATCAGCTGCTTCTTTATCCATCAAATCGATTAATTCTTTTCGGTCACTTTCTTCCATTTCTTCCAAAATGTCAATGGCATCATCCGTGTCCATTTTTTCTAGAATATCAGCTGCCGCATCATTTGACATTTCATCCAAATATTCAGTTGGTTCATCAAGATAACTAAATATATCTGAAATAGTATCTTGGTCTAAAATTTTATATAGTTTTAATCTTTCATCTTTTGAAAGTAGAGGAAATATTTTCGCAATATCATTTTCATGGTAATTAAGTAATTCTTCTTTAATGTAATCATTACCTTTATTACTTCTTATTATTGCTAATATTTCATTGATGTAATTTTGATTCATAATGTTTACCTCCTAAATGTAAAAGTAGCCCGTTAACACTGGCTACCTTCTCATTTTTCAAGTATTAATTAAAATCTAAATCCACCTTTATTTTTCCCCTTGCCTTTTTTAGGCTTAGCAGCCTTCATCTGTGGCATAGGTGCTTGCCCTTTTGAAACCTTTTCCATTTGTTCTTCATCCATACTCATAATTGATTTCATTTGAGTTCGCATTGTTTCAAATTGTTTTGTTAATTGATTAATTTCTTGGTAGCTTCTACCACTACCATTTGCTATTCTACTCTTACGAGCATGGCTCTTATTAACTAGATCAGGATTATTTCTTTCTTCCTTGGTCATTGATCCAATTATTGCCTCAATATATACAAAACGTTTTTCATCAAAATCAATATTTTTAATTTGTGATCCGATACCTGGTATTAAACCCAGTAGGTTTTTCATTGAACCCATTTTTTTGACTTTACGAATTTGGCTTAAGAAATCATTGTATGTGAAACGACCAGTTTGAAATTTTTCAGCCATTTTCATTGCTTCTTCTTCATCAAAAGATTGTTGGGCTTTTTCAATAAATGTTAATACATCACCCATTCCAAGTATTCTCTTGGCCATTCTTTCAGGATGGAATACATCAATTTCATCCATTTTTTCACCAATACCAGTAAATTTAATTGGAATTTGAGTCATATAACGAATAGATAAAGCCGCACCACCACGGGTATCACTATCTAATTTAGTTAATAAACATCCAGTAACATCTAGCTTTTCATGAAATTTTGTTGCAACGTTAACGGCATCTTGACCAGTCATCGCATCAACTGTAAGTAAGATTTCATCAGGGTTTACGATGTCTTTGATTTCAACTAATTCTTGCATTAATGCTTCATCAATGGCAAGACGACCAGCTGTATCAATTAAGACTACATTATAACCTTTTTCTTTAGCATATTCTAAACCCTTTTTAGCTATTACTTGGGGTTTAGTAAGTATTCCCATTTCGAATACTTCAATGTCAAGTTGTTTACCAATCGTAACTAATTGATTGATTGCGGCGGGACGATATACGTCTGCAGCAACCATCAATGGTTTAAGTTTATAATTTTTTCTTAAATAGTTAGCCAATTTCCCTACATGGGTAGTTTTACCACTACCTTGTAAACCGACCACAAGTATAACACTTATACCAGATTTTTTTAGATTCAGTGGAACCGCTTCTTCTCCCATTAGCTTAACTAATTCTTCATATACAATTTTAACAACTTGATCGCCTGGTGTTAAAGATTTCATTACTCTTTCACCAAGGGCTTTTTCTTTTACTTCACTTATAAATTGTTTTACTATTTTATAGTTTACGTCAGCTTCTAGTAATGATACACGAATTTCGCGCATTGCATCATCGATATCTTTTTCATTTACTTTTCCACGACCAGTTAATTTACGTAGTGAATATTGGATTTTCTCGGACAGACTCTCAAACGGCATACCTAATTATTCCATCTCCTTTACTTGTTGTAAAATTTCAAGACCAGCTTGATCAACGTGTTCTTTTAATTCATTTAATTTTTGATTTATAACTTTACTTTTTTTGTGAAGTTCTAACTTTGTTTCATAATCTTCTAAATTGTGTTCAACTTTTTTAAGTATATCCCATATAGCATTGCGACTTACATTTAAGTTATCTGCTATTTCAGACAAACTATAGTCATTAAAATAATAATCTTCGAAGATATTGCATTGTTTTTCTGTTAATAATTTTTGATAATAATCATATAAGCTACTATAGTATACTTTTTTATCTATTTGGTTATTCGCCATCTTCATCACCATTATCAATGAATAATCCTGCAATATAATCTTCTAAATCGAAATATTCTAAATCTTCCATTTTTTCACCAAGTCCAACCATCTTTATTGGAAGATTATATTTATCTCTAATTGCTAAAACGATACCACCTTTACTAGTACCATCTAATTTTGTTAGTATAACTCCTGTAATATTTGTCACTTCCATAAATGCTTCAGCTTGTGACAAACCATTTTGACCTGTTGTTGCGTCAATCACTAATAGAGTTTCTTGAGGAGCCCCTTCAACCTCTCTTGCGATAACCCGATGCATTTTTTCTAATTCTTTCATCAAATTAGTTTTATTTTGTAATCTACCTGCTGTATCACAAAGTAATATGTCATATTTTTCATTCTTTGCTTTTTGAATTGCTTCAAAAATTACACTAGATGGATCTGTTGCACCTTTTTTTATAACAATATCAACACCAACTTTTTTAGCCCAGATTTCTAATTGGTCTACTGCACCTGCTCTAAATGTATCTCCAGCCGCAAGCAATACTTTTTTGCCTTCATTTTTTAAACGATAAGCAATTTTGGCAATTGTTGTAGTTTTACCTACACCATTAACACCTACAAACAAGAAAACTGATAATCCGTTTTCATTTATATTAAAGTTATTATTTACAATTTGCCCTTTTAAATACAATTCAAACATTTTATCAACTATGATAGGTTGAAGTTCTTCGGCAGTCTTCAATCCTTGAACTCTTTCGTCTTCTTTTAATGCTTCAATAAAATCTAAGGTTGTTTCAACACCGATATCAGCCATTATGAACGCATCAGTTAAATCGTCAAATAATTCTTCGTTAATTTCGTTACCGCTAAGAATTGCTTTTAATTTACTCATTAAACCTTGACGGGTTTTTTTCATACCTAGATTATATTTTTTATTTTTATCATCTTTTGGTTTTTTCTTAAATATGTCAAATAGCCCCATTTGATACCTCTATTTATTAATTATTAATTTTATTCTTTATCCTATTCATTATACTATATTATTTATTTTTTTTCAACTTTTAAGCCAAAATAAAATAGGCACAAAAATTTATGCCTATTTCACATACTATTCGTTTTTTTCTTCTTTGGCTTTTTTGATTAATCCTTCATTTGATTTACAGTGTTCATTATTACAACGAATAATATCACCAACTTTAATCATTGGAGCCTTGCAAACAGGACAATAGTCGCCTGTTGGTATTCCTGAAAAAGTTGCTTTACATTGTGGGAATCTACTACATGCATAGAAAAGTGAACCTTTAGAACGTCCTCTTCCACTTGTACGTTCAACGACATCGCCTTCCTTACATACAGGGCAAGTTACACCAATATGTACCGGTTCCTTTTTAGGAGTCTTTTTAATATATTTACAATGAGGATAACCAGAACAAGCAGTGAATTCACCAAATGGACCTCTTCTTATAAATAATGGTAAGCCACATTCTGGACAGAACTCATCTGTAATCTTTGGATATATTTTAACCATATTATCCCTAGCATTTTCAATTAATGGTGCAAAAACATCATAGAATTTGCGTAATTCTTCATACCATACTGCTTTTCCTTCCGCAATCTTATCCAAAGTTGTTTCCATATCAGCAGTGTATTTTACATTGATGATGTCACTAAAGAATAATTCAAGTTGTTCAGTAGTTAAAGTACCTTGAGCAGTTGGAACAAATGTACGTTTATCCATAGTAACATAGGCCCTTGCGCGCAAAGTTTCCATTGTTAATGCATAAGTTGATGGACGACCAATTCCAAGTTCTTCCATTTTTTTGATTAATCTAGCTTCTGTATAACGGTATGGTGGTGATGTGAATTTTTGTTCTTTGTTAATTTCTTTAAATGTAAGTTTTTCACCTATTGCTAGTTCCGGTAATTTTTCTAATTCATCATCTTCATCAGTTAAACTAGCTTCTTCATAAATTGTTCTAAAACCATCAAATAAGGTAACTTCACCAGTTAAATTAAAAATATAGTCATTATTTTCAATGTCGACTTTAGTATCTTCTAATATGCTATCACTCATAAGTGAAGCTATTGCTCTATTATATATTAAGGAATAGACTTTAAATTCATCTAAGCGTAAATAACTTTTTACACTTTCAGGATTTCTCAAAATATTAGTAGGTCTAATTGCTTCATGGGCATCTTGAATATTTTTACCCTTAGGTGCTTTTTTAATTCCTTTATAGTATTTCTCACCATATTTTTCAATAATATACTTTTTTGCTGAATCAATAAATTCATCTGATAAACGAATTGAGTCAGTTCTCATATAAGTAATTAAACCTACACGTTCTTTTCCTAGTTCAACACCTTCATACAATTTCTGAGCGATGCTCATTACACGCTTAGCATTATAATTAAATTTTGCACTAGCATCTTGTTGAAGTGTAGATGTAATAAATGGTGGCTTTGAAGCACGATTTCTTTCTTTCTTTGTTATATTAGAAACAACATAATTATTTTCATCTAATTTTGCAATTACTTCATTTGTTGTTTCTTCATTTGGTAGATTAATTTTCTCAGTGTTAGTGCCATAAAATTTTGCTTTTAGATTGTATTCGTTATCGCCAATTTTTTTTGAAAAAATTGCTGATAAATCCCAAAATTCTACTTTATCAAATGCTTGAATTTCTTTTTCACGATCAACTACCAATTTTAATGCTACAGATTGAACACGACCAGCTGATTTTGAACCAATTTTTTGTTGTAATAAACTAGATAATCTGAAACCAATAATTCTATCTAAGATTCTTCTTGATTCTTGTGAATGAACTAAATCCATATCGATATCTCTATCATGACTTATGGCTTTCAAGACAGCCGTCTTAGTAATTTCATTAAACACAATTCTTGAAACCTTTTCTTTTGGTTGATTTAACACTTCACTTAAGTGCCAACTAATTGCTTCTCCTTCACGGTCGGGGTCGGTTGCAAGGTAAACATGTTCTGCTAGGTTTGCGGCTGCAGTTAATTTTTCAACTATTTCTTTTTTGTCACTTAATACTTCATATTCAGGTTGAAAATTATTTTGAATATCTACACCAAATCCGCCTTTACCCTTGATTTTTAAATCACGAATATGGCCTATACTTGATTCTACTAAATATCCTTCTCCTAAATAATGTCCAATTGTTTTACATTTTGCTGGAGATTCCACAATTAATAATTTCATACTGCACCTCACCCATATTTTTGCTTTTTGATTATATAACACCAATTTAAATAAGTCAAACAAAAAGATTAAAAACATTTCTTATTTTTTTGCTATTTTTCTTTATTTTTTATCACTAAACTATGAAAACTGTTAATTATAGAAAAAAACAAGCCTAATCTAAGACTTGTTTTCGTTTTCTAATAATTTTGTTACTGGTGAATAAGTTTTTCTATGAATTGGTAATACCCCCAGTTCTTTTAAGGCTACCATATGAGCTTTTGTAGGATACCCCTTATTTTTAGCAAAACCATATCCTGGATATTTTTTATCAAGTAAATCCATGTAATCATCTCGAATTTCTTTTGCGATAATGCTTGCACAACCAATCATAAAACTTTTTTCATCACCTTTTATTAGTGATATACTTTCAATATCTATATTAAGAGGCATAGCATCAGCCAATATAATTTGAGGTTTAGGATTAAGCCCCCTAATTGCTTTTTGCATGGCTAGTCTACTTGCTTCATAAATATTGATTTCATCAATCTTTGACTCATCAATAAATACGGTAACAATGCTTAATGCTTTTGTTTCTATTTCTTTTCTCAATTCTTTGCGTTTTTTAGGAGTTATTTTTTTTGAATCAGTTACACCTTCTATATAGCAATTTTTTGGCATTATTACAGCTGTTGCGACAACAGGACCAGCTAATGGGCCTCTTCCAACTTCGTCTGTCCCCGCAATATATTCAATTCCTTCGCTATATAGTTTACGCTCAAATTGATAATTATCAATTGTTTGTTTCATCGCCACACCTATCTAAAGTAAATCTACCGTAATATCCACTTCTTGCTTCTTGCAAGATAAATAATGCGGTCCTTTCTAAATCATATTCCTTATTGGATAAATAGTAATTCTGTTTTTTAGCTATTAACTCTAACTGTTCCATTGCATTAAGATTCGTGAAATCCAATTGATATCTATTTGTTAAAGCATTGGGATAATATTTATTCAAGAAATCAATGAAGTAAGTAGCAACGTCTATAATTGGTAAAATGTTATCATTTATACCACCAGTTATTGCAAGATGTAAGCCAATTACTTGATCGTCAAATTTTGGCCATAATACCCCTGGCGTATCTAATAATTCCAAGTCTTGGTTAATTCTAATCCATTGTTGTACTTTAGTTACTCCTGGTTTATCACCTACTGCGGTAACCCTTTTGCCTACTAAAGCATTGATTAAAGTAGACTTACCAACATTAGGAATTCCTACAATCATCGTTTTAATTGCACGTGGTTTTAAGCCTCTTGCTAAATCTTTTGCTCTTTTTTCAACAAGTAAATTGGTTGCTTCTTTAACTATTAGTTTACTATTTTTTAACTCTCTCGCATCTAAAGCAATAGCTCTTTTATTTTGTTTTTCATAGTATGCAAGCCATTTTAAAGTTTCAATTGAATCAGCTTTGTCCTTTTTAGTTAATACGTATAGTACCTTTCGATTATTTAACACTTCTTCTAAAAGAGGATTAAAGGATGATTTAGGTATTCTTGCGTCAAGTAGGACAATTACTAAATCAACAATTTTTACTTTTTCATTTATTTCTTTTATGGCTTTAGCCATATGACCAGGATACCAATTTATTGAAACTTTTTGAAAGTTTTCGTTAATTTCATTATTGTCTTTCATATATTTTCGCTTTCTTTATTTTTATAATCTTTTTATAATTTTACCAGGATTACCGGCAACAAGACAATTAGCAGGAATATCTTTTGTGACAACACTTCCAGCTCCAATGACAACATTATCACCAATGGTAACTCCTGGAAGTACACAAACATTTCCACCAATCCAAACATTATTTCCTATTTTAATTGGTTTAGCATATTCTAATCCTTTATTTCTTGACACATAATCTAACGGATGTCCAGCTGTATAGAATCCACAATTAGGACCAATAAATACATTATCGCCAAATTCTACTTTATTAGCGTCTAGTATAACTAAATTATGATTGGCGTAAAAATTTTTGCCTAAAGAAATATTAAATCCGTAATCGCAATAAAAATTAGGTTCTATCTCAAGAATATCTATTTTTTTGCCGAAAAGTTGTTCTAAAATTGCTTTTTTAGTATCACTATCTCTAACATCACAATCATTATATTTTTTGCATAGTTCCTTGGCTTTTAGTCTTTTTTTGGTCAATTCAGAGTTATAATTGGCATCATATAATTCGCCAGCTAACATCTTTTCTATTTCATTCATATTGGACTTTATTCCCTCCTAATTACTATCGCGATATTTTTATTTTCCTGTATATTCACCAATTTTACCTTTTGGTATAATGTAATTCATATGCTCAACTGCTACTCCGATAATATTTCCTTCTGGAATTAATCCAATTTGTCTACTATCGGTACTATTCAAGCGGTTATCACCCATTACAAAGTAATAACCTTCTGGTATTACAAAACCATTTTGTTCATTTAAATACTTCTTTATACCATTTTCTTTATAGAAAACGCCATTGGTGTCAACCTGATTAATACCTCTTGGAGCCACTGTTTCACCATTTAACTTAAATGTGTGTGTAGCTTCATCCCATTTAATAGTATCACCTGGTACACCTATTACTCTCTTGATGAAATATTCTGTACTTCGATAATCATTATCGGTGGGATTTACTTCTAATATAACAACTTCATTCTTGGTTATTTTTTTGTTGTATAATACCAAAACATGTTCGCCACTTTCGATAGTTGGTTCCATTGACATTCCTTCTACTGGGGTAATAATAAAAAGATAAGAAAAACAGAATATAGTTATAACAATACAAATAGGTAAAATTACAAAGATATCTAGTACATTGAAAATGCCTTGTTTGGTTTTAAACGGAATTTTGCTTAATAATTTTGGAGATATCTTTTGAAGTATTAATGCAACGATTCCAATAAAGCCTATAACAGCTGTAACTATCATTACAATGGTTAAAAAAGTAATGCTATTACTAAATGTAACATCGCCCTTAAAATTACTAACTTTAGAAAAGATAATTATAAATAAATATATTAATGTTGTTATTACACATATTATAATGCATTTAATCAGTTTTTTATCAATCGTTAATCTAGCAGCTAAAGGATTATTTTCTTTATAATAGTTTTCAAGATATTTATTTTTATCCATTTTGTTCTTCTCTTTCTAACATTTCTGTAAATTCTGCCTCATCAACTAACACTTCACGTTGTTTTCCTCTTACGCCTTCACTGATGACATTCATTTCAATTAATGCAAGAATGATATCGTTGACACGATTGAATCCCATATTGAATATTTTAGTTAATTGATTAACTGATGCATTCTTATTACGAACTATATAGTAAGCAACTTCTTCAAAGCATTCATCATTTCGTCCAGTATTGCGACTAACACTAGTATTTGCGGCTTGGCGTGATACAGTTGATTGATGAATTTCTTCTTTGGTTACAATGTAATCACAAGTATTGTTTTCACGTAAGAATCTAGTAACTTTTTTGATGTCACCATTGGGTACAAAGGCGCCTTGTAAACGTTGCTCTGGATGACCAGCATAACGTATAAGCATATCACCTTTTCCTTCTAATTTTTCAGCACCACTAGCTCCTAGTATTACTTTTGCATCATCGAATGAAGCAACCCTGAATGCTATTCTAGTATCAAAATTAGCTTTAATTGTACCTTTAATAACATCTTTAGAAGGTCTTTGAGCAGCAAGTAAAATGTTTATACCAGCTGCACGAGCTTTTTGGGCAAGTCTTTGCATATAAGTTTCTATTTCTATTCCTGCATTAGTAAACCAATCACTAAATTCATCCATCATAACAATAATATATGGCATAAGGGGTTCTTTATTTTCTTTTCTAACTTCGTTATAGTCCATTATGTTACGTTCTCCATATTTAGAAAATTCACCATAACGTCTTTCCATCTCATCGCATACCCAAGCTAAGGCACTTTGAAAATCTTCTTGTTCAGTAACTACGGGCATTGCTAGATGTGGAATATCTTCATATGCACCAAGTTCGATACGTTTTGGATCGATTAACACTAATCTTAATTGATCTGGTGTGAAATGATAAATTAAGCTAATTAAAAACGCATTTAAGCAGACACTTTTACCAGACTTAGTAGTACCCGCAATAAGACCATGAGGCATTTCAGTTAAATCTATATAAACAAAATTACCATAGTTATCTTGCCCAACTGCCACAGGTACAAAGAAAGGTGAATTTTTAAATTCTTTGCTTGCTAACATATCACCCAGGAAAACCGTACGCCTATTTTCTGGTCTTTTTGGCACTTCAATTCCCGCAAATGGTTTGCCAGGTATCGGTGTTTGAATTCTTATTGATTCGCATTGTAAATACATAAGTAAGTTAGATTCAACTTTTCTAATATCTTTGACATTAACACCTTGTTCAATTTTTATTAAAAATTGCGTTACTGTTGGTCCAAAAATATAACTTGCAACTGAAGCTTTGATTCCTGATTCTCTAAATGTTTGATTAATTATTTCAGCTTGTTCACGAGCAGCTTGATTATTTTCTTTACTTTCTTGGCCAGATCTAGTTAATAAATCTAAACTTGGCGCAACATATTTTGTTTTCTTGACTTTAACAACTGGTTTTGTAGGTTGTACAACTTGTTGCTTTGGCACATTTTCAACAGGTTGAGGTTTTACAGGTGTTGCAATTTTTGGTTCTACCTTTTCAGTTTCAACCTCAATTTTTTCTTCATAAGTATTAGTTGGAGCTTCCTTAGGTTTAATGTCTTCACGTTCAATTGGTTTATTAGCCATTTGTTGATAAGTAGTTGTGTATAAATCAATATCATTATTTAAATCTTCGAAACTATCTTGATAAATTTGATCAATTTGACTTGTAATATCATATGTATCATCTTCTAGTTCAACACCATCATCAAAATAACCTATTTGCTTGTCTACTATTGGTTCTTCAACTTTGATGTTTGGTTTATTTATATTAGGAGTTGGTTGTTCTTCTTTTTGAACAGTTTCTTTTCTAATTGAATTATATCTACTTGGATCTACTCGATACCCGTATGATTCTGCATATGAGATTTTTTCTCTTAGTTTAGAATTACTATTAGTTTTTGTTTCCTCTTTTTGATCTCTAACCACTTCATCATCGTCACTCATTTTGCCGTTTCTTACGATACGATGAATATAAAACTCTCTTCTTTGGCTTAATTTATTTTTATCGCTACTAAGCATCTTGTTCCTCCTTTTCTAATTCTTCTAAAATTTGTTCAATTTCCATTTCTCTGATTGATTTTTCTTTATCAAAGATTTTTTTACTATATGTTTTATTACTTTCATCCGCAACTATATCAATAATTATTAAAGATATTTTTCTTGTCGCAAAACTGATTGTTGAATTAACCACTAGTTTTTTAAACCAGTGAATGGGATTTATTATTTTTACAGCATCAATCAAGAAACTCTTTATTTTACCAACATGGGCTTTTTTAGTTGCTTTTACTATTTTGTTTTCATCTATTCTTTTTTTAGTATCAATTATTTCAAATATTTTACTGACACTTATTTTTTTAAATGGTTTTAAAATTGGATGATCAAAAACCTCATCAATACGATTAGATAAATAGTGTAAAAATAATATCATTTCTTCAATTGTAAGCTCATATAATGGATATTTCGAAGTTGGATAATATAATGTGGCAATTTGATTTATTTCTAAATATAATTTGCTACCCAAGACTTCAAAACGTTCTCTAACCATTAAGCCTTCGGTATCTTCAACATAACTTTTTTTAATATTCTCAACTATTTCTTGAACCAATTCATCACTTGCAATAAAAGCATTGGCTTTTATTTTTTCTTCTTGATTATTTATTGATTTAAATAGTAATATACTATATATGCTTGAACAAATGACAAAACCTACAACTATTCCTGCCACCAATATCCAAAAAGAAGACCAGCTAATGGTTTCTTGTAATTTAGAAAATAGTTCAGTAAAGAAGCCATCTATTTTTTCAATTAATGAATTATAAACCACTAAACTCATCTCCCATCTACTTCTAATTATTTTACCATAAAGTACTTTAAATTGCAAGAAAATATCTATATATTTTATTGGCATAAAAACGCATAATTAGACAATTGTTATAAGATATGTTATAATTGATTTACTTATTAATTATGTAAAGTTGGTGATATTATGAAACCTTATTTAATTGTTATTGATTTAGATGGTACATTGATGTTAGACTTTTCACATTATGACCAAGAAACTTTTGATTATATAAAGAAATTGAGCCACGAAGGGCATAAAATTATGTTAGCAACCGGAAGACCACTTCGTTCAAGTTATTTTGTCTATGAAGCATTAGGTCTTGATACCCCTTTAATCAACTATAACGGAGCTCGTGTAACTAATCCTAAAGATCCAAACTATCCTACCACTGATTTAAGAATAAGTCGTGATGATTTGCTTGAAATAATTGATTTTACTAAGGATGATTTGATTAACGTATTTTGTGAAATTATTGATGACATCTATGTTCAAGAATATAATGAATTTATCCATCCTTTTTTACACATTAATAGTGATTTTGGAAAATTACATATTGGAAAATTGCGTGATACATTACCAGATGATCCCAATGGCTCTTTATTTTTTCTAAAAAAAGGAACTATAGATCGTTTTGTTGAACATATAAATAATAACTATAAAGGTAGATTATTTCCAAGATATTGGGAAATTGATGATAACTATATAGTTGAGGTATACAATCCTCTAGTTGATAAAAGTGTTGGTTTTGAGAATGCTTGTAAATACTATAATATTCCAAAAGTTCGAACTATAGCTATTGGCGATGGTCACAATGATATTGGAATGTTAGACTTTGCACATATCAAAGTTGCTATGAAGAACGCAAATCCTGAGTTATTTAGTCATGCTAATTATATTACAGAAAGATTTGACCAACAAGGAGTTTTAAAATTTTTAAAAAGTTTCTTTGAAGAGTAAAAAATGAATTATTTGAATGAAATAGTCAAGAAAAAGTAGGCACAAAAAGTGTCTACTTTTATTTTACCATTTCACTGTTTGAATTCATTTTTTATTTTTTATAGTTTTATTGTGCCTAGTAATTTTTCAAGCATTTCAATAGGTTTACTCATTGATTCTTCTATTGTTGCAACATTTGGAACAATAGGGTATATTTCATCTTCAACACTATCAATGGTTGAACTACCACCTATTAGGATTAATCTTTTTGGATGATATTTTTTTATTCCACTTATTACTTTTCCATTTAAAGTCTGACTATCAATTTTTCCTTCGCCACTGAAAACAACATCATATTCTTTCACTAGTTTTGAAAAATTCACCAGTTCTAATAAGGTATCAATTCCTGCTTTAATACTACTTCCAAAATAATATCGCATAGTATAGCCCACACCTCCTGCTGCACCTGCTCCCGGGAAATCAATAGGATGTTCTTTTAAAAGTTTATTATGCGTACATTTATAAAAATGTTTTACATTTTGTTCCATTGCAAATAGGTATTCTGGTTTTGCACCCTTTTGAGAAGCAAAAACTCTAACTGTACCTAATTCGCCAAGAACTGGATTTTGAACATCAGTTAATGTTACAAATTCTATACCTTTTATTAATTTTTTAAAATAATTCAAATTCATTTTTCTAATTTTCATTAATTGTGAATTATTCATTTTAGTAAGTTTAAAACCTTTATCATCTAAAAACTCCACGCCCATTGCTTCTAGCATCCCTGCCCCCATATCTGTGGTTGCGGAACCTCCAATACCAAGAACAATTTTCTTTGGATGATGAATTTCAATTACTTTTTTCATTAATTGACCAAGTCCATAAGTTGAACTTTTTACCGCATCTTTCTTATCATTCGGTATTTTAGTAAGCCCTGATGCTTCTGCAAGTTCAATATAAGCTATCTTTTGATTTTCATCATATAAATATTTGGCATTTGTTTTATTAAATAAAGGATCATTTACTACCATACTTTTATATTCTAAATTTGCTACTACTTTTATTACTTCTAAAAAACCTTCACCACCATCAGATATTGGAATATATTTTGCATCATGACCCTCTTTATTGTAATGTTCACAAACTATCTTACCAACTTCACTAGAACTTAAAGTCCCTTTAAACGAATCACATATTGCTAGAATTTTTAACATTATCTTCCTTCCTTGTTTTGAATAATTCTTTCTTGAATAGATCAGAGATACGTTTATATACCATAAAAGTTACTATTGAAGCTAATATAGATAATAATAAATTAAATGGTAATACTGCACCAAATAGATATAACCTCATAAAGTTGTTTTCATTGATGCTAGGTAATACTTTTTTACAAACTTCAATAATCATTGCCATTCCACCAGCATCAGCATAGAATTTTGCGTAGAAATCGATTAAAAAGGCATAGTTAGTAATAATAGCCATTAATACCCAGGCAATTGAACCAAATATTAAAGCTATAGCTCCACCCTTTTTAGTCTTAATCTTTTTATATATTATTGAACTTGTTAAAACTGTTGCAATTCCAATTAGAAAGTCAGCAAGTTCACCAACACAAGCAGTTGAACTAAATGGTAGTTTTATTAATGTTCTTATTGCTACTATTAGTCCTCCTGCAAAAGGTCCTAAAATAAATCCGCCTAGAATTGCCGGTAAATTAGAAAATTGAATTTCTAAAAAACTAGGGAATAAAAAAGGTAGAGGAAATTTGGGTATAAAATACAATATACTTGATAAGGCCGCAAGTATTGCGATTTTTGTCATATAATCTATTGTTTTTTTGTTTTTATCTTTCATTTTATTCTCCATATAAAAACCCCTAAATATACATTCAGGGGGGTATTTTAACATATTGTCAAATCTTCTTTCATCTAGACTATACTATCGGTTTTGGAATTTCACCAAATCATGCAAATGCTTGTGGACTTTACCACCGGTCGGGATTTTCACCCTGCCCTGAAGATACTTTTATTCTAAACCAATATGCTAGATTTTACAAATAAATTGCTTAAGATTTACGTCTATTGTTATGAATTTCACTTGATATTTCATTCTTTAAATTTTCTTCTAATTCTTTTTCACTCACAAAATTTTTGGTTAAGTTTCGTAAGCCTTCATTTATTCTTTTCTTTTTCATTCTTTTCACCAATAAATTGTATGTTGAAACTTTATAAAAAAGTACTATTATTTTAGAATTCTTTTGATATCAGAGCATTCATATCCTTTTGCTAGTAACCTTGCAATTATTTTTTCTTTTTCAATGTTCTTATCTTGCAATTTTTCGTATTCTTTTATTAATCGTTCTTGTGAATTATCTGTAAAAGTAATATTACTCATTGCATAGTTAATGGCATCTTGTCCATAACCTTCTCTTAGCAATTTTTCTATTAATTGCATTTTTTGTTTTTTTATTGGATAATCAGATTCCGGTTTAACAAGTTTTTCAGCAATTCTTAATGCATTAGCAAATTCATCATCTTTTTCGTATTTGCTGAGATTTTCATTTATTAAGTCTTGTTCTATACCTTTTTTTATTAAGAGATTGTAAATTGCTTTTTTTCCTTTGCCTTTTCTAATTAATTCCTCGGTATAACGATTGGCATATCTTTCATCATCAATAAAACCAATTTTTTCAAGCTTTTTGATAATTTTATTAATGGTACTTTCGTCAAGTTGGAATTTTGTTAAATACTCATTTATCTCTTTTTTGGTTCTTGGTTTGAAATCGATAAAATGCAATGCTTTGTTGTAATACACCGTATTATCAACGTCAGTCATTAAAGTTTTATAAGTTTTTTGATCTAAGACATTACCTTTTATTAAACGATAACTTACTATTTGATCTTCATTTACTAAATAGTCTTCATCAATTTCTTCAAACCTTAGGTAATATTTTTTACCATTTTTAACTACTTCTTTTATAGTGTATGCTTTATTTACTTGGCTCATTTTCCTTTTCCACCTGCTCTGGACTATCATAAGTAAATCCTTCACCATGAACTTCACTTACCCTTGCGACAAAAATGAATGCACGTTTATCAATTTCTAAAATAAGAGTTTTCATTTTATAGAATTCATTATTAGACATTACGCAAACTAACATTTTTTTATCTTCTTGTCTATAGCCGCCTCTTGAATATATTTCAGTAACACCACGTTCTAAAACACTATATATTTTATTTTTTACTGCTTCAGGATCACTTGTTATAATATAGACAGCTCGTGAATTAAAGCCACTAAAGACAATAGCATCCAATACCACACCAGATAAATATATAAATAAGAAACCATATAGAATCATAAAGAAATCTTTAAAATAGATTGCGGCAACAGTAACAATTGTACCATCTATCATTAATAAACTAATTGAAAAAGGTATCTTAAACCTATCTAACAGTATTTGTTGAATTATATCAACACCACCTGTTGATGCTCCTTTTTTCAAGGCAAGACCAAGGCCAAATCCTGAAATTACGGCACCAAATATTATTACTAACAAATATGATCCTGCCATAATTGCGTTAGCGGCATTTTGTCCAAGAGCAATATCGGATAATTTAATTGCTAATTCTTCTTTTGTTAAAGATAAATCTGGGACAACATCTTGTAATAATAGAATTATCTTTTCAAACATAAATACATATACTGGATAAATTAATGATGTATACAGAGTTTTTAAAAAGAATTTTTTACCAACAAAGATCAAGGCTATTAGCAATAACACTACGTTTATAATTAGAATAATAAATGAAGAGTTTATTTTTAACCCTGTTATTGCATTAGATAAAATAGTAGCTATTCCGCCTACTCCACCTATTACTAATTTATTCCTATCTATCAAGATGCTATATGCCATAGCCATCAAAAATACTCCTAAATTAATTGTTAAAAAATCTTTAATATGTTTTTTGGTTATTTTTATTTTTTTCATTTTTTCACCTACTTAGTACTTTTATACCACTTTAAATATGCATTTAAAAATAATTCTAAATCACCATCTAGTACATTTGAGGGTGATGAGCTTTCCACATTAGTTCTATGGTCTTTCACCATAGCATATGGGTGAAGAACATAACTTCTAATTTGGCTACCAAAAGCATTATCAGTAATTGGTGTTCCAATATTTTTTTTCAAATTTTCTTTTTCTTCTAGCATTTTTTGATATAGTTTTGATTTTAAAACTTGCATAGCTCTTTCACGGTTTTGAATTTGACTACGCTCATTTTGGCAATTCACTACAATACCAGTAGGAATATGAGTAATACGCACTGCTGAATCAGTTGTATTGACATGTTGTCCTCCGGCGCCACTAGAGCGATATGTATCAATTTTTATATCTTCGGGATTAATAACTATTTCTACGTTGTCATCTATTTCAGGCATAACATTACATGCAACAAAGGAAGTATGCCTTCTTGCATTACTATCAAATGGTGATATTCTAACAAGTCGATGAACGCCCTTTTCACCTTTTAAGATACCATATGCATTAGGTCCTTTAACCGCAAATGTAACACTTTTTATTCCAGCATCACTTGCTTCTTGGTAATCTAATAACTCAAAATCGAAATTGTTTCTTTCTGCGTAACGTTTATACATTCTATATAGCATTAATGCCCAATCTTGTGATTCAGTACCACCGGCACCAGGATGAAGTTCCATAATGGCATTTAAATGATCATATTCTTCATCTAGAAGTAATGCTATTTCAAATTTTTCTAATTCGCTATTTAAGTTTTTGATTAGTGATTCTGCCTCATCAAATAGGCTTTCATCATTTAATTCAACGATTGTCTCTAAATCTTCAAGATCTTTGCTTAGAGTTTGAAATTTAGTTAATTTTTCTTTTAGTTCATTATTGCGTTGTAAAAATTTTGTCGCAGCATTAACATCCTCCCAAAAGTTTTCGGATGCCATTACTTTTTCGTTATCTTCTATTTCTTTTTTTAATTGTTCGACTTTTATTACTTCTGAAATATCTTTTAGACGTTTTTTAAAGTTTTCTAGCCATTTTACAATTTCATACTTTTCCATAATAGCCTCCTTTTTCTAAAATTAGCAAGCTTAACAACGCTAAACTTGCTAATATTTTTTTATTTTTCGTTCATACCACAACAATATTTATATTTTTTACCAGAGCCACAAGGACATGGGTCATTTCTGCCAACTTTTTTATCCTTATTAACAACTGGTTTACGTTTTGCGGTCTCATCTGCACCAGCATTAGTACCTGTTACTTTTGCTTGTTCTTCACGTTGTAAATTTTCACGAAGAATAACTCTATTTACATTTAATACTACTTCATCATTAATTGTAGCTATCATATCATTAAATGTTTCAAAAGCAATTTGTTGATACTCACGAAGTGGGTTAATTTGTGCATATGATTGAAGTCCAATACTTTGACGTAGATTACTCATTTGATCAATATGATCCATCCAATGGCTATCTACTACTCTTAGTAATACAACCTTCAAAAATTCTTGGAACACTTCATTTGGTACTTGAGTTTTTTTATTTTCTAGTTCTTCAATGAATTTATTTTCAATTAATTCTGATAATTGTTCTTCGTTTAATCCCTCAACTTCATCAATAGTAATTTTACCACGATTAAAGAATTTTGAAGCAAATTCATTCATAAATCTTACTGCGTCTACTTCCGAATTCTTCTTTTCATGAACAATGTAACCACCTATATTTCGTTTAACAACATTTTTAATCATCTTACGAATAGTTGGTTCCATATCATCTAAGAATAAAATATCTTTTCTTTGGCCATAAATTACTTCACGTTGTTTTCTTAAAACTTCATCGTATTCTACAACATTTTTACGACTATCGTAGTTTGCTCCTTCAACTTTCTTTTGGGCACTTTCAACAAATCGTGAGAACATTTTTGATTCAAGTGGAGTTTCGTATCCATCAGCATCAGGGTTAGCAATCATACCTAGTAGTCTTTCAAAACGATCGCCTCCGAATCTAATCATTAGTTCATCTTGAGCTGATAAATAAAATCTACTATAACCAGGGTCTCCTTGACGTCCACTTCTACCACGCAATTGGTTATCAATACGACGTGCTTCATGACGTTCAGTACCTATTACCGCAAGACCCCCTAATTCTCTTACACCTTCGCCTAATTTAATATCGGTACCACGACCAGCCATATTAGTTGCGATTGTAACTGAGCCTTTTTGACCAGCTTTCGCGATAATTTCAGCTTCACGTTCATGTTGTTTAGCATTCAAAACACTGTGTGGAATACCATTACGTTTTAATAAATTAGATAATAGTTCACTTGATTCAATTGAAATAGTACCTACTAGAACTGGTTGACCTTTTTCATGACGTTCTTTAATATCTTTTGCGATAGCAAGATATTTTGCTTTCATTGATCGAAATATTAAATCCGGTTCATCAATTCTTATAACTGGCACGTTGGTTGGTATTTCAACAACGAACATATTGTAAATATTTCTAAATTCTTCTTCTTCCGTTTTTGCGGTACCAGTCATACCTGCAAGTTTCTTATACATTCTAAAGTAGTTTTGATATGTAATTGTAGCTAAAGTACGAGTTTCCTTCTTAATTTGAACATTTTCTTTTGCTTCAATTGCTTGGTGTAAACCATCACTCCATTGACGTCCTACCATTAAACGACCAGTGAATGGGTCAACAATAACAATTGCACCTTCATGAACTACATAATCTTTATCTTTTTCCATAATGTAGTTTGCTCTTAAAGCATTATTAATATGATGAACAATTGTAACATTCTTAACATCATATAGATTGTCTACATTAAAATATTTTTCAGCTTTTGACATACCTGATTCAGTTAAAGCTACATGGCGATCTTTTACGTCAATTTCATAATCTTCTTGGTGTAAGCACTTTGCAAATGAATTGGCTTGTACATATAGGTTAGGTCCTTTTTTCTCACCACCAGATATAATTAATGGAGTTCTGGCTTCATCAATTAAAATTGAGTCAACTTCATCGACAATGGCAAAATTCATTTCAGGACGTTGAACCATTTGTTCTTTATATAAAACCATATGGTCTCTTAGATAGTCAAAGCCTAATTCACTATTTGTTGAATATGTAATATCACAATAGTATTGTTCACGCTTTTGTTCAGAATCTAATTCACGTAAATTTAGACCTACTGTAAGTCCCAAAAATTTATGTACTTCTCCCATTTCAGTGGCATCACGGCTTGCTAGGTATTCATTTACTGTTACAATGTGAACACCTTTACCAGGTAAAGCATTTAAATAAGCAACTAATACAGATGTAAGAGTTTTACCTTCACCTGTTTTCATCTCCGCAATATTACCAAAATGCATTGCGGCAGCACCAATAATTTGCACTTTGAATGGGGTTAATCCTAAAACACGGCTGGCAGCTTCTCTTGCTGTTGCAAAAGCCTCTACCATAATGTCATCTAAGGTTTCACCTTTTTCAAGACGTTGTTTAAACTCTGGTGTTTTGGCTTTTAATTCCTCATCAGTCAATTTTTTATATTCATCTTCTAAAGCTACAACTGCTTCAGCAACTTTACTACATTTTTTGAATTCTTTATATGTGGGGTCAAATAATTTACCAAACATGAAATCATCCTTTCTGTTTTCCTACATTAATTTATCTTTCTATTATGATACCAAATTTTTCGATTTTTTTCAAGTTATTAGTTATCTTTTATATTGTTATTATTTTCATTCATTTGTTTTTCGTTTTCGTTCTTCTTGTGAAAACTCACATCCGCAATAATCTTGTCGATATAAGTCATATTGTTTAGATAATTCTATCGAATGTAAATATCCTTGTTCTTTCTTATAATTAGAATATAGAAATTGACATTTTTCATCGCTATATCTGTTTCCTATTTCATTTATCCAATCACTATTTTTATAGGGACTAATTGATAAAGTAGTTGTATATAAATCATAACCATTTGCCTTAGCATATTCATAAGTATCTTTTAATCTAAGTTCATAACAACTATAACATCTTGGTGATTTTTCACCAAGTTTTTCTTTACCTTTTATGGCATTTAAATATTTATCATGGTCATATGGTAAATACTCAACATTAATATTAAGATTCATTTTTTTTACCAATTCATTTAATTCTTCTAATCGATAATCAAATTCTTCTTTTGGATAAATATTAGGATTATCAAACAGGATTGTTAAATCAAATGCCTTTGCAATAACCGAAAGCACATGGCTACTACATGGTGCACAACAACTATGTAAAAGTAATTTCTTTTTGATAGTTTCTTGATTATATTTTTCAATTTCCTTCTTAAAATCAGTATAATTGCTAATCAATTATTTCACCCCATTTCTCTATTAATTCAGTATATACATTAATATTTGCAATCATTTTTGGACAATTTCCTTGTTCATTTTTAGAGTTAAACCAAATAAAATCTATATCCGAATTAGTTGCAAAGCCTCCATCAATACGAATATCATTACCAATCATAAGACATTTTTCTTTCACTAATTGTAATTCTTTTGAAACTTTTTCAGATATTTCTCGTGATGGTTTTCTAAACCCAAGATCACTTGATGAATAAACCTCATCAATATATGCTAATAATTTAAATTTTTCAAGAGTTATTTTTAATAACTTTGAACTAAAAATTGAATTGCTTACTATAATAATTAGATATTTCTTTTGCTTTAAATACTTTAAAAATAATTGTGCATCTTTTATTTCTTCATTTTTTTCACAATTTTCATAGAATATTTCTTCAAGTTTTTCATTAATTAAATTTTTATCAATTCCTAATTTTTCAAATAATTTAGTCAAATAATCGTTAAGAGATATCTCAATACTGGTTTTTTGACGACTATTATCCATTATATTGAATAAGTTTATTCCATAATCAACAAATTCTTTCTGTTTAATATTTAGATAATTATAAATTGCAACTAGGCCGTTTTTTATTGATATTTCTTTATTTTTTACTAATGTATCTCCTAGATCTATTAAAATAGTATCTTTCACTTATATCACCATTAGCATTATACTATTATTTTACATTTTCTTCAAGGTAAAAGAAAAGGAGGTTAACCTCCTTTTTGTATTTTATTCTTTAGTTTCTATGATACCATAGCCTCCATCTTTACGAATGTATACAACCGAATGACGATGATTTGCTTCATTAACAAAAGCAAAGAAATCGTGATCCAATAGTTCCATTTGGGTAATTGCTTCATCTACTGACATAACTTCTCTATCAATTACTTTAGTTTTTGAAACATCTACAGGTTCTTTTATTTCGTCTTTAGTTTCTAATTGACTAAAATGATTAGCAATTCCATCACGTTTTTTAATCATCGTATTAACTTTTTGCTTATGGCGCAATAGCTGTCTTTCAACCTTGTCCGTCGCAAAATCTATTGCCGCATACAATGTGTCTGCTTTACTTTCTGCTCGTAATATTACGTGTTTTAGCGGTATTGTTATTTCAACAACAGTGTATTTGTCGAAGCCTTTGCATAATACATTAGCAACAACATTCTCACTACTATTAAACAACTTTTCGAGCGAACCTACTCTTTCGTTAATGTAGTCTCGAGCACTATCACTCATTTTAACTAAATCATTAGTTCTAACATTAATCTTCATAAAAACAGCTCCTTTCAATGTAAAGTTCATCTTTACAATATTATTATACCAAATACTTTAATTAATGTAAATATTTTTATTAGTATTTTTTATAATAAATTCAGATTAATGTTTACTTTTTTTCACTTTTATGACTTTATTAATTTAAATATCTACATTATTTTGATTATATTTTAACATTTTTAGATTATAAAAAATGCCTTAAATAATTAAGGCATTTATCCAATCAAAACGAAAACATCTTCATCGCTATGATTTAGTAATTCAGTTAAATCTTCATACATAGTATAATCATTAATAAACCAATATACGTTTTTTGCATGTAAAAATAAATATTCAATACACTTATCAAAAATTATTTTACCTTTATATTTTTCAATGTTAATCATAATTATATTTTGGTTTCCAATTATGACTCTATCTACCTTTGGTAAATTATAATTTGGTTTAAATAAATTCTTTAAAATTTATATCCCCCCCTATTTACATTTTTAAATTACGATACTAACTAGTTTATTTGGAACTACAATAATCTTTTTAGGTATAGCACCAGCAAGATTTGCAATAATTTTAGGACTATTTAATGCCAATCTTTCAAGTTCTTCTTTTGGAGTATTAATAGCAACTTGTAGTTTATCACGCAATTTACCATTTACTTGTACCACAACAGTAATTTCTTGGTTAATAGTCTTATGTTCTTCGAATGTTGGCCAACTTTCATATGTTATTGTGTTAGTATGACCTATATAATTCCAAAGTTCTTCACCTAAATGTGGTGCGAATGGATAAACCATCTTAATATATCCTTCTAGATATTCTTTTGGCATAGTAGGATTTTTATAAGCTTCATTTGCAAAAATCATAAGTTGCGAGATTGCGGTATTATATCTTAAATTTTCAATATCCTCACTAACTTTTTTAACTGTTTGGTGATAAATTTTTTCAAGCGAATGATCATTTTCATCTATTTTCACAACTTCAGTAACTAAACGATAAACACGTTCAAGGAAACGTCTAGCACCATCTACACCAGTTGTTGACCAGGGTTTCATAGCATCAAGTGGTCCCATAAACATTTCATATACTCTTAAAGTATCAGCGCCATAGCTTTCAACTATATCATCAGGATTTATTACATTACCTCTAGATTTAGACATTTTAACTCCATCTTCACCTAAAATCATTCCTTGATTGAATAATTTATAGAAAGGTTCTTTTGAAGTTACAATGCCGCAATCATATAATACTTTATGCCAGAATCTTGCATATAGTAAGTGTAGTACCGCATGTTCTGCACCACCAATATATAAATCAACTGGAAGCCAACTGTTAACCATTTTTTGAACATTCGGATCTGTTAAATCTAACATTTTACCATCATCTTTTAGCAAATATCCAATATAATACCAACAGCTACCTGCCCATTGTGGCATAGTATTGGTTTCTCTGCGTCCTTTTACACCATCTGCTCTTGTCACTTCTAACCATTCTTTAGCATTAGCAAGTGGACTTTCACCAGTACCAGATTTTTTAAGGTTAGTCATTATAGGTAATTCTAATGGTAAATCCTTTTCATCTAATAATTCAATAGTACCATCTTCCCAGTGAATTATTGGGAATGGTTCACCCCAATATCTTTGTCTTGAGAAAATCCAGTCACGTAAACGATAGTTTACTGATAACTTACCAATATTTTTTTCGACTAAGAATTCGCCCATTTTTTTAATAGCATCTTCTTTATTTAAGCCATTTAAGAATCCTGAATTAATGTGTATACCATCTTTAGTATATGCTTCTTTGGTAACATCTCCACCTTCTAAAACTGGAATGATATCTAAATTAAATTTCTTAGCAAAGGCATAATCGCGTTCATCGTGAGCAGGTACTGCCATAATAGCTCCTGTTCCATAACTTACTAGTACATAATCAGCAATCCAAATAGGAATTTCTTTTCCATTTACGGGATTAATTGCATATGCTCCTGTAAAGCAACCAGTTTTTTCTTTATTTAATTCTGTACGATCTAAATCAGATTTAGCTTTTGCGAAATTAACATACTCTTTTACAGCATTAAGTTGTTCTGATGTTGTAATTTTTTCCACTAGTGGATGTTCTGGAGCAAGTACACAATATGTAGCACCAAACAATGTATCACAACGAGTTGTAAACACCGTAAATTTTTCTTCACTATTTTTTACTTTAAAATCAACTAGTGCCCCTTTACTTTTGCCAATCCAATTTCTTTGCATTTCTTTAATTGATTCAGGCCAATCAATTTCATCTAAATCTTTTAATAATCTTTCAGCATAAGCAGTTATTTTTAATACCCATTGTTTCATAGGACGTTTTTCAACTGGGAATTCACCACGTTCACTAACCATCTTACCATTTACGTTAATTATTTCTTCGTTAGCAAGTACAGTTCCTAATCCTTCACACCAATTTACTTCGATTTCCTTTAATTCAGCAAGACCTTTTTTGTATAATTGGCAAAAAATCCATTGTGTCCATTTAAAATATTCTGGATCACATGTTGCAATTTCTCTAGTCCAATCGTATGATAAACCAAGCATTTTAATTTGTCTTTTAAAATTAGCGATATTTTTATAAGTAAATTCTCTTGGATCATTTCCAGTTTTTATCGCATATTGTTCAGCAGGAAGACCAAATGCATCCCAACCCATTGGGTGCATTACATTAAAGCCTTTCATTCTTTTGTATCTACAAATAATATCGGTTGCGGTATAACCTTCAGGATGACCTACATGTAAACCAGCTCCACTAGGATATGGGAACATATCCATAGCATAGTATTTAGGCTTATCAGAATAAGATGGAGTTTTAAATGTTTGATTTTTATCCCAATATTCTTGCCATTTTTTATCAATTTGTATGTGATTATAACTCATTTTTCTATTCTCCTATTTGTTATCTTTATTGTTAGTTATTGAATTCGCTAGTTGTTGCAATGCATAATATCTTATGGCAATTAACAAATAAATAACTGAAATTACTTCTCCTAAAATGTAAATTATTGCGCTTGACCAAAAAATTGATAAAACATTAAACACGACTCTTGGTGTATATGTTAAAACGATTAAAGAAAAGATCTTTTTGAAAGGTAGTCCCATCTTATAATATAATAGTTTTACTACCACCGCAAAAATTAATGCTTCAAGTAAAAAATTTATTATTCCAACAAGATAAGTTATCGGACAAGTGGTAAGTAGAATTAGTGTCTTATTCTTGTTATAACATGATACAACTAATTCATTTATTTTTCTTGCAAAGCTAGTTTTATTACTACTTACACCACCAAAATCGATAGGTACAGCCCCTAATTTATCATAAGTAATTTTCATTGCTTGATAGTTCATTTTTAAACTTGCAACATTTTGCTTGCCATCATCAAAATGATATTTTTTACCCTCATAAGTAGAAACAAACAATCTTGCATGATCTTTAGTAAATTGTAAGAAGATTAATGATTTACCAACCATTTCATTAGGTAATTGATATTCAGTAAGTGCAAGTTCTTCATTACTGAAAAGCATTACAAAACTACTACCATTAAAATCTTTTACATATACATACTGAGGAGTTGCATTATTTTTAGTCATTTCTAAAGTAATACTTGAATCCTCATTTTTAACTAATGCGTAATTTATTGTTTCTGAACTAGCAAAACTATTTGTAATGCTATCTTGTTGATTTTGGTTTAAACCATTAAAAGTTGTCAATGTCATAATGTTTGGTAACACATAAATCAATACTAATAAAAGAAAATATAATAATTTCTTTCCAAATTTTTGATCAACGTATTTATATATTTTACTAGGTTTTATTAAGCAGTCTTTAAACTTATTGTACATACCTATTACTCTCCTTTTTTTAGATATTATACCATATTTTAGCAACATTGTAAAACTTTATGAAATTTGTTTTTTTACACAATTTATTTTTTTAGAAAAGGTTTTCATTTTTAACTTATTATAGTTGAAAAATAACTTTAAATATGATAAAATAAACGTGTATACGAGGAGGTATATAATGACGAACAAAATATTCAAAAAAACAATGTTTGCACTAACTATTTGTGCATGTTTGTTCTCACTAACACTTTTCACAGCAAAAGCTGGTTCTGTTTCTGGCATTAGTTATTTAAATGCTTCCGTTGGTGAAACTTATGATAAAGTTGGCATTGCCTACCACTGTTCAGAAGATGAATCATATGTTTTATATGGTACTTCTATTAGTGGAAATAGTATAGTAAACCCTACAAAAGTAGAATCTACTTCTATCCTTTGGAAATATGATGCTACTGAAGAAGATAAAACTAAAGGTTATGGTTTTGATGAAAGATATGTATGTAAAGCTAATTTAACTGATTTAAAGCCTGCTACTACTTATTATTATCAAGCAGTATCCAATTCAACAAAATCTACAATTCAACAATTTACTACCGCCAGTAATTCTGGTGAAAAAAAGGCTTTTCTATTCTTAACTGATATTCAAAGTTCTGGTTCTTCTTTTGGAAACGCCGAAACTTTAATGCAAGTATTATTAAACAATACCGTAATTAAACCTAATCTAGTATTTATGACTGGTGATCAAGTTGACCGTGGTGGTATTGAACAACAATGGATTGATTATTATAAATACGTTCCTTCACTATCAAATATTTTACAAGCAACTCTTCCTGGAAACCATGAATATTATTTAAACAGCGGTGGTAGTTATGTTAGTAATGAAGTTTACAACCAATTCTATAACAACCCTCTTAATGGTCCAAGCGATCGACTTGGTTCTTCTTATTATTTCGTTTATGACCAAATATTATTCATTATGTTGGACACTGTTAAGACAAATTATAGTGTTAATGCTCAACAAGAATGGTTTAGAAATGTTGTAAAGAATAATCCTTCACAATGGATTATTGTTGGATCACATCCAGGCTTATATGCAACTGGTGCATATTCTGAAGATGCAAAAATCATGCGTAGAAACTGGCTAAAAGTATTTGAAGAATGCCAAGTGGACTTAGCTCTTAATGGTCATGAACACGTTTATGCTCGTAAAAATATCCGTTACAATGGAAATCCATCTAGTGAAACTGCTGGTCCAAAAGATGAAGATTTTGGTATAACATATTTAGCAGGTAGTGCTGCTGGTTTGAAACTTTATGGTGATAAAGCAAAACCTTCACTATTAGAAGATTATGATTACTATGACAAATTTACTAATAATACAGGTTGCATAATCACTGTTAGTGACAACCGTATTGAAGTCAAACAATACACTGGTGGTGGTATTAAAAAAGATGAGTTCACAATTGAAGCTAAACGTCCTAAAACTATTGAAAATATCACACCTGAAAACGCTATTGATTCATTCAATTTAGAATATGATCCTACTACAGAAAAAGTTAGAATTACTTGGGCTGAAGAATTATATGGTAACGTACAAGACATATTTATTAAGGGCGGTTACAAAGATAAAGATACTATCGTAGTTTCTTCAAGTAAATTATGTTACAAAGAATACAAAGTTGTCGATACAGAACTTAACTGGAATTGGCATATTACACTTACAATGAGAGATGGAACAGTTCTTGAAAAAGATTTACCACTTATTCTAAACCCTGATATAATAAAATATCAAATTACTTATGATCTAGATGGTGGAGTAAACAACCCTGATAATCCAACTGAATATTGTGGAGGAGATTTACCAATAGAATTAAAAGATCCTACTAAAGAAGGTTATGAATTTGTTAAATGGACTTTAGATGGTCGTCGTGCAACAGGCATAAAAGAAGGAAAAACAGGCGATTTTCATTTTGTTGCAGAATGGAAAAAGATTGTTCAACACACAATAACATTCAACAGTGATGGTGGAACAGATGTAGAATCTCAAACTGTTACTGAAGGTGAAAGAGTTTCTGAACCTGCTGCTCCAACAAAAGAAGGCTATACTTTCATTGGTTGGTACGATGGCGATACAAAATTTGATTTTACTACTAGAATTGCAAAAGATTATACATTAACTGCAAAATATGAGCAAATTTCTACTGGAAAGAAAAACTGTAAAAAGAGTTCATTAGCTGTTATTTTAGCTAGTACATTATTACTTTCTTCTTGTCTTGTAATATTTAGAAAGAAAAAATAATTAGCAATATAAAAAGTTAGCATTATTATGCTAACTTTTTTTTAATCTATTCCTTTTAATGATTCTACCATATTAATCTTTTTATTCTTTTTTGTTATAAAGAACCTTACTACGAAAGATAAAAGGCACATTAATAAACTCGTATGTAAATAAGTTATCCAACTTAATACAGGTACCATTTCATATTCCGATGTATGTTTTTTATTAGAATTTTTAAAGTTAAATCACCAACAGGTAACCCCACTACAAGACCGATTATTGTGAGCCACAAATTTTGGCTTATTAATAATCTTCCATTTTTTTATCTTTAAACCCCACTACTTTGACTATATATGATTTTTCTTCACCAACTTTTAAATCAAGCTTTTTTGCAAATCTATAAGCCATTTTTTTCAATCATGATTAAGTATTTAATCTCCAATGTTGATATATTCATAATTATATCTTTAATCTTTCTTTAATCTTTGCCAATATTTTCTTTTTTTACTACTTTACAGCAGCTTTCTCTATGAGGACAACAACAACATCCTGATGAACAACATGGTTTTCCTTTTTTCTTATTTACGATTTTTAATATAAATGGAAGAAAAACCAAACCAATAGCTACTATCATTATTATATATTCAAACCATTTCATATTAACATCTCCTTATTATTTAATATTATTATTTTGCAACATTTAAATTCTTTTTAACACGACGACTAACGTTCATTGCAAGAACTACTATACCAGCAATTAATAATGCAATTACTAATAAGCCTAAAATCCATGAGAATTCACATAATGTTCCAATCCAGTATACTAACAATGAAATTACATATGAAGCACCTAACCACCATGCAATTGTTACTAAGAAGCCTTTCTTACTACTTTCAGATTTAGCAGTAGCAACTGCAGCCATACAAGGTAATGTAAATAAGTTATATACTGCGAATGCATAAATTGCGGCATTGCTTAATTCGATTGTACCTTCTTCTAATCCAAGTGAAGCCATTGTTGCAACAACATCTTCTTTTGCGATTAAACCTGTAATAGAAGCAACTGAATATTTCCAGCCATCTGCACCCATTGCCCAACCAAGAGGATAGAATACATACTTTAATAATCTACCTAAATCAGCTATCATACTATCTTCGATTTCAACCATTCCTTGCCAGAATGCCCATTTGAAATTAGATAAGAACCAAATTACAATGATAGATGCTGTGATAATTGTTGAAGCTTTGTATAGGAAGTGTTTGAATTTTTCCCATAAGTGTGCCATTAAGTTCTTAACTTGAGGTCTATGATATGCAGGAAGTTCCATAATGAATGGAGGTACTTCATGATTCTTGCTGAATAACTTCATGATGATTGCAGAAACAATTGCAATTACGATACCGAATAGATAAATTGAGAATACGAAGATATCACCTAAGAAGTGTCCACTTACTACTGCAGCTAACATAGCCCAAATTGAAGCTTTGGCACCACAGCTGAAGAATGGAGTTACTCTAATTGTCATATCACGTTCTTTTTCATCTTCAAGAGTTTTTGTAGCCATCATAGCAGGAACGCTACAACCAAATCCCATTAATAGTGGAATGAAGGCTTTACCAGATAAACCAAATTTTCTGAATGCTCTATCCATAATGAAAGCAACACGTGCCATATATCCAGAATCTTCTAGAATTGATATGAATAAGAATAATAGTAATACTTGTGGAATGAAACTAAAGATAGAATCAATACCAGTTAAGATACCATCTACTACTAAACCTGTATACCAAGTTCCTTCAGGCATGAAACCATTGAACAAATCAATAATTGATCCTGTTAACCAACCCATCCAACTTTGTAGGAAGATACCGATTGATGGAACACTAATTCCAGTAAATACTTCACCGGCTTCAAGAGCTTCTTCAACTAAGCCATCATATCCCATTCCTGTGAAGAAATTAATCCAGCCTGGATTTGTTACTTCTACTCCGAATAAACCATTTAAGAATAGTAAATCTTCAGAGAAAACTAAATGGAATACTACAAACATAATTAGAAGGAAGATAGGAATACTCCAAATACGATGAGTCAATACTTTATCAATCTTATCAGATTTTGAAATTGTATTATCTTTTTCTTTCTTAATTACTGTATTAGAGAAATTACTTGTAATATATTTATATCTTTCATCTGCAACGATTGCTTCAAAGTCACCATCAAAAGCAGAACTATCAACTTTTGATTTTAATTCGCTTACTTCCGCAATAATATCTTTATGATTAGCAACTTCTAAGTCATCATTTTCAATTAATTTTATTGCATGGAATAATGGACTACTTACTCTACTTTCAAATTGTTCAGCAGTTTTATTAACTAATGCTAATAATTCAGCGTTTTGAATTACTGTAGTTCCTTTTCTAGGTTTCTTAGCGATATTGTATGCTTTTTTCATTAATTCATCAATACCTTCACCTTTTAAGGCACTAATTTCAACAACTGGTACGCCTAATTTCTTTTCTAATTCTTTAGTTAAAATAGTAGTACCTGATTGTTTTACTACGTCCATCATGTTTAATGCAATAATCATTGGTGCATCTACTTCTAACAATTGAGTTGTTAAATATAGATTTCTTTCTAGGTTAGTTGCATCAACAACATTGATAATACAATCTGGATGTTCATCGATAACAAAATTTCTTGAAACAACTTCTTCTGGTGTATAAGGACTTAAAGAATAGATACCTGGTAAGTCAACGATATCAACCTTATCACCTAATTTTTTATAAACACCTTCACGCTTATCTACTGTAACACCTGGCCAGTTACCAACGTGTGCAGTTGAACCTGTTAATTCATTAAATAGCGTAGTCTTACCACAGTTAGGATTTCCCGCTAATGCAAACTTCATTATTCAACAACCTCCATTAATATTTTGTTAGCTTCATCTTTTCTTAAAGTTAATTCATAACCTCTAATTGTTACCTCAATTGGATCACCAAGTGGAGCTAATTTTTTTAAATAAATCTCTGTATTAGGAGTAACTCCCATATCAAATAGTCTTCTTTTGATTTTGCCTTCAGCTTCAATCTTTTTAACTATTCCCTTTTGACCTACAACAAACTCGTTTAAATGTTTTTCCATTTTATTTTATCCTTTCTACGCAACGATTATTTTTAATGCTGTATCTTTGTTTAAGGCAAGTGTAGTGTCCAAAACCTTAATTATTAAATCATTTGCAGAATGTGATACAACTGTAACTTCTGTACCAACGCAAAGTCCTAAACTTAATAAATGATGTTTTGTCTTTTCATCTGTTAATATCTTAGCAATTCTTATTTTTGTTTCTAATGGTGCTAAAAATAATGGCATATTATTTCCTTTCTAGTTAGCAATTGCTAACCAATTATACTTTTTAAAAGTCACCTTATTGCCGGTGACCGTTAGCCGTCGCTAACTAATATTGCTTTCAAAAACTACCGAAGTTGGTAGTAAGTTAGCAATTGCTAACATCACTAATATTATACTGATTTTTTTAATAAAGTCAATAGTTTATTAGTGAAAAACGTTTACAATAGTTGCATATTTTTATAATCTATGATAAAATTAAGTGCATGCTAAGGAGTGATGATATGAAAATACATGAATCAGCAGAAGATTATCTAGAAAGAATACTAGTTTTAAAGAACCAAAACGGAAAAGTTATCTCAATTGACATAGCTAATTCAATGAATTATTCTAAGCCTAGCATTTCAAGAGCAATGAAAAATCTTAAAGAAGCAGGCTATATAGTTATTAATAGCAAAGGTGAAATTGAACTAACCGAAAATGGCGCAAGGATTGCCAATAGAATATATGAAAGACACATTTTATTAACTAATTATTTTATTAAACTTGGTGTACCTGAAGAAATAGCCAAGCTTGATGCATGTCGTATAGAGCATGATCTTTCTGACGAAACTTTTGAAGCAATCAAAAAACATGTATTAAAAGCAGAAAGTATATAAAAAGAGAACTAAATTACCGCAGTTCCCATAGGGAATTTTTCGGTAAGTCGCAGGGTTCAGAGTTAGGCGTGGCGTGATGCCACGCCTTTTCTCTTGCTTTTGTTATCGGTTGTTTTTATCAAGTTCGTCGCCCCAAAGTGGTCTGTCGATTGCCCCGACGAAGTTGTAAACGATTTCTACGGTCTGTCTGTAATGTCCGTCAACCTTCGTTTTCTCGTGGACGATAACTTTGTCGATAAACGAACGAAGGATTTCGGGTGTGAGTTTTTCAAAACTGCTGTACTTATGAATAAGCATCATAAAATCGAGGATTTTATCGTCTTGCTCTTTTGCTTTCTCGATTTCCGATTTCAGAGTTTTTACCCGTTCTTTCAGCGCGCTTTGCTCCGATTCGTATGTATCGCTCATTTTTAAGTACCGTTCTTCGGAAATTTTCCCTTCGACCTTGTCCTCGTAAAGGCTCTCAATGATTTTATCGAGTTTTTCGATGCGTTCTTCCGAAGTTTCGATTTCTTTCAGATTCTCTTTGATCTCCTTTTTCGTTTTCGATTCTGTGCTGCTTTGCAAGGTCTGCAAAAATCTCTCGTTTTGACTTTTAGCAAACTGAATCGTGCGGCGCAAGTCGTCCTGTATAAGCGCCGTTATCGCTTTTACGGTTATCTGATGAGAAGTGCAAGTTCGTTTCAAGGTTTTTCGATAAGATGAACAATTAAAGTATTCCGATTGCTTTGTCGTCGAACAACGGCAAAGATACATTTTCTTTCCGCAGTCTGCGCAGTACAGCATACCCGACAGCGGACTCATTTCGCCCATATCGGTAGGACGGCGCTTGCTTTGTCGTATTTTTTGAACGGTTTCAAACGTCTGCTTATCGATAATCGCTTCCTGAGTGTTCTCAAAGATTACCCAGTCGTCTTTCGGCGTATAAATACGTCGTTTTGACTTGTAAGACTTCTTAAATGACTTGAAATTAACGGTACAACCCGTGTACGCCAAGTTCTCAAGAATACCAACAACAGTTTTCTGCTCCCATATTTCCGAATCTTCCCGAATTTTTTGCGAAGTAGGTAAGCCGTTCTTATGACAATATACGACGGGAGTATCTACGCCGCGCTCGGTGAGTATTCTTGCGATCTGCGTCGGACCGTAACCTTGAATACAGAGTTTGAAGATTTCTTTTACGATTTCCGCGCCTTTCTCGTCTATAATCCATTTCTCTTTGTTTTCGGGATCTTTCTTATAGCCGAGCGGCGGTATGCTCGTAATGTGCTTGCCGGCATTGCCTTTTGCGCGGACAACTGCTTTAATCTTCTTACTGCAATCTTTGGCATACATCTCGTTCAGAATGTTCTTGAACGGCGTAATATCGTCGTCGGGATTGGTTTCGCTGTCCACTTGGTCGTAAATAGCAATAAACCTTACGTCGGCTTCCGCAAAATAATATTTCGTGTAATATCCCACGAGAATATGGTCTCTGCCAAACCTTGACATATCCTTGACGATTACGGTAGAAATTCTTCCGTTGTCCACGTCGTCCATCATTCGATTGAAATCGGGGCGGTCGAAGTTACTGCCCGAATACCCGTCGTCCACGTAGAATTTTACGTTGCGCAAACGGTTTTCGTCCGCATACTTTTGCAATAGCATTTTCTGATTGCGGATGCTGTTTGAATCGCCGTCCAGATCGTCGTCGCAGGAAAGCCTGCAATAGCAAGCCGTCCATTGTTCTTCTGTGCTTTTTGCTTTCTTATTTTTAATTGTAGGTTGCAAATTCATTGTTTATTACCTCCCGAATTGCAACTTTCAAACGATGACTTATGAGATAACCGAACGGGTGGCTTTAAGGCTTCGTCAATATTCCGTTCGATTATTCTTTTTGTAATGTCGAACGCCGTGTTGTCGGCATCCGTCCTTTCACGGGAGATAACGGTGTAAACCGTGTTCCCGATCACTTTTTCGCGGCTCCTTATATATTCGCCGTTCGGTTGTTTCAGATAATAGGTGAATATACTTGCCGTGGGTTTTGTTGTTTTAATGTTTTTCGCTTGGTTTTCCGTAATTTTAATCTCCTTATCATTGATTTCAATTACGCAAAACGGCAGGAAATAAGTTACGGCTACTGATTTAACGTTCCGTTTTCTTTCTTTTTCTTCAAAGCCTCGTATCCCTCTTTGATGAGACGGACTTTGGTAATATCGTTTTCTTCGAGAAATTCGTTTATTTCATTAAAAAGCGCTCTCGGTATCATCGTGCCGAAGTTTCCGCTTGCCTGTTTTCTCTTTTCCTTATTCTTCTCTTCATACTTCCTGCGCGTTTTGCGTACAGGCGTATCTTCCTTTCTTTCCATCACGCTTAACCTCCGAATTATTCATTCTCGTATTGATACATATTTTATCCTGTTCCGGATAAAAAGTCAAGCTCTGATGGGCAACAGAGGGAAGATAGCCCTTAGTTTTTACTTATAATTGTTGCTTTTGTTGTGCTTTTCGTATTCTCTCCGTTCTTCTTCGATTTCCCGTTCAATCTGTTGTAGCCGAGGGATCCGCATCGTTACGTCCGGCGTGAACAGTGAGAGAACGGAATCGAAAAAGCTTCCGATTGTTTTCGGTTTGCCTTGGCTTATGCGCCTGTACTCCGTAGGGTTAGTTCTTGCAAGCGTTTTCCCGACGCGGGCATAATGCGAATCGCTGTCTTTTTCCCGTTGCAAAGTTTCCGCTTTCCTTGCGTATTCAAGCGTTTCGCCCATAGAGCGGTCAAGCCGTTTCGTCAGATCTTTATTCTCCGCCGTTAAGGCAACGACCTGTTCTTGCAACTGTCCGCGCTTTCGGGGAATATCTCCGCTTTTCGCCTCGGCGAGTGCGTCTGCGTAAACCTGATTTTCTTGCCGTATCGCTTCGGCTTGTTCTATTATCTTTTTCGCCTTGAACTCTGCCGTGGAAAGATGTTTTGCCTGACTGCCTTCTTTGCCACGTTGTAAACCGTACTTCTTTCCGACCGCGCTGTAAAAGTCCGTTTGCAACTGTTGTAGTTTTTGTTTATCGAATAATTCTTTACTGCACAATCTTCCGTCCTTTGTAATCGGCACAAGATTCAGGTGCATATGCGGCGTGGTTTCGTCCACGTGGATTACCGCCGATATTACGTTTTTCATTCCGTACCTTTCTTCAAAAAATTTGGTACAGTCCGAAAAGAAGTTGTATTGCGATAATTTCGATAGTCCGTCAAAGAACGCTCTATCTGCGCCCACAACAAAAGAGTTCATCACGACTGCGTCTTTGCGCGGAGAGAGAATTAACTGAGTTATTCGCTTATTGATGAACTCGGTATACGACCCGTCGGGGCCGTGCATATGATAGTTGTACTTTGTCTTTGAGCTGTCTATCTGCGGATTGTCCGACTTGTAATTCTCATCCCGTTCGTTCTCGCGTTCGATAGGGGAGACGTCTTGTTTATGATATTTTTCCATGTGACATACTAAATATGATATTGTGGTTTCCTCCTTAATTTTGATTTAGTGGTATTTGGCAAAGTGGTAGTAGAGAGTGTATACCGACTGTTTTTTAGTGGACACACAGCCTCGCAGAGCCCACGACTTCGGAATCGAAGTATAGTGGGCTACACTTTGCCCAAGCTGTTCTCTTTTTGCTTCCCGTTCGTTTCCAAAGTTGCGCCCGCTTATGGCGGTCGAAATTGCAAATAGTTTTTCATATAAAACTCCTGATTTTTGACGTGAAAAAGGTCGCTGATTTTTCTTCATCACCGACCTAAAAGTGCATTTTGGCATAAGCCGTAACGCAATATTTAATTGTCTGCTTCTCTTACATAATAAAGCCTCATTGTTTTTGTCTAAGAATAAAAAAATCCGCACGAATGCCAATCGACCGTTAAACGGTAATCT
>DPOU01000003.1:86336-86651 GCA_003539625.1 Acholeplasmatales bacterium
TTGTACAACAATAAAACCCACACTCCAAACCGCATTTTTACAGTTGAAATGCCTGTCGCAGTAATTGCTCATTTTCAAACGCAACTCTATGGTAAAGCGACAGTAATTCTACGCTACGATTCTATGCCGTAGCGATATTCACTTCCACGTCAAGGGAAGGAATAATGAGTATACTCCCTATAATTTATATATACCCACAATAACAACAATTCAAACATACGTTCGTAATTGTATTCTTATTTTAGCATATCTTTTTTGACTTGTCAAGCCCCAAATGTCCATAATCGTGGACATTGTGTTTATTTTATGATAATG
>DPOU01000004.1 GCA_003539625.1 Acholeplasmatales bacterium
TAGGTTCTTATCTTCCCATAATAAATTTTGTTCTTTTTCTTTTAGCCACATTTTTATTGGTTGGCCACATTTATTAGCATCGTATGTTATATAATATGTTTTGTTGTTTTTAATATCCTTTATTCTTGTCAATGCATCAAATTCGTCATCATCATTATATGAATAATCATATTCTTTTTCTACTATTTCGCCCTTTTTTTCGTAATAAGCAGTTCTATCACCATTTCCATCATATTCATATTCTTTTATTTGGTCTGTTAAATTATTTTGTTCTTTTATTAGCATTCCTAGTTCGTTATATTCATATGACACATCTTCTATTACTTCATTTGCTTTAATTACTTGTCTTCTTGATATTTTGCCAACTTCATTATATGTGTAAGCTATATCTTCATCTTTATGCTTTTCTTTACTTATTCTTGTTTTATCATATTCGTAATTTATTTGTATTTTATTTTTACCTGTATCTATTTCTTTTCTTACTACTTGCCCTAATTGGTTTTGTCCATAGTAAATGTTTATTGTATCAATTTTATTTAGTTTTTGACATTCTATATCGCTTGAATATTCGTTGTTAAATATCAATTTTTCAAATCTTCCGCTATACGTTTTTTCACCATACTCGTTAATATTTCCTATGTATGTTGTAGAGGATGTAAGATCTATTTTTGTTAATGTCATTGCTTTTTTTCTTACTCCATTTATGTAATACAATAACATATTATTTTTATATGTAAATGTTAAACTATTCCAGTCTTCACTTATTATTATGTTTGATGCAACTTCCTTACCATTTATTGATACTTTTAAGTTCTTTGATTCATTAAAATAAAATGATAAAATTTCTGTTTGTTCTTTTTTGAATGTTATTATGGTATTATTATTTCTTGCTAATTTTTCATCATATTTAAATCTTAATGAAACTGTTCCCTCTTCTTTTAATCCTAACTCATATGCTAAAACTGATAGTGCATTTTGATTTGTTTTTGTTATATTATTATAATATACCATTCTTCTTAATATTGTATCAGTTATAAACATTCCATCTTTATCATTACTTGTTAGTTCTACTGTCTTATTGATAGTTGGTACTCTACCGTTAGTTGATACTGCATTTCCGTTTAATGATATTAATTCATAGCCTTCTTTTATCTTATCTTTTTGTTCATAACTCATTCCATAACCTTGAGTTGATATGTTAGCTGTTAATACTTCTTTTCCTTCTCTATATATTTGTTTGATATCACTTTGAGTATATTGGTCTATTCCTATCATTATCATACTTAATTCAAATGGTATTTTTAATAAATTGTCATTTGGATTTTGATTTGAAGTTGTTTGAATGGTGGTATTTGTTTCTAGTTTATTTGCAATTGTTAGATATTTTATATCTTCAACTTTTTCATCTATTTCAAAACTACTTGTTATTTCTTCATTTAACATTATTTTGCAATATGTTTTTTTACTTTGATTCTTTCTATTTACACTAATGCCTATTAAATTCCATTCATTTGGCTTTAGCATACTAGTTGTTTCGCCTTTTAATGTAGTACTTCCTGATGTTCGATATGCAAGTTTACCATCTTCTGTTACATACAAGTTTGCTATTGATTTATTTGTTAAACTTCCCTGAGAATCTACTATATTTTTCCCCAATATTATGATATTTTCTTGCCCAACTATTGTTTGACTTGTTGGTAATATCCATAATAATATCGTTTTATCACTTATAAACTCGCTCTTAAAATAGTTATTTGCCCTATTAACATTTGCTGTATCCAAATCATAACTTATACTATCATATTTATCTTTGAATACATATGTATCATAATTTTTTTCGCTATTTATTTTAGCAGTGTTTTCTTTTTGATAAAGACCATACATTCCTTTTCCGGTCTTTCCCGCTAACACTATTTCATTTTGGTATTTTTCATTTAATTTATTAAAATAACTAGTTATGGTTTTATTTGTCGTTTCATAATCATAAAAGTAATCATATGTTCTTTGATATTGATTATCTCTATAATTTATACTTTGTACATTATTTAACTTGTCATATTCATATTCTATTTGTTCATCATTTGAATTTATGTATCTTATCAGTTTATCTTCATTATAACTGTAATAATGTTCCGTGCCATTTTTTACTTCTTGTGCTTGTGAAACATTCCCCATTTCGTCATATTGATAATTTATTATTTCTTCTTCATCTTCTGCTTGTTTGGTTATTTTTATTACTCTATCTTCGTCATCGTAATAATATTTCGTTTTCTTTCCCGTATTGTTTCCTAATTCATGTTCATATATTATTGAATCTATATATGTATTGTTTCTTTCTTTATAGCCATATTTTTCTAACGTTTTATTATTTTCTCCACACGCTATTTCTACTATTCTTCCATATTTGTCATATGTATATGTATATCGTGTTCCTCTTAACTCACCTATACCAACTATATCATTTAGAGCATTGTAACCTGCTATTTCATTGGCCTGTAAGTTATTAGTTGTACTTCCTGACTTCTTTGACATAAGAACTTTTTTTAAGTTGTCTAATTCATCATATTTATATTCTTTTATTAATTGGTTACTATATTTTATGTTTTTTATAGTATTTACTTTTTCATACTCATATCTTGTTATTTTCCCAAATTCATCTGTTGTACTTGTTTTATTATTATTACTATCATATGTTGCTTTAGTACTATATAAACATTCTTGATTGTTGTATACTTTTGTCTCTGTTACATTTTGATTGTTATCGTATATATATTCTATTTTTATACCATTAACATTCTTTATTTCTTTTAAATTGCCTTCTTCATTGTACTCTAAATCATAACTTGTTCCATTTGCATTTATTACTTTCTTCAATGCATTGTTATCGCCATATAATAAATTTATACTTTTATTATTTTCGATTATTTCGCTTAAATTACCACTTTTATCGTAGCTATAATTTATTCCATACGATGAATTTCTTAATTGTATGCAATCTACATATACATCTTTTGTACCATTGTAACTTATTTTAACTACTATTTCATCATATGTGCCAGTTGTTTCCATTTGACCTATTACTGCCTGCCACTGATCGAAATTCTTTCTAAATTCTATTTCTTTGTAGCCTACTCTAATTGATGATTTTGTTGCTATTATGGATATTTTAAAAGTTTGATTACTAGTTACTTCACCTTTTCCAAATGCACTAAAAGTATATACATCATTCGCTTTTCCTCTTATCTTTATTTCCTTTGTCATTGTCTTGTTAATGTTTGTATCTTCAATACATGATGAAAAATGCATTACATAATTCCCTAGTACTGGTAGATGTTCATCTCTACAATCATTAAAAACTATTCCGTCTACTGTTCTATCAGTACTAATATTTTCAAACTTATAGCCTATTGGTAATTGATTTTTTATACTTTCTAAATGACCGTTCTCAATTATATTATCTATACTATTATTCTCATTTGGGTATAACTTAAAATCATCTAATGATACTTCACCTTTACCACCCGTAATAGTTATTTCTATTTGCATTTTTAAGTTTGTTATGCCTTCTGGTAAAGTTAATTTTCCCGTTGTTAATTTTTTAAAGTTTATTGTTTCTTTTGTTTCTTCTACTTCTTTTTGATAATTTACTGTATTTTGATTTAAATTATAACTTCCTTTTAGAGCTAGTTTTAGTTTTACTTTATTATTTTCTTCAGTTTGTTTTAATTTTACAAATCCTACTAATTCATAGTTGTTCTGCTCTATATTTTTTAAATCTTGTGTTATTACTATTGTTTCACTTTCTTCATGGCTTATGTGCAAGTATCTTTGTTTATATACACCGCCTCGTCTTACTTCAAGTTTACTTGCAACATTTCCACTTATCTTCCAGCCAAGTGTTTCTTTCTCAAATAAATTATTGTCAGATTCAAAACTTGCATTTTCGATTAAGCATTTTCCATTATTTTGTACATCTGATTCTCTTATTAGTCTTGGTATTTCGAAATTGTTTGAATACTCATAACTCTTAATTCTAGCCTTATCATCCATTATCATTTCACATGTCCCCGCATTTCCAAAATAATAATAGAGCTTATTACCAAAAATGTCTGTACTCTTAGTTAACCCTTTGTAGTATTCATAGTATTTTTTTGCCGTAACTTTTACTTCTTCATTTGCTACTTTTATTTGTGATTCACTCAGTTCTACACGATCGTATATTAAGAAACTATTTTTATGAATAGTTACTATTTTATCTTCTTCTGTTACTCCATATGTCTTATGATAATTTATAGTTAATTCACTATTTCCATCTTCATATACTAATTTACTTGCTTGCAAATCATTTATGTAATAAGTAAATTCATATCCTCCTGAAGTATAACTAATCGTTACTTTATAATTTTGTTGTTGGTTAGTTTTTATTTCCTTTATTCTTGATAATTCATCATAGCTTATATAAAGTTTATCCGATGTATTTAAATTATCTAGTATTGTTGTTAATTTATTATTTGTCCATCTATAAATAATATCTGAAGTTTTTGTTTTTACTTTTTTTATTTTAGTTAGCCCATTACTTATGGTAAATTCTACTAAATCATCTATCTTATTATATACTTTTATTTCGGTTATTTCACCATTTTGATTTTCTAATAAATATGAATAATCTTCTTCACATAAATAAAATGTTTGGTATCCTTCTAAATGCTTTATACCAAGCATTTTTATTAATTCTTGTGATTTCGAAATTGTTTTTAAATAATAATATTTTCTTGCCCCTGTATAGTCTTCTATATAATATATATCACTATTTTTTACAATTTCGTATTGTGCCGATGTTGTTAATCTATTGTTTATTAAATTTAAGCTATTTTCTTTTCCTCTATTGTACGCTATGTTTAATCCTAATGGCGTTTTATTACTTTTTGTGCTTACCGTTTTGATTATTGTAATTAATGATCCTGTAAATAAATTTATATATTCTGTAACTGGACCTATTTCTTTTTTATCATATTTGTATAAGTTGTTTAGTCCTGATACCCTTGTTATGTTTACTCCACATATTTCCGCCTGTTCTTTTATTTCTTCTGGATTATATATACTAAACTTTGTATCGCTTTTTAACGCTTTTACTGCAACTGCAAATATTATTTGATATCGATCTTCATAATTTAATTCACCAACTAATTTACTTATGTCAAATCTAAATCTTGATATATTATTTATTGCAAAATCTGTACTCTTCTTTCCTTCGATTATTATTCTGTCTTCCACATTTTCATCAATTGATATACTTTGTGCAGCAGCTAATATTGTGTCATCATATATATTGTTTAAATTTGTCTTTAATAATCTAATATCTTTTATATCTAAATTTAGATCTCCTATTATATCAAAGTATCCCTCTCCTAGCCGATTATTGGTTTTTGCTAGATCCATATCCAACTTTACAAATAATAATACCCCTTTGTTAAAGTTGTAAAGCCCACCTCTGTTTACTACCACTACAGGCGTTGTACCTGTCATGTCTACTAACTTTGATGTCACTCTTATTTTTTCATTTACTGTAAGATTAGTTATTTTTTTTGTCATCTCTTTTCCCCTTTTTATATTAATGTTATTATGTTTTCCATCTCATTTATTTCTAACACTTTCATAGCATGTGTAAAATCAATGATGTCTACTTTTATCCCTATTTCTTTTGTTAAATATTCTATTAATTCTTTTATTATTCTTTCTTTTTCTATATTTATTATGTCTTCTTCCAATATCACTAAAAAATCTATATCGCTATTTTTATTCATTGTATTCTTTGCGAAAGATCCATATAAATATAATTTTTCTACATGATATCTTGCCAAGATATAATTTTTATTTCTTTTTATATATTCGTTTATTTTTTCTACATCAATTTCTTTACTTTCATTTTCACTATTACTAATTGTTTCTAACCTACTGTATAATAGCATTAATTTTTCTTCATTTCTATTTATTAATGCTTCTTTATATATTTCACTTATATTAGGATATGTTATCAATATCCCTCTTGATTTTTTTAACATTATAAGATTTGCTAGTAGTAGTGAGTATTCTATTTTCTTATTTATCTTTAGTTCTATTATCTTATTTTGTATTTTTGCAACTCTAAGATATATACTTTCATCACTGTATTTATAATATGTTTTTAATATTTCTTCTTGTTTTTCTTCATCCATTACTTCTAAATTCAGCATATAATAGCTTTTGTTTATCGTTTCTTTTGAAAATGTTTGATTTACATTGTTTACTATGTATGTAAATGCATCTGTTAAATTTCTTACTTCTTTTTCTTCTACTGATAATGCTTGCGTTTTATCTTTTATTATTTGTTTAATTCTTTCATGGGTTAGCCCAGTTCCTTGCATTTTCATAGTAAATTCTATGAAGCGATAAAACTCTTTATCATTTATTTTCATACTATCTCCCTCCCTTTTCACATTTAGAAATTAAAAAAATCACTTTACTGGGGGAAGTAAAAAAGAAGTTAGCCCTTTAAACTGAAGGGACTAACTTCTTGTTATTAATAGCCTAAATTTAGGTTTCCCCCCAGTGTCTACATTCTATCACATATCTTTTTTTATTGCAATAGCTTTTGTAAAATTTTAACATAATTTGTAAAAAATGTAAAAACAACTTAAAAAGAAGTTGTTTATGTTTTATTATTTGTTTGTAATTTTGTAGTTCTTATTATCTAATTTTACAATGCAATTATCATCAATTGATGATGTAATAAAAACATTACTACCAATGGTAACATTATTACCTATTACAGTATCGCCACCAAGAATAGATGCTCCAGCATATATTATTACATTGTTTTTAATAGTTGGGTGTCTTTTTTTACCGGCTAAACTTCTAGCATTTTCAAGTGATAACGCTCCAAGAGTTACACCTTGATAGATTCTTACATGACATCCTATTTCGCAAGTTTCACCAATAACTACACCAGTACCATGATCTATGAAAAAATATGAACCTATCGTTGCGCCAGGATGTATGTCAATTCCTGTTTTTGAGTGAGCAATTTCAGTCATCATTCTTGGAACTATGGCCATTTTGATTTTGTATAGTGCATGAGCAATTCTGTAAATCATTATTGCCAAAAATCCTGGATATGTTATTATTATTTCTTCTTTAGATGTTGATGCTGGATCACCTTCATAGAAAGCTTCGATATCTTTTTCTAATTCTTTTTTTATGTTTTCTAGTTCATTTAGGAAATCATCTTCTGGATAATCTTGAATATTTGTTTTTTTAAAAATGGTATTTAGCTCTTTTTTTATATATGATTTAGAGATTTGTTTGTTATCAAAATAATTCGGATACATATAATTCTTTAAATCAGATATTAGTCTTTCAATTTCTTTTCTTGTAATCATATTACTTTTCTAAATCCCAAACTGATAAATAGCGTTCACCACCATCTGGTAATATCACAACTATATTCTTGTATTTGTTTGAAAGATGATTTATAGCCGCAAGTGCAGCACCAGAACTAATTCCAACAAATAAACCATAATTTTTAGCACAAACAATTGCTTTTTCATATGCTTCTTCATCGGTTATATCAATTATTTCGTCAACATATTCAGATAAATAATTTTTAGGTATAAAGTTTGCGCCAATACCTTGAATTTTATGGGCACCACTTTTATTTTTAGTAAGTAGTGGTGAAGAAGATGGTTCTACCCCGACAATATGAATGTTGGGATTTTTTTCTTTCAAATACTTGCCAACACCACTTATTGTTGCGCCAGTTCCGATCCCCGCAATCAAACAATCAATTTCTTTAAAGTCAGTATAGATTTCAGGACCAGTTGTTAAATAATGAGCTAATACGCAATTATAGTTACCAAATTGAGATGGTATGAAACTATTCTTTATATCGTTATGAATTCTATTTGCTTCATCTACCGCTCCTTTCATTCCAAGTTTGGCATCACTTAAAACTACTTGAGCTCCATAAGCTTTCATTAATTGAATGCGTTCTTTTGACATAGATGCGGGCATAACAATAATACATTTCATTTTTTTCACTGAACATATAAGTGCTAACCCAATTCCTGTGTTACCACTAGTTGGTTCAATTATGGTAGTTTCATTATTAATCAAACCATCTTCAATTGCTTTTTCAATCATTACTTTAGCAACTCTATCTTTAATTGAACCCGCTAAATTGACTTTTTCTAGCTTTGCATAGATGATTTTATCACCACTATAGTTTTCTAATTTGACTAGTGGGGTATTACCTATTAAATCTAGAACGTTATCATACTTCATAAATATTCCTCCTACAGTTATTATATTCTAAAGATATTTTTTAATTTCCCAATCGGTTACTAAAACACGATATTCATCCCACTCTAATTCTTTAGCTATAATATATTTATTAAATATGTGTTCTCCTAATGCTTCTTTCATAAATTGGCTTTGTTTAAGTTCTTTTACAGCATCTTTTAAGTTTTCTGGTAAATTCTTTATTCCGTGTTGTTCTCTTTCTTCTCTTGTATATTCAAAAATGTTATCATATACTGGTTCAACATCTGGATATTCTTCCGCAATACCTTTCAATCCAGCATCTAATATACAAGCAAATGCAAGGTATGGATTGGCAGCAGGGTCAACATTTCTAATTTCTGTTCTTGTTGCTTTCTTACGTACGGCAGGAATTCTAATCATTGAACTACGATTAGCATCACTCCAACATATGTAGCATGGTGCTTCATATCCTGGCACTAATCTTTTATAAGAATTTACTATCGGATTAGTAACTGCACTCATTTCTCTTGCATATCTAATAATACCACTTATCCATTTTCTAGCAATTTTTGAAAGTTGTTTTGGTTCATTAGGGTCATAAAACACGTTGTTTCCATCCATATCAGTTAGTGAACAATTAACGTGCATACCATTACCAGCTAAATATGCAACTGGTTTAGGCATAAAACTTGCATGTAAGTTGTATTTACGTGCAACTTGTTTTACTACTTGTTTAAATGTTTGTACTCTATCGCATGTTTCTATTACATCTGCGTAGGTAAAGTTTATCTCGTTTTGGCCAGGTCCTACTTCATGATGACTTGCTTCAACAGTATAACCTAATTTTTCTAATTCAAGTACAATATCATGACGACAGTTTTCGCCCCCATCGAGTGGAGCAAGGTCAAAATAGCTACCTTGATCGTTAAATTCTAAAATAGGGTGACCTTTTTCATCTAATTTGAATAAATAGAATTCTGGTTCTACTCCAACGTTAAAGTTTTTAAACCCCATTGCTTCCATTTTCTTTAATATTCTTTTTAAATTGGCTCTAGGATCTCCTGGGAAAACTTCGCCATTAGGCTGATACACATCACAAAAAAAGCGTGCTACTTTTCCATAATTGTTTGATTCTAATGGTAGTATCAAAAATGTTGATATGTCAGGATGTAAGTACATATCTGCTTCTTTAATTCTTACAAATCCTTCGATACTTGATCCATCAAACATTACTTTTCCATCCATAGCATCTTCTAAACGGCTGGCAGGAATTTCTACACTTTTAATTGTGCCTAGCATGTCTGTAAATTGAAGTTTAATGTATTTTACTTCTTCTTTTTTTGCAATTTCAATGATTTCTTTTTTTGTGTAATTTTTCATCTGGTATCACCTCTTAACTGTGTTATTATATCATATTTATTTAAAATATGCCATTATTTTTATCATGAAAGGTTTTTCATTTTTTAATTTAGTTTTTTAAATTAAAAACTTTCTTGTATTTTAACAAGAAAGTCTTCTTTTTTTATTCACCTAATACGGTTCCATTAGCTAATGTTATGGTGTAACCATTGTAATTAATAGTAATACTGGTATTTTTTATTACCTTTCGCACGAATGGTTTTTAATACGGTTAAGCCATCGATTTTAGGCATCATTATATCAAGTATTAAAGCATCATACATTTCAGTATCTAAATAATCTAATGCTTCTTGTCCGTTATATACTGCATCTACCGAATAATTATTATGTTTTAAGATAGTTACTAAAACATTTGATAATGCTTTTTCATCTTCAGCTAATAATAATTTCATAACAACACCTCTACTTTACAAGTTACATTATACCCCATTTCTTTAAATATACCTTAAAAAAGTATTACTTCTTCTTTCTATTAATTAATTTAACTATTTCCATTATTACTACTATTACACAAGATAATAGGAAAGCAATAGATATTTGTGGGAAACTTAAACTACTAAGTTTAAATATATCATTTATACCTGGGCAATATATTACCATAAATTGTAGAAGGAAGCCAATTAAGAAGGCAAAGTTCATGAATTTATTTTTGTAACTATATTTACTAAAAATAGAGTGTTCACTTTTAACGTTGTATGCGTGTAATAATTGAGTAGAAGATAATGTAAAGAATGCCATTGTTTGAGCAACTTTTTGGTCATTAAATACAAACACCCCTAATAGGTAACTAATTAAAGTAACACCACCAACAATGAAACCTTCAATTATTATTTTAGTACCAAGTTTGTCTGCAAAGAAACTTGTTTTTTTACTTCTTGGTTTATTTTTCATGACACTGTCTTCAACTTCTTCCATACCTATACCAAAAGCTGGAAGTGAATCAGTAATTAAATTTATCCAAAGTAAGTGAATTGGTAATAGAGGAATACCAACATTGATGTTTGATATTACCGCAATCAGTGAAGCAATAAAGATTGTTAGAACTTCACCAATATTACTTGATAGTAAATATTTAACACATTTTTGAATATTATTGTAAATACCTCTTCCTTCTTTTACCGCATATATAATTGTTGAGTAATTATCATCTGTCAATATCATATCAGCAGCTTGTTTAGAAACTTCAGTACCTGTTATTCCCATTGCGCAACCAATATCAGCTTTTTTTAATGCAGGAGCATCATTTACGCCATCACCGGTCATTGCAACTATAGCATCATTTTTCTGCCATGCTTCAACGATTCTTACTTTGTCTTTAGGTGCTACTCTTGCAAATACGCGATATTTATCAATGTCTCTAGCAAGTTCTTCATCACTTATTTTGTCTAAGTCTGTGCTTGATATTGCTAGATCTCCTTCTTCCATAATACCTAATTCTTTTGCAATAGCTTTTGCGGTAACAATGTAATCGCCCGTTATCATTACCGTCTTTATTCCTGCTTGTTTTGCTATTTTAATAGCTTCTTTTACCTCTTGTCTTGCAGGATCTATCATACCTACTAAACCAACAAAGTTTAAATCTCTTTCTAATTCTTCAGGTTGTGGTATTTTATCAAAATATTTGATGCCTAATCCTAATACTCTTAAAGCATTTTCAGCCATTTCTTTATTAGCATTTTTAGCATTTTCCAATGTTTGATAATCATTATTACATAAATTTATGATATTATCGGGAGCACCTTTGGTAATTGCTAAATATCTATCATTATCTTTAATAACCGTTGTCATTAACTTTCTTTCACTATCAAAAGGTAAATCCATTATTCTATTTACTTTATTAATATCTTCACCATAAACTAAGTTGATATCTAGTAAGGCAAGTTCAGTTGGATCACCAATTCTTTCTATTTTGCCATTTACATTATTAATTGATGCATCACAACAAATTGCAAAGTAATTTATCATTTTGGTTTCTTCTTCCGTAAGTGATTCAACATCTTTAATATTGTTTGCATATATTTTAACTACGGTCATTTTATTTTGGGTAAGAGTTCCTGTTTTATCTGAACATACCACATTACATGAACCAAGAGTTTCAACTGCTGGTAGTTTTTTGACAATGGCATTTTTCTTACTCATTTTGCTAACACCAATTGCAAGTACAATTGTAACTACGGTCGCAAGTCCTTCAGGTATTGCTGCTACAGCAAGTGCAATAGCCGTTTTGAAACATTCTAACCATTCAGTAGATAAATCAGCACCATTTTTCTTTGCGGCAATTAATTCAAGGCCAAAAACAACAACGCATATTCCCAAAGCAAGTAAACCAATCATTTTACCCACTTGAGCAAGTTTGTTTTGAAGAGGAGTTTTTGAATTATCTTCTTCTGTTAACATACCCGCAATTTTACCTATTTGGGTTGACATACCGACTGCGGTAACAACAGCTTTAGCTTTACCGTTAGTTACATATGTTGAAGAAAACAAACAATTCTTTAGATCACCAATTGGTAAATTTTCATCTTCAATATAATCAGCATTTTTTTCAACTGGAACCGATTCACCTGTTAATGAAGCTTCTTCAACTTTTAAGTTTGAACATTCAATAATAGTTGCATCAGCCGAAATGCTATCACCAGCTTCAACATATATGATATCACCTACAACAAGTTCTTTTGAATCTATTGTAATAAGACTATTATTCCTAAATACTTTGGTAGTAGAAGCTGTCATTTTCTTTAAGGCTTCAAGACTTTTTTCTGCCTTATTTTCTTGGAATACCCCAAGTAATGCATTAACTATTACAACAATAAAAATTATCAAACTATCAATCCATTCAGACGGATCAATGATAATTGATATTACTGCGGCAAGTAATAATATTATTATTAATATGTCCGCAAATTGCATTAAAAATCTAACAACGATATTTTTCTTTTTCTTTTCGACTAATTCATTACTTCCATAGATTTCTCTATTGGCAAGTATTTGTTCATCTTTTAAACCACCATCTAAATTAGTGTTAAATTTTTTTTCTAATTCTTTTAAATTTTCTTTCATTTTTCCTCCTAAAAAGCAAATAAAAAAGGCCTTAAACTTCTTAAAAGTTTTAAGGTCTTGCTAATCAATTTGACTCTAAAGCCGGATATAAATCGAGATGACGGCAATAGAAATTAACTATTAGTTAATTAAGCTACTCCCCTTGTAAGGGCTTATTTAATTGTAGTTTAATTTTATCATAATTATTTATCATTGTCAACAATTACGAAAAAAAAGCCCCCGAGAAAAAAGGAAGACTATATTTGGGGGGGTAGTCAACCTTTTACTTAATTTGATTTGGGGGGCACAAATTAAGCACTTACATTATAGCACAGTTTTTTTCAAAATGCAAGTGTTTTTGCTCATTTTTTTAAATTTTTTTGTAAAATTTTGTTTTTTAGTTATTTTTTGCCTTTGCAACCTTAGCCAAAGCATCTTTTGCGGCAGCTTGCTGAGCTGATTTTTTGTTGCCGCCTACCCCAGTTCCAAGGATTATTCCCTCTAAAACGACATTCATTGTGAACTTAGGATTATTGGTTGGTCCTTCCTTTTTTATTTCTACATATTCTAAATTGTTACGAGTTTCAGATTGAACAAATTCTTGCAATCTACTTTTGTAATCTATGAATTCAACTTGATCGTTTGCTTTTATATGTGGAAAGACAATTATTTCTAATATTTTTTTAACATCTGCCAAGCCATTTGTTAAATATAACGCACCGAGGAATGCTTCAAACGCATCATTTATTATGGCATCTTTTTCACGGCCACCCGTTTTTTCTTCACCACAACCTAATAGTAATAGTTTATCTATTTCTAATTCTTTCGCATATTTAGCATTTGCACTTTCACAAACATAAGTTGCACGTAATTTACTCATAGCACCTTCTGTCATTTTTGGGAAGTTATTGTATATATATGTTGCAACTAATAATCCCAATACCGCATCCCCTAGAAATTCAATTCTTTCATTACTTTCTAGTTTATGTTCATTTGCAAAAGATGAGTGTGTCATAGCAAGTAAAAATTCATCAGTTCTATTTATTTGTATATTATATCTAGATAATATTTGTTTTAACTTTTTTGTATTTAACATTTTTATCCCCTTATATTAATCTAACTCAGTTTGTTTCATTACATAATTATGTTTAGCAGTTTCATATAAATATTTATAATCTTCTTCCGTAAATAATTTATTATTATTTACCATTTCTTCTGAATCAGTATTAGCAATTTCTAATAGGTCACTGTCATCTTTTAAACTAGCGTATTTAAAATTCATTGAACCTGACTGCTTTTCACCAAAGAATTCACCTGGACCTCGATGTTTTAAATCGTATTCTGCTAATGCAAATCCATCAGTCGTTTTTTCGACCATTTTTAATCTTTCAATACTGTTTTCGGTTGGATTATCACTTGTTATAAAGAAACAATATGGTACACTATCACTACGCATTACTCTTCCTCTTAATTGGTGGAGAGTTGCTACACCAAATCTTTCTGCACCAAGTACCAAAATAGTTGTGGCATTTACAACATTAACACCTACTTCTATTACGCTTGTTGCAACAAGAATTTGAATTTCGTTGTTCAAAAATTCTTGCATGATTTTTTCTTTTTCATCTGGTTTTAGTTTGCCATGAATTAATCCTACTGTTGCTATTCCCGCAAAATATTGCTTCATATTTTCGTATATCTTTGTGGCATTTGCGGTATCAAGAACTTCCGATTCTTCAATAAGTGGAGTTACTACATATATTTGATGACCATTTTTCAATTCATTTTTTATATGATCCATTACTTCACGTTTATGTTCTTTATCAACATATTTTGTTATAACTGCTTTTCGATTTTTTGGCATTGTCTTAATAATTGATATATCAGTATCACCATAGGCTGAGATTGCTAGGGTTCTTGGGATAGGTGTTGCACTCATTTTTAAGTAGTTAACATCTAAACCTTTATTTTTGATAAGAACTCTTTGTCTAACCCCAAAGCGATGTTCTTCATCAGCAATTACAGTACCAAGATTGTAGTATTCTACATCTTTTTGGAATAAAGCATGCGTACCAACGACAATATTGATAGTACCATTTTGGAGACCTTCTAATATCTGTCTTTTTTCTTTTAATGGCGTAGATCCCGTTAATAATGCAATATTTATATTATCAAATGGTTCAAGTTGACTTCTTAATGTATCGTAATGTTGTTTAGAAAGAATTTCAGTAGGACACATCAAAGCTGCTTGATATCCTCCTGATACAGTTGCAAGAATTGTCATAATGGCAACTATCGTTTTACCGCTACCTACTTCACCTTGTAATAACCGATTCATTGCAAAGTGGGCTTTTAAGTCTGCTAAAATATCTCTTATTGCTTTTTCTTGATCTATGGTTAATTCGTATGATAAGCTATTTTTTAATTTCTCTAATAGTTTTACATCGTAGTTGATTGCGGGGCAATCGTCTTCTTTTTGTCGCATATAATGAAGATATTTCATTGATACTTGATACTTTAATAATTCTTCATACTTTATTCTTTTTTGTGCTTTTTTTATTTCATCAAGATTATCTGATAAATGCATTATTTTTATTGCATCTTTCAGTGATAATAAATTATGTTTTTCAATATAGTCTTTTGGTAAAGTTTCAATGATTTCGTCTTTATGTTTTCGGTATACTACACTCATTAATTCTAAATATTTAGATTCCGAAATATCTTTGATACGATAAGTTGGAATAATATCACGATTTATTTCATCTAAAACAACTAAATTACTTACTGTAAAGTTGTTCATATTTTGGTAGAATTTACCTTGAACTCTTATCACTGATCCGTAATTTAATTTACCCTTTAGGTATATTCTATTAAATAGCGTACATCTAATTTTTATACCTTCTACATCAAGTTGAAATACAACAGTTGAAAGTTTACTTTTTAGGTAATTTACGGTTACTTTTGAAACAATTGTTCCCTCTAATATTGTTGGTTCATCAAGTACCGCATCGTTTATTGAATGTACGGAAAAGTCTTCATATTTAACCGGAAAATCAAGCAATAAGTCTTCAACTGTCAAGATGTCTTTTTTCTTGAAAATCGTAATATATCTAGATAAGATATAATCCTCATCCGCAAGCAAATGTTCTGGTAATATATGTAATGTCGTATTTTTTACTTCTTGCATGCTTTCCCTCCTCTTTATTTAAGAAAAAGTGGAGTAAATCCACTTTCTTTTTTTACTCAATAGAGAGTATATAACTATATACTTCTTGATTACCTGAAATTGTATCAATTTCAACTTTAGGATAAGTTTCAGTAATATAATTTTTTAACTCTTCTAATTCTTCAGTAGCAACATCTTTACCGTATATAATTGTAATAATTTCTTTTTCGGCAATGTCACTATTAGCTAAGATACCTTCTGTGGCATCAAGGCGTGATTTTTCAGAAACTACGATTTTTCCATTACAAATACCAATGTAGTCTCCTTCATTAATATGTACACCTTCTATTTCTGCATTTCTTATTGAATAAGTTACTAAACCGGTAGTTACGTTTGAGATTACATCTTTGATATCATTTAAGATTGTATCAATATCGTTACTACTAAAATCTAGCATTGTAAGTGCAGAATAACCTTGTGCTAAAGTTTTACTAGGTGCAACATAGATCTTCGCTTTATCATAGTATTTTGCGGCTTGTTCAGCTGTTAAAACGATGTTTGAGTTGTTAGGGAAAACAATAATGTTTTCAGCATTTAAGCTATCAAAACCTTTAACAAAGTCTTCAGCAGATGGGTTCATACTTTGACCACCTTCAACTACATAGTCAACTCCCATTTCTTTAAATACATTTACTAGGCCTTGACCAGAAGCAACTGCTACTACCGCGAATTTCTTTCTGTTTACTGATTTTCTTGCTTCAACACATCCAGGACATTCACATTGTTGAACATGATGTTCAGGATTTATACTAGTAATAGCACCTTCATTATGTTGAACTGACATATTTTCAATTTTAATTGTTACGTATTCACCATATTGTTGGCAATGATTTAGTACAACACCCGGTGTTTTAGTATGTACGTGTACTTTTACAATATCGTCATCTTTTAATGCTACAATACTATCGCCTAATGTTTCAAGGAAATCAACAATAGTCTTTACTTCAAATTTTGCAGGATTAACCTTTTTATTTTGTAATTGTAAAATAAATTCAGTACAATAACCATATTCTAATTCGCTATCTGCGTTGAATGAACTTGCATTAACAACTGGTTGATGAAGAGCTACTTGTGAATTAGCTTCGATTACTTCGCCGTTTAATGCCTTTTGCATACCTTCTAAAATGTAAACTAATCCAGCACCACCAGAGTCTACTACTCCTGCATCTTGTAAAACTGGTAATAAACTTGGAGTTCTACCAAGTGAAGCATGAGCTTCATCAATTAAGATTTTAAAGAAATCTTCAAGTGTTGAACCTTTTTTCATAACACGATAGGCTTTTTTAGATGATTCGCGTGCTACAGTTAAAATAGTTCCTTCTACTGGTTTCATTACCGCATGATATGCTTGTTCTACACCAGATATAAATGCTTTTGAAAATTCTTTTGTACTTACTTCATCAAGTCCTGTTCCATTTGGACCTTTGAATCCTTTATATATTCCTCTAAAGAATTGTGATAAGATAACGCCAGAATTACCACGTGCCCCCATTAACATTCCTCTAGATAGTTTTTTAGATATTTCATATATTGATTTTGAATCTAATTGCTTAATTTCGTTTGCGCCTGCTTCAATTGTCATACGCATGTTTGTGCCAGTATCACCATCTGGAACTGGGAATACATTTAAAGCGTCAACCTCTTTATAGTTAACTGACAAATTAGCAGCACCGTTGATAACTAGCTGTTTAAACAGTTCGCCATCGATTGTTTTATGTTGCATAATGGTCCTCCTTATATAGGTATATTTTAAAATGCTAGTATATTCTACCACATTTTTTACTTTTTTGCAAGCAATATAAAACCATTCACTATAATATTGATACATTTTTTTGATTTTTGTACCGTTTTTTTAGTTAAAACATCAATATTCAAGACATTTTATGTATTTTTTTTATTAATTATTACAAACCATATGCACTAACTTTTATACTTTTATATAGTAATTTAGTTGCAATTATTACTTTTTTTTGGTATAATAGAACAAGAAAAAGTATCAATCAAGGAGGAACTCATTATATGGCAAAATGTTATGTTACAGGTTTAGGACCTAAAGCCGGAAATAATCGTTCTCACTCTTTACAAGCAAGTCGTCGTACTTGGAAACCTAATCTTCAAAAAGTTCGTATTAAAGATGAAAAAGGTCGTGTAATTAGAGTGTACGTTTCTACTCGTGCTCTACGTACTGGTCTTAAGAATGGTTCAATTGAACGCGCTTAATAATTAACTGTACTTAAAGTACAGTTTTATTTTTTTATAAAAAGAGGGTTACCCCTCTTTTTATGATTTTTTAGTTTTTTTTGAAAACAAATTACTAAAGAAACTGATAATTTTAGAAATAAATTTAGGTAGCTTAATAACATAAAATCGCATATAGTTCCTCCTATTAATACAATATATGTTATTAATAAAAATTTATTCTAATAAATTACTTAATTGTAAATAAATATACCATACCACTATGAACATATATAGTTGGTTCAATATCATTTTTAAGTGGGGCATTACTTACAGTATAAGTGTCATTTTCACTTATTGTTACATTGTTTAATTCATATGCGGCATTTCTAATGCTAATACTAGCTTCTCCTATCGGAAAGATTGAAAAATATTTTGCATTTTTATTTACAACACCTACTTTTTTTTCTTTCAATAGCTCTATAGTATTTTCTTTATCAATTAACTTTACTTTATATTCATTGTATTTTGCAAGTAATCTGATTGCTACAAGTTCATGATCTAATCTTCCTGATAATGCATCATATACTTCAATGTTTAAGTTAGTTGCACCTTGAATGTTTTTAAGATACATAAAGGCTAATTCTAAATCAGTCTCATTTTTCTTGGCTGGAAAAATTTTAGTTTCAATAGCATTCTTTTCAATTTCTTGTAAGAAATTAGTACTGTCAAAATCACCTATTGCAATATCAGGTTTGATTCTACGTTCTAATAATTCCATTGCTCCTCCGTCTAGTCCAATAAAATAATCAGACGGATTTAAGTGATACATTTCTTTGAAAGATTTTTTAGGTGAATTAGCAACAATTATTATTTTCATATTGTTCCAACTCCTTTATTGTTTTTTCATAGTTATCATCTTTAAAAAAGTAAGTACCAATTACTACTATATCACAACCTACTTTTTTACATAAGTTATAATTAGTTTGGTTTATGCCACCATCTATTTCAATTAAGAAATTTTTATTATTTTCCTTTTGATATTTTTTTAACCATTTAACTTTTTCTAGCATATCAGCCATAAATGCTTGACCACCAAAGCCTGGTTCAACACTCATTATTAGAACTAAATCAACATCATTAAGATATGGTATTAATTCTTCTACTGGTGTTTTAGGTTTTATTGATATACCAACTTTTTTATTAGCACGATGAATTGTTTCAATTACAAAATTTGGTGAGGTTGTGGCCTCTAAATGAAACGTAATGATATCTGATCCTGCATCTATATAGTTTTCTACAAATAGTTCTGGTTTTTCAATCATTAAGTGCGTATCAAAAATTAAGTTACTTTTTTTTCGCAAATTTTTTATTAAACAATCATCAAAAGTTTTATTAGGTACAAATATATTATCCATTACATCTAAATGAATATATTTAATACCTGAACTTTCAACTTTATTTAGGATACTAGTTAAATCTTTATTAAGAACCGATAATATTGATGGAGCTATTTGCATATATATCACCACTTTCTTTTTATTTTTATTTCATTAATCATTTGAACATAATTTTCATATCTACTAGTTAGGATTGTTTTTTCCTCAACTAGTTTTTTTATTTCACATGATGGTTCATTTAAATGTAGGCAACCCTTAAATTTACATTTATTTGAAGCGTTGAAAAATTCAATAAAGCTATGTGATAAGTCTACTTCAGTCATGTCTGAAAAATCAATGATACCAAACCCTGGGCTATCTGCAACCCAACCATTTTCAAATGGTAAAAGGGCAGTATACCTAGTTGTATGCTTACCACGATTAAGAGCTTTAGAAATGTTGTTTGTTGCAAGCATATATTTTTCATCTAGGATATTTAAAATACTACTTTTGCCAACCCCACTTTGACCAGTGATAACACTTATTTTATTAGCCATTAATGGTTTTAATTTTTCAATTAAATGTTGTTCTTTGGTTGTCGTTTTAAATACTTGATATCCTATCTTATGGTAATAATCAAGGGTATCATCTAAATTATCATCTTTATCAAGTAAATCAATTTTATTGAATACTAGGATTGGAACTATATCGTTATATTCAAGTATTGCAATAAAACGATCTAACAAATTTAAATTTAAATCGGGTTCTTTTACTGAGGTTACAACCATTGCTTGATCAATATTGGCAATAGTAGGTCTTACAAGATCATTCTTACGTGGTTCTACTTTTACAATTGTTGCGAAGGGATTACCATCTTCGTAATAAACAATATCTCCTACTTTTACCGTAGTTTGATTATTTCTAAAAACTCCTCTTGGTTTAGCAAGCAGAGTTTTTGAAGTTGATAAATCGTATAGTGTATATTCTCCTGAAATTAAACAAATAACTAATGCTTTATTCATTATTTTCCTCTAATATTTTTTTTGCCCTAAGCTGACCACAAGCAGCTGAAATGTCAGACCCATGTTCCATTCTTAATGTTGCATTGATTCCTCTTTGATGAAGAATTTCAAAAAATCTTTGAGCGTCTTCGCTTGATGTTTTCTTGAATGGCTTAGTCGAAACTTCATTGTATGGTATTAAATTAACATAACAATTAATGTCTTTTACTAAATCAGCTAATTGGTTTGCTAGTTTTGGTGTATCGTTTATTCCTTTTAATAATATATATTCAAAAGTAATTCTACGATTAGTTACTTTGATATATTCTTTTACTGCTTCAATTACTTCTTCTATTTTGTATCTTTTATTAATTTTCATTATTTGATTTCTCACTTCATCATTTGGTGCATGTAAGCTAATTGCAAGATTTATTTGAAGAGGGAAGTTAGCAAATTCCTTAATTTTGGGAACAATTCCACAAGTTGAAACTGTTATATGACGTGCACCTATTTCTAAGCCTTTAGCATAGTTTACAACTTGTAAAAACTTTAGAACCGTTTCATAATTATCAAATGGTTCACCTATTCCCATAACAACGATGTTAGATACTCGTTGATAGTTTTCGTCTAAATCACGTTGAACCATTAATACTTGTAAAACCATTTCACCAAGCGTCAAGTTTCTAACTTTACCAAGCTCACCGCTTGCGCAAAAAACACATCCCATATTACAACCAACTTCACTAGTAACACATACGCTATTACCATAGTTGTGTCGCATTAATACGGTTTCGATTAGTTTATTGTCTTCTAGTCTAAACAAATATTTAGTAGTACCATCTTTTGATACTTGTTTTGTTACAATTTCAAGTTGCTTAATTTCGAACTCATCTTCTAATTTTGTAATCAACTTTTGTGATATGTTAGTCATATCTTTAAATGAAGTAACTCGGTTACGATATAACCATTCAAATACTTGAGTAGCCCTAAATGGCTTTTCACCAATTGTTTTGAAATATTCGGAAAGTTCTTCTAACGTATAGTTATAAATATCATTCTTCATTGGTTGTCTCCTTTAATTTACAAATGTAAAAGCCATCATTAGTTGATGTTGGTAAATATTTTAATTCTTCTAATATTTTAAAATTAGGGTGTTTTCTTAACAATTTTTCAATGAATAGTTCATTTTCATCTTTGTTTATAGTACATGTACTATATAGTACAATACCACCCTTTTTTAAATATTTCAAGCCATTTTCAACAATTTGTTCTTGGTCTTTTTTTATACTATTAATTTTTTCAATCGTCATTTGGTACTTTATATCGGGTTTATGATTTAATACCCCTAAACCTGAACATGGTACATCCATTAATATATAATCAAATGGTTTTTCAAAACTACTGTTTTTACCATCAAGTAGCTTTGCAACTACATTTGTAACTCCTAGTTTTTGAGCATTTTCTTCAATTAATTTAACTTTATGTCCATAGATATCACAAGCAATAATTTTTCCTGTGTTATTTAAGATTGCGGCTAAATGCATTGCTTTTGAACCTGGAGCACTACACATATCTAATATGCTAGTATTTATATTAGGGTTAAGTACTAATCCAACTTTTATGCTTGATGCATCTTGCGCAACTATCAAGCCATTTTTAAATAGTTCATCGTTTATTAGATTTTCTTTAGTTATTAAAATTACATCATCAATTATTTGGTAATCTATTCCTTTTGAATTTAATAAATTTGCTATTTCTTCTTTATTAGTCTTTAGAGTATTAATTCGATAGCTTTGTTTACTATCTTGTTTTACACTTAGTATCTCTTCAATACAATCAGGATATTGCTTTTGTAATAATTCAACTAATTCTAAATTTATGCTATATTTTATTGACAAGTCTTGTAGATAATTACCTGTTGCAATTTTTCTTTTTGGTAGCTCAAGATATTTTCTTAATATCGCATTTAAGAAAGTTGAGGCTTTATAATCTTTTTTCTTAACTGTTTGAACCAAACTATTTACGATATAGTGATCTTGAATATTTAAATAATCTATACTATATACTCCAACCCTAATTGCATTCTTCAAATATGGTTTGATTCTTTTCCCACTAGTTAGTGGTTGAACAAGATAATCTAATAATATTTTATTTTCAACTACACCGTATACAAGTTTAGTGTAAAGACGTTTTTCATAATCAGTGAAATTTGCATGTTTAATTGTATCACTTACTACAATATTGGTATAACCATCTTGGTTTAAAATTTGAACTAGACTCTCAATTACTTTTTGTAACATATATTCTCTCCAGCTATTATTTCAATATATACTTTCTTTAAAACTACTAGTTCATTAAAGTATTCATCAGTTTTGTTTATTTTTTTGATTACACTATTCATCATATTATATATATTTTTAAAGTTTGTAGTATTTAGTTCATACTTAGGAAATTCACCAATCACTAATGATTTGGGTAAACTTTTTAATTCTTTTTCTTCTACTAAAAAAACAACATTTTGGTGTAACTTTTTAAACAGTTCCATTAACATTGGTTTAGCAATTTCTAATTGTTGTTTTATTACTTCATTTAAATTACTACCTTGTTTTAAATCTTCTTTTAATCTAGATGAAACTATTGATAATTCATTATTCTTTAAATTATCGATATACAAAAACATAGTAGGGGATATATATTGATATATGTCTTCTTTTATTTCTGGTATTATGTGCTGAAGAGTAAAATTATCATTATCTAAATAGTTTTTAGCAACTTTATTAGTATTATCTTTTTGATATATTTCTCTATTTTTTTGAAGGTCATTATATATGTTATTTATGTAGTGCCATTTTTCTAATATTGATTCGTTGTTAATAAAATTACAACAAATGTCTAATAACAATATATCATGATTTATTTTCTTAAAGTTCATCAACATATCAATCACCCTTCATTTTAGATATTATATAACATTTATCTTTTTTTTTCAAATTAGTCAATTATTTTTTATTTGTTGGTTTTTTATAACATTTATTTCTTGAAGAAAAAGTCATTTTTTGATAAAATATATACTAGATTTTTTAAGTGAGGAAAAATATGAATTTAACTACAATAAAAACGTCATTAGTTCACTTGTTTACCGCAGGTCTACTTACCGCTGGTTTAGTAACTTTAGGAAGCTGTACAACTAGTGAAACAGGAAATAAAAATAACAAAAATACTAAAAATCAATATACGGAAGAAGAAATTGCTAAGTTCAATAATTTAACTGATATTGAAGTGTTAATGAATACCCTTAGTGAATTAGATAAAATTGATAATTTTTATATAAAGACTACAGGTAAAACTACTACGAAAGCTGGTTTTATACCTTATAATCAAAATACTGAAACTACTCTTTATTCAATTAATAGAAATATGTATAATAATATATCTTCTACTTCAGCATTTGTTAACCATTATCATACTTCTTATACTATCGGTAATCAAGTTTATTTCTATGATAGTGAAAATAAAAAAACATTAAAAACAACTGATTTAAAGTATAAAGAAACTTTTGGTAAATTACCAACATACAGTACAGTTTTTAATTATATTATTACTGAGGCTGATATCATTTCTTCTTCAAGAGTTGTGAATGCCAACAAACTTGAGTTTAAGTTTAATCTAAATACAACTACAACAACTAAAGAATTGAAAAAACAAATGAAAGTTTTTGGAGGATTATCTAGTTATCCAACTTTTGAAGTAGTTATGTTAACTATCGTAATTGACGCAAATTTCCGTCTTATATCATTTGATAATCACGAAGAATATTTAACTAATAAAGCTCCTCTTGGTGATATTCACTGTATTCAAGATTTATCATCAACAACATATTACGAAGATTATGAATTACCCGATTACAAAGGATTCCTAAAACGTGCAAATGGCTAAATTAAATATTTAGCCTTTTATTTTTGCTTTTTTGTTTACAACTATACAAAATATGTTATAATAAACTATATTAATTATAAAATTTGGAGGTAAATCTATGCATGACACTCTTAAACTTTTTGGTGTGTTTAGCATTCCGACTTTTGGAACTCTAATCGCAACTGGTGTTTTATTTTTTGTTATATTATTAATACATTTATTAAGAAAGAATCATGTCAATGAAAGAACAATTGATAATATCATACTTATCGGTGGTATATCAGGAATTGTTTTCGCTTTAGGTGCACACGTATTTGACACTTTATGGCACAGCATATCTTATATGAAAGAGCATGGTACTTCATTTCAAATGCTTTGGGATCAAGGCGGTGTTACTTTCTCTGGTGGATTATTCTGTGGAATTATTTGCTTTTTCATTATTTATCCAATATTTATGAAAACTGAAAGAGATAAAGTATTCTTCTATTTTGATTTCATCGCCATTGGAATATGTATTGCCCATGCTTTTGGTAGACTTGGTTGCTACTTTGGTGGATGTTGTTATGGAAAGGTTGTTCCACAAGGCACATTCTTATCAATGATATATCCAACTGAATTGGGATATGAAAATATATATCCTACGCAATTATTTGAATCAGTATTCTTATTTATTCTTTTTGCAATATTACTTTTTGGGGTAAAGAAAAATCGTACCGCATGGTATTTAATTGGATATAATGTATTCCGTTTCTTATTAGAATACTTTAGAGGTGATGATAGAGGTTCTAGCCCATTTGGTGCTTTAAGTCCTTCTCAACTTATGAGTATCATTTTATTAGTATTCGGAATTGTTGTCTTAATTTTTAGAAAACAAATAGAAGAAAAATTAAAAACTACTAATAAAATTGTTCAAACTGAATCCGAAACTACCGATACTCCTGAAGAAGAAAACCAATTAGTTGTTACAGAAGTTGTTTACAAAAATAACTTTTTAAATAAATGTAAGAAACATAATTTTATGATTCTTTATCTTTCTTGTTTTATTTTCGTCTTAAGCTTAGTATTCTTTGGGATGATTGGTAACGGCGTTAATAACAATGTTTCTACTAAACAAGTAACTAAACTTGTTAATGCTGGTGCAAATTTTGATTACACGATAGACGATAATTTAGTTCATGTATATGTTGATGAAAATAACGTATTATCATTCGAAACAACTAATGGTAGTAGTCACTATCTATATCAACCTATTTATGGCAAAGTATATATTAAACTTACAAATAGTGTTGTTATCGAAGATACTGCTAGTTATTACTATCATTACAATTTTTATCAAACTAAAAACATTACTGAACCTAAAAAAACTGAAGTAACTGGTTGTTATAATGCCTATAAAATGGATGAAATATTAGGTTTCTATTCAAATACTAAGGGACCTGCTGAAATGGAAAAAGCAGCTATTAATGCCTTTATATTATCAGCAACCAAAGTTTTAGGAAGTAACTCTAAAGGTAACTTACATATATTATTCTTTGTTATATTAATACTTGAATTATTATTCATTATTTCATATATTGTATTTTTCTTCTTTGGAACTAAAATATTTCCAGTTGAAGAAATAGCAGTAAATATATGTGAGGAACCTGTAAATGAAGAAAATTAGAATTATTGATTATATCGTAAGTATCATCTTTTCAATTACTTTTATTATATTACTAGGATGTGTTGCGGTACTACCAATTGCTAAATCGAAATCTTATTATTTAAGTGAACACAAGAAAAACAATGTGAAACAAATTCTTCAAGAAACAAGCTTCAGAGGAGGAACTTGTTACTGTTATGATAAAGATGGAAACTATATGAGTTACTATGTTCCATATCATGAAGTAACTGATGAAGATATTGTTAATGCTACAAACCATATAATTGACTACTTATATAGTGAAAAAGTTGAAAGTATGCAATTTCAAGTTGATACAGATGAGGGAAAAGTTGATTTCTTCTCTGAACAAGCTATTGTGCATATGGCTGATGTAAAAGTATTATTTATCGGTGGTATTAAGTTATGTTATATATGTATTGTTATTTTTGTTTTATGTCTAGTTTATTTAATATTGACTAGAAAACATTCATTTAACATTCTACTAAACGTATATTTAAGAACCCTTATTGTTTTCGGTGTTGCAACTATCTTAATAGGCTTATTCGCTATGATTGATTTTGATACAGCATTTGAAGTATTTCACAAAATTATCTTTCCAGATAGTTCTAAAGTTAAACTTGCTTTATCATTTAGTTATACCGATACGTTAACCAATGTTTTAACCGCTGAGTTCTTTATGCACATTGGTTTTGCAATTGGAGCAATCTTCATTATATTAATTGGTTTAAGTATCTTTTTAGATTTATTTCTCAAAAAGCGTCTAATAAAAAACACATAAAACGGTCAAATGACCGTTTTATTTTTTTAATTCAATATTGTAGAACGCATCAAGTCCTGCAAATGTTGCGGTTTCTTGAAGTTCATCTTCAATTCTAATTAGTTGATTGTATTTGGCAATTCTGTCAGTTCTTGAAAGTGAGCCTGTTTTAATTTGACCAGTATTTAATCCTACAGCAATATCAGCAATTGTTGTATCTTCTGTTTCACCACTTCTATGAGATATGATTGCGGTATAGCCAGCTTTTTTGGCCATTTCAACTGCCGCAAAAGTTTCAGTTAATGAGCCAATTTGATTTACTTTAATTAGAATTGCATTAGCAACTTGTTCTTTTATTCCGCGAGATAATCTTTCGGTATTTGTTACAAATAAATCATCACCAACTAATTGAACCTTTTTACCTAAACGTTTAGTAAGAGTTTTCCATCCAGCCCAATCGTCTTCGGCAAGACCATCTTCAATTGATATGATAGGATATTTTTTTACTAAGTCTTCTAAGTAATCAATCATTTGATTAGTTGTAAGTTCTTTGTTTTCGCTCTTTAGAACGTAAACTTGTTTTTCCTTATCATAGAATTCACTTGAAGCTACATCTAGTCCAAAGAATATATCTTTTCCAAGTGTATAACCAGCATTTTTGATTGCTTCACTTACAAGTGATAATGCTTCTTCATTTGAAGAAAGAATTGGAGCGTAACCTCCCTCATCACCTACACCAGTAGATAAACCCCTTTTCTTAAGTACAGTTTTTAAATGATGGAATACTTCAGCTCCCATTTGAATTGCTTGTTTAAATGTTTTAGCACCTGCAGGGATTATCATTATTTCTTGAATATCGATACACCATGAAGCATGTGCACCACCATTTAAAATGTTCATCATTGGAGTTGGTAGTGTATGTGCAAAGAAACCACCAAAATAGTTATATAAAGGCATATCATAGTATTCAGCTGCAGCTCTTGCGACTGCCATTGAAACACCTAATATAGCATTTGCACCTAATTTTTCTTTGTTTTTAGTACCATCAAGTTCTAACATTACTTGATCAATTGACATTTGGCTAGTAACATCATAACCAATAAGTTCTGGTGCTATTACTTCATTTACATTTTGAACTGCTTGTAATACACCTTTACCTAAAAAACGTTTTTCATCTTTATCTCTAAGTTCCAAAGCTTCGTGTTCACCAGTTGATGCACCACTTGGAACTATTGCACGTCCTACGCATCCAGATTCAGTAGTTACCTCAACTTCAACAGTTGGATTACCTCTTGAATCTAAAACTTCACGTGCGTAAATATCAACAATATATGGCATAATTTTTTACCTCCTTAAATTATTCATACATATATATTATATCAAGTTTATTGAATTATATCAAAATAAAAGAAATTTTTTAAGAGAAAATACCTATTCGTTAGAATAGGTATTTTAATCCTTTACTATTTAGTGTATGATGCCATTTCAGTTAAATCTATTTCTGTTTCGAATGAATAGCTTACACCTTTTACAGCAATAGTGTTAAGTTGTAAAACACATTTAGTATAATTAAGTTCACTAATTTGTTGAAGATCAGATGCTCTTATTGTTATTATTGCAACTTTTCCATCTTGATCATAAGTTACTTCACCTAAATATTTTGATTTGTAACCACCTTCAACAAGATATACATCAAGATAAGCGTATGTGCTTAAGAATTGAACATCGGTTAAACCAGGTAAAATTGTAACGATAATTTTATCTTCTTCTTTAACAATAGAAATACTAGCAACTTCTGTTATATCATTTTCTGGATATTCCCAACTAATTATACAATTAATTTTTGAAAGTATAGCTCTATCTTCTTCGGTAAATTCATAGTTATGTTTACCTATTAATTGTTTTGCGGCAGTAAGATTAGCTACAAGATTTTCATCAACTAATTGAAGGTATAAATCCATTTCAGAATCAGGGTCTAATACATCGTTAAGTTCTTTAATAGCCTTAGTAATTCTATTAAGTTTTGCAGTATCATTTGCAACTTCAATCCACATATCTAATAATGCTTCTAAATCTTCTACATCACTATATTTACTTGCATTTGAAGCAACTAAAATAAGTTCTTTAAATCCTTCAATGTTATTGCGTAATGCAGAAACAAGTTTATCACCATCAATTTTTTCACCACTTGTTAAATATAAATATTCAAAATATGATTTAATGTATGGAGCAAGTTCGTCTACTAAATCAGTATCAATATAATCAATTACTTTTGGAAGTAATATTTCCATTACTAATGCAATGATTTCTTTATCACCGGGTTTTTCAGAAATTGAACTCATAATAAATCTAACAATTGTACTAACATCTTCAGCTGTTACTTTCTTAGCATCGATATAAGTAATGAATCTACCAATAATAGTGATAAATTTATTGATTTCTTCTTCGTTAAGTTTTATACCTAATGCAACTTGAATTTCATTTATAGTAGGTAAAACTTCTGAAAGAGATTCAAACATAAGAGATAATTCTTCTGCACTTATTTCATATGAAGTAATAACATCTTTTAATGCAGCGATTAAATTATTTACTAATTTAGCAAGTTCAGCATTAGCTTTATCCATATCTAAACTTGAGCCTAATAAATATGCTTTTATAACTGCTTCAATGTCATAATTCTTAGTATCAATAGATTTTAAGAATGCAAGAACTTTATTTAAACTTTCAACTACAGAATATGATCCAAGTTTAGAAATATCTTTACTAACAGAATCACCAACGATAGGTGCTAATAAATTAGCTAATTGTTCTAAGATTGAATCAATTGCTTCGCATTGTTCTTTTGTAGGTAAAACTGAACTGATGATATCAATTGCTTGATTTTTCAAACCAACTACTTTTTCTAAGAATGCAGGTAATAATGAAAGATCTGCCATTGCTTGGTTCATTTCATCGCCTAAATTTCCAAATGCTTCAATAATTGGAGCTAAAGCAACTTGAACTGATAATACTTGATTTACAACATCAACTATTGTTTGACCATTAACAGAAATACATGCTCTAACATCACGTAATTGTTCTTTTAAAGCTTTTGATAAAGCTTCATATTGTTCGTTTTGATTAATAACACAACTATATAATTCATCTAATGCGGCAGTATACGCTTCAAATTTTGCACTTGAATCTGAATTATTTTTTCCTTGGTAGAAATAATTACCATAGGCAGCTATGTCTGAAATTTTTATTGTTAATTTTTCTTCTTTAGAAATTTCAACAACGATTTCGTCACCGTTACGATATACTGAACATTTTGCATTTTCACAAATTTTATCAATTACACTTGATAATTCAAAGTAGTAACTATTAGTTTTGGTAGATTTTAAGATATATGGAGCTAATTGTTCAACAAAGTATTTATCATCTGAATATTTTTCATACATAGTTGAAGGAGTATATAATTTTTCTTCAATTAGTTTACGATATAATTCTTCAAGCATAGTTGCACTACTTTCTGATAATTCAGGTTTTGTGCCTACTTGTTGATCTAATGATATTTGTCCTAATATGCAACCATATATAGCTGATATTTCTAATAATTCTTTAGCGTTATCAGCTTGTAATATTGCTAAAATATTTTCTAAAGGATTTTCGCTACCATTTGCAAGAGCTAATAATTCTTCGGGAGTAACATTATATTTTGCTAAAGCGTATGCAAGTTCTTTTACGCTTTCTTCATATCCTGTTGCAGGTAAATTAAATTTTTCGATTACTTCTTGTACTTTAGCTTCATCAATTTCATTACGATATACAACACTAGTTGATAATTCAGATACTGACTTTGCATCTTTTGCAGCAACGCAAATTAATACTTCAATTTTATCTGTATTTTCAAGAGTATATGAAGTAGTTGTTACTTCTTTTGCAACGCCATCAACATATACGATATAACCTGTTGCACCTTCTACCGCATTCCAACTTACAACGTTTCCATTAATTACAACATTTGTAGGAGTAGCAACCTTTTTAACAGGCTCTACAGAGATTTCTTTCCATACAGCTACTAGAGTTATATCTTTAGTAATTTTAGTGCTGAAATCAAATTTTTCACCATCTAATGTCCAATATTCGAAAGTATAACCTTCTCTTGTTGGATCAGCTGGTTTTTGTACTGTCCCCTTATTTTTTACAGTTACAGTTTCTACTGCTGTACCACCACAGCTATCAAAAACAACAGTGCGTTTCTTTGCGCATGCTGTAAAGAAGCCTGCTAAACATACTACAGCAAGTAATAAAACAATTTTAATTGTAATACTTCTTTTTTTATTCATTTTTTATTTTCCTTTCTTTTAATTTCACAATATCATTATACACTATTACCCATTAAAATGCAACATTTTTTATAAAAATTAAACTTTGTTTATTTGAATTAAAAAGCATATCACCTATTTAACATTTCAGGGATATGCTTATGTATTATAATTTATTTGCTTTTAAATCTTGGAAGTAACCAGCAACACCAATCATTGCGGCATTATCAGTACAATTTTTGATACTTGGTACCGTTAGTTTAACACCAATTTTATCCATTTCTTCTTTCATTTTACTACGAAGACCTTTGTTTGCGGCAACACCTCCCGCAATCAATACTTGTTTGGCATTGAATTCTTTGGCAGCCATTATGGTTTTTGATACTAGTACATCAATAACTGCTTCTTGAAAACTACAAGCTAAATCATTATAGTTTAGAGTTTCATTTCTTTCTTTACATTTATTATGTAAGTTGATTACTGCAGATTTTAAACCTGAGAAACTAAAATCGTAACTATCTTTAGCTAGTTTTATGTGTGGTAGTTTATATGTAGGTTTACCAAGTGCAGCCATTTTATCTAAAATTGGACCACCTGGATATCCTACTTCCACAACTCTTGCAACTTTGTCATAAGCTTCCCCTACAGCATCATCAAGAGTTTCACCAAGTACTTTAAAATCATAATGATCTTTCATATACACTAGTTCAGTGTGACCTCCTGAAACAACTAAAGCAATCAATGGAAAACTAAAATCAGATTCTAAGTAGTTTGCATATATATGACCATATATATGATTAACCATTATTACTGGTTTGTGATAGGCAAGTCCAATGGTCTTTGCCGCATTGATACCAACCATTAACGAACCAATTAATCCTGGTTCTGCAGTTACTGCTATTTTATCAATGTCATCATATGTTAAACCAGCCTCTTTCATTGCAGCGTCAATTACATATGTGATTTTTTCAATATGTCTTCTGCTTGCGACTTCTGGTACTACTCCACCATATAATTTATGAATTTCAATTTGTGTATATACAACATTGCATAAAACCGTTTTACCATCTTCAACAATGGCAACACTAGTTTCATCACAACTTGATTCTATTGCTAAAATTTTCATATAAACTCCTTTAGTAGTAATAATGCATCTTCACCGTTCTTGTAATACTTTTTACGCACTCCAACTTGTTTAAAGCCGTTTTTGGTATAAAAGTTAATACCTTTAATATTAGATGCTCTTACTTCTAGTGTAATTTTTTTTACATCTTTCATATCTTTAACCATTTTATCAAATAGTTTTTGTCCATATCCTTGACGTTGATAACTCTCATCAACAACAAAGTTTAGTACTTCGGCTTCTTGGAAAAAATAATATCTTCCAATATAACCAATGACTACATCGTCATTTTCTATTACATAAAAAGAAACACCATTATTTTTTTCAGATAATTCGCTTGCAAGTAGTTTTTCACCTAGTGATTCCAATAAATATTTTTCTTCTAGTTCAACCACTTTTTTGATATCGCGAAATTCCATTTTTCTTACATTAACCATTTATTTCACTTCTTAAGTAATTAGGAACGTAGTTAAAAACGTCTTCTTCTTTGTACAACTTTAATTCTACAATGTTTTTTGCAAGTTCACTTGCATTTTCAAATAATTCATCATTAACTTCAATTTTAGTTAAATCATCATATTTTACAAGTTCAGTATCAATGCTAAATGCATCATCAACAATGACTTTAATTTCTTTATTAGTTATAGTTGCAACTTTATAGTAACTATGGTTTTTCTTAGCTACTATTCTTGCTATATATGTACCACTTGTACCTACTTTATGACAAAGTAGTAGATCTAAAGTAGAAAAACTATATAATTTACAATTTCTAACAAGTGCTAATACTTTGGCAATAGTACCCGAAATTCTTACACCAGTATATGAACCTGGGCCTCTTCCAACTAAAATTTCATTTATATCTTTTGTATCAACATTGTTTTTTTCTAATAGTTTTTCAAGACAATCTATTAGAGTTTCTGAATGATCATTTTTACCTTGTCTAACCATTGTATCAATAACTTGATTATCATACAAGGCTAAAAAAGAATAATTAGTTGAACTATCTATTAACAATTTCATATTTTTCTCCTATTGTTTTAACTACTTCATCTGGAAAGTTCTTTAATTCTACTAAACGTTTAACATCACTTAAGCGATATATATTAATTACCCAAGTATCTTCTGGTAGTAAATCTTCAATGATGTTAGCCCATTCAATAATAGTAAGACCATTTTGATAAAAATATTCTTCTAATTCAAAGTCATCATTACTGCTACCTATACGGTATACGTCTAAATGATATAGTTTTTTTATATCGTTTACGTGATTCGTTACATCATATATTTTCATAATAGTAAAGGTTGGACTATTGATTACTCTTTCAACACCTAGTGCTTGACCAATTCCTTTTGTAAAGGTTGTTTTACCTGCTCCTAAATCACCGTTTAAAGCTATTACTTGATTTGGTTTGCAATATTTAACTAGGTCTTTCGCAAAGTCCCACATTTCTTCTATTGATTTTATTTGTATTTTTAATTCATTCATATTTGCCTACTTTCTTCGATATAGTTTAGTATGCCTAAATATATTTGAAATGCCATTTTTTCTAAATATGTATCATCAGTTAGTTTTTGTAAATCTATTTCATTGGTTAAAAAACCTATTTCTACTAGACAGCCTATTTTTGTGGTATTGTCAAGTACATATTTACCTGTTATTATTTTGGGTAAACGTTTATTTTCTTTATCTAACATTTGCAAACTGGTTTGAATAGTTTTTGCAAGATATTCATTTTGTTGTTTATTACTACTATAAAAGGTTTGAAAACCTCTTACTGAACTACTCGGATAAGCATTTGCATGAATCGTTAGATAGATGTCACAATTTGATTTATTTATTAACTCTACTCTTTTATGGATATCTTCTTTCTTACTTTTAGAAAGAGCCACATCTTTGTTTCTTGTCATTTTTACTACAATATTAGTTTTTTCTAAGTAGTTTTTTAAGTAAAAACAAACCTTTAGGTTTATATCTTTTTCACATATACTTTTATCTATTGACGTTGCGCCACCATCAAAGCCACCATGACCTGGATCTAGATATACAAATAAAAGAGATTCTTCTTGGTTTGCTTTGACTGTATGATAAACAGTTAATGATAATATTATTAAAAGCATAAAAGTTAAAAATAAAATGATTTGTTTATTAGTTTTCATTTAATCACCATTTCATTTTATTTTTAACTATTAATTTTATGATTGACTAAGCAAATCTTTTAGGATAATAAATAATTCTTCTTTTTGGGTGGTAGTTAAAGGTTCTAAAACACCACGTTCGTTAGGAAGATGAGAATCAACCGTACCTACATGATATTTAGTAAGAACACCACTTTCAATTTTCATTGTTGTTGGTGAATTTATTTTCTTAGTTTTTTTGATTAACACTTCTTTAAATACGGTATTTGATAATTTTTCAAAATCCTTATGACCTTTTGCAAAAGTATTATCCCGTATCTCTTTAATATCAAGATAATAGATTACCTCAATATTTTCTTCTTTTGCTACATCATTAAGTGGTCCCATTAGATTTTGACACCACGAACATTTTGGGAAACCCATAACAAGAAAAAAGGTTTCTTGATTATTTATTTTATTTTTTAATTCTTTAACATCAATTTTTACATATATATGATTTTCATCTACTTGGGGGTAATCTTCTACAATTGTTTTGTTGCTTTTTTTACAACTTGTAAATAAAAATATTGAAAATAATATAGATAATGTAGCTATTAATTTAATCTTTCTTATCATTTTTATATTCATCTATCCAAGAAGGTAGTTTTTCCGCAATTGGTTTATACCCTACTTCATATTCAGGAACTCGGCATTTTACTCCTCTTGTTTTATGAAGTTGTTTATAACTTAATTTTACGCGATGATTTTCTTCATCTACTTCGATAACTTTCAATCTTAATTCTTGGCCAACTTTCACAAAGTCATTAATGTTTTTTACAAAATTATCAGAGAACTCTGATATATGTACTAAGCCATCATAATCACCAACAACTACAAAAGCGCCATACCCTAATATATTAGTAATTTTGCCGTTTACAATATCGCCTGGTTTCAAGCTAATCCCCCCTATTCAACTTCTTCAACTACTTCAACACCAATTACTCCAGGAACTTCCTCAAGTAATAGTGCTTCAACACTATTAGTAATTGTGTCACCACTTGATGAACAACCTAAGCAAGCACCAAGTAATTTTACATATACAAGACCATCTTCATACTTTATGAAATCAATGTCTCCTCCATCAGCAATTAAATATGGTCTAATCTTCTTTATTGTTTTTTTGATTAATTTTACTGTTTCGTCATTTTTCATAATATTCACCTATTTATAACGATATTATACACCATTTTAAAGATTTAGGGTATTAATTTGTTATTTATTTTTATTGAGGCAGAGCTTCGATTGTTCCAGTACCACTATAATAGTAGTAATAAGGTATTTCGCCTTGGATTAATATTGAACCAAGTAATACGTTACTTTCATAGTTAATGGATTGTTCTTTTAAGGGAATTAAGGTTTGAACATCTATTTTAATATTAACATAAACTTCAAAGTTTGAATTGTTTATTCCTAGTGATTTAGTCTTAGTATATATATTACTTTTATATGAACTTATCGGTATTGCTTTAATACTTATGTTAGGCCCTGAATTACTAAATATAGCTTTTGATACTAATGAACCAAGTGGTATATCAATTTTTGAAATAGCTTCATTTATAACATTTTCATCAATTAATTGGTTGATAGTTTGATTTACCTCAATAATAATGGCATTAGCTACTTCAGCATTTATATATACACCTTTAATGACTTGGTTGTTATCATATTTACAATCAAGTATTTTATTTTTAGATAATTGCTCATTAATAGGTTTTTTTAAAGCTTCAGTCAAAATACTAGAAATGGTTTTTGTTACTTCACCTTCAATATATATATTTGATTTAGTACTATAGTAGTTATCAATCATTGTTAAGATAACAATGGGAATTAATATTGTTATAGATAATATTAGAACAAGTTTTATTGCTTTTTTCATTTTATCACCATTACATTTTATACTCTAAAAAATCAAAATATTAGTGGTTTACCACTAATATTTCAGTTTCTTTAATAATACAACTGCTTCACTTGCTATACCAAAGCCATTGCCAATTAAACCCTTTTTTTCAAGAGTAGTAGCTTTTACATTAACATAGTTACAGTTAATTAGTTCTTTGATATTTTTAGCCATTTGTATTTTATAATTTTTTAAATTAGGTTTTTCTAAATATATTATTACATCTATATTTTCTACTCTATAGAAAGACTGTTCTAAATGTTTCATTACCTCTTTAATGAAATAAGCAGAATTCATATTAAGATATTTATTATCTGTATCAGGAAATAATGTACCGAGATCACCAATACCTAAAGCTCCCATTATACTTTCTGCAACCACATGATATACGGCGTCAGCATCACTGTGACCAGCTAATCCTTTAGGATACGGTATTTCAACTCCTCCTAATATTAGTTTGCGATTTTCTTCAAAGGGATGAAAATCAAATGAATGACCAATCAAATAGTTTTCATCTTTATTTAAATAGTAAGTTATCTCATCTATATCACTTTTGGTTGTTACTTTTCGATTATTTGAAGTCTCAAGTACAAATGCTACTTGATAATCTTTTTCAAATATACTTATTTCATCAGTAATTTTATCATCAGAGATATTAGGATTTATGATTTTTTCATACAACTTTTTACTGAAAAATTGGGGAGTTGTAGTTGCTTTAAGATTTTGCCTATCAAGTGTTACAACTTTATTGTTGGATGTATCTTTTACTGTATCATATATCGGATGATATAATGTTCCAAGTAGGTTAGTATCCATTTGATTAATCAAGTTATCGATATCAACTTTATTTACAAGTGGTCGGGCTGCATCATGAATTAAAACAAAATCTTCTTTTACTTCTTTTACGGCATTTCTAACACTTTGAGCTCTAGTTAATCCACCCATTACAATCGTAATTTTAGAAGAATCTAAGTTTTCCTTTACGTATTCTTCTACTTCATTAATGGTAGTACTACTAACTACTAAGTATAAATGTTCTATTTTTTCATGGTTGTAAAAAGTTTCTAAACTGTAGGTAAAAACAGGACGATTTATTATTTGATATGATAGCTTATTATTATCATCAACAAATCTAGTACTACTTCCCGCCATTAAGATAATTGCACTAATTGTCTTCTTCATTTTCTTTATTGTGTTCTCCTAATACAACATTTAAAATATCAATGGTTTTATCAAGAGTATCTTTTATATTGGCATTAACCAAAGCATTTAATTCTTCAACATCTCTTCTAATTTTAGCATTACGTGGGGCATTTTGGATAACTTCTTTTTCCGCAATTCTAATTATGGAAATCAAACCAAAATCCTTACGTAAAGCAATTGTATCTTCTTCAACATTATAATAGATACCACCAATTTGTAAACGATATCTAATTTTAGTAATTGATAAACTATTTACCGTTTCAGCTTGTTCAAGATATGATGGAATATCATCTGGATGAATATGAGCATAAATGGTATCAAAGCTGTATTCTCTTTGTTCCGTTTTTGTATATTGTCTCATACAATCTGTTGCAACATATACCTTATTATGATAATCATAGTACATCACAACACCTTCTGACATACTCATCATCATATCAAGTTGTAAGTAAGCATCTTCTAAGTCAGTACAAGCAGTTCTAACAATTTCACGTAGTTTTTCAACAACTTGAAGACGATCTTGATAAAAATAAACATTTCTAGCAACTAAAAAGTTTTTGCAATAAATTGGTTGAATTATACCAATGTATTGAATAATTTCTGATTTAGTTTCATCATCTTTTTGATTTACGTTAACATCTAGAGTAAATTTATATGATTTATGTTTGCTATTGCAAGCTTCATATTCTTGTAAAAATTTTGTTACATATGCTTGAGTTATTTCTTCTTTGTTGATTGCTTTAACATCAAAGTGATCAAAAATAAATTTCCAACCAATATTCTTTATTATATCTTTTTTAGCAAGTTTTGATAGTTTTAATACCGAGCTACTACAATCAACAATTTTACCTTTTTTATTCATTTGAATAAAGAAGTCATAATCAGTATTACGCAAATAATCGTTAGTTTTTCCTTTAAGTTGTAATTCTATATATACTTTATACAAGAAGTAAAGTATTTCTAAGAAAGTGTTTAAACACATCAAAATTACTACTAAAATTACTGATACATTACTTGCAAACATTGCGACTAGAAAAATAGCTATATTAAGAATTAAACTTATGACATTAACTTTCTTAACTAATAAGTATCTGATTGTCTCAATAATAACTCCAAAAACAAGTAGCATTATTAGAGTCATTGTTTGAGCTTCTTTATAATTTGCAAAAATAACCAATTCTTTCATAGCTTCACCTATCTAACGATAAGTTGTTGGTTAAGTGCCGTGCGCAAATCATCTAGTGATACATTACCAGTAATTGTTCCACCGATTGTTACAGCAATTTGACCAGTTTCTTCTGATACTACAATGGTAAATGCATCACTTTGTTCACTAATTCCGATTGCGGCACGGTGACGAGAACCATAATGTTGAGGAATATCTTTCTTTTGACTTGGTTGATAGAAGGCACTAGCGCACATGATTCTATCACCTCTAATAATTACTGCACCATCATGTAATCTTGTATTAGGGTGGAAAATAGTTTCTAATAATTCAAATGTTACTTCAGCATCTAGTTTTACTGATCCTTCAATAAGACTGTTTAAATTATGTTCTTTTTCTATTGTGATAATAGCACCAACTTTACGATTACTTAAATGGCTTGCGGTTCTAATAAGCGTATCTATTAATTCTTTTTTACGTTCTTCAGTTGTAATGAATTGTTTGTTTTGTTTACCAGAAGACTTTGAATATCCTCGTCCTTTTGGACCCAAGATATCACCAACAAATCCATACAAGGTTACAAATAACAACATTACAAGAGTTACTATAAAGCCGATTCTAAGTCCCATAATAAAACATATGGCAAATAGAATTAGAATTGAAGCATATAAAATTGTAATAGTTTTTGAACGAAAATGATAAATAGCAAGATAAACTAATAAACCTATAGCTATTAAGACAATTATACATTCAAAAATAAAACTAACATATGTATGTCCTAAAGATTCAATATAGTTTTTTAATACTTCCATCATATTTTTTCTTCTTTCTTATAAATTTGTTTTTTTAAATAATTTATTATTTTAACATTTTTTTCATCTATTGCATAATCAATAACTGATAAGTTTTTTTCATCTACTAATTTTATATCTGCATGATATTTTAATAGTAATTTTATCATCTTCAAATCACCAGAAATTGTTGCAAGATGAAGGGGAGTTTGTTCAAACTCACCTGCACAATCAACATCAGAGCCTGCTTTCAAAAGTTTCTTCACGGCTTTTTTGTTGTTTTTATTGACAGCCAAATGAAGGGGAGAAACAAAATTATCATCACAAATATCAGGGTTTAAACCAAGTTTGATAAAGAAATTAATCAAATTGTCATAACCACCTTCTATTGTATAGTGTAAAATATTCTTCCCTTGTTCATATCGCTCGTTAATATTTAACCCTTCTTTAGAAGCTTGTGTAAATATTTTTTTGAAGTAGGTTGCTGACCTTTCGTGTTTTTTCATTTTCTTTAAAGTAGAAAGAATATTTTTCTTAGTTACGTCCATTGTTAGTACCTACTTTTGCAATGTTTAATAATTCTTTAAGACATTTATCATATTGGTGATATAAGTCTAAAGTATATAATACTTTGACACTAAAACCACGTTTAATATATTCGTTGTAATAATATAGATAATCATCGACTATAAAATTGATTGCATCACTATATTTACCTAATATTATCACCGCAATAGGTTTCTTTTGACGGATTACAAAATCAAATAATCCATAACCTAAATCAATCTTTAGACCATTTTCGGTTAAATCATTGATTACCATTGAAGTAATACCCTCAGGTTGTTTTTCAAACATTTGCGGTTTTCCAATCACTTTTTTAATTTGTTCTTCAATGCTAGCATTTTCGCTTTGTAAACGATTATTTAAATAATATATACCAATGTTATTTTTAACAGAAATAAAGTTTTTGAAGACTAACTCAATAACGGTAGGATCTAATTCTTTAAAATCATCAAAATAAACAAAAGCATCATTGACATAATTATTACCTTCTGTTAGAACATCAATTATTCTAATATTAGTTGTTAGAATATAGAGAACTTTATCAACATCATATATCTTAGCAAGTTCTTCGACTATACTTGTATATATTTCTCTTCTTGTATGTTCGCTAGCAACTAAGACATTTAATACATATGTTGGATTAGCTTCATATCTTTTAATTATCTCAAGAATGAATTCTTTAAAGTTTTCAGCCTTTCTTACATATGATTTATTTTCATATGAATATATATACTGATTGTTGAAATTCCAAACATTATTAAAGCGTGCCGTCATTTGAACATATCTACGTTTGTAACTAAAGATGGTTGAAGACGGAATTCTTCGCATCAATACATTGGCAACTGAAGTATTAAATTGTAAGTCACCAAAAATGATTACTTGTTTACATTCACTTAGGCGGTTATATTTATTAGATGAAGATAGATGACCATCATCAATAATTACTAAATCAAACAAAGATAAATTTAATCCACTATTTAAAATATCTAAGTCCGCAAGATATACCGATATTCCTTTAATTGAACTTGCAACAATTTCATTGTATTTATTAAATAAATGGCCTTCTTCAGGATTAGTTAAACGTCTTGTTTCAACTATACGTTTTCTTAAATAATTTAAATTATTTTCACAATAAGCTACTTCATAATCATTTAAATCTTCAATTAAGTTACCTAGTTTTCTGATAGAAAGTAAGTCTGGATACATGCTTTCAATTTCTTGATAGAAACTACTATATACGGTAAACAAGAATTGTTTTGATATACCTATACCATATCTACAACTTCTTAAACCATCATACAAATCTTTTAAGTTATATTCTAAGAAGTGTTCTGTTAATGAATTAATATTTAAGATAGGATCAATTTGGTCGGTTTTGTTAATGTATTGTCTGAATAATTTAATATTGTATTCAAAGGTGTTATCACTAAATGTTGGTTGTCCACCCTTGAAGCATACTGAAAACATACGATACGCACCAATCCAATCAGTGTATAACTTATCAAGATCTTTTGCGTCATCTAACATTGTGTCAAATCTTTTCTCTTTTAATAGTTCATCAATTTGACAATTAGGTGTTATATTCTTTAAGAATTCATCATAATGTTCAACAGTTTGCGATATTTCATTAATAACGGTATCTAAACCATTATAATAGCGACCAAGTAATTTTCGTAATACTGGTTCATTGTTTTTAAGATCGATTCTAAGTTTATGATATTGATTATCATTTTTAATTAATTCAACAATATTATCTAAAGTAACTATAGTTTTTTGTTTAAAAATTTGATAAATTTCTTTTAATAACTTCTCAACCTTTTCAAGATATTTACTCCACTTTTCAAGTTTTATTATACGTGCTACAATATTTTCTTCATTAATTTCAATGTTATAATTCTTAATTTGATTACAAATACTTTCAGTTTGGTAACCCTCTTTTTTATAGTCATTTAAAAGTTTAGTAATTTTTTGTAAATACTTTTCTTGATAGTTATTATTTTTAAATGTTTCAAAGAAGTCTTTTAAAATAACTAATTGTCTAGGGTTAAGATCATAAATGAATTGGTAGAAAACCGTAAATTGTTCAACATAATTCATTTCGTAATCATCTTGACCAAAGATATTACCCATGGCTGTTTGAATTTCTTTATATGCTTGATAGTACTCTTTAATATTATTTACTACTTCTTTTATGTCACGATGTTCTTTACGTACTGCATTCCTATTAACCAAGCTAGCTAAAGCTTTATCGACATTTTTTCTTTGATAGCAAGTTTCAATTACATATATTGATAATTTATCGCTACTACCCATATACTTTGGAATAACTTCTTGCATTTCTTTGTATTTCTTGTAAGCAGTTATGATAGTATCACCATTTTTTGTAAATATTGATGGTAATTCTCGATAGGCATTAACGAATACACGGTTTAATTTATTATTATTTAAGTGATTACTTAATCTTGTTAAGAAATCAAATATTTCGTTATTTAAATCTCTTAGTTTGAATGTATTTTGTAATTCAATAAAGTAATCATTAATAGCTCTAATATTCTTTTTAATTTCTTTATTGATGTTAGTTAATTCATCAACTGATGAAATTAAGTTATTGAAACACTTTAATTCATTATTATGATTTTGAACTTTGTTAGAAATTACTTTATTACCATCCCATTTTAAATCAAACGATTCACTGGTAATTTCATTAAAGATATCTAACATTGTACCTGGTTCATAACCATTCTTAATAATCAATAAGTAATATTTAGTTAAGCGATAATTAACATCAACTAATTTCTGTAATTCATTTAAATTGTTTATGATTTGTTTTCTTACTTTTTCATCTTTCCATTCAGGAAGTGGTCTAATAGAAACAAAATTATATATATGAGAAATTAATTTTTGTAATTCATTTACCGTGTTTGGCATTACAATTTGATACTTGTTACAAAATTTCTTTACTCTTTCGTGTAAATCCAAATTAATTTCTGACAACTCTTCAACACGATTTATGATATCAACTTTAGTAATGTTATTGTAAGATGTATGAAGACGATGCCAAATATTGTTAGCATAAAGATCTATTACTTTTAGGGAATCTTCAATACTTACTAATTCATCATATATTAGTTTTACTTCATGTCTTTCTAAAACAGTTTCTAGTTTTATAGTTGATATTTTCGGATTCTCACGTTTTAATACCGCAAGTTCTTCAAATATTTTTTGAATACTAAAACCATGAATAGTTTTTTGACTTTGACCAATATATCTAAATAAATCATTTGTTGAAGAATCATTTAGTTCGTTAGTTTCATTTTTTAGTACAATTGGTACACTATTATCTATTTTTTTATTAGTTTTAGAAAGTTGGTAACAAACCTTACCAATTCCAAGTTCTATTAGTTTATTTTCAAGACTAGAGATGTTATCTAAATCTTGATTTAAATAAAGAATTTTTTTGCCTTTTCTAACTTGATCTGCAATTAAATTAATAATAGTGTAGGTTTTACCACTACCAAGTCTTCCGTCAACCGCAAAGTTATCTCCTTCATTTGCTTTGATAAGAACATATTTTTGATCGAAGTTTGTTGGTAAAATTGAATATATATTTTTAAAGAAACGTTGAACGATTGTTTTTTCTGTCATTTCAAAGATTGAGCGTTCTGGTGTCATGAAATCGTTGTTCAAATAAAATCCCGGATATTCAACATAACTAAAAGTTAAATAGTTAGTAGGATTTACCGTTGTGTTGGCGCTTTTAGCAATATCTAAACAAAGTTTATCAATATCGAAAGCATTATTAATACGTCTTATTTGAAAATCATTGGTGTAACGCTTTACATCATCTTCAGAACTATACAGTTTGTTGGCAATGTAACTTACTACCTCCATGTTTAAAATTGGTTGTGCACTAGCTATTACCTTTTTGCTAGAGGGGTCTAAATCAAAAGGTATTAAAACCAAAGGAGCGTATTTTTCGCAATTTTTTTCATCATAATATTTAATAATACCTGCGGTAAGTAAAAGTTTATAAGTTGAATTTTTTAATCTAAAATTTAGTAAATAATTCAATTGATAATTTAAATCTACTTCATAATCTCCCGTAATTGAACCAATACCAGAAACCAGTAAATTAGTATCAATTAGTTCATTTAAGTTTATTACTTCTTTTTTTATAAAGCGATTAATGGTTTCCATCTTGACTACTCCAAGTTCAATGTAATAGTCTAGTTCTAAAACGTTCATTAAATGCTTATTTCTTGATTGTATACGATAAGTATTATTGTTCCTTGGTTTTATTACTCTCATATTAGTATCCTCACAAACGCATATCATTCCACTTTATTGTTTATTATATCACGATATTCTTATTTATCAAAGTAAAATGTAAAAAAACAAAAAACATCTCTTGTAATAAATTGTTACAAGAGACTTTTTTTACTTCTTTTCAAGGGTTAGATTTGTTGAATTATACCAGTAGTTTCCACTTTCTTTTAGAATTGCCAAAGCAAGAAAATCATATAACTGGGTTTTTGATAATGAATCTAATAATTGTTCGAAATTTAAGATATTAATTTTATTCTTGGCAAGAATATCTTTTAATTGATTTATATCTTGTTTTCTCTCAATAGTTTTCAAGGTAATTATGTTTTTAGAACTTTTTTTGTTTTCATTAATAAAGCCAATTTCTTTGTTTTTGATTTTATCTGTATCTAATAAAAAAATAGTATTTGTTAAATATATTGTACGACCTTTATTATCTAAAAAGTGATTTTTCTTTAATAGTGATTTAATGAATTGATTAATCGATGGATGAGCGCTTTTTATGTTTTTAAAATAAACTAAACTTAAGGGATATTTTAAAATATGTTCAGATAATATACCACCTTGTTCATAACCTACATAACCCTTAGTTGAACCAATTAAATTATTGATTGAGGCATAGTCAATATAGTTTTCTAAATCAATTTCTAAATACATTTCTTTCTTAAATGCAAATAATTTATATAAATCTTCTATTAAATATTCAACGTTAAAATCACTATTTACCATTGCGAAAGCAAGATTATTAGTATTAACTTCAAATTCTTTTTTCTTAATAAACTGTAAATATTTTGGTTTTAAACTTGGATAATTAAGTTCAACTTTTTTTAGCCTTTCAAGCGTAAGATTTTTTATACCCGTTAGATCCTCAATTGTTTCATCAATTAATTTACTAAAACTTTTGTTGCTTGATTTTTTCCTAGTACCTATTTCATCCATGACATCAATTGCTTTATCAGGAAAGCTTCTTCTTACTAAATATAATTTACTTTTTTCGATAATTTCTTGTAAAATTTGATCAGAATATTTAACATTATGATATTCTTCATAACTTGCTTTTATTTCTTTTAATATTACATATGTTTCTTTTTCGGTAGGTTCATCAATAAAAACATTTTGAAATCTACGTGATAATGCTTTGTCTTTATCAATATGGCGATAATATTCATCAAGAGTAGTGGCACCAATTAATTTAATGTCTGATCTAGATAAATATGGTTTTAGAATATTGGCAATATCTAAAGAACCATCATTTGAACCTGCCCCTACGATATTGTGTATTTCATCAATAAAAAGAATGGCTTTTTTTCTTTTTATATACTCCATCGCTTTTGTTAGTTTTTCTTCTAATTCACCACGATATTTTGTCCCCGCAACAATACTTCCTAAATCCAATTGATATATTGATACATCTTTTAATATTTCTGATAATCCCTCAACTATGGCAGTTTTACCAACCCCCGCATTTCCAATTAACAAGGGATTGTTTTTTTGCTTTTTTGATAAAATATATTTTATTTTTTCAATATAATTATTTCTCAATACAAAAGGATGAATTTTTTGAGAAGTAGATAAATTTATTAAAAAAGGATATGGTATATTTTCCTTTTCTTTTGCTTCATCAAAACTAAATATTTCTTCTATATCTCTTTTTAATTCTTCGATATCTAAACCTAACTTTTCTAATACAACATAAGCAACTGTGTCATATTCTTTTAACATTACATAAAAAATATGTTCATCATATACATATTCACTTTCTAAATCTTCCGAAAGTCGCTGTGCATATAAAATTACTTCTTGAAACTTTTTACTGTAGGTATCTTCTTTACTTTCATTCTTTCTTAAAATTACTAAACCATTTACGACTTCTAATAGTTTTTCATATGTAATATTTTTTTCCTCTAATAAAAAATGACAAATGCTTTCTTCTACTTGATACATAGCAAGTAATAAATGTTCTGTTCCAACCAGTTTTTTTCCTAAAGATTTAGCAATTCTTAACGCCTTATCAATTATTTCTAAGGCACTTGTACTAAAAGTTTCAAACATGTATTCCTCCTTAACTTTACTTCAAAAGCATTATATGCAAAAATTATAAAAGTTAGACATTTTCTATTCTTGCAAAAACAAATGATTTATGATAAAATATATCACGATTTGAGGTGATACTATGCAAGAAATTGAAGAATTAACAAAAGCCATTATTGTTGGAGTTAATACTGGCAATGAAGAATATTTTTCATATCAATTCACTGAACTTGCTAATTTATGTGAAGCAAGAGGCATTGAAGTTGTTGATAATGTTATTCAAAATCTCCCTCATCCTAATAACAAAAGTTATGTTGGTAGTGGTAAACTAACCGAAATAGCAACTTTAAAAGATGCTTACGGTATTGATTTAATTGTTGTTCTTGATGAATTATCACCTGTTCAACTTAAAAATATGGAAGATGCCTTAAACTGTGAAGTCATTGATCGAACAATGTTGATTCTAGAAATCTTCCAACTTAGAGCTAAAACTAAAGAAGCGATTCTACAAGTTGAAATCGCCAATTTGAAATATATGTTACCACGACTTGTTGGATCATACACTAACCTTTCAAGAATCGGAGGTGGCGGTGGTGGTGGTGCCGGCGCAAGACGTGGAAGCGGTGAAACTAAATTAGAAGAAGATAGACGCCACATTGAACGTCGTATTCAAAAAGCCACGGAAGAATTAAAAGAAATCGTTCTTAGTAGACAAGTTGCAAGAAAAGCTAGAAAAGCCAATAATACTAAAACAGTTGCCTTTGTTGGTTATACGAATGCGGGAAAATCATCAACTATTAATACCTTATTAAGTTACTTTGATAAAGATAGTGATAAACAAGTATTTGTAAAAAATATGCTTTTTGCAACATTAGAAACTTCTACTCGTTCTATCAAACTTCCTACTAATCAAGAATTTTTAATTACTGATACTGTTGGATTTGTCAGCAATCTTCCCCATCACTTAATTGAATCATTTAAATCGACTTTAGAAGAAATTAAAGAAGCTGATTTAATTGTTCATGTTGTTGATGCATCAAGCCCATATGCACAAACCCAAATAGCAACAACAATTGAAGTTCTAAACGAAATTGGCGTTATTGACATTCCTACTGTTTATGCTTTAAACAAAGTTGATTTGGTGAAAAATAAAATGTTTTTACCAAAAGTAGATAAAGACGCTATTCTAATTTCTAATGAAACTAATGAAGGAATTAAAGATTTAATTGAATATATTAAAAACAGTCTATTTAATGATGAAATAACTTGTAAGTTACTTTTACCATATGATAAAGGTGATATTTTTACAACATTAAAAGAAAAAGCTCATGTTCATAATTTCTCATATGAAAATAATGGTATTGTTGTTGAAGTAACTCTTAGTAGATATCTATACAACTTATATAATAAGTATCTTAAAGAATAGTTAAAAAAATTCACATATATTATAATATTAGAAACTATTTTATAGATTGAAAAATAGAGTGACCTATAAAATAATTTATTATTAGCGTGACAAAAAGTGGTGCCAATAGCACCACTTTTTTTGATATAGTCAATATAGTTTTACAGATTTTTATTCATTATTATAATTCTTTTTTCTTTCGACAAATGCTTTTTCAGTCATTTTTACATAATATTTATCAATTTGATGATATGTAACATACCATGTTATATAGCCATAACCATTGATAGACTTCATTAAAGAATTCATCTTAGTCTTGCCGTTTTTTATTAAAAAATATTTTTTTATCTTATTCTTATTTTTAAAAATTATTTGAATATTCATATAATTACTAAATAGTTTTGATATATTGATGTTCTTGCCCATTGTATATGTAATAAGTTTATATTTATTGATATATTTCATAATGAATTGTCTTATCAAATAAGCATTTATAATTGTTAATGGAAATATACAACCCTTCATATCGAAAATTAAAGTTTTTTCTTTCAATTTAACTTCATAAATATTCAATTTTTTTTCTATTTCAATAATAAATGATTTATCTATTTCAGTTAACTTATCTGCAAAAGGATTAAATTCATACTCTGAATAATTATTTAATGGATATCTTTCTGTATGAACATGAAAAGCCTTTATATTAAACAAAGCTGCAAATGATAAAACCAATATCCAACATATATATCCATAAGGATAATTAATACAAATTGCTAATATAGGCAATAAAGAAATTAGTATTAAATTAATAATAACAAACATAGCTATCCTAATTTTCTTGCTTTTAGAACCAAATTCCAAGTGATATAGACGCCATATTGCCGGCTATTTCGGCTTACAATATCACTATTTCGAATCAGTTTACTTTAAAATTCAAATTCTTTAATTTGATATTGCTCTACAACATGATGATATTGAATACTTATTGATTCAATGTTTCATAAACTAATTTTTAATCCAATAGTGCCATCATCATTCATTTCTATTTTTTGCATTAATCGTACTAAAATCATATCATAATTTTCTCAAAAAATATATAAAATAGCATAAATATATTCGCGTTTCATTTACATTTTATAAAAGGAAAAGGCAAGCCTACCCATAGAGTAAACATACCTAGTTTTGCTTGTGAAAGTAATTTGCTATTTATTAAATATTTTAATTAAAATTTGTGATATTTTTTTGCATTTAACATCAGTAGTCAAATATGAATTTAGAATTAATTTAATTTCTTTTTTACAATTTTCAGGAATGCTATTTGAATTTATATAATTATTTCTTAATCCATTGTGAGTAATTATTAAATCAATATTATTGTTAATATTGACAATTTCAATTTCCAAATCTTTTCTAGAAAAGTAAATTTCTTCTTCTCCATTTTTAAAATAATATTTTTTCTTTCCTAATTGTTTCAAATCATCAAATAAATTTTTTATTTTCATAATTTGCCTCCTAATACATTAATTGTAATAATCCATATCCATTAGACACAATTGTTTCCATTAAGTAATAAAAACTTCTATAATTTCTTGACGTATCAATCCCGAAATCCACAATTTTTACTCCCCATTTCATCATTCTTTCAATGAATGCTTGATTATGCTTCATAGATAATGTTCTTGCCAAGTAATCTCCACCAAACATCTTAACGAATTTAAATCCTGGCATACCCTTATAAGTAATTTGGTGCCCTGCCTTTGCTAGATTGTTTACACGTTTCATATTCTCACCAATTGCGACTCCGTTTTTGAACATTTTAATTGTTCTCAAAGTTGCACCACCCAATGCAAATATTCCACCCCACATTGCTCCATCAGCTGCACCATCAGCAGCGCCTTGCCAAAAATCATTTCCCTGTATTGCATTGATAGTTCCTTGAATTAATGCACCACTTACAATACTTACTCCCATACCTATAA
>DPOU01000030.1 GCA_003539625.1 Acholeplasmatales bacterium
ATTGTTTTAATAGGCGGTCTTTCATATTTTAAAGATACAAATAACTAATATATAATTAAAAACACCTTATAACTATTGTGGTTAAATAAGGTGTTTTTTTGTTTTTATATAAAAAAATTAAACTTTTTTTCATTTTGACCCTCTCAAAACGATGTTGAAATGTCCGTTACTATTGAAGGGACATATAATTTTCTTGATAAATTTTTATAAATAGGTCCATAAAAGTGCTTATAACTTTCTAGTACCATTAGAGAGTATAAAATATAAAGAAATTTTATCAAAAGGGTACACAAAAGCATATGTAAGTTTCCAGTACTATTAGAAGGACAAAAAAATATAAGAAATTTTAAATTTGACCCCGACACTATGGGCTTTTAATGTCCGTTACTATTAGAAGGATAAATTATTTTTAATTGTTTTTCAAAAAGGGTGGTAATTTAGATGTTCAAATGTCCGTAACTATTGAAGAACAAAAGAAAGGAGATGAAAAAAATGAAGTTAAAAGAATTATTAGAATTATGGTTAGAAAGGTATATGAAACACACAATTAAGATTAGAACTTATAATCGATATAAGAGTATTTGTGAACTACATTTAATAAAAGACTTAGGTGAGTATGAATTAGATGAATTAAAACCTAATGTATTACAAGATTTCTTATTAAAAAAGATCGATGATCATTATTCTACTAACACAATAAAAGGAATTGTGTCTGTATTAAAACAAGCGTTAAGACTTGCTATCACTTTAGAATTTGTAGATAAGGAATATTGTTCTAATTTGAAAATGCCTAGTAGTGAAGAAAAAGAAATATCAGTGTTTACTAAGAAAGAACAACAAGTTATAGAATCATTTTGTTTGAATCATAAGAAAAGGAATTATATTGGTATAGTTATTTGCTTATATACAGGAATTAGACTTGGAGAATTACTTGCGTTAACTTGGGATGATATTGATTTTAATTCTAATCTACTTACAATTAATAAAACATCATATTCAGCTAAAGTGGATGGCAAAACACAAATCATAGTAGATAAACCTAAAACTAAGAAATCAAATCGTGTAATACCTTTACCTAATCAGCTTGTTAAGTTATTGAAGATAATAAAAAAAGAAAGTAATTCAAAGTATGTTATTACAACTAGGAATTCAGGAATTGTTGGTAATAGATCATATCAAAGAACATTCAAATTTATTTTAAAGAAAGTAAATGTTCCATATAGAAACTTCCATTCATTAAGACATACATTTGCAACTAATGCTATTGAACTTGGAATGGATGTTAAAACACTAGCAGAAATTCTTGGACATACTAACGCAATGATTACTTTAAATAGGTATTCACATTCTCTTTTAAACTACAAAATTGAAATGATGAATAAACTAGGGAAAAACTTAAATTTGAGCATCAAAAATGCTTAAAACATAACATTTTCGTGAACAGGATAAGGCGTGAATCACTCTGCATCACAAGTGTCACGCCATAGTGTTGTAACTGGGATACCCAGCTTACAAAAATTAATGAACAAATAGATGGATGTAAACATAAACTTGTGGTATCATCATGATGCAAGTTTGTGTTGGAAAAGGAGGAAAAATTGAAAGATAATAAAATTTACAACACAGCTTTATATTGTAGACTATCACTAGATGATGGAAGTGTAGGAGAATCAGGTAGTATTCAAACACAAAAGATTATTTTAGAAGAATATGCTAAGATGCATGGATTTAAGATTTATGATGTTTATGTAGATGATGGATATTCAGGTCTAAACTTTAATAGACCAGGATTTCAAAGAATGATTCAAGATATTCAAGGTGGTAAGATTAATCTAGTTATTACTAAAGACTTATCAAGACTTGGAAGAAATTATATTGAAACTGGTTATTATACAGAACATTACTTTAAAGATGTAGGAGTTAGATATATTGCTATTAATGATGGTATAGATACCATTAATGATAATAATGATATCGCACCATTTAAAAACATCTTAAATGATATGTATTCTAAAGACTTATCTAGAAAAGTAAAAGCTGCTAAAAGAAGTAGAAATCAAAAAGGATTATATACTGCAGCTCAAGTACCTTATGGATATAAAAAAGATCCACTAGACAATAATCATCTAATTGTGGATGAAGAAATAAGACCTATTATTAAACTTATTTATAGATTAGCATTAGAAGGTAATGGTTGCCCTAAAATCGCGTCTATTTTAACTGAGAAAGGTATTTATACTCCAGGTTATTATAAACGAATTAAAGGAGATATTAGGTTTGCTAGATTTAAAAATCAAGGTTGGACTTATGTAACAGTAAGAAAGATACTTGGAGATGTAGTATATCTAGGTCATATTGAATCTAATAAATATGAAGTAATAAACTATAAAACAAAGAAATGTGTCCCTGTACCAAAAGAAAGACACTTAATAGTTAAAAATACTCATGAAGCAATTATATCTCAAAGTGATTTTGATTCAGTGCAATCTATGATAGCATCACGAACTCATCCTTGGGTACATAATCATGAAAACTTATTTAAAGGAATAATTTATTGTGCTCATTGTGGTAATAGAATGGCTCTGGTTTATCAAAAAAGAAAATATGGTACAGTAAGTCATACATATAAATGTACAACTTATATGAGAAATAAAGATTATTGTCCTAGACCTAACACTTTACTTCATAGACAAATTAAATCAATCGTAGAACAAGAACTAAGAGATTTAACAAAAAACATTAATAGAGAAGAATTCTTAACTAAACTATTAGAACGAAAAAAGAAAGAATCATCTAATGTTGATATTGAATCTAAGATAAATAAGTTAGAGATGAGAAAAGATAAATTATATCAACTAACTAAGAAAGTATATGATGATGCTTTAAATGAAATAATTGATAGTGAAACTTCATCTAAAATGATTAAAGAATATCAAGAAGAACAAAAGAAGATAATAAGTGAAATTGAAACACTTAAAAATCTTAAACAAGAAGAAGAGTCTACAATAGAAAATTACAAATTATTAAAAGAAAAAGTAAATGAATTTTTAGAGTTTAAAGAACTTAATTCTCTAATAGTTCATTCGTTAATATCTAGGATAGAAGTTGGATATAGAGATAATCCAAGAACTATTAAAATATATTACAAGTTCATTGATGATTCTATATCAAATTAATATGGATTTAAGATAACTTGTGATATAATATTAGGTGTAATAGTAAAGAGAAGATTGGAGTTGCAATAGGATAGTCCAGTCGAAACTCAGCTTTATTGGGTATCCTCACGTTACTATTCGCCTGAAATATGTAGATGGATTTCGCCAGATAGCATTGAGTATTTAGATCCAAGTTCTATTAATGGACTTAACTTATATGTGTACTGTGGAAATGACCCAGTAAATCATATCGACCCTTCGGGGCATGCTTGGTATCATTGGGCTATTGGAGTAGGTATAATTGCAATTTTAGCAGTGGCTACAGTAATTACTGCTGGAGCAGCTGGAGTTGGAGTGGGAGCAGCATTTGCGGCTGGTTTTGCTGGTTCGGCTATAGGAACTGGTGTTTCTGGACTAGCAGTTACAATTGCCGGAAGTGCTTTTGCTGGTGCTATTATTGGAGCAGGAATGGGAATGGTTAGTGGGGCATTAATAGGTGGACTTTCTTCTGGAACATGGACTGGAGCTTTAGATGGCGCTGCTAACGGTTTTATGATTGGTTCTATTACAGGAGCAATATCAGGGTGCATTA
>DPOU01000009.1 GCA_003539625.1 Acholeplasmatales bacterium
TTATTATTTACGATTAGATCTTTATTCTACTTTCTTCATGGTTAATACCTCCTAGGGTATTAAACCATAATATTTATTGTTGGGACATTTTTAAAAAATAAACACACTTTTTATTAAGCGTAATCCTTTTATCTTGATAATGTTTAATTAAGATGGTATAATTTACATTATATAATACAAATTAATAGGAGCGCATATGAAATATGTTATTGTTACTGGGGCAAGTGGAGGAATGGGGAGAGCAACCATTCTTAAATTATTATCTGAAGGCTATTTTGTGATTGGTTTAGATATAATCAATAATGATGATGTTAAAAATAATAAATATCAACAATTTAAGTGCGATATTACTAATGAACTTGAGGTAATTAGCGTTTTTAATCAGGTATGTACCATTACTGATAGAATTGATGGAATTATCAATCTTGCAGGAAAATATACTATGAATTCATTAGTAGAAATTGATTACAATAAATTTGAAGAAATATTTAAAATTAACTTTTTCGGCTGTTATCTAATTAATAAAACCTTTTTGCCACTACTCGCTAAAGGTAGCAGAATAATTACAATAACTAGTGAACTTGCTCCGCTTAATCCCCTTCCTTTTACGGGTATTTATGCTATTACTAAATCAACGCTTGATAAGTATTGTTATTCTTTAAGAATGGAATTACAATTATTAGGAATAGACGTTTCGGTTATAAGAGCAGGGGCAGTAAAGACTAATATGTTAAATGCTTCAACCAAGAGTTTAGAAGAATTTTGTCATAGCACTAAAATATATGATTATAATGCTAATAAATTTAAACAAATTGTCGATAAAATTGAAACTAAAAACATTCCACCAGAAAAACTTGCAAAAAAGGTGGCAAAAGTACTAAATAGTAAAAAGACTAAATTTGCGTATAAAATAAATGCTAATTTTTACTTAAGATTACTAAATATAATGCCTAAAAAATTTCAATTTTGGGTAATTAAAAAAATACTAAGTAGTAAGTAAATATTTTCTATAAATAAAATAAAAAATTATCAATTAAGACTAATACAAGAGGTGATTAAAATTGAAATATGCATTAACTAATGGCATAATTTTAAATGGTAAAAAAGATATGGAACCATTAGCTGGTTACAGTATAATTGTAGAAGATGGAAGAATAAAAGAAATTACTAAAAATAAACCAACTGGTATGAAAATAGTTGATTTAAAAGGTAAATATGTTTTACCAGGTTTAATCAATATGCATGTTCATCTTCCTGGCTCTGGCATGCCCAAAGATACTAAGAAACAAAATAAAGAATCAGTAAATAAATTATTATCTTTTAAACTAACTCGCTATATCGTTTATAAACTTTGCGCAAAATATGCAAAAACGGAATTATTAAGTGGTGTAACTACGATAAGAACGGTCGGTGGTTTATCAAATATTGATTCAACAATTCGTGAAAATATTAATAAAGGCAAAATTAAAGGTCCTAGAATACTTGCATCAAATATGGCATTGTCAGTACCTGGAGGACATATGGCAGGTATTTTAGCATATGAAGCAACTGATATTGATAGTGCAAGATATTACATTGATGAAATTAGTAAAACTAAACCTGATTTAATCAAATTAATGATTACTGGTGGTGTTCTTGATGCCAAGAAGAAGGGTGAACCAGGTGAATTAAAAATGAGTCCTGAAATAATTAATGCGGCATGCAAGCGAGCTCATGAACTTGGGTATAAAGTTGCGGCCCACGTTGAATCTCCTCTTGGTGTAAAATTAGCCTTAGAAAATGGGGTTGACACAATTGAACATGGCGCAAAGTTAGATGAAGAAATAATTGCCCTATTTAAAGAACATAATGCTTCACTAATTACCACAATTTCACCAGCAATTCCCCTTGCAAAATTTGACCGTTCAATCAGTAAAGCCACTGATTTAACTCAGTACAATGGTAACATAGTATTTGAAGGAATTGTTTCTGCTTCTAAAACTTGTCTTGATAATGACATTAAAGTAGGAATTGGAACTGATACTGCTTGTCCATTTGTTACTCATTATGATACTTGGCGCGAACTTGATTATTTTATAAAATATGTTAAAAATGATAACCGTGAAGCAATTTATCATGCAACTTTATTAAATGCTATAATTGCGGGGATTGATAATGAAACTGGTAGTGTGGAAGAAAATAAATCTTGTGACTTATTAATAGTTGATAACAATCCCTTAGAGGATATTACCACACTACGTGAACCAAGTATGGTTGTTTTTAGAGGAAGGATTATCAATAAGCCAAAAGTAAAGAAATTTAAGTATGTTGAAGAAGAACTAGACAAGCAATTGTAGAATCTTTTTCAAATTTTGATATAAATTATGAGTTAATCATGTAGTACATGGTTAACTTTTTTCAACAAAGCATTAAATTATGATTATTTTTTTGGTAAAAATTAACTTAAGCACTTTACTTTTTGACTAAATTTTAGTATAATAAATTGTAAATTAATTTAAGGAGTAGAATATGAAAAAAATTGTTAATTTAGTTGTTGCACTATTATCAATATTTGTTTTATATGGCTGTGCAACTAATAAGAATATTCAAACTTTACAAGTACCAACAAATGTAAAGATTAATGAAGAAGGACTAATAACATGGGACGAAGTTAATAATGCTACGACATATGTTGTAACAATAAATGGGGAAACTTACATAGCATCAACTAATAGTTTTCAAGTAAAGAACATAAATGAAAATTTTTCATTTACTGTTAGAGCTGAAGCTGTTGGTTATAAAACTTCATCTGAGACTGAAAGTATCGAATATATCGGTAAAGCAGTTGCCGAAATTAACAAAATCTATGAATACACACTATCAATAACAATTGGTAATCGTGAAGATGCTGATGACGTTGAAGCATATGATAAAAACAATCAATTAATTAAAGAAGCTTGCACAATAGCTTATGAACATGGTGTTACATATGAAATTGCATCTTCAATAGTTAATATAATATTAGATGAAAGTGTAAATAATAAAGACAATATTCCAGGCTTTATCGCTTCATTAGTATTAAATTTCGTTGGTTTAAATAATGATCAAGTAGTAGGTCTTGTTTATTATGGTGACTATGTTACTCAAGTTAAATTAAACTCTCTAGCAACAAGTTTTGCGGGAAGTGAAATCGAAACTGCATTACAAGGCATCAATGAATTATTAGTACGTAATGATTATGAAATTGCTAATGCACTTGCTAATATTATTATTCAATGCTTGAAAGTATATCGTCAAGGTACAGTTCAAGTTTTACCAAAACTTCAAAAACTTTTAGGTAGTTCTAATAATCAAGAAATAGCATACAACGCTGTTCAATTAAAAGAAGCAATCGTTAAAGTATTATTAGACAATGTGGTAAGTAATGAAGATTTAGCAGTAGTTCTTGACTTTGCGAAGGATGCTGTATTAGTTGCTGCTCCATTAGTTTCTGGTTTAGTAACTGATAATGAAATGCTTGCAAATGTTATTGCTCAAGTAGTAGAAGTAATGGAAAGCATTGATTCACTAGAAGTAGCTGGTGCTATTACTGATTTATACAAAGCATTCTTAAATAGTCTAGATTATATAACTGAAGATTTAGTTGCTAAAGCATTAGAATATGAAGACACACGCCAAATTATTGGTTATATCGTATTACAAGGTATTAAGAATATCATACCTGAAATTACTATCACATCTGATGATTTAAAATTAGTTATAGATCTAATTTGGTATGAAGTTGGTGTTATCATACCTGACTTAAAAGATGTTTCACTTATGGATATTATTAATATATCTGAAGAAAAATATAATGAATTACTAGGAACAGTAGCTAAGTTATTTAACGATGATTACAAAGCATTTAGAGATTTTATTACATCTGATGAAACTATCAAAGCAATAGTTGAAGCATTGAAATTTAGAGTTGTTGAAGGTAAACTTTCACCAGATCAAAGTGTTTCAGTAAAAATTGAAGAAGTTGCAAACGATGAAATATTATCAAAAGTATTTGAAAAAAATGGTATTAGTAGCGTAGATGAATTAGTTGTTGGCAAAACATACAAAATTTTAGGAGTACATAAATTTGGTGAATCATTTATTACTATTAAATCATATAGCGTTACTATAACAAATATTTCAAGTGAAGTAGTTACTTATTATTATGAAAATGTTGCATATACAGTTGAAAATATTGACTCTCTTTTACCAATATTAGATAAAATGATTGGATTATTTGAAACAGAATCAATTACTACTATTGAAAACTTAAAAGCTATAATTAAAGTTGTAGTTGATGTTGATTTTGTAAGTGATGAAACAATTAAATCAATCTTAACAGTTATTACTAACTTCAAAGAAGAAGATATTAAAGTTCTAATCAAAGATTTAGCAACTTTAACAAAATCTCTAGTTTCATTTGTAAAAGAAGTGGGCGTTGAAGAATTTATCAATGATATGATCAACGGAGATATTCAAGCAATTTTCCCATTCTTTAATGAAGAAAACATTGCGACTATAAAATTACTTGCAAATGATTTAGCAACAATGTTAGATAACGCAAAAGCATTCCCAATGAATTATGTATTTGGCGAAGGTGATAATTCATTTACATTAACTTTTGAGAGCAAAGACGAATTTATTGAAACAATGAATCAATTTATCGAAATGCTTGAATCTTTGAATAAAGCTGAATAACAAAAAAATAGAGCTTAATTTGAAACTTTTCATATTAAGCTCTTTAACAATTTATGGATTGAAGATTATTGACTTGAAAAAAACCATTTGTTATGATAAAATTAAAAACATATAAAAATATAAATAATAGGTGAGAGGTAATAATATGAAGCAGTATTTAGAATTATGCCAAAAAGTATTGACTGAAGGTCACTATAAATCTGATCGTACTGGTACAGGTACAATTTCTTATTTTGGTGCACAAATGCGATTTGATTTAAATGAAGGATTCCCTTTACTTACAACCAAGCGAGTACATCTTAAATCGATTATTTATGAATTATTATGGTTCATAAAAGGAGATACCAATATTAAATATTTAGTAGACCATGACGTTAAAATTTGGAATGAATGGCCATACGAAATATTTAAGAAAAGTGCTGATTACTCAGGTGAAACAATTGAAGAATTTGTTGAAAAAATAAAAACTGACGATGAATTTGCTTTAAAATATGGTGATTTAGGTCCTGTATATGGTAGACAATGGCGTCATTTTGGTGATGATAATAACTATGTAGACCAATTAAAGAATGTTATTGATCAAATTCGTAACAATCCCGATTCACGTAGATTAATCGTTTGTGCTTGGAATCCCCTAGAAGTAGATAAAATGGCTTTGCCTCCATGCCATAGTTTATTCCAATTTTATGTTAATGATGGTAAACTATCTTGTATGCTATATCAACGTTCAGCGGACTTATTCTTGGGAGTTCCGTTTAACATTGCCTCATATGCCTTGCTTACGATGATGGTAGCTAAAGTTTGTAATCTACAATTAGGTGAATTCGTTCATACTTTAGGGGATGCTCATTTATATAGTAATCATTTAGAACAAATTCATAAACAATTATCTAGAACCCCTAGAGCTCTTCCTAAAATGATTATTAAACGTGATACTAATAATATTGAAGATTTTGTTTATGAAGATTTTGAATTGGTTGATTACAACCCATATAAAGGTATAAAGGGAAAGGTGGCTGTATAATGTTATCACTTATTGTCGCAATAGACGATAATTTTCTGATTGGTAATGGTAATAATTTACCTTGGTATGAACCAGAAGATCTAAAGTACTTTAAAAAAGTAACTTTAAATCATGCGGTGTTAATGGGATATAATACCTACCTTTCAATCATTAATCGCATTGGCAAAGCTCTTCCTAAACGTAAAAACTATGTTTTGACCGAAAAAGCTATAATTGAAGGCGATGGAATTGTTGTAACCAATTTAGAAAAACTAATAAAAAATTATGAAAATGATGAATTATTCATCATAGGTGGCAAAATGGTTTATGAAAATATGTTAAATAGAGTTGATAAATTGTATTTAACTAGAGTTGCCGGAAGCCACGAGGGAAATGTATATTTTCCAAAGATTAATTTTGATGAATTTAAACTTATATCTCAAAATAAACAAGGTAATTTAACTTTTGAAGTATATGAAAGGAAAAAATAATGATATACATACTTTCAATAATATGTGGAATTAGTTTTCCAATAATTAGTTTTCTTTATTTAACCTTAAACCATATTACTGCTTGGTGGGTAGCTTTATTAATTGCTATTTTAGTAGTAGTTCTTAATCTTTTAATATTCTGCCTCATTTCGATATTTTTCCTATATGTTTTAGGAAGACACTACAAGAAGTTAAATGATCCAAAAAATCCTAAGATTTGGCGATTTATGCTTGACATAGCGCGTTTTTCTTGTTTTTGGTTAGGAATAAGGATAAAAGTAGATGGTATTGAAAAATTAAAAAAAGGTGAAAAGTACGTTTTTTACGGAAATCATCAAAGTTATATCGACCCTTTAATCTTTCACATTGTATTGCATGATTTTCCTCATGCTTCAATGTATAAAGCCGTTATAGATAAATACAATATTGCATCATACATGGCTAAAGCCCTTGGTGGCGTTTCAATTGAAAGAGAAGATGATCGTAAAGCGATGGTGTCAATAATCGAAATAATAAAGAAAATAAAAAGTGGCTTAAATTTCTTTATATTTCCTGAAGGAACTAGATCTAGAGGAATTGGAATGCATCACTTTAAAGCAGGTTCTTTCAAAATTGCCCAAAAAGTAGATGCTAAAATGGTTATTCTAGCAATTGATGGTTCATATCGCAAAAGACTTACCTTGCCATTTATCTATACCCCTGTGTATGTAAAAATTGTTGATGTGGTTGATACCAATTCAATTGCTAATGAAAATACTCAAGAATTAGCCACAAAATATGAAATGCTTGTAAAACAAGTCCAATTAGATATTAGAAATAAACACAAAGAAATGCGAACATCGAAAAAAGATGAAGAAAAATTTTTAATTCAAAAAGAAAAAGAGAATGTATTTTAATTTGAGAGGATATTGAAAATTATGAGAATGATAGATTTAATCGAAAAAAAGAAGGAGAAAATAGAACTTACTAAGGAAGAAATAACTTTTATCATAAATGGCTATGTGGCAAAGGAAATACCAGATTATCAAATAAGTGCTTTTTTGATGGCAATTTATTTTAATGGTATGACTAATCAAGAAATATACTATTTAACAGATGCAATGCTACATAGTGGTGAAGTTATTGATTTATCAAAAATAAATGGTATAAAAGTTGATAAACATTCAACTGGTGGAGTTGGTGATAAAACAAGTTTGGTTGTTGGACCACTTGCGGCATCATTTGGGGTAAAAATGGCAAAAATGAGTGGTCGTGGACTTGGCCATACTGGTGGTACACTAGATAAACTAGAATCAATTCCCGGTTATAACATTGAATTAACTCCTCAAGAGTTCTTTAAACAAGTAAATAACATTGGTATTTCAATTATTGGTCAAACTGCAAATGTTGCGCCAGCCGATAAACTTTTATATGCTTTGCGTGATGTTACCGCAACAGTAGATTCAATACCATTAATAGCATCTTCAATAATGTCTAAAAAATTAGCAAGTGGTGCTGATTCTATTGTGTTAGATGTTAAAGTTGGTAGTGGTGCGTTTATGAAAAATGTTGATAGCGCTAGATGTTTAGCTAAAACTATGGTTGAACTTGGAAGACTTGCTAAAAAACCGACAATTGCTACTTTAACTAATATGGAACAGCCTCTTGGATGTGCCATTGGTAATGCTATCGAAGTGATTGAAGCTATCGAAACATTGAAAGGTCATGGACCAAAAGACTTTACTGAATTATGCATTGATTTCACAACAGAAATTTTAATGGTTGCGGGAATTGAAAAAGATGAAAAAGTTGCAAGATCGATGGTAGAAGATGCAATTCACAGTGGTAAAGGTGTGGAAAAATTCCGTGAAATGATTAGTTGGCAAGGTGGAAACCCTAATGTAATTGATGACTATACATTATTTGCTCAAGCAAATGAAATAATTGACTTAGACTTTGAAGGAACAAGTCCTTGCTATGTTGAAAAGATTGACGCATTAAAGATTGGTGAAGCTGCTATGTTACTTGGCGCAGGTCGTTCAACTAAAGAAGAAGCAATTGACCCTGCTGTAGGTATTTATCTTCATAAGAAAATTGGTGACGTTTTAAATCCTAATGATACTTTAGTTACCATTTATTCTAATGGTAAAAATACCGAAGAAGCAGTTAAAATGGTTTTAGATGCTTATGAGATGTCTAGTGAAAAGATTGAATGTCCTAATATTATAATTGAAACTATTAAGTAAAAAAGGTGCCAAAAGAGCACCTTTTCTATTTTTTATTATTCTTCACTAATAATTTTCAATAAGCTTGTTACTATATCAATCATTTTATTCATATCTGTAACATCTAAATATTCATATGGTCCATGAAAATTTTCACCGCCAGTTCCAAGATTTGGTGTTAAAATTCCTTCGTAACTTAATCTAGCACCATCGGTTCCACCTCTGATTGCTTCAAATTTAGGCTCTAATCCATTTTCTTTTAATGCTTTTGTCGCAAATTCAAGTATTTTTGGTTCTTTTTGGACTAATTCCTTCATGTTATAATATGAATCAGTTAAATTTACATCAATTACTTTATAACCATATTTTGAGTTTAAGAAGTTTGCAATTTCTAAAACTAATGCTTTTTGCTTTTCAAATAATTCTTTGTTATGGTTACGAATTATATAAGATAATTTTGTATTTTCTACACCACCTTCAATATTTGATAGATGGTAAAATCCTTCATAACCTTCGGTATATTCTGGTCTTTGATTAACGGGAAGTAAAGCATTAAATTCCATAGCTACTTGAATGCTGTTAACCATCTTATTTTTGGCATCACCAGGATGGATTGATTTACCATTTACTGTGATTTCACAGCTTGCGGCGTTGAAATTTTCATAACTAATGTAATTTATATCGCCACCATCTATTGTATAGGCAAAATTGCAATTATGTTCCTTATAATACTGATAATTAAAATTTTTTGTTCCTTCACCAATTTCTTCATCAGGTGTAAATGTGATAATTAAATTTGGATGAGGCAATTTATTTTTAATTATTCTTTCAACAGTAGAAACTATAATACAAATACCAGCTTTATCATCAGCTCCAAGTAAAGTATTTCCGTTTGTGGTAATTAATGTATGTCCAAGTTTTTCTTTTAAACTTGGAAATTCACTAGGATCTAAAGATATATTATCGTTAAGTTTGACAACACTACCTGAATAACTTTCAATAATGTTAGGAGTTATATTCTCTCCGCTAGCATCAGGGCTAGTATCCATATGAGAAATTAAGCCGATAGTTTTATTTTTAGGTGATGTTCCTTCTAAATAAGCATAAACATAACCGTATTTATCCATATACGCATTATCAAGACCTAGTCCATGTAATTCATTCACTAGATACTCTGCTAATTTTTTTTGCTTCTCAGTACTAGGTGATGTATTACTAGTAGTAGAAGATTGGGTATCAAATTTTATATAATTAAAAAAACGTTCTAAAGTGTTCATATTTCCTCCTTGTATATTTATAGTATACCCCATACTTAATAAATTTGCAATTTAATTGACATTTTATAAATAACGTCTTAAAATGTTAACTGTGTTAATAATTAACACTATTAATTATAAGGGAGTTAAAAATGAATGAAATTATTGATTTAAAAGATGAGTTGATTGATTCAGTTAATTCATTATCCTCTGATGATTTTTTTGCCAAAATGTTTTCAGCCTTACAAGGTGAAACATCAGTACTTATGTACATTTATCGCAATAATTGTTGTGCTTCGCCTTCAAGCATTAGTAATGCTTTAAGAATTACTAAAGCAAGAGTTACAGCAGTTTCTAATTCATTGATCGATAAAGGGTTAATAAAATTAGAAAGAAACCAAGCTGATAGAAGAAAAGTAGATCTATTCTTAACTGATAAAGGTATCCAAAAAATTGAAGATGATATCGAAATGTTAAATAAACGTGTAAGTTACGTATTAGACGAACTTGGTGAAGAAAAAGTAAGAGATTTGATAGATATTATAGGGGATATATTAGATATTATTAAGAAAGAGGGAAATAGACCAGATGAATAACAAAAATTTTACAATAATAAGTGATGGTTCTTGTGATTTACCAGATGAAATAGTTAAAGAAAAAGATATAAAAGTAGTACCTTTTTACATTTCATTTGATGGTAATACGTATTTGAAAGAAAAAGTAGACATCGGCGTTCAAGAATTTTACAATAAATTGGTCAATGAACCAAATGTTTATCCCAAAACAACAATGCCAGCGATTAACGATTATGTTACAACTTTTGAAGAAGAAATCGTTAAGGGAAATGATATTATTTGTATTTGCATAACAACAAAGTTTAGTGGATCTTATAATAGTGCTGTGAGTGCTAAAGATATTTGCCTTGAAAAATATCCTGATGCGAAAATTACCGTTGTTGATTCAATGGTTAATACTGGATTACAAGGATTGTTAGTTTTAGAAGTAGTTCGTATGAAACAAGATGGTTTAACATATGAAAAAATTGTTGAAAATATTGAAAAACTAAAAAAAACTGGAAGAATATACTTCACAGTTGGTAGTTTAGACTATTTAAGACATGGTGGTAGAATTGGCAAATTGATGGCAATTGTTGGTGCCACATTGAAAATTAAGCCTATCATTGTTTTAAGAGATGGAGAAATTTTTTCTGAAGGTATTTCGTTTACTAGAACTAAATCGTTCATTAGGGCAACTAACCTAGCGATTGAATATTTCAATAAAAACAAATTAAATATGAACGAATATCAATTTGTAACTGGCTATGGTTATGATGAAGTAGAAGGTAAAAACTTCCACAAGCGTTTTGAAGATATGATTGGAAGACCTAACTTACTAAATCTTCAAATTGGCGCAACAATAGGTGTTCATACAGGCCCATATCCTTTAGGAATTGGCTTTATCAAAAAATATGAATATCTATAAAAAATAAAAATGGTGCCACTGGTCGGACTCGAACCGACACGGTATTGCTACCACTGGATTTTGAGTCCAGCGCGTCTACCATTTCACCACAGTGGCACATTGCTTATATATTTTACTACAAAAGTATAAAAATAGCAAGTAAATCGTTTATTTATTCAAAAATGCAAATTAAAAATAGGAAATTTTTGATAGCAAACAAAATGCAAATATTTTTTAAAAAACAAGAAAAAATGGTAAAATATTATTATGAAAAGCCAAAATAATGCCAAAAAAGCTAATTTTAAGCGTTTGAAACCCTAATTTTGTGATTAAGTGTATTTCGAACGTTTTTAGAATGACCACAGGCATGCCAAGTTAACAGAGGAATAAAATATGAAAAAAAACACCAATAAAATAGGCAAAGTAAAACCAAATCCGCTTGCATGGTTCATTTATGTAACGGGAAGTAAAATTTACATGTCTAAGAGAAACAAGGTTATCATTGATAGAATTGTCTTCAAAAATCGCAATAAAAAAGAAGGTTGTATTGTTCTATATAATCATAGCTCTAACAAAGATCATTTTGTTACTACCCTTAGTTTTGGGTTTACCAGAGTTGCTTATGTAACTACTTCACATTTTTACTATTCAAAAAAGCTTAGTTTTGTATTAAAACTAGCTAGAGCAATTCCAAAAGAACAATTTAAATCTGATGTTAGCACTATAAAGAAAATAAAAAGAGCCTTAAATAAGAAGGTTCCTGTTGCGATTGCGCCAACAGGTCAAATCACAGTACATGGTGATGCTTTATACTTTGATCCTTCAATTGTGAAACTTTTAAAAATGTGTAAAGTTGATGTTTACGCGATAAGAATGCATGGTAACTACTATGCATATCCTAAATGGCGTAAATATTATCGTGATGTACCAATTCATTCTGAGTTTGTTAAAGTAATTGATAAAAAAGAATTAGAAACTTTATCGGATGATGAGATTTATAAACGTACATATGATGCAATTAACGTTAATGATCGTCAAGAACAAAGCAAATATAACTATCAATTACATTCTCAAGGCCTAATAGAAGGCATTGAAGATATTTTGTATCAATGTCCTAAATGTATGCAAAAATACCAAATGGCTACTAGTAAAGACTTATTGATTTGTAATTCTTGTGGAAACACAGTAAAAATGAATGAAAAAGGTTTTTTAGAAGGTGTTAGTCAAAACTATGTATTAATGCAAAATGAAGCAGAGTGGTATAAATGGGAACAAAGAAAAATGATTCAAGAGATTAACAATAATACATTTAAACTTGAGGGAAAATTCAAATTAATTACCAATTTACACGAACAATATGTTTTAGAAGATGCAGGAACGGGTAAATTAGTACTAACTCCTGATCGCTTTTACTATGAAGGCTATATTGGTGATGAAATCAAAACCAAAGAATTTAAACTAGATCGATTAGTTCAATTACCATTTGAAGTAAGAAAACACTTTGATATTCCTGATGATGAAGGATACTTTGAGTTCATACCTACTGATGATGAAAACAAAGCTAAAATTATTCAATTTGTACAAGCAGTAGAAGTAATTTCTGCGATGAGGCAAAATAGATCATTATGGTAAATAATTTAGAATGTTCATTATCTAAAAAATGTGGTAATTGCCCACTTGGTTCACATACATACCAAGAAACTATTAAAATAAAACAAGATTATGTAAATAAGCTATTTAAAGATGCTTCAATCAATAAAAAAATTGATAATATGTCAATAGCTCAAAATAATATAGGCTATCGCAATAAAATGATTATCGGTTTTAAAAAGTACAATGGTAAAATACTTGCGGGGTTCTATGAAGAAAATTCTCACAAAATAATTGACTTAGACTATTGTCCTTTACATACTAAAGAACAAAATAAGATAGCTCAAGCAATCAAAAACATAATTATTAAGTTAAGATTACCAATATATGATGAAGATCGTAAAACTGGTTTGATTAGATTCGCATTAATCCGTGAATCTTTTTCAACAAAAGAAATTTTAGTAACAATTATTACAGCTAGTGAAAACTTTCCTGCGCGTAGTGAATTTGTTAAACTTTTAAGAGAGTCATCAGATAAAATCAAAACCATTGTTCAAAATATTAATAGTCGTAGCACAAGTATAGTACTTGGTGAAAAAGAACGAGTATTATATGGACCGGGTTTTATTAATGATGAATTATTAGACTTAAAATTTCAAATTACATCAAAATCATTTTATCAAGTAAATCCATCACAAACGGTAATACTCTATCAAACAGTTGAAAAATTAGCAAAATTAAATAAAAATGATGTATTACTAGATGCATATAGTGGGGTAGGGACAATTGGCTTATATCTTTCTAAAAAAGTTAAACAAGTAATAAGTGTTGAAAATAATCGCCAAGCCGTTAATGCGGCAATAGCAAATGCAAAAGTAAATCATATTAGCAATGATACATTTATATTAGATGATGCAACAAATTTTATCACAAATGTTGATAAAAAAAGTTTAAAAATAGATGTTTTGGTAATGGATCCACCAAGAACAGGATCTACAATAGAATTTCTAAAAGCTACTATTACGTTATCACCAAGACAAATTATATACGTATCTTGTGGACCAGATACTCTTGTTAGAGATTTAAAATATCTATTAAGAGGTGGCTATAAAATTGATTATGTTCACTGTGTTGATATGTTTTGTTGGACTAATCACATTGAAACAGTAGTTTTATTGTCAAAATAATTATATTTAGTGTGATGTAAATAATTATAAGCGAGAATACAATAAAATGGATATAGAAGAAATAAAAAAGTTAATCCCTAATTTTATACTAAAGTACTTAAATCAAAGTAATTTTGAAATAAATGAATCATATATAAAATCGCTGATTGAATATCGAAACCCATTAGAAGAAAAACTCACAAATGGTTCCATTGCTAGATTAGTTTCATATGATTTTTTTAACAAAATGCTATATTCATATGACAAAGGTCTTGGAAAAATTGTTTGTTATAAAAATAATGAAGTGGTGCTTTATGATGATATTTATCAAGCAATAATGCAAAATTACGATACTAAATACATATATGGTTTTGAAACCCTTCATTCACAAGGAATTATACCCACAAAAAAAGCATATAACTTTTTTGGTTCCAATATAACAGTGTTTGAACCTGTTACTCCATTATTAAACAAACTTAACATCTTTGTAAGTTTTATCTATAGTTGGAAACATGATAAAAGAGCTATGCGTGTTTATAAGGACTATAAAAAAATACATAAATTTAAGCATTATAACGAATTTGTGGCTCAGTATATTAAATATTATACATTTTCATTAGGAGATGTGCTGTCATTTGTAAAATGTAAAGTTGAGAAAGAAAAAGAACAAATAAAAAAAAGATCAAGCAAAGTATACGATAAATGTATAGAAAAACTTTTAAAGAGATATACATTAAATAAAAGAAGTTATTTTGAAGAAGTTGAAAATATTAATGATTATAAAAAATATAGTGGTATTTATATTCTATGTTTTAACGATAAAAAAGCGTTTTACATTGGCAAAACATCTGTATCTCTGAAAGATAGAATTATTAAACATTTTTCAAATCCACAGACAGGTTTCGAACAAAATAACAAAATTCAAGATATCAGTAAAATTTATGTTTTAAAAATACAAGCAGAGTTTTTAGATTATGTCGAACGCGATTGTATAGCAAGTATACCAAGCGAGTATTTATTAAATGTACTTGAAGGCGGAAATACTATTGAATCTATTCATAGCAACCAATATAACCCTGCGAAAAACTTACTATCAAAAAAAGCTATTAGAATAATCATAAAAGATTAAATTATGTAAATTTCAATAATCGTTTTATTTAAAAATGAATACGTCTTGAATAATTACAAATTTGTTTAAAAAACTGATTATCTAATTAAACAATATATAAGATTCTTTTATAACGTAGTTTATATGAACTATTTAAAGAATCTTTTTTTATTTGGTTTATAAAAAATCATTTAATTTAAAAAAATATAACAAAAGCTGCCAATAATGTTGTTTTTTAACATATAATTCATTTTTAGCTAATAGATAAGTTGAAATAAGTAACATAAGCATTATATTATGTTTATCGACATAATTTGTATATATAAATACTATTTTATATGAATAATTAAACATATATTAGTTAGGATTTAAATATGAAAAAAATAAGTATTTTATTGAAATGATTTATAGTAGGCTGTGTTATATCAGGGTTTCCACAAGTATGTTTGCAGTTATTTTAATTGTGTACTACTCTATGATGATTAATGATAAATAAAATAAACTAATATAACCTGTGTTGATAACGTTATAGATTATATAAGAGTCATTAATATTGTCCTTGTTTTAAATCGGATATATTATTTAATGATATATTTGTTTAAATAAAAGTTTTGTGATACAATTATAATGTAAAGTTTTAAATATGTAAAATGCAATTTAGTCTTACAGGAGGCTATAAGCCTAGAAAGGTTTTACATATGAATCAAATAAATATTAATAAGATTTCAAAAGAAGAAATCCTTTTGAAAGTTTATAAAATGTTAGACTTACTAGTTGAATACGAGATAAGTCAGAAAAATATTGCCAAGTTTATTGGTGTATCGGATAGAACTATCAGAAATTGGCTTAATGCTAAAAGCATTCCAAATTCAGATAGCTGGATAAATTTGAATAGACTTTACAAACAAGTAAAGGAGCAACGCCTATGGTGTTAGCTCCTTTTTTGTATGCAAAAAACATTGTGTACAAATAACGGAAACATATTTCCGCATTTTTTGCTAAAAAAATTATAATGAATATAATAGTTATGTATGAATTATTCATACCCCCGCGAGATTAATTCGCATTGGTTAAAATAATTAAAATTTCCTCGCTAGTAATAGGCATTGGTTAAATAACTATTACAAAATTCGCAACTATGCGTAAATAGTAGAAAGATTAATTATCTATGAATGAAATAGAAAATAAGATTTATTTTAGTGATGTAATTGGTTATGATAAAGAAAAAGAAGAATTGAAAGAAATTCAAAACTTCATAGTAAATTTACAAAGATATGAAGAAATTGGTGCTAGAATTCCTAAAGGAATCTTATTAATCGGTGAAAGTGGTAATGGTAAAACTTTGATGGCCAAGGCACTATCATCAGAGATAAACATTCCGTTTTATTCTATAGGTGATGAACTTAACGAAGATACTACCGTAAAATCTATACGAGATGTATTTAGCGAAGCTAGAAAACATTCGCCTTGCGTTGTATTTATAGATGAAATTGATAAGTTAGATAATAATGACTCCATAATGGACTCGTTTAAGAAAAAAACATCTTCAGTAATTAGAGAGTTATTAACTCAAATGGATGGATTCAAAACTAATTCTGGAATTATTGTTATTGCAACAGCAAATTCAACACTTCATATAAATAACTCTCTCTTTAGATCTGGAAGATTTGATCGCATAATTGAAATTAGAATGCCAAATAGAGATGAAAGAAAATTACTATTTGAACATTATTCTAGAAATAAAAATATTGAAAAGGGTATAGATTTTAATAAACTTGCAATTAGAACTTCTGGATTATGTTGCGCCGATATAGATAATGTATTAAACGATGCAGCATTAATGTCTATAAGAGAAGGTGCTGATGTAATAACTTTAAAGAATATTGAGACAGCAATTGATAGAGTTATGTTCGGTGCTATCGAACATAAGCTATCTGAAGATACTAAAAAGAAGATTGCAATACATGAAATTGGCCATGCTATAGTTGCCATTGCAACAAATCGAAAAGATTATTTGAATAAAATATCTATTGTATCTAGAGGTCAAACTTTAGGATTTAATAGATTTAGTAGAGAAGATGAAACTGAAATATTTGGATTCACTACTAAAAATAAAATGTTCAATCAAATGATGATTGCATATGGTGGAATAGCTGCAGAAATGGTAATGCTTAATGATATATCTTCTGGTTGTGCTCAAGACATTGATGAAGCTAATTATATCGCCAAAACAATGATTAAAAGATTTGGAATGCTAGGTATAACTAATTGTATAGATTCGACTATGTTGAGATACGAAGATGGTTCATCGCAAAAGAAGAAAAGAAGAATTGAAAAGATTACAGATAGATTACTTGCAAAAGCACTGGCAAAAGCTGTTAAAATAATTAAAGAAAATAAAGAATTATTTACAAAACTATATAACAAATTAATAGAATGTAATGTAATTTATAAAGAAGAAATAGAGGAAGTCATAAATGGACTTCCTCAGGTATAGGTATAATTTGTTTGTTTAAAACAACATGATATAGTATAATATTATAGAGGTAATAAATAATGCAAAACAATATATATAAAGAATCATGTAAAGAATTACTTAGCTGCATAGTAAATATATCTATTGAAATGAATGAAGTTATTTTATTAAAATATTTTGATAAATTAGGTATAAATAATAAATATTTATTAAGCTTGTTTAATGAATCTTATAAATCAGCATTTATTGTATGCGAAGCAATAAAAAATGGATGTGTTTCGCAAGCTGCTGTTGTTTTAAGATTATTATTGGAAAGTTCATCTATTATTAGGGTATTAATTGATTATCCAGATTTGCTGGAAAAATACGTCAAGCATTTTAAAATAAGACTTGACATTAGCCATACACCTAATAAGGAAAGATCAGTATTAGAAAATTCGTTTCCCAATGTAGAAAGTAATAAAAGATTAAGTTATATGGACTACGGATGGTTTGAATCTAAACTTGAACCAAAAATTAAAAATGGAAAACTTGACATACCGAAGCCTTCTGAAACTGAATTGATTAGATTAGCAAAATTTGACGATATCATTGAATGGAAAAAACTATATTTGGATAAAATATCTCATCAATCTTTCATGATGGAAAACATGATAAATTCAAATGGTGAAATTCCTATTTTAACTAGTTTTCTTGAAATATTGTGTAAACTATTTGATTGTTTGTGTTGTGATTTTCATCAATTAACAAACTTTGATTTTGTATTTGATGGTTTAAATGTGTTTCAAGACAAATTTAGAAATTTATATAAAAACGAGGATTTTAAGTAGAAAGGATAAAATATATGAAAAAAATTTGTAAATTAGTATTACTAGCTTTATGCTTATTCATTACAATTTGTATTGCTGGATGTACTGATAAAAAACAAGATGATGAATTTATAAAAGTTATAGATATGGAGGGAACTGAAGTAACAGTTTCTAAAGATGTTAGCCATGTGGCTTGTATTTCTCAATCAGCTACTGATTTAATGATTGCTTTTGGTTTAGGTGAAAAAATTACAGGTACTTATAGATCATTTTTGTATAATACTTGGGTTACTGAAATTTATCCGTATGCTAAAAACTATAAATCTTATGCATATTCAGTATCAGCTGAAGAATTAATAGCTGATGGAATTGATTTAGTAATTATTCAAGACACTGAAAATGCAGAATCATTTAGAAATGCTGGGATACCAGTTATTGCTGTTCATCAATATTCGCCTACAGGTGCATTTGACGAAGAAGTCTATGATACTGCAAGAATAATTGGTACTATTTTTCCAGAAGCAAAAGAAAAAGCAGATGCCTGGATAAAAGAAGTACAAGATACAATTAAAGATATTGAATCAAAAGTTCAAAAGACTGAAGAAAAGAAAACTGTATATTATGTTAATGGTGAAAAAGCCAAAGGCTTATATTATTCTGATGGTGGTAATTCTATGATATCAAGAATTTATGATGTGTGCAATGTTGCTCTTGCAACAGAAAAATATGAAGTATTAAATGTTCATAAAGTATCAGATGAAGAAATGATCAATTTAAATCCATATGCTATGATGATTGGCGGAACATATCAAAATAATTTAGCAGAAAGTCTAAGCAATTCACCAATATGGTCTTCACTTGAATGTAATACACATAATAGAATCTATAGAATCCCTGTATGTATGGTGGGAATTGAAAATGTATGTGCAGAAACATCATTGATGTTAAAATATACAGCTAGTTTATTTAGTGATTATGAATTTGATGTTAAAACTGAAATGAGGTCATGTATTAAAAAATACTTTAATTATGATTTAACAGATATTGATGTTGATAATATGCTTAAAGGATTATCTAAAGAAGGGAAGAATATGATCAATGAATGATGCTATTAATAAAGAAAAAAGAAAATATTCAATCCTTTTAATATCTTTATCAATAGTATTAGTTATATCAATTTTTATTTCACTTTGTATAGGTAGATATAGCATAAAAATAGGTGAAGTAATATTTTACTTATTTAATAAATCTATTAATCCAACATCTTATAATGTAATTAAGTATTTGAGGATTCCAAGAATTTTAGTTTCTGTTTGCGTAGGTTGTGCCCTTTCATTGAGTGGTACAATCTACCAAAGTTTATTTAATAATAAACTAGTTTCTCCAGATTTACTTGGAGTATCACAAGGAGCAAGTGTTGGTGCTTGCTTTGCAATACTGCTCGGTCTATCAAGTGTAATGATTAGTATTTTTGCATTTTTGATGGGATTTATTGCTGTAATACTTAGTTTATTAATAGCAAAAATAATCAAAAATAAATCTAATATAGTATTAATCCTATCAGGGCTTGCTGTAGGAGGACTTATGTCTTCATTAGTTGGATTAATGAAATATTTAGCAGATAACGAAATGAAGTTAGCAGAAATGACATATTGGTTGCTTGGGGATTTGTCTAGTGTCAAAATGACAGATTTTTATATTTTATGTCCAGTATTAATAACATTTTCAATAGTAACCATTATTTGGTCACATAAACTAAATATTGTATCATTAGGATATAAAGAAGCAAAGTCACTAGGTGTTAATTATAAACTAACAATGATTGTTTTGATAATTATTGCAACTGCGTTAACAGCTGTATCTGTATCAATAAGTGGAACTATTAGTTGGATTGGACTTGTTATACCTAATATTGTAAGACTTATTGTTGGAAGTAATAATAAAAAAGTAATTCCTGTTTCAATGTTACTTGGATCAATATTTATGGTTATCGTAGATACCTTTGCAAGAAGTATTTCTCCAAACGAAATACCACTTAGTATTATTACTGGAATAATTGGAACACCACTTTTTATCTATGCTATTTATCATAGAAGAAAGGAATTATAATGAGCAAAATTTTAATCGTTAACAACCTATCTTTTTCATATGATAGTAAAAATAATGTTTTAAACAATTTATCATTTGAAATAGAAAAAGGTAAGATTTGCGCAATTCTTGGTAAGAATGGATGCGGTAAAAGTACTTTACTTGATTGTATATTGGGAATAAACGAATATAGAGAAGGAATAATTTTAATAGATGATAGAAATTTAAAAGATTATTCAAATAAAGAATTAGCAAGAAAAATAGCTTATATTTCTCAAAATACAATAATTAACATAGATTATTCAGTTAGAGACTTTTTATCTTTTGGAAGAACTCCATATTTATCCATTGGTGGTAGGTTAAAAGAAGATGACTATAAGAAGATTGAATATTATGCAAATATGTGTGGGATAACTTATTTACTAGATAAAAATATTAATAAAATAAGTGGTGGGGAAAGGCAACTTGCCCATATATGTAGAGCATTAATACAAGAAGCAGATTTGTTTATATTTGATGAACCGACTGCATCACTTGATTTTGGTAATCAATATAAACTATTTGATATTATGAAAAATATAGTAAAACAAGGTAAAACAGTGATTTTTACAACTCATAATCCTAATCAAGTATTAGAATTAGGCACATATTGTATTATAATTGATGAAGGCACTATTAAGGCGTATGGTGATTCAAATACTGTTATTACAGAAGAATTACTAAGTAAAATATATAATTTTAATTTTATAATAAAGGATGGATTTATTTCTACAAAATAAAGTAATAGTAGATTTAATTTGTTTTTTTAATTAATATATTGTAAAATATAAGTGAAGCAGCCGCAAGACGACAGTAAAGTTCTTGCTGAGCCTATGTTCATCTTGTATGAAGGAGTGGTTCGCTTCGCTTTTTACTTGTAGCTTCTAATCAAGGAATGATATGGAGGTAAATCATGAAATCAAAAAGAAAAGTAGTTAGGTTCGACTATTCAAAATATGAATCAAAAAAATATAATTGTGATTATGACCAATTAGAAAATTATGAATTTTGGGGATTTCATCCCAAGCACGGTAGGTTACATATTGATACAAAAAGATATGCAAAGGCATGTAAAATTGTAGGTATCAATGATTTTTTACCGGAAGGTTTATTCGAGCAAAGATCCACTGTGTACTATGTACCAATGAAAATTCATAGATATGATTATAAAATTAATATTTTTAGAGACCTATTAAATGAATTAAAAGATGATTGGAAATATGAATATAAGCCATTATTAAAAAAGGTCATTACTCCAAAAGAAGTTGAGGAAAAAATAGACTAGATTCTTTAATGTATACTTCATATTCGGATGATTATGATGAAATAGCAATAGAAGCAGCAATGGCTGGAATTCGCAGAACGCCAAAATATACACATGTTATACAATCTCTATATTGTCAATTTATCCAGAAGATATGTGCTGAAGTTGATAGGTTTACTTTGATATTTATGAAAGAAACTGGTTCAAATGTAAACGATTTTTCTATTGATAAGTTTTTTTCATTTTCGGATGGATTACTTGCAACAAAAGAAAAAATAAAAATAGAAAATTTATCAGAATACAATGCCTATAATATGTTACATAAGATAAATAATTTTTTAAAACATAATTCTATTATGTCTTATAATAAGTTAAAATTTAATTATCCAAAGAATGTGGCATCTGTTGAAAATGGTACTGCTAAAAAACCATATGAAAATGGTATGTTTGCAGGTGATTGGATAATTGTGAAAGAAAATTATATAGATGATTTATTAGATAAACTAATTATTTTCTTTGAAGACTATTGTCGTGTATATTTGAAAGAAGATATTGAAAAATCAAAATGGGATTACGACGACTATTTTTATACAGCATTTAAGCAAATGAAAAGGCCACTAAATTATTTTGGAATACCATATTAATATAAAAACTAACATTGAACTTGAACATGTTCGTTAAAAACGGACAAGTTAAAAAAACACATTAGATATAGTAATCTGATATTGATTACTTGAATTCTAATGTTTTTTTATTCAGTCCATTTTAATCAAACTAGTTCCTCACAAATTATGGGTTCTTTTTAATTTTGTTGCATAAATAATCAAATTAATTCTAAAAAATCCAATGAAAAAGATATCGACAGTGTTGCTTTTTTTAGCATATAAATTTATTTTTTGTTAAAAATATGCTAAAATAATTGACATAAGTAGTATATTTTGTTGACACCCACCACAATTTATCAATAAATATACTATTTTGAAAGTTTAACAAAACATAAATTAGTTAGGATTTAAGTATGAAAAAATTAAGTATTTTATTGAAAGGGATTGTAGTAGGTTTTGTAAGTTGTGCTATACCGGGCGTTTCCGCAAGCACATTTGCAATTATTTTAGGTGTATATTACACTATGATTGAATCAATAAGTATGATACTTAAGAATTTTAAAAAGAGCATGAGCTTTCTAGTTTTTATGCTGCTGGGATATGCAATAGGTGCATTACTTGCCGCAATCTTAGTCAGTACGATATATGATAAGTATCCACTTGCAATCGTAATTATAATTATTTGTTTTATCGTTGGTAGTTTACCAAATATGATAAAAGATTTAATTCCCCATATTAAGAAAGTATCGGGATGGATTGTTTTTATTGTTATCGTTGGTTTATTTATTGCTTATAGCGGTTTTGTTGTAAAACATGAAGAGATTACCTTTGTTGATATGAATTATGTTGATTATATCAAACTCCTCATTATTGGATTAATAACCTCGATAACTTTAGTAATTCCTGGTATGGATTTTGCGGTAGTACTGTTATCGCTCGGATATTATTATGCAATTATGGATTTAATGAAGAATCTTTTATTCTTAAATGATGTATTAAATAATCTATTAATACTAGGAACCTATTTGGTTGGTTATGGGGTTGGTTGTTTCTTACTATCAAATTTAATAAAGAAATTAGTAAAAAAACACGAAGCTATCATGAAATTTGCTACATTTGCCTTTGTGGTTGTTAGCCCATATATGATAATAAAGAAATGCATAATTGATAATGACGGCTTTTATTATTCAAATGGTCAATTAATTGTAGGAATAATCATCGCTATTATTGCTTTATTAAGTGTGATGTTAATGTATCGCTTAACTAATAAAGATGATAAACGTGTTAATGCGATGAAAAAGCGTAATATGTTAAGATTCTACTTTACGCTAATAAGAGAACTTCCTGTTACTTTTTATTATCTTATTAAAATGAAGAAGATGACTAAGAAACAAGAATTAACTTTTGAAGAAAAATATGCGTTTTGTCAGAAAATTCTAGCTAAGGTAAATAAATTAGGCAATGTTTATCCTGTTGTTGTAGGATTAGAAAATGTGGATAAAAATGCAACTCTATATATCGTTAACCATCAAGGTCGATATGATGGTATTGGTGCCTTATCAGCCTTAAAAGATTTCCCTTGTTCATTTATTGCGGACAAAAAGAGAATATGTTGGCCATTTTACCGTGAACTTAGTACACTACTAGAAGCAATAGAATTAGAACTTGATAATCCGCGTTCAGAAATAAAAGCTCTACAAGAAATGAGCGAAGGCTTGATTAATGGTAGAAGTTATTTAGCCTTCATTGAAGGTAAGTATGAAGATAATGGTAATAATTTGCAAGAATTTAAAACAGGTGTATTAAAAACCGCATATCGTGCAAAGGTAAAAATTACCCCTGTCGTATTATATGATACTTATCTTGTTTATGGTAAATCATCTATTAAAAAAATCAGTCCAGAAATTCACTTTTTAAAACCAATTGAATATGAAGAATTTGCGGAAATAAATCGTAAAGAATTAGCAGATATCATTAAAGAAAAGATGCAAAATGAAATAAATATGATTAATACAAGAAAAGGAGTTTAATATGAAGTATTATTTGTACAACGGTTTATCTAATAATAAAATTAAACCAGAAATCGTTGAAAATTTTGAAGAGAATGAAAGCCAAAAATTAATTGATGCAGGATTAGTTAATTATCCTGAGTTCTTTGGCAATTTAAATGCAGAAGATGAAGTAGTATTAATTGGTGGTGATGGTACTATTAATTATTTCATCAATCAAGTACCTTATGAAAGCATAAAAAATAATGTTTATTATTATGCGGCAGGTAGTGGTAACGACTTTTTAAGAGATATCAATGGTAAAGTTGGTGAAGAAGTACTTTTAAATCCATATTTAAAGAACTTACCAACTGTTTATGTAAAAGATGTTGTAAGTAAGTTTATTAATGGTATCGGTTATGGATTAGATGGGTATTGTTGTGAAGTTGGAGATAAACTTAAACTTCAATCTGATAAACCAATAAATTATACATCTATCGCAATAAAAGGATTATTATTTAATTTTAAACCAAGAAATGCAACAGTAATTGTTGATGGTAAAAAATATGAACATCACAATGTATGGTTAGTACCTACTATGAAGGGTAGATTCTATGGTGGTGGTTTGATGATTGCCCCAAATCAAGATCGCTTATCTGATGAAGTTTCTGTCGTTGTTTATCAATCTAAATCGCGTATTAGCTCATTAATGACATTTAGATATGTACCAACTGGTCAACACATAAAGAAAGAAAAAATGGTCAAGATTTATACTGGTAAAGAAATTGAAGTTCAATTCAACCAACCAACAGCTTTACAAATTGATGGCGAAACCGTACTTGGCGTTGAATCATACCGTGTAAAAGCATAATATGGTAAGAATATTTGTAATTTTAGTTGCCGCAATATTAAGCCTATTAACCACTCTCTCATTAACAATTAATGTGGTTTGGCTATCAATTTTAGTTTATATTGGCTTTTTTGTTGCCTACATAATTGCTCAAGGACTAATATATTTCTTACTTGCTTTCTTATTAGGATTATTTATTAATAAGAAGAAGGAGACAATACATTATAATAAGTTTTATCACTTATGTTATTATTTATATGTTAAGTACACTTTATCATTATTCGGTGTAAAAGTAAAAAAGACTGGTTTAGAAAAAATTCCTAATGATACAAACTTTGTAATTGTTTCTAACCACTTGTCAAATTTTGACCCAATGATTATGGATCAATGTTTGTATAAGTATAATTTAACATTTGTTGCTAAAAAAAGTTTATTTAAAATTCCTTGCTTTGGTAAGTTCATTCATAAAATTGGTTATCTTTGTCTAGATCGTAGTAATCTAAGAAGCGAAGCAAAAACTATTATGAAAGTCACTAAAATGTTAGAAGATAATGAATGTTCGGTTGCGGTATACCCGGAAGGAACAAGAAATTTTACCAATGAAACGCTATTACCATTTAAATATGGTTGCTTTCATCTTGCCATAAAATCAAAAAGACCAATAGTTGTAACTACTATTAAAGGTACTGAAAACATTAAAAATCATTTGTTAACTAAGATCCATAAAGTTGATTTTGATGTATTAGGTGTTATAACCTACGAACAATATAAAGATCTTAATACTCATGAAATAGGTGACATTATTTATAAAATGATGGAAGATAATCTATTAAGCAAATAACTACTGATTGTGTCAGTAGTTTTTTATTAACAAAAAAGATTACTATTCATATAATAAAGTAAAGAACAAAAAGGGTGAAAAAATGACTAATTCAAAATGGAAAATATCGTTTAGTGAACTAGATAGTATACTAAAAAAATTACAAGTATTACTACTTGATGAAATATCTAATAATAAAAAAATAATTGATGAGTTAAAAACAACTTATAATATAGATTTTAACGACAATCTAGTTCAAAAAATTACCAATATTATTAAAAAAACAGTAGAAGATATAAAAAAAGATTTAAACTTTTTCTATGAATCTGATCCAGCCGCTTCATCAATAGAAGAAATATATTGGTCATATCCAGGTTTTTTTGCATTACTTATATACCGAATTAGTCATGAACTTGCAAATCAAAAAATTAAAATAATACCTAGATATTTAAGTGAATATGCTCATTCAAAAACCGGTATTGATATTAATCCTAATGCAATAATCGGATGCCCATGTTTTATTGATCATGGTACAGGAATTGTCATTGGTGAGACCGCAATCCTTGGTAATAATGTAAAAATCTATCAAGGGGTTACTTTAGGCGCAAAATCTTTAAGTAGAGGGAATCTTTTGAAAGGGGTTAAAAGACATCCAACGATAGGTAATAATGTCACCATTTATGCAAATGCAACTATTTTAGGAGGAGACACCATTATTGGCGATAATTCAACCATTGGCGCAAATGTTTTTCTAACAAGTAGTGTTTCAAATAATTCATTAATAGTACATAATGAAAATAATATTGACCTTACTAAAAAATAAAAAACCTCTATTTATGTTTATTAGAGGTCTTTTTTCTCGTGTCAAGTTGTACTCCAATCATTCCACCAAGTGAAATAGTTATTAAATAAATACCATATTTTAACCAATCGGTACCTTCTAAAGTACTTTTTGATAATAATTTAATTACAATGATAATAATTAATAAAATTAACCCTGTAATAAAATTTGATATTATGCCATATTTTTTCTCAACTATACCACTAATTAAACCAATAAGGAAAAAAGATATTGCGCCAATAATGATGCTAAAACGATAAATATCATTTGTTTTTGCTTCAATTTTGCCATTATAAACTAATATAGTATAAATAAAAGTAAAAATGGCAAAAATAAATAATGAAATTAATATAGAAATAGCTTTTGATTTCAATAGTTTCATAATATATCACCACTACACTATATGCAACAAAAGCTTAGAAAAGAAGGGAAAATGGAAAATTGGTTGATTCTTATTGTAAGAACAATTATTGGCTTTACTTTATTATTGATTGCTACTAAACTAATGGGTAAACGTGAGATTGGACAATTAAGTGTTTTTGACTTTTTGATTGTATTATCAGTTGCTGATATTATGATAATAGGTATTGAAAATTTTGATGAAAGTATGTTGTTATTTATCATACCTATGGTAATCATTGTTGTTTTACAAAAAATTATTGCTCTCATTGGGTTGAAATCACCATGGGTTAGAGATAAAATGGATGGTAAAGAAAGTTTAATCATTAAAAAGGGAAAAATTCAAATTGATGCGATGAAAAAAGAAAAATACAACATGAATGATTTGTATACTCAATTAAGAGAAAAAGATGTTAAAAGCATTGATGAAGTAGAATACGCCATATTAGAAAATAATGGTAGACTTAGTGTTTTTACTTACAAAGATAAAGACAATGAAACTTTTCCTTTACCATTAATAATTAGTGGAAAGATTGAAAAAGATAACTTAAAATTGATTGAAAAATCAGAAGATTGGCTTTTAGAAATGTTGAAAAAACAAAATATTGACAATTTTGAAAACATTTATGGGGCATCTTACCAAGATGGTAAAATAAAAGTTGTTTTATCTGATAAAAAAGAAGTAAAATAATGTATAATTTACCTGAGGTAATTATATGCAAAAGAAAGTAGAAATATCAAAAGTAGATGAAAATTTTAAAATAAATAATCAAGATAATAAAAACTTAAAATGGATTAACCCTAAAAATAGTAACTTAGTGAAAGTTTATGGGTTAAACTGGTTTTATAAAGATTTTAGATATCATCGCTTCCCAAAAGAAACTGATGAAACTATTAAGAATTTAAGTGGTAGCCTGGATGTTTTAACAGCTAATACATCGGGTGGTTCAATAGCCTTTTATTCTAATACTAAAACTTTGAAAATCAAAGTCAAATTATCTTACATGTTTCATATGGGACATATGCCCTACACTGGTCAAGCAGGTTTTGATTTATATTTAGGCAAATCGTTTAACGAATTGAAATTTTATCGCAGTTCAAATTTTGACTTTAATAACTATGAATATGAGTTTACATTTTTTGAAAATGCAGAAATAAATGACATTAATTTACATATGTTAAATTTTCCTCTATATGCAAGTGTTGATGAAGTATTAATTGGAATAGATGAAGATGCCACAATTTATTCAGAAGAGAATTTATTCCCTAATAGTGGAAAAATTGTATTTTATGGTACTTCAATAACGCAAGGAGGATGTGCAAGTCGACCTGGTTCAAGCTATACTCAAGTAGTAGCTAGACATTTAGGATATGAATGTTTAAACTTTGGCTTCTCAGGTAATGGTAAAGGGCAAATAGAAGTTGCGGAAATACTTTCTAAAATTGAAAATGTTAAAATGTTTGTTCTAAACTACGAGGCTAATGTTTATTTTGATCAATTAAAACAAACTGTTTGGAATTTTATTGCCAAATTAAGAGAAACTTATCCTACAGTTCCTATTATATTAATGAGCAAGATACGCTTTTTTGATGAGAATCATTTTGCAAGTGTTAAAAAAACTGAACATATGATAAGAACATATCAAAGAAATGTAGTTAAAAAATTAAGCCAAACGGATAATAACATTTATTACTATGACGGTAGTAAATTATTAGGAAGTGATTTCGAAGAAAAAACTGTTGATGGAGTTCATCCTAATGATTACGGCTTTTATAGTATAGCTAAAGTAGTTGAAAAGTTTATTGCTAAAAAATTATAAAAAGAAAGCAGGTTAAGCCTGCTTTTTACTTATTTGCTAATTTTAGATGTTTTTTAACAAATGCAAATAAACTTTCAATCCAAATTAATTTAAATAATATACATAGGGTAAAATAAACAACTGATGAAATGCATAATACAATTAAAAAATTAACATTAAAATGATTTAAAATAAAGCAAATACCAAAAGTTAATACTGATATACACCCAAGATTAATGATGTTAGTAACTGAGGTACGATACTTTGTTATTTTAAATAAATGGATGATGTGAATAATGAACCCTAGTACCATGGCAATTACCGTTGCGATTATGACAGAATCTAGAGGGTTATCACTAGTAAATGCTAATATCACAATTAGTAATAATCTTGAAAAATTAATAATTGTTGATGTCCAAAAAACATAAGTCTGTTTTCCAATGGTTTGAAGAATTGATATAATAGGAATATGGGTATAGTAACAAATAAAGACAAAAGTGAAGTATTTTACCCATTTAGTACCTTGAGTGGTTTTATAAATAAAGTTCATATAATCTTTTGCATAGAAAAATAAATTGCACGCTAATAATATGCTAGGTACGATTGAAAATAAAATGACTTTCTTTATATAATAATTAATAGCTTTACTTTGCTTTTTTACCACCGCTTGGGTAAGACCAGGAACAATTGAACTTGCAATTGCAACGGGTAAGAACGAGATAAAGGTAAGTAAAGGAATAGAATAGGCATCAATAATTGTATATTCGGTATGAATAGTTAATACATCATAGCCTAAATAAGAAAGAATACACGTATAGATGATTGGTTCTAAAAAGTAGGTAAAATTCCCTAATATTCTTGATAAGGTATTGGGAATTGATATATTTAAAATAGCTTTTAATTCACCAGATGTATTGGGAAAGTCAATTGGTGGATTTTTTTTGAGTTTTATTAGGCAATAAATTATTGCCACAAGTTCTCCTAAACTTAATGCAAGTAGTGTTGACGTAGTTGCAACTACATTTCCGTATGGTAGGGTAATAAAAAGTAGGGCAATACTAAAAAAAATTCTTGCCACCTGTTCAGACAAATTACCCATTGCGACGGTCATTGTATTTTTTAAACCATTGAAATAACCTTTTAAACCATCACTAATTCCTACTAAAGGAATAAGTAGAAGAGCAGTTAATAAGGGAAAATATAAATCTTCATCTTTTAAAAAATAAATAACTAAAGGCTTTAACATTGAAAAATATATTATATCAACAATTAAAGAAATCAAAAACGATAATTTAAATGATTCGGATAATATCTTTTTTTGAGAATAACGTTTAGTTATTACACTTTCTGCGACAAGTTTACTAATAGTTATATATAGACTAAATCCTGAAATACTAACAAACAACATAATTGTTGGAAAAGATAGAATGTAAAGTCGCATTCCGCTAGTTCCAAGCATTCTAGTCATTGTTATTTTATTGATTAAACCCAACAGTTTTATTACAAATCCTGATACTATTATAATTAACGTACTTAGGAAAAAACTATCTGAATTATGTCTTTTTTTCATCAACATCACCAAAATATCATATGTATAAATATAAATAAATATTAAAAGAATAAAAAATGTTACAAATTTCTTTATATTTACACTTTTTTTTGATATAATAATATTATTCTAAATTACAATTATAAATATGAGGTGAAAGTTATGAATTACAAAGATTATGTTGCTATCGTGGAGGACTTTCCAATAAAAGGCATATCATTTAAAGATATTACTCCATTAATGAATGATGGTGCAGCGTATCAAGAAGCTTGTAGCGATTTAGCAAAATATGTTAAAACTAGAAATGCTACAAAAATTGTCGGTCCTGAATCTAGAGGATTTCTTTTTGGTTGCCCAATTGCGACAGAATTAAAATTAGGATTTGTTCCTATTCGTAAACCTGGTAAACTTCCTCGTGAAGAAATAAAAGTAGAATATACACTTGAATATGGTAAGAATACACTATGCATGCATGCGGACGCTATTAAACCTGGTGATCGCGTAGTTATCGTTGATGATTTACTAGCTACTGGTGGTACAGTTAATGCGGCAATTAATTTAATAGAAAAACTTGGTGGAGAAGTTGTTGGTTGTGCATTTGTTATCGAACTTACAGGATTAAAGGGTAGAGAATTATTAAATAAATATGATGTCTTCTCATTAATTAATTATGAATTTTAAAAAAGAAGATAAATAAACAAAGAAGGAGGCGATTGTATGCCAGATAATAATAGTTGTAAGACTATTGATGATATAATCACATATTGTCAAAGCTATTTGCATAATGAAGATAATCTTAATCTTATAAAAAAGGCATATGATGTAGCCAAGAAAAAACACGAAGGACAATTTCGTAAATCAGGTGATCCATACATTCAACATCCTGTTGAAGTAGCATATATTTTAGCTACACTACATGCAGGTCCAGATACAATTGCGGCGGGATTACTTCATGATGTATTAGAAGATACAGATATGAGTAAAGAAGAAATGGCAGCTACTTTTAATAAAGATGTTGCGGAAATTGTTGATGGGGTTACCAAAATTAGTAAATTAAAATATATGACGAAAGAAAAAGCTTTAGCCCATAATCATGAAAAATTATTGCTTGCTATGGCTAAAGACATTCGTGTTATTTTAGTAAAAATTGCTGATAGACTTCACAATATGCGAACAATTCAGTTCCATAGTGAAGAAAAACAAAAGAGAATTGCTCAAGAAACTTTAGATTTGTATGCTCCACTAGCACATCGACTAGGTATGTACCGCATCAAGGCTGAACTAGAAGATTTAAGCTTTAAAGCCTTAGAACCTGAAAAATATGCGGAAATCGCAAAGGAAATCAGTTTTAAGAAAACTGAACGTGATGAAGATGTTGAAAAAATGATTTCAACCGTAAAAGGTTTATTAGAAAAAAATCATATTAATCACTATGATATAAAAGGCCGTGTTAAAAACATCTATAGCATCTACAAAAAAATAATAACCAAAAATAAAACAATAGATGATATTTATGATTTACTTGCTTTAAGAGTAATTGTTGATTCTGTTGAACAATGTTATCATGTATTAGGAATCATCCACAGCATTTGGACACCGCTTCCAATGCGTTTCAAAGATTACATTGCTGTGCCAAAACCTAATATGTATCAATCTCTTCACACAACTGTAGTAGGACCAGCTGGTAAAATATATGAAATCCAAATTAGAACATACGAAATGGATCAAATAGCAGAATTTGGTGTTGCTGCACACTGGGCATATAAAGAAAATGTGGAATATTCACATGAAAAAGAACAACTTGAAATAGTTAACAAATTAAAATGGTATAAAGATTTAACCACATATGTTGAAAATTCCGCAACTGAAGATCCTCTTGATAGCATAATTGAAGATATTTTTAGTGCCAATGTCTATATCTTTACACCAAAAGGCGATGTATATGATTTTCCTGCTGGCTCTATGCCACTTGATTTTGCATATCGCATTCATTCAGATATTGGTAACAAAACGGTTGGTGCAATCGTAAATGGTAAAATTGTACCACTTAGTTATAAATTAAAAACTGGTGATGTTGTTGAAATAAAAACTAACAAAGCATGTACAGGTCCAACATCCGAATGGCTTAAACTTGCTAAAACATCGCATGCTAAAACTAAAATTAAAGCATTTATAAATAAGAAACAACGTGATGCCTTTGTCGCAAAAGGCTTAGAAGAACTTACGGTAATTGGGAAAAACTATAATTATTCTCCAACTACTTTGGATGACAAGCAAGTTATGGATCTATTCGGTAAAAATGGTATAAGAACAGTAGAAGATTTGTACTGGACAATAGGTAAAGGTGAAATATCAGCTTTAGCCGCAATCAATCGTATTTTAGGACTTACCGATGTTAAACTAGACGATGAATTTGCTTTGAAACAATACAGTGAAGATAGTTCCAAAAATCGTAAGCGTGTCGCAACCAATGGATTCGGCATTATTGTTGAGGGACTTGAAAGAGCCAAATTGCATCTTGGTAATTGTTGCCAACCAGTTTATGGTGACGAAATAAGTGGCTATATTTCTAAAGGTAACGGTATAATTATTCATCGTGTAACTTGCCCAAATGTTGAAAAAGCTAGTCCTGAAAGATTTATAAATGTATATTGGGACAAAGATTTCTCAGGTAGAATATTTGATACTACCTTAAAAATTATTGCATTAGACCGTAGAAATTTAGTTGCTGATATGATAAATATCTTAAATGGTTGCAATGTTACAATTGCTTCCGTAACATCAACTAAAAATCGTACAGGAGATTGTATGGCCAAGTTTAAATTACAAGTTTCTGGCTTAAATGATTTAAACAATGCCATTCTAAATTTAAAAAAGATTCCCGAAATTTATCAAATTGAAAGGGTAAACAAATAATGAAAGTTATTATTCAAAGGGTGTTAAATGCCAAATGTGTAGTAAATGAAGAAAATGTGTCAGAAATTACTAGTGGTATGATGCTTTTAGTAGGCTTTACCAATGGTGATTCCGTAGAACAAATTGATAAAATGGTCAAGAAAATTATTAATTTACGCATTTTTGAAGATGAAAATAAAAAAATGAATCTTTCAATTCAAAAAGTAAATGGCGAAATATTATCAATATCACAATTTACTCTTTACGCGAACCCTTATGAAGGTAATCGACCATCATTTATAGATGCGCTAAATCCCCATGATGCATCAAATTTATATGATTTATTTAATCAGAAATTATCTGATGCTTTAGGAAAAAAAGTAAAAACAGGAATATTTGGCGAAGATATGAAATTACATATTGTTTGCGATGGCCCTGTAACTATCTCTTTAGAATATTAGGTGAAAAAAATGTATAGGAATGTCATTTTAGATTTTATAAGTAATAATCATAAAACATTAATTTCAAATGAATATCTACAAATGACATTCGTTTTTTTACAATTTGATGTTGATGATTTAGGTAAATTCGGAATAGATATCGGTAATATAATGATATATCATGTTAAAGAACCGTATGTTTTTGAAAAACAATATGACATAGGCAAATTAGCTGGTACTATTATAGAAATTTTATTGACTAGTAAAGAACCTCTTACTTTTCTATATGATGAGGTAACGTTTGAAATAAACGATCCTTTTTATTTAAAAGACTTAAGAAAACAAACATTTAAATCACTTACCGTTTATCCAATTATTGAAAATGAACAAATAGTTGGGTTTGCTTTAATCTATTCTAATAAAGTAAAACCTGTATATGAGCTTACAAATAACAAATTGTTAAATTTGAAGCGCAAACTAGAAAAAGATTTTGTAAATGTAGTTGAAAATAGTATTAAAGATATGATTTGGCAAGAAGAAAATCAATATGTAATTGTGCAATCTGTCGAAAAAGAATACTATTGTAATGATAGTGTAAAAAAGGCTTTACACTTAATGAATAACAATGTTGACAAAACTTCATCAACTTATAAAAGAGTAAAATCATTTACAATGCAAATGCACAAAATAGAAAAAGATAATTTAACGGTCTTTTATCTACTGCCTGCCTTAAATAAAGTAGATTTAGATTCGGGATATTATCCTATAAGTAATATAAACAAACATGGTTTTAACGTTAATTTTGCGTTGATTTATGCGCGTGATGTTAATTCAAGTATTGAATTTAATAAATTACAAGATTTGTTAACAGACTATATTGATAAGTACTTACCAGAGACAATTTTCAATTTCTATTTGTCAGATGCCAATGCTATTGTAATAGTTATTAATAAACAATTAAATAAAAAATTACAAATTGAACTTGATTACGCTTTAAAGAAAATTTACCATATTGTTTTAAATACGCCAACTGATATAAGTTTATTAACTAACTTAGAAGAAATAGTTCATTACTTAGATAAAGTAATGCCTCAATCATTTAAATTTGAAGAATATTCAAACTACTTGAATTCACAAAATAAACAAATATTAACTTGTGACTTGAATTATTTTAATACTAACAAAGTATTAGTAAAAGTAGATGAACAAAAAGTTATTGGTGATGTGGTTATCTCACCAATCGACAATTACTACATTCAATCTGCTTATGATATGTTTGAAAATCGAATGATTGAGGAAATGGACAAGATTCCACTTAATAAATATAGTGCGCCAGTATTTACAATACTACTTACATCAACTTTAAAGCGAAAAGTAATTGAATCGTTAAAGAAAATTATTACCAAATATAAAAACACTAAATTAATTATTCATTTACCACTTATTAGTGATTTAGATACTAAAACATGTTTTGAACAAATAGTTAAGTTAAAAAATATGGGATTTGTATTAATAGCTGATTCAACTATATTTATGAATATCAAAAAAAATATTTGTTTAAAAGAAATGGATGCCATCATAATTCGCAAATTTGAATGTGATGAGTCTATCTATGCGAATAATTATTTTAATCAAGATTTATTTAAAAAATATTATCAAGAAGGTATGGTTGTTATATATGAAGGTATACCTCAAGAAGTTGATGTTGAAATGATTAATGAGCTTTCTTGTATAATAATAGATAAGGAGAACAATTAATGAAAAAAATAAAAGATTTTTTGTTGTCGTTGATTTTACCAAGTAAAATGTATAAACACCACAATATGCGTTTTATTTATTCACTTGGCATCTTTATTTTATCAACACTTATTATTTTATTTTCAGTTAATTTATCAATGCGAAAATTTACAGAAAAAACGATTCCTACCGCAAAATTCAATCCAAGCGATTATAACGGAGGTACTTTAACTTTCCCTGAATATCAAATTGTTGAATTACCTACAGGTGAAGTTATCTTTGATTGCACAGCAGTCTCAACTGAAGGTAAGGTAGATGAATATCGTGGCACTTTTCATGAAGTAATTGAAAAAAAAGATGGAAGTAGAAAAATTGATTTAACAATTGTTTATGTTGAAGATTTAGACGCAATGGTTCAAACCGATGAAGAACGTAGCGCTGAAGCTGAAAAACTAAAAACTACTTTTGATTTAAATGGTTATATGAATCAACAATATAGTCAAGACATTGATTATTTCTTGTATATTTTCACTAAAAAAAGTTGCTACTATTGTTACAATTTAGGTAAAACAACTAATAAGAGTGGTGTTGTTGTAGAAAATAGTAAAGTGTTACAAGTAACTTCATTTGAATATGATATGACTAAAGGAGATGCTAACTATTATTTGCCCGCATCAGAAAGTGAATTAGTTAAAAATAGTTATGGTGATTATGACACTACTAAATGGACTAGATTAGTAAATTCTGATGAAACAATTGTTATTAATGATGAAACTTTTAAAGCGACTAAACGTTTTAGTAGTAACATTAGACAAGTCTTCTTTAAGAGTGAATATTCATATGGCAGACTAGATTATCAAAGCATAAATGAAAAAAGTGATGCAATTAATTTTGGTACTAATACAAACACTTTAAAAGTAGTAAATGCAATGTATGAAATGTTTGTTGATTATGATACAACATTTAACAAGGCAATTAGTTCATTTTTTGTACTTGTTGCTAATCTAATCGTACCTTTCTTATGGGTCTTAATTACATGGCTTATGTCTAGACATTTCGTTATGTCTAAGTTTAAAGAATACTATGCAATATGCTCAATCACATATCTTACAACATCAATAGTTGGGTTTATTCTTGGATTCTTTATTTCATACACAACTTTAATACTAATAATGTTAATAGTTGAATTAGTTTATTACATAGTTGTAACATTTAGAATTAATTCTAATTCTAAACTTATTGAAGAAGTCGAAGAAATTAGTGGAAATAAACCACAACAACCAGGCATCCAACGTAAAAAAATGAATTTTACTAAAATTGAGTCTGACGATACTTATCGGATTGAATAATTGATGCATAATATACTTTTTCCTTGCATATATTGTTATTGACCTAAGAGGAGGAGTATTTTGTGAAAAAGAATCAATTTGCCTTAATATTTTTAACAGTTTTAACGATGTTAGCGGTTTGGTATTTCAAAACAGCAAGCAATAAACAAGGAGAAACCCCAACGCTACCCGTAACTAACGTTTCCACTCGTACTGAAGAACTTGCCAAGTTAAGAGAAGCAGTTCGTAGTGAAAGAAACGCAATGTTAGTAAGTCTAAACAATATAATTGCTGACGAAAGTGCAACACTAGTAAGTAAAACTTCTGCGATTGAACAAAGAGACATTATTTCATCTTTGAATGAACAAGAGGTATTGCTAGAAACAAAAGTAATGAATTTAGGATATCAAGATGCTTTTGTTCATTACACTGAACAAGGAGTTGAAGTAATTGTTGTTACTCCTGATGCTTCTGCGACAGCTGCTTTAGATGTTATTGACATAATTTACGAAACATTTGATAAAGCAACCAATGTTGTTGTTAATTTTAAAACTGTAGAAGAATTAAAAGCAGCTTAAAAAATAGCCATAAGTATAACGCTTATGGCTTTTGTTATGGAGTTAATAATGAATAAATACAAAATAGAACCTTATTTTAATATGAAAATAAGTAAAAATTATCATAATTTCACTTTAGAAAAATTACTAAAAGAATTTCATCTAGCAAATGCCAAAATTAAATATCTAATTGATAATGAAAATTGTTATGTAAATGGTGAAGTAGCTAGTTCTAATACCTTACTTAGAACCAATGATTACTTAACTATTGATATTAGTAATTTTGAACATCTTGACTTTCAACCAGAAGATGTTGAAATTAATATATTATATGAAGATGAGTACTTATTAGTAATTAACAAACCTAGTGGATACATTATATATCCTGATAATCGTAATGCTACAGGCACAATTGCTAATTTCATCGCAGATTATTATGATAAGAATAATCTTGATTTGACCATAAGACACTGCCATCGCTTAGATAGTGCCACATCTGGTTGTTTAGTATTTGCCAAAGATTTAATTACCCATAGTGCTATGAGTTATCTTTTTGAAAGTAAACAAGTTGAAAAAACTTATTGGACTTTAGTTGAAGGAATTTTACCAAAAGAAGGTAAAATAAATTTTCCAATCGGTAAAGATCGTCATGTAAATGGGAAAATGATTGTCAGTAACACCGGTAAGCCCGCATTAACTACTTATAAACCTCTAACCGTTTTTCAATATAGAACTTTATTGGAAGTAAAAATTGCAACAGGTCGAACTCACCAAATCAGAGTACACCTTGCAACAATCGGTCATCCTATAATAAATGACACTTTATATGGATCAAAAACAAGTGGTAGAGTAATGTTACACTGTAAAAGCATTAGCTTTTTACATCCAATTACTAAAAGTAAAGTTTACATAGAAGCTCCGTTACCTCCTGATTTTAAGATTAACTGTAAGTAATAATGTAATCCCTTGCAAAAAAAGATGAAATTTAGTATAATAACAATCGGTGATAAAAATGAAAAGGATTAAAATGTTATTTTTAGTGCTAATTATCGCACTAGGATTATTTATTTCAGGATGTGCTGAAACAACAGGTGGTGGAGATAATGGAAATGATCAAAATAAATCAATTCGATTAGAAACACCTACTAATGTCTCTGTAAAAGAGGAAGACGAAAAATTTATTTTATATTTTGATGCGGTTGAAGATGCTGAAAAATATCAAGTAAGTTTATATCAAACTACTGATACTAATCTAGTAGTTCAAAAGTATATTGAAAATGCAACAGATAAAGTTGTAAGATACGACTTATCTACTATGAATGGTGGTAATAAATTTGCCAATGGTATTTATTATGTAAATGTAAAAGCCATTGCAAGTGCTGATGCTAATCAATTAGATTCAACAGCTACTAAGAAAATACAATTTTCGGTAGTTATTTTACCAAATGAATTCGTTGTATCATTTGAAAGTAATGGTGGCTCTGTTGTATTATCACAAACAGTTAAAAAAGGTGAAATGGTAGTTAAACCTACTGATCCTACTAAAGGTGGATATAAATTCTTAGGTTGGTATTTCTTAGATAAACCTTATGATTTTAATACACCTGTAACTGCCAACTTTACATTAGTTGCAAAATGGGAAAGTGATGGAAGTAGCCCAATTACTGATTTAAAAGCTTATTATAAATCAATTCTTAATAGTGACGGAACTATTCCAACTGGTTCAGTTTTAAAATCTAAATTACGTACTCTAACTACTAGTACTCATAAAAAGGTAACTAGTTATGCTGAATGTAAAACTTATTTACAAAATGCTGATCAAGATCCAAACAATAAGAATAATATGATTTTATTCTATACTGGTGAATCAATTAAGAAAACTGACAATATGAACATTTGGAATCGTGAACATGTATGGGCTCAAAGCCTTACAAGATCTGGTAGCGGCCAATGGTTTGGAACATCTGGTGCAGGTGCTGATTTACATCATATTCGCCCATGCGATCCCGATGTAAATGGTAGTAGAGGTAACAAAAAATTTGGTGTTGGTGGAAGTTACTATACACCTACTGATGAATACAAGGGTGATGTTGCAAGAATTATCTTCTATTTAATGACAAGATACCCTCAATCAGATAATTTATCTTTCACTAATATCGCTCAATCAAAAGAACTTTTATTAAGTTGGAATAGACTTGATCCAGTAAGTAAATTAGAAATGAATCGAAATAATTATATTGAAACTATTCAAGGAAATCGTAATCCGTTTATTGATTATCCCGAATTTGCTGATATGATTTGGAGTTAATTGAGTGCTCATTTATGAGCACTCTTATTTTCTTTAAATAAAATGTCTTTTCACTTTTAAAAAAATAATATCTTTGATATAATATAAGCGAGTAGAAAGAAGGAAATTATGTTAGATAACAGAACGCAAATTATCAGTTATAAACATAATGGTGTTCTTCATCGTGTTTGGCAATATGCATATGTCATAAGACAAACAAGTGATATGATTGTATTAGTAAATGACCACACTAGTGTTATTGATGGTGATGGTCGAAGATGGAAAACCAAAGAACCTGCAGTTTGCTATTTTTTTAAAAATTACTGGTTCAATATAATTTGCATGTTGCGAAATAATGCAATATATTATTATTGTAATCTTAGTTCACCTTATGTTCGCGATGCCGAAGGTGTAAAATACGTTGATTACGACTTGGATGTTAAGGTTTTCCCTAGTGGTGATAAGGTTATACTAGACCGTGATGAATTTGATTTTAACAAATTGGATTATAACTATGGTGATAAACTTATTGCTATTATCGAAAATGAATTACAAATTCTTTTAAGAAAAATTGATAATCATGAAATTGCATTTGACTCAAATACTGTAATGAAAGATTTTGAAATTTATAAGAATTTACGTCGTCAATTAGATCGTAAACGAAAGAAATCAAATCGGCCAAACGCTTAAAAATCTCTTGATAGAGATTTTTTATTTTTTTAATAAATATTTACATATTATTAACATATTACTCATAAATTGAAACATAGGAGGATAATTTTATGAGTGATAATATATTAAGAGACGTTGCGTCTCGTACCAAGGGAGAAGTCTATATAGGCGTTGTCGGCTCGGTTAGAAGTGGTAAATCAACTTTTATAAGAAAATTTATGGAAAAAAAAGTATTACCAATTTTAAATGACCAGTACACTTATGAAAAAATTCAAGACGAATTACCACAAAGTGGAGAAGGAAAAGTAATAACTACTGTAGAGCCAAAGTTTGTACCTAGTAATAATGTTAAAATAACGATTGATAATGACATTTCTTTCCAAGTAAGACTAGTTGATTGTGTAGGCTATATAATTCCATCTGCCAAAGGGTATTTAAACGAAGATGGCAGTAATCGACTTGTTCAAACGCCATGGTTTAGTGATGCAATCCCATTTGAGGATGCCGCAAAGCTAGGAACTCAAAAAGTAATTGAATCACATTCTAACATTGGAATAGTTATGAGTAGTGATGGAAGTTTTGGCGATTTTACGAGAGAAGAATACGAAAAGGTTGAAGAGCAAGTTATTGAAGAATTACAAAAATTAAATAAGCCATTTATTTTAATTATTAATACAACAAAACCGAATGCTGTTGAAACTACTGATTTAGTAGCTACTTTATCAGAAAAATATGGTGTTGGCGTAATTGCTTTAGATATTTTACATATGGAAGAACCAGACATTGATAAATTAATGAAATTAGCAATCGATGAATTTGATATTGGCGAATTAAATCTAGATGTTCCAAGCTGGGTTGATGTATTAGACGATTCAATCAGCTACAAACAACAATTTAACATTTTAGTAAATCAAACTACGGGAACCTTTAGAAAGATGAAAGATGCTTTTAGAATTCAAGATACTTTAAAAGAAAGTAATCTATTCACTGAAGTTGCTATTTCTAATATAGATTCTGGTACTGGAATTGTTGAAATGAATATAAATTGTAGTGATGAGATATACAATAGTGTAATTACGGAAATTTTAGGTGAGGAAATAACTGATAAAGGGGTATTTGTAAAAACTATACAAAAATTGAAAAAGTCAGAATCAGTTTATGAACTAGTTGCCCCCGCAATCGATAAAGTAAATCAATTAGGCTATGGTCTAGCTTTACCAAAAGTTGAACAAATGGAACTATCTAATCCGGAACTATTAAAAGAAGGCAGCAGATATGGTATAAAAATTAAAGCATCAGCACCAATGCTACAATTAGTAAAAATTAACGTTGATTCATCATTTGAGCCAATTATTGGTTCAAAAGAACAAGCAGAAGAACTTTTAACCCATATGCAAGAAGATTTTGAAAATAATCCTGAAAAACTTTGGAGTAGTGAAATCTTTGGTAGAAAATTATGTGATGTAATCAGCGATGGTATTAGATCTAAAATGAATGCTGTTCCGGATCAAGTTTTAGAAAAATTCAAATCAACAATGGAAAAAATAGTAAATTATGGAAAAGGCGGCTTAATTGCTATAGTATTATAAAAAGTCTAAAAAATAGGCTTTTTACTTGCAAAAACTAATTAAATTATATATAATTATATTGGTGATTAAAAATGACAAAAAGCGAACTTATTAAGAAAATTCATCGTAATAATGATTTAAATTATGTTGAAATTGAAAAAATTGTAAATGAAGTACTAAGTGAAATAATTTGTGGCCTATCTGAAGATGGTAAAGTAGTTCTTACCGGTTTTGGGACATTCGAAAAATATTATCAAGAAGGCTATAACGGAATTAATCCATCTACAGGTGAAAAACTTGTAGTAGATGGCAGTTATAAAGTTCGCTTTTCATCTAGCAAGAAGCTTAAAGATACTATTAATGAACAATAAAGAGTCTAAAAAAGTTTGTGCAATGCACAAACTTTTTAACATTTTATATAAATAATGTTGCAATAAGACTAATTAAGTTATTAGCTAAGTGAATTATCATACATGGTATAATGTTACCTTTTGTTTTATAATAAGTGTATGATAATGCGAAAGCTTGACCTAAATAAGAAATTATGCTTATGGCTTCTAAATATAAATCAACTACGGTTGCATCGCCAGTATTGATGGCAATAATATCAGAAACACATGCAGGGACTACATGGATTCCCGCAAATATTACTGAAGAAATAACGACAGTTAGTAAAGTTTTAGTTTTAAAAATTCCAAATAAGCCTTTTCTAAATACTAATTCTTCAATAAATGGTGCTAATAGAACCGTAACTGAACCCATTAGTAATAAATTTCCGGTACCACTTGTTAATATCATAGTAATAATTTTTTGATTTTCTGATTCAACTGTGCTTGATATACCATTACTAAAAATAGTAACTAAAGTATTTGATACAATAATCAATACCCACATAATTACAAATCCAAGACCAGCCCATTTTAAGTAAAAAGATGGATGATTAGAGAAATTTCTAATATCTACTGCAAGTACTTTAACTGAAACAATTATAATTAATATTAGTGTTACGACATAAGTTATAAAGTTACTATAACATAAGGCATTAATATAAATTGGTGAATCACTTGTTAATTGATTCATATCAGTAATGCCATTTGCGCGTAAGTAGAAAGAAATGAAAATACTTGAAATGACTTGACCTAGTATATAGAAACCTAGTGCATACGCTAAAATAATATATAGTGATTTTAAACGATTATTTGGTTCCTCTAGGTAATTAGGTATTTCAGGGTTTTTATCCACTGGTTCATTGTTGTTTTCTTGATCTACACGTTTAATTTTATCTTTTAGCCAGAAATGATACACCAATGCCCCCGCAATAATTAGTAAAATAATTATTCCTAATGCGATTGAATATGTGGTAATTAAACGTATTTTGTCTGTATAGTTTTCAATTTGATTATTAGTCATATGATTACCTCCGTTATTATTATACTATATTTTTAAAATAAAATGAAGTAATTAGTAATATTAATCTAAATAATGAATAGAATGAATTGCGAGGTGACATATGAAAAAGAAAGTTATTATCGGTTTAATTGTATTAGCACTTGTTATAGTCGCTATTGCAATTCCTAAATCAACATACCAACGTTGGTTTGGCAAAAAGGATGAAAATAATAATATTGAACAACCTACAAATTATCAAAGAATCTTCGTTGTTAATGAAAAGAATAAATTAGTTGGTGTTAATGTTCCTGTTAATCAAATCGAAGAAGATCAAATAACTCAAAAGTGGAATCTATTAACATCTAATATGAATTTAATTCCAACGGGATACTCATCACCAATTACACCATCGACATTGCTTGAAAGCTATACGATTGAAAATGCAATTTTAACGATGAATGTATCAGAGGATATAATTAGATCAGCAGGTAAACTTGCCATTGATTCTTTAGCTTGGACTTTCTGTAATGAAGAAATAAAAGAAGTGCTTCTTAAAGTTGAAGATAAGGTTGTTACTGATATTAATGAATATAGTTTTACCAAAATAAGAAAGGAAAATGGTACAAACTATACCTATGAAACGGCTTATTTATTGGAATCAGATTATACAACGATAATTTACTATCAAGATGACAGAATATTGCCAGTTACATATTTCTATGATAGTAAAATAAAAGAATGCGATTATTTAATTTCAAAGGTTTTAACTGCTTCCGCATTAGATACGCTTACGTATAAATATGAATTAGTTGATAATCGAATGAAAATTGACTTTTCAGATTTAACAGCCCTTAGTGATCCGTTACGTGAATCACTCGAAGCTACTCTTTGTTTTAATTTTGATATTGACTCCATTACAATAAATGGAAAAGATAGTGTACTATACGAAAAGACATTTGTAAAGGTAAATTCCTAGCAAATGCCTTTTTGCTTGGCAAAAAATAATTATGTAGTATAATAGTAACGAGGTAATGATATGAACAAAGTTTTAATAGCTACAAGTAATCAAGGAAAAATAAAAGAATTAAAAAGAATACTCAATAAATATACAACAAATAACCATATTGATTTAACAATTCTTACCCTTAATGATTTTCCTAAAATTAGTGAACCAATTGAAAATGGTACAACATTTGAAGAAAATGCCATTATCAAAACAAAGTATTATTTTAATGCCTTTAAATTACCAGTAATTTGTGATGATTCAGGACTTGAAGTATATGCTTTAGACAAAAAACCTGGCATTTATAGTGCTAGATATGCATCAATTGATGGTAAAGATGCTAGTTCATTAGAAAATCGTAAGAAACTTTTAAGGGAATTAAAAGGTATTACAAAAAGAGAGGCAAGATTTTGTTGTGCTATGGCTTATTTTGATGGTAATAATTTACTTACTGCCTTGGGTTATACTGAAGGTAGAATATTAGAAGAAGAAATTGGCACAAATGGTTTTGGTTATGATCCTATATTTTATTCAACTGAAGCTCAAAAACCCATGGGTTTAATTGATGATTATTCAAAAGATTTAATCAGCCATCGTGGCAAAGCATTTAGAAAACTAATAGCATTATTAATGCCAATTGAAAAAAATGCCAAAGAAGATAATAAATAGAAAAAATTTACCAATTCATTTTACAAACTGACATAAAAGGTGTATAATATAAATGAAAAATCTAAGGGATGAAAGGGGTGACTAGAAGATGCCAAAGACTATCGTAAGAGAAAACGATACATTAGATGAAGCTTTAAAGAGATTTAAACGAGATGTTTCAAGATCTGGAACCCTTGTTGAAGCCCGTAAACGTCAACATTATATGAAACCTAGCGATGTTCGTAAAGAAAAAAGAAGAGCTGCTAGAAAGAATGGTAATCGTTCTCACTAATGTTAAAATGACTATGGAACTTATGTTTCATAGTTTTTTTATACATAAATAAAGTAAGATTTTCATATAATTAAATGGTGATTTATGTGAAATTAACTTCGCAGATATTGAAGTATGAGAAAATTTCAATTTTCAAAAATGATTTAGGAATAGCATATAAACTAAATATCTATAAATATGATAGCGTTAATAAACTAACTAGTGAATTAATTGAAATTGACAATTTAACAATCACAGGAAATTGTCTTACTTTAGTGAGGATAGAAAATGAAGAAATTGAAATTAAGGGAAAAATTATCAAAATCGAATTTAACTATTAAAAAAAGATACCATTATGAAGTAATATCAAATAAAGAAATACTTAATAAAATAAAACCTATTGTTGCTTATAATATAAAGAATATTGATAATGATAACATAAGTTTTAATTGTAATAAAAAGACATTAAATGAAATATTAAAGTTAGAAAAAGACGTTAAAGTTACTAATCTATATAGGAATTTTTTGTATAATAAAATTTTTAAAAAAGCCTTTTTTTGGGTAGGTTTATTTATTATTCTAATTATTTTCTTGTTAAATCAAATATTTATTAGAACTATTATTTTCGATAAGAATAGTTATGTTGATATGGATGTTTATGACTTTGTAATGGAAAGGACAAATAAAGTTGGCCCATATTACCGATTAAAATATTCGATAAATGATTTATCGCAAGATTTAAGAACAAAATTCATGTATTATGCTTACGTGGGATTACAAAAGAAAGGCGCGAAATTGTACATTGAAATTATTAAACAAGACTTAAAAGAAAAAGAAGATGATAATGCTTTAAAGTATGGCCAAGTAATTTCAAAGTATAATGGTAGAATAGATTATATCGAATGTACTTCGGGTAATGTATTAGTTAAACCTAATGAAATTATAAAAAAAGGTGATCTTTTAATAACCAGTAACATTAATTTGGATAATCTCTACAGTAAAGAAAAACTAGTTCCGATAAAAGGAATAGTAATTGGCACTATTACTGAATATCGGACTATTAAAATTCCTAAAAATGAAATAATCGAAATCTATTCAGGTGAATTTGAGTCAAAAACATATTTTGAATTATTTAAAAATAAAGTTTTAAATCCCGTATCACCTTATGAAAAAAGCTTTACCAAAGAATATTTGGCATTTCAATTCACACCTTTTTTGAAAGTATACAAGCGATATTTTTACGAAAAAAACGAAAAAGTGGTTAGTCACACTAAAGATGAAGCTCAAAATATTGCTTTGAAAAAAATATATTATGATTTTATTAAAAATAAAACTAGTGAAAGGGAAATGATATGTTCAATGGTTCTATTAAAATATGTTGAAGGACCTAGTGATTTTTTACTTACTTATGCCATCACTTGTAAAATAAATATGGGAGAATTTGCCAGTTTCTGATACTATTGTGAGAATAATTTCTCATAATAGTATTTTTTTCATGATTTTGTTATGAAAATATGTAAAATTGCTTTCAAATTTTGTTGACATTTTCCTAAAAAATCGGTATAATATATAAGTAAAATGGGTAAAAATGCAATTATGATTTGCCCTAAAAAGAAAGGTATCATGTTTATGGAAATGACAATGGAAAAATTTGTAGCATATCTTAAACAACTTGGTTTTGTATATCAAGGTAGTGAGATATATGGTGGTCTAGCCAACGCATGGGATTTTGGACCATTGGGAGTAGAATTAAAAAACAATTTGAAGAAATTATGGTGGAAAGCATTCGTACAAACATCACCTAACAATGTGGGAATCGATTCAGCAATCTTAATGAACCCAGAAACTTGGGTAGCAACAGGACATGTAGGTGGATTTAGTGATCCGCTTATTGATTGTAAACATTGCCATACTCGTCACAGAGCAGATAAATTAATTGAAGATTTCACACACGGTAAAGAAACTGGTGATGGCTGGGATAATGATAAATTATACAAATATGTTGTAGATAATAAAATTCCTTGTCCTAACTGTGGAAGTTCAGATTTTACAGAAATTAGAAAATTTAATTTAATGTATCAAACTCATCAAGGCGTTGTTGAGGATGCTAAGACAGTAGTATATTTAAGACCTGAAACAGCTCAAGGTATCTTTGTTAATTTTAAAAACATTCAAAGAACAACTAGAAAAAAAGTACCATTTGGGGTTGGTCAAATTGGTAAAAGTTTTAGAAATGAAATAACTCCAGGGAACTTTATTTTTAGAATTCGTGAATTTGAACAAATGGAAATGGAATTTTTCTGTAAACCAGGTACAGATTTAGAATGGTTTAAATATTGGAAACAATTCTGTTTAGATTTTTTAAAAAATATTGGAATAAAAGAAGAATTAGTTAGATATCGTGATCATAAACCCGAAGAATTATGTTTCTATTCAAAAGCAACAACCGATATCGAATTTAAATATTTCTTTGGTTGGGGCGAGTTATGGGGTATTGCCGATAGAACTGACTATGACTTAAAAGTTCACCAAGAACATTCAGGTGAAAATTTAATGTACTTAGATCCCGAAACTAATGAAAAATACTTACCATACGTAGTTGAACCAAGTCTTGGGGTTGAACGTTTATTATTAGCCGTAGTTACTAGTGCATATGAAGAACAAACTTTACCTGATGGAGAAACTCGTGAAGTATTGCATTTTGATCCACGTGTTGCGCCAATAAAGGTTGCGGTATTACCACTAGTTAACAAACTTAATGACAAAGCAAGCGAAGTTTATCGTGATTTATCACAACACTTTATGTGTGAATTTGATACAAGTGGTAAAATTGGTAAGAGATATCGTCGCCAAGATTCAATAGGTACACCATACTGTGTAACTGTTGATTTCGACACTTTAGAAGATAATACTGTTACTGTTCGTGATCGTGATACTATGGAACAAGTAAGAGTAAAAATTGAAGATTTAAACAAATATTTTAGTGAAAAATTTTAAATAAAGGAGGTTTGTAATGATTTCGTGGCAAGTTAAGCAACAAATAATTGATCAGACGAACATTGTCGAAGTTGTCGGCGAAGTCGTACAACTTTCAAAAAAAGGTAGCAGTTACTTTGGATTATGTCCATTTCATAATGATCGCCACCCCTCAATGAGTGTCAATCAAGAAAAAAAGATGTTTAATTGCTTTAGTTGTAACACTAAAGGTAATGTAATATATTTTTGGTCACGCTTTAATCATATTTCTGAAGACCAAGCAACAATTCAACTTGCCAAAAGAATTGGCATAGAAATATCAGAAAGTGTTAACAAAGAAGCAATCAAAAATGAACGTTTGTATAAAGTAATGAATGAAGCATCTAACTTTTATCAGTTTTACTTAAATAATTCTGAAGAAGGTCTAGTTGCATTAGATTACTTAAAAGCTAGAGGCATTGATGAAAAAATTCGTAACGAATTAAAAATTGGTCTTGCTAGTAGCGAACGTGATTATCTTAATAAAGCATTAAATCAAAAAAACTGTTCTGAACTAGATCAAATCGAAGTCGGATTAGTAAAACTTGATGATAAAAACAATACCTATGATACTTTTAGAGAACGTATAATGTTTCCTATCACTAATCCTTCAGGACAAATTGTTGGATTCAGTGGTAGAATCTACACTAAAAGTGACCAAGCAAAGTATATAAATTCTGTTGATAATGCTATTTTCCATAAAGGGCAAATACTATATCACTTTCATGAAGCATTAGATGCTATCAAAAAGAATGATAAAATCTTTTTGTTAGAAGGCTTTATGGATGTTATAGCTTGTATGAAAGCGGGTATAAACTATGGAGTTGCCACTATGGGAACAGCCCTAACAAGTGAGCATATCAAATTAATACTTAGTGCCACTAAAAACATCGTTTTATTCTTTGATGGTGACGGAGCTGGTATTAATGCAATGAAGAAATCTTGTGGTATATTAGCTGGATATGGTATCTTACCTAAAGCAATTGTACTACCAAATAATCTTGACCCTGATGAATATGTAAAAAATTTTGGAGTTGAAAAATTCTTAAAATATATTACTGAAAATGAAAAGAGTGCTTATCAGTGGTTATATGATTTAGCTTTAAAAAATTATATTAAAGGGGACTTAGAAAGTACCGAAAAGTTTAAAAAAGAAGTTTTTAACTTTATCAGAATATCAAAACAAAATACGATAATTGAACATTTTATTAGAAAACTTTCTACTGATACTGATATTTCTTATGATATATTAGTAAAAGACTTTGGTAAATCAATTTATACAACTCCTTCAATTGAAGAAAGTTTTGAAATTGAACAAAAGAAGATAAAAAAGCCAGTAAGAAATAATAAAATTAAACCAAAAGTAGTAAGAGCATATCAAATTATCTTAAGACATATGATTGAATCAAAAGAACAGTTTTTGATTTTCAATGATAAATTTTCAGATACTTTCTATTTAGATAATAGCTTGATAATTTATTTTGAATTTATCAAGAAAATGGCTTTATTTTACGTAGATCAAGAAGTTATGGATCATGATGACTTTTTAGAAATTGCTAAAAAATTAGATGAAGCAAATGGTGTGACTAAATATACTGATTTAGCAAAAACTATCTTTGAGGATAGTCTAGTAAATCCTAAAGATTTAGTGGAATTTGAACAATGCATGAAAACAATTATGGAATGTCAAACTGATTTATCAAGAATTAGATTGTATAACAAAGCCTTAGAAACTAATGACATAGATGACATTAGAAATTTTGAAAATGTTCGTAAAGATCATGTTAAAATATTGCCCCGGGAGGAATAAATGTTAGACGAAATTTTATATAAAGAACAATTGGATCAAGTAAAAGAATACGTCAAGAAAAATCAATATATTTCGCTTACAAAAATTACTGAAATATTTGGTAGTGATACAAATGATGAACTTTTAGATGATATCGTTGAATACCTTGATAATGCGGGAGTTGAAATCACTCGTGACAGTGAAGAAGTACCTAGCGAAGAAGAACTAATGACTGAAATTGTTGATGACGATTTCGAGGCTTTCGTTGAGGACTTAGAAACTGATGATGAGTTAGATGAGCTTGCTACAGCGGTTGATAGCGAAATAAAAGTATCAGATTTTGAAGATATTGTTTCATCGGGCTATTCAGCTGATGACCCTGTAAAAATGTACTTACATGATATTGGCCAAATTGACTTATTAACAATTACTCAAGAATCAGAATTTGCGAGAATGTATCAAGAGTCTTTAATGTGCCAAGAGAAAATCAATTCTTATAAAAAACAAGGTAAACAAATACCTGAAGAAGAAATGAAAGAGTTACAAAAGAAGATTGAGGATGGAGAAGAAGCTCGTAAGATTTTAATTGAATCTAATTTAAGATTAGTTGTTTCCATTGCTAAAAGATATTTAGGACGTGGTTTACTATTACTTGATTTAATTCAAGAAGGTAATATGGGGTTAATGAAAGCAGTTAATAAATTTGACCCAACTAAAGGCTTTAAATTCTCAACATATGCAACTTGGTGGATTAGACAAGCAATTACTAGAGCTATCGCCGATAATGCACGTACTATCCGTATTCCTGTTCATATGGTTGAAACAATCAACAAACTTGTTCGTACAACAAGAAGATTAACTCAAGAAAAAAGACGTGAACCTACGCCTGAAGAAATTGCGGCAGAAATGAAGATATCTGTTGAAAAAGTTCAAACTATTCAACGTATAGCTCAAGAGCCTATTTCTTTTGATGCGACAGTTGGTGAAGATGACGATTCAAGCTTAGGAGATTTCATTGACGATAAAGATACATTAAATCCACTTGAATATACCGAAAATATGATTTATCGTGAAGAAATTGAAAAAGTGTTACAAACTCTAACACCACGTGAAGAAAAAGTAATTAGACTGCGTTATGGCTTAGATGATAATAGACCAAGAACCCTTGAAGAAGTTGGTAAAGAATTTGGTGTTACTCGTGAAAGAATTCGTCAAATTGAAGCAAAGGCTATTAGAAGATTACGTCATCCAAGTAGATTAAAACGTCTTGAACAACATCGTATTAAATAAGAATAAAAACACAAATGCAAAGCATTTGTGTTTTAACAAAGAGGTTATATGCTATCAAAAAGATTAAACAAAGTATTGACCTACATTAATAACACTGATAAATTAGTAGATGTAGGATGTGATCATGGTTATTTAGCCATTGAAGCGATTAATAAAGGAGTAAAACTAGTACAATTAGTTGATAATAAAACCATGCCCCTTGATTGTGCAAAACATAATCTTGAAAAACTAAATAGATTACAAGATGTAGAAGTAATCTTTACGCTTGCCAGTGGTTTGACGAAGATTGATGATAGAATCAATGTTGCAACCATTTGTGGAATGGGTGGCGATTTAATTGCCCAAATAATTGAAGAATCTTTTGAAAAGGCAAAAGCACTAGATTCCTTAATATTACAAGCTAATACAAAAGTTGAACATTTAAGACTATATTTAATAAATAAAGGATTTACGATAATTGATGAGTCATTTATTAAAGATAAAAATAAATATTATCCGATAATTGTGGCTAAATACAGTGGGGCAGTCTCAAAATTAACAAGTACACAAATTAAGTATGGTCCAATTATATTAATTAAAAAAGAAGACGATTTTATTGATTATCTTAACGACAGACTTGTTCACTTAAATAATATTTGTAAAAATAATCAAAAATTACTTAATGAAATAAAAGAAATCGAGGAAATAATGAAAGATGAAACTTGCGGAAATAATTAAAATATTACAAGAGAAATATTCACCCGAACTTGCAAGCAGCTTTGATATTGGAAAAATAGGTTTACAATTTGGAACTGCTAATGCGGAAGTAAAAAAAATTATGGTTGCCCTAGATGGCACTAGCGCTGTTGTCGATGAGGCAATTGAAAATCATGTTGATTTATTATTAACTCACCATCCATTTATGTTTAATCCAATGCTATCATTAAATTATGATAGTCCATTTGGAGTAAAAATGTTAAAAGTATTTAAAAATAAGTTAAACATCTACGCGATGCATACAAATTTTGATACCGCAGTAGATGGTATGAATGATATGCTTGCTAGAAAATTAAATTTGGCAAATATTCATGCCCAAAAAGAAGAAATAGATGGCAGTTGCTTCTTAAGAATTGGAGATACTACTCCTATGGATTTAGAAAAATATGTTCAAATAGTGTTAGAAAAACTAAATGAACCCGGCGCAAGAGTAGTTGGTAATCCTTCTAAAAAAATAAAAAAAGTCGGCATCGTTGGTGGTGCTGGTGCCAGTGAACTAATGCTTGCTAAAAATTTAGGATGCGATTGCTTGATAACAGGTGAAATTAGACATAATAATGCAATTGATGCAATTGAAAATAATTTTGCCATTATTGAGGTAAGCCACAGTATTGAAGCATTATTTAAAGAATACATAAAAAAAGAATTAGAACAAATCTTAGATGGTGTAGAAATAGTTACATCAAAAGTAGAAAAAGATCCATTTAGATGGATCAGTAAAAAATAAAAAAGCCCTTTGAGGCTTTTTTTACTACTCTTCTACGATAGCGCTAACAGGGCAGTTTTCTTCGCAAACGCCGCAATCAATACATTGATCAGCGTCGATTACATAGATGTCGCCTTCTGCTATGCATTCTACAGGGCAGTTTGCAGAACAAGTTCCACAAGCAATACAAGCATCTGTAATTTTTCTTGGCATATGTTGTTCCTCCGTATTTTAGATTAAAGATAACTAGATTATAGTAAAAAAATAAAAAAAAGCAAGGAATGTGCTAATTATTTTACTTTTCTTAAGATGGCATTTAACTTGAAATGTTGACAAACATTTGGTATAATTCTAGTAGATTCGATAGAAAGGAGACTTAAACTATGGTAAAATGGTTTTGGTTATTAATTGTTGGCGTTAGTTGTTTAATCGTTGGTTTTATTATTGGTTTCTTTGTAATTCGTTCAGTATTTACTAAGCAACTTGAAAAAAATCCACCAATTAATCGTGATATGATTCGCGCAATGTTCATGCAAATGGGAAGAAAACCTTCTGAGAAAGATATTACACGTGTAATGAATTCAATGAATCAGTATAAATAAAAACGTAGGCACTAGTTTGCCTACATTTTTTATACTTATTTTTCCTTCTTAGAGAAGTCGATTTTATTTTCTTCACCTTTTATTAATCTCATAATATTTGAGCGGTGCTTATAAACAATTAAAACAAACATCAGTGATATCATAACAAGAAGAGGAATATCTTTAATACCTAAAATAAAATAACTTACAATTAGCATAAGCGAAGCAAGCATTGAAGATATTGATACAATTTTTGTTATTAAAAAGACAATAATAAAAGTTAAAAAAGCGATAACTGATATTTGCCAACAATATAGAACCATTACCCCCGCAAAGCATGATATTCCTTTTCCACCCTTAAACTTTAAAAATACCGGAAAAAGGTGACCAATTATGGCAAGTATACCATAAATTAGGGGATGAATCAAATAAGTTGGATAATCAGCAGGCCAATTTATTATATATTTAGTAATTATAATAGGAATAGCACCTTTAGAAAAGTCTAAAATGAAAACTAAAATCCCAAGAGCTGGTCCTAATACTCTTAGAGCATTAGTTGCCCCAATATTGTGACTACCATAATTTCTAATGTCAACGCCTTTTAATTTACCTATTAAAATACCAAAAGGAATTGAACCTAGTAAATATGAAAAAAACATTAAACATATAGGTAAAAATACTTTCATGACATGCCTCCTAGTTGATGCGTCTAATTATACTATTTTTTTCTTTTTTTTTCAAATAATAGTTCTTTTTTTTATTTATCGAATAATGTAAAATTTGGTCAAATTGTTAATTTATCTATGATTTAGTTAGATTTTTTAACTATTTTTCTTGCAAAATATTTTTGGTTGTGTTATAATGAAAATAATGTTTGAAAAAAGGAGTGATGCAAATGGCTAAACAAACAAATGTTTATAATGAAGATTCCATTCAGGTTTTACAAGGGCTAGAGGCAGTTAGAAAAAGACCTGGTATGTACATTGGATCAACCGATGCAAGAGGATTACATCATTTAGTTTGGGAAATTGTTGATAATGCGATAGATGAAGCATTATCTGGCTATGGCTCACAAATAATCGTTAATATCCATAAAGATAATAGTATAGAAGTTATCGATAATGGACGTGGTATTCCTACCGGTATTCACAAAGTAGAAAAACGTCCTACCCCAGAAGTAATTTTCAACACTCTTCATGCCGGAGGTAAATTTGACGCAGAAGGGGGATATAAAGTATCAGGTGGTCTACACGGCGTTGGTTCAAGTGTTGTTAATGCTCTTAGTGAGTGGCTTACTGTAACAATTTATCGTGATGGTAAAATCTATAACCAAACTTACCGTAATGGTGGTAAAATTATAGAAAAACCACGTAATTTAGGTGATACCAAAAGAACTGGTTCAACTATTCATTTTAAACCAGATCCTAAGATTTTTTCATCAACAATCTTTGAATATAAGACTATTTCACAAAGACTTAAAGAATCGGCATATTTAATAAAAGGTTTAAGAATTGATTTAAATGACTTAAGAACTGGTAAGTCAGAAAGTTTTCATTTCCAAAATGGTATTGTTGAATTTATCAAATCACTTACGGTTGGAAAAGAAGCACTTTATGAACCAGTGTTCTTGAGTGGTAATATGTACAAGATTAATGTTGAAGCTGCCTTAGTATATTGTGAAAAAACTTACAATGAAAATATTCTTTCATTTGTTAATAACATTCGTACACGTGATGGTGGAACTCATGAAGTAGGTTTTAAATCTGCAATTACTAGAGCCTTTAACGATCATGCAAGGTTAATTGGTGCGTTGAAAGATAAAGATATAAATTTAGATGGTGCTGATATTAGAGAAGGTCTTACCGCTATAATTTCTATCCGTGTTCCTGAGGATTTACTACAATTTGAAGGGCAAACTAAAAATAAATTAGGAACTCCTGAAGCTAAACCGGCGGTTGAACAAGTAGTATATGATCAAATGAAGGCATATCTTGCGGAAAACGGACAAATTTCTGCTAACCTAATAAACAAAGCTATTAGAGCATCAAAAGCAAGAGAAGCAGCTAAAAAAGCTCGTGATGAAGTTAGAATGGTAAAACAAAAAACTTCAAAACCTGCTAACTTGTTAGGTAAACTTACTCCTGCTCAATATAAAAATCCAAGTAAGAATGAATTATTCCTAGTCGAAGGTGATTCAGCTGGTGGTACCGCTAAACAAGGTAGAGACCGTTCATTCCAAGCCGTTTTGCCACTTCGTGGTAAGGTTCTTAATACCGCAAAAACTAAAATTGAAGAAGTATTAAAAAATGAAGAAATAATGTCAATAATTAATGCGGTTGGAGCTGGTTTTGGAGCAGACTTTGATTATACTAAATCTAACTATAATAAAGTTATTATTATGACCGATGCCGATACCGATGGTGCCCATATTCAAATACTACTTATGACTTTTTTCTATCGTTATATGAAAGGTCTTGTTGAAAATGGTATGGTTTATATTGCCACACCGCCACTATATAAGATTACATACAAAAATGTAGTAGAATATGCTTGGTCTGATGAAGAACTTCGTGAAAAAATTCAAAAAAAGAATGCCCAAATTCAACGTTATAAAGGACTGGGTGAAATGAATGAAAGACAACTTTGGGAAACTACTATGGATCCTGCTAGAAGAAGTCTTATTCAAATCAACATTGGCGAAGAAGGCGATGTTGAAAATAAAATTAATATTTTAATGGGTGATGATCCTGAACCAAGAAGAGAATGGATCGAAAATAATGTTGTATTTGATTCAGATGACAATTTTATATTAGAAGGAGATGATGAAGATGAATAATCCAAAAAATGCTTCTAAAAAAATTGACAAATTTGTTGAACATTATGTAATTGAAAATTTTGAAAACATCATGGGTGATAGATTTGGAAGATATTCTAAATATATCATTCAAGATCGTGCTCTTCCCGATGTAAGAGATGGTTTAAAACCTGTTCAACGTCGTATTCTATATTCAATGTTTAAACTTGGTCTTGCTTCTAACAAGCCTACTAAAAAATCAGCTCGTATTGTTGGTGATGTTATTGGTAAATATCATCCCCATGGTGATACTGCTGTATATGATGCAATGGTCAGAATGAGTCAACAATTTAAAGTAATGCTACCACTTGTAGATATGCAAGGTAATAATGGTAGTATTGATGGTGACCCTGCTGCCGCAATGCGTTATACTGAAGCGCGTATGAGCAAGTATTCCGAACTAATGATTGAGGATTTAAATAAACATACAGTTGGATTTGTACCAAACTTTGATGATGAAGAGTTAGAACCAATCGTTTTACCTTCAAAATTTCCTAATATCTTAATCAATGGTGCAAGTGGTATTTCTGCTGGTTACGCAACTGAAATTCCACCTCATAATCCTGGGGAAGTAATTGACGCAACGATTTATCGTATAAATCATCCAAATTGTACAACTGAGGAATTAATGCAATTCGTCCAAGGTCCCGATTTCCCTAGTGGTGGTATTGTCCAAGGTATTGACGGTTTACGTGATGCCTATGAAACTGGACGCGGAAAAGTAATAATTAGTTCAAAATATACTATTGATACTACTAAAGCAAATGATCCTAGAATTGTAATTACTGAAATACCATATGATGTTAATAAAGCATTACTTGTAAAGAAAATGGGTGATGCATTACAAGCCAAAAATGTTGATGGTGTTCGTGAAATTCTTGATAACACAAGTAGTGAAGGTTTACAAATCGACATTCATTTAAGAAAAGATGTAAATCCTGAAACAATATTAAACTTCTTATTAAAACAAACCGATTTACAAACAAGTTATAACTTTAACGTAGTTGCCATATCGCAAGGTCGACCAATGCAAATGGGACTTGCGGAAATACTAGATGCTTATATTGTTCACCAAAAAGAAGTTGTTACAAACAGAAGTAATTTCGAACTTGAAAAAGACTTGAAGCGTCAAGAAGTAGTTAAAGGTTTAATATCAATGGTATCAATATTAGATGCAGTAATTACAACTATCCGTAATTCGAAAAATAAAACTGATGCCAAAGAAAACATCATTTCAAAGTATGGTTTTACTGAATTACAAGCAGAAGCCATTGTTACATTGCAATTATATAGATTAACCAATACCGATATATTTGCATTAAAAACAGAAGAAAAAGAATTAGAAAATGATATTAAGCGTTTACGTCATATCTTATCTAGCGAAACTGCTTTATTAAAAACCGTAATTGCTGAATTAAGTAGAGTAAAAGAAATTATTGATTGCCCTCGTAAAACTTTAATTCAACATGAAATTACCGAAGTTGAAGTAAAAACAGAAGAGTTCATTGCAAAAGAAGATGTAATTTTAATGATTACCCATGATGGATATCTAAAACGTCTCAGCAAAAAAGCTTTCTTTGGAACCAATGAACCTACTAAATTAAAAGATGGTGACGTTATTACTGATTTATATGCAGTAGCAACAACTGATACTTTGATTCAGTTTACTGACCGTGGTAATTACATTTTCTTACCAATTCACAAGATTCCTGAATCTAAACATAAAGATCAAGGTATTCACATTAGTACTTTAATTGGTATGGAACCTAATGAAAAAGTTATTTTCTCATTCCCAGTTACTGACTTTAAAGAAGAAAAATATGTACTTCTTGCCACTAAGTCTGGTTTAATTAAACGTATTCAATTATCTAGTCTTTACGTTACAAGATATTCTAAAGCTCTAAAGGCTACTAAATTAAAAGATGATGATGCGGTTGTAAGTGCTGATGTTGTTAAAGGTAGCAATTATGAAGTTGTTATTGCAACTAAAGATGGCTTCATGAATAGATACGATGCATCAGAAGTTAGTGTTATTGAGCCTGCTTCATTTGGTGTTAAATCAATTGAGCTTAAGAATCGTCCAAACGATTACGTTGTCGGTGCTAAATATGTTAGTGAAAAAGACATTGTCTTGATCTTAACTAACCGTGGAAACATTAAACGTATGCGTCCTGAAGAAATCAATAAAGGTAAGAAGAATAATGTTGGTAAGATGTATTTGAAAGCAGTTCGTTCAAATATGCATGAGGCAATTGATTTAGAAGTAATTCATGCTAAGAATGCCAATTCAGATTTAGCATCTTATGTTTTCTGTGAAAAAGGCTTTGTTGAAATTGACTACACAGTCTTACGTACAGCTATTGCCGATAATGGTAAAAAGTTTGTAACCAACGATTTAGGTAAACCTTCTGAGATTGTAATATGCCGTAATGATGCGGATTTAGAATTGTAAAAAATATTTATCATTAATACAACTTGAAAATACAATTTATGGTATAATGTGGCAAGTGAGGTGAAATTATGTTCAAAATAGCCATTGATGGACCAGCCGGTTCAGGTAAATCAACAATTTCAAAAATACTTGCCCAAGAATTAGGATTTGAATACATAGATACTGGCGCAATGTATCGTGCTATTACACTAAAAGCAATGCGTTTAGGTATTGATATGAATGATGAAAATGCCTATGGTTTTTTGAAAAATACTGAACTTGATATTTGTAATGGTCGTTTCATAATGGATGGTGAAGATGTTAGTGAAGCTATCAGATCAGTAGACGTTACTAACCAAGTTTCAACTCCTTCCAAAATAGGTTGCGTCCGTGATTTTCTTGTCGATTATCAACGCAAAATAAGCAATTCAAAAAATTGCATTATGGATGGACGTGACATTGGAACAGTTGTGCTAAAAGATGCACCACTGAAAATCTATCTAGATGCGACAGTACTATGTCGCGCTAAACGTAGAATGCTTGAAAGAGCAGAAAAAGGAATTGTTTTACCACTTGAAGAAACAATTCAAGAAATTGAAATACGAGATTGGAAAGATTCAACTCGTAAACACAGTCCTCTACGTTGTGCAGAGGATGCGGTAGTCATTGATAGTACCGATTTATCAATTGATGAAGTAGTTAGTCGGATTATACAATTAGTTAATGAGAGGAAAAACAAAATGAGTAAAAGCGCTTACAAAGAAGGACAAATCGTAAAGGGTTGCATTATCAATGTTACTAAAGATGCAATCTATCTAATCTTAGGCGATGAAACAAAAGCTGTAATTTATAGCAATGACTTAAAAGACTATAATGAAGGGCAAAAGCTTTATAATATCTATCATGAAGGTGAAGAATTTGAAGCTACTGTTAAAAGTGTTACAAAAGACAAAAAGACAGGCGAACCACTTTGCATTTTGTCAACTAAATTAGAAGATGAAAAAGAGAAATTAAATCTATTTGAAGAAATTAAGGAAAAAGATGAAATTATTAAAGCGAAAGTTGTAAAAGTTACTGCAGCTGGTGCTGATTTAGATTATCAAGGATTTAAATTATTCTTACCTATCAAATTTATCGATTTAAAAGAAGAAGCATTAAAGAACTTAAGAGGTCAAATGCTTGATGTTATGGTATTATATGTAAATAAAGATCGTCTTCAAGTTACTGTTTCAAATGTAATGGCAATGAAAAAACAATATCGTCTTGCTAAAGAAGCTGCATATGCTGCATTAGCTGTAGATATGGTTGTAGAAGGCGAAGTTGTTAACGTTTTACCATACGGTGCCATAGTTAGTCTTGGTGAAGTAAGTGGCTTATTACATCAATCAGAAATAGATCATAAACCTGTTCGTAATGTTAGCAACAGATTAAAAGTTGGTGACAAAGTACAAGTTAAGATTATTGGTATTGACGGAAATAAAATTTCTTTATCAATGAAAGCACTTGTTAAACATCCTTGGGATGTATTAAAAGAACAATATCATGTTGGTGACGTATTTGAAGGTCACGTTGAAAAGATTATTCCTGCAGGTTTAATTATAAAACTTACTGATGATTATTCAGGCTTAATGCCAAGAAGTGAATATTCATGGTTCAGCAATGTTAAAATTGAAGATGAAGTAACTGAAGGTTCTACATTAACAGTTAAAGTTTTAAATATTGATGATGCTAAAAAACGTGTAAGTTTATCACACAAAGCTACACTAGATAATACTTGGGCAGATGTCCGTTTACATCGTGGCGACAAGATTATGGTTACAGTTGCATCTGTTAACGATCGTGGTGCATTAGTTAACTATAAAAATGTTCAAGGTTTCTTACCAGTAAATGAAGTAACTTCAACTAAACGTATTACACGTGTTGATGAAGTTTACCCAGTTGGTACTGAAGTAGAAGTAATGGTACAAGATTGCGATCCGAGCGTAGCTAAATTACGTGTAAGTTCAAAAGCAATTGAAGTTGCTAAAGAAAGAGAAAGCTTTGATAAATATTTTGCAGAACAAGCAAAAGAAACTCCAACAAGCACAATAGGTGACCTAATCGGCAACCTTAACTTAGACGATAAGGAAGAAAAATAGTCTATGAAAAGAGGTACAGTAGCGATTATTGGGCGTCCTAATGTTGGAAAATCAAGCCTATTTAACCGACTTTCTGGCGATAAACTAGCAATCACAGATGATGCTAGTGGTATTACCCGAGATCGCTTGTACACTAAATGCGAATGGCTAAATCAAGAATTTTCAATTATTGATACTGGTGGAATTGAACTTAAAAATGTTCCATTTATGGAAGAAATAAAAGCTCAAGCTCAACTAGCAATTGATGAGGCCGATGTAATAATCTTAGTAACTGATGGCAGAGTTGGTGTTACTAATGGAGATAAAGATGTTATTAAAATTCTTCACAAAAGTAAAAAACCTGTTATCGTTGCGGCAAACAAAATAGACGACGTAAAATTCATGGATAATATCTATGAATTTTATAATTTAGGCGTAGATGATGTTATTGCCGTGAGTGCATTACATGGAATTGGTGTTGGTGATTTACTCGATAAAGTAGTAGAATTATTACCAGAAAAAAAAGAAAAAAGATACGATGATGCGGTAGAATTTTGTATCATCGGCCAACCTAACGTTGGTAAAAGTTCACTTACTAATGCAATACTAGGAACTGAAAGAGTTATTGTTAGTGATATAGCAGGAACAACTAGAGACGCAATTGACTCAAAATTTACTAGAGATGGTAAAAATTACGTTGTTATTGATACCGCTGGTATTAGAAAACAAGGTAAGATATACGAAAATGCAGAAAAATATAGTGTTCTACGTGCAATTAAAGCAATTGAACGTTCGGAAGTAGTTTTATTTGTCTTAGATGGAACTAAAGAAATAGAAGAACAAGATAAACGTATAGCTGGTTATGCGGCAGAATATAATAAAGCAGTTATTATAGTTGTCAATAAATGGGATGCTGTTGATAAAGACGAGAAATCAATGAAAGAATTTACAGAAAAAATCAGAAAGAATTTCTTATTTATCAGTTACGCACCAATTGTATTTGTTTCAGCGTTAAAGAATCAACGTATTCAAACTTTATTCGAACAAATAAAAATAGTATACGAAAACTACACTCGTCGTATTGCAACCAATGTATTAAACGATATAATACTTGACGCTTCAATAATGAATCAAGCTCCAATATTTAACGGAGATCGTATAAGAGTATATTATGGATCACAGGTTGATATTAAACCACCAACATTTGTTTTATTTGTTAATGATCCTAATTATATGCACTTTTCATATCAACGATATTTAGAAAACCGTTTTAGATCGGCATTTATGCTAGAGGGAACACCAATAAAGTTAGTTTTAAGAAAGCGAGAAAATTAATGAGTAAAGTAACTGTTATAGGAGCCGGAAGTTGGGGTAGTGCTCTAACAAGAATACTAGGTGACAATAATAATGAAGTATTATTGTATGATAGAGATGAAAAGACAGTTGATGAAATTAATAATTTTCATACTAATATAAATAAATTACCTGTTGGTAAATTACCAGAGACAGTAAAAGCTACAACTGATGTTAAAAAAGCTATTGACTTTTCTGATATTATAGTTATTAGTGTACCAACTAAAGTCTTAAGAACCGTTTTAGAACAAATTGCACACGTTATTACAACCCCTAAGCTTTTTGTCAATACTTCAAAAGGCTTAGAACCAGTTACATTCTTGAGAGTCTCAGAAGTTGTAAAACAAGTAATTGATAGTAAATACATTAAAGGGTTTGTAGCGCTTACGGGGCCATCACATGCCGAAGAAGTAATACAACAACTTCCAACAACAATTTGTTCAGTATCAGAAAAACATGATGATGCTAAACTAATTCAAAAATTATTTAATAATTCAACATACTTCAGAGTATATACTGGTCATGATCTGATTGGCTCTGAATTATGTAGTTCAATAAAAAACGTATATGCGATTGCTTCAGGAATGCTTGAAGGATTGGGATATGGAGATAATGCTAGAGCTGGCCTAATATCTAGAGCTCTTGTTGAACTGCGTAGAATAGTTGTAGCTATGGGTGGAAAAGAAGAAACAATATATGGCTTAACTGGTGTAGGCGATTTAGTTGTAACAACGACATCACATCACTCTAGAAACTACCAAGCAGGGGTAAAACTTGCAACTGGAAAAAATCTTGAAGAAACGATTGCTTCAATGGCTATGGTAGTTGAGGGTGCAAGAACTGCAGAAGCTATCTATAACGCTTCAAAAAAGATGAATTTAGAAACTCCGATTATTGATGCGGTATACCGCGTTATATATGAAAAAGAAGACGTAAATAAGGCTGTTTTAGAGCTTATGAGTCGTTCTTTAAAGGATGAATAGAGGAAAGATTGGTTAAAAAACCGGTCTTTTTTTAGTTAAAAATTAATTTTAATACAAAATTAATTGCAAAAGCTGATAATCGGTGTTATAATAAACTTGTAAAAATAGGAAAGGAATTTAAAAAAAATGTCAAAACTTTGTAAAAGAATACTATTAATTCTTGCAGTGTTTAGTTCATTTTTGACTTTATTTGCTTGTTCTGCAATTCAAATTGACACATACCACGTAGAACTTCCTCAAGATAAATATCAATTGAGAGTAGGTCAAGAAATTGAAGCTTTACCAATAGTTTCAAAAAATGGTCAAGAATGTGATTTAGAAGTATCATATCATTCATACGATGCTTCAATTGCAACTTATGTAGATGGCAAAATCGTTGCTTTAAAATCCGGAGAGGTGCGAATTAAAGTAACTTTAAAAAACAATTCAAAAGTTTATGCTACAGCTTTAGTTACTGTCGTAAACGATGATTCTTTAATTGTAGATTTCAATTATGAAAAAACAATGATTAAAGGAACTACTCAATTGTTAACTTATGAATTGTTGGTAGAAAAAAATCGAAAATTAACTTTTACATCAAGTAACGAAAATGTAGCTACTATCGATAAATTAGGAAACATCAAAGCAATCACAGTAGGTACTACAACAATCGAAACTATTGTAAGCTCACTTTATGATGAAGGTGTTTCAAAAACTTACAAATTAGTGATTGAAGTAAAAGATTTAACATTCGCAATAAATTACGTACTAGATGGTGGTACTAATTCGGAAAATAATCCAAATGAATATGTACCTGAAAAATTACCATTGTTATTAGAAAATCCTACTAAGAGTGGATATAAATTTGTTGGCTGGTACGATAATGAAAATTTCACTGGAGAAGCTATAACTGAAATTTCAGCTGGCACAATGGGGGATGTCACTCTATATGCTAAATGGAATGCCCTTGATTATAGAATTTCTTATGAATTAAACGGTGGAACAAATGCAGAAAACCCTGATGGATATGATGTATCAGATCTTCCAGTTAGTTTACATGCTCCTAGTAGAACCGGTTACATTTTCAAAGGTTGGTATATGGGTGAAAACCGTGTACTTGCTATTCCAGTAGGAACTACTGGTAATGTAGTTGTTTCCGCAAAATGGGAACCAATAACTTATACAATTGATTTTGATAATAATGGTGGTTTACCAACTTTATCTTCAATCGATTATACAATTGAATCTGATAGCTTTACTTTACAAGAAATAACTAAAGTAGGATATACATTTGATGGTTGGTATAATGGTGAAACTAAAGTAACTGAAATAACAACTGGTACATGTGGAAACATGACACTAGTTGCAAAATGGACTGCTGATTTATATACTATTAGTTATGACCTAGCTGATGGTGTAAATAATCCAGAAAATCCAACATCTTATACAATTGAAAGTGGTTTAATTACTCTAAAAGATCCTACAAAAGAAGGCTATACTTTTGTGGGCTGGTATAATGGAGAACAATTAGTAACAATAATTGATTCTAACACACTTGAAAACATTACGCTTACTGCTAAATGGAAAATTACTACTGATCATGAAGGTACTGAAGATGATCCATATAGTGTTGATGATGCATTAAAAGTAGCTGGTACACTTACTAAAGGTAATTCCACAACTGATAAGTATTATATAAAAGGTATAGTTTCTGAAATTACCGAACTTAGTACTTCATATGGCAATGCTACATTTAAAATTACAGTTGATGGTAAAACGATTCTTGTTTTCCGTGCAAAAAATGAAGGTAACCAAAACTTTACTAGTACCGACGATTTATACGTAGGCGATGAAGTTGTAATTTATGGAAATATAACTAATTATAATGGTACATTAGAAATAACTAATTGTTATGTTGTTTCTAATAATAAAGTTGCTAGACCTGAGCCTATTGAAGAGCCTGAAGTAGTAGATAAGACACTTCAAGAAATTATTGATATGGATGATGCAACTAATAAAGAAGCCTCATATAAAATCACCGTAATGTATTAGGTTGGGGTAAAAGTTTGACAAGTTATGATACAACTGCAAATAAATACGGAAACATGATAGTTAGTGATTTAGAAAGCCTTAATAAAATAGTTGTATTTGGTGCTACTGCAACAATTTCTGCTTTAGTTTGGGATTCAACTAATGGTAAATATACATATACTAATAAACAAGACTTCTTAACAAATGCTATCACTAAATCAATAAACATTGGTGATACACTAGAGTTAATTGTTATTAGAGATTCATATAATGGTAATACTCAATTGAATGCAATAGTGACTAAAGTTACACCTAAACCAGCAGTTACTTCTAACCTTATCTTTGATTTAGATGGTGGAATATGTGATAATTTACCTACTACATATGAAGAAGGTAAAGAATTAGTATTACCAACGCCAACAAAAGATGGCTATGACTTTTTAGGTTGGGAATATAACGGCACAGTAATCACAGTTATTGCACCTACTATGACTGGTGATTTAGCTTTAAAAGCAAAATGGCAAAAAGAAGATACTACGAAAGCTTATTTCAAAAAGGTAACTGATGTTTCTGAATTAACTGAAGATGCTATGTACTTAATTGTATATGAAAGTGGAGAAAAGGCATTTGCTTTTGATAGTTCACTAACTTCTAAACTTGATGTTGCTAAAAACTATAAAGAGTTTGATATTACATCATTAGGAATATTAGTAAATGAGGAATCTAAATCAGTTATATTTAAAATTGCAAAAAATACTGATGGTAGTTATGCTATTTTAGCATCAAATGGTAATTACATTTATCATACTGGTACTAAAAATACTCTTAGTGAAGAAAAAAAGGTAAATAATTCAAAACACACAATTACTTTTGATGCGAACGGAAATGTTATATTAAAAATGTCATCTGCGGATTATTCTGTAAGATTTAACTCTGCAGACAGTGATATGAGATTCAGATATTACAAGTCAGGTCAACAATCTATCAGTTTATATAAATATTCTACATCAACATCAGAACCATCAACATCACATAAAATTAACTATGCTAACCTTCCGGAAGGAACTACTAATAGTAATCCTACATCTTATACTGAAGGTGAAACAATTACTCTAGTTGATCCAGTATTAGCTGGCTATACTTTTGATGGATGGTTTGATAATGCTGAATGTACTGGTACTAAGATTACTGAAATTTCTGCTAGTTATACAACTGATATAACTTTATATGCAAAATTTACAAAAGATTCTAGTGCTAAAGTAACAAAATGGAAATTAGTTACAGATGCAAGTTCACTAAAAGTTGGCGATGAAATTGTTATTGCTTCAAATAGTAAAGGCGCGATTGCAGGAAGTTTAAGTGGTAAATTTTTAACTGTAGTAGAGGCAACTTTCAATTCTGGTAAATCAGAAATCACTTCATCAATAGCATCTGAGTCAATTTTTGTTTTAGGCGGTGAAGTGGATAAGTGGACATTAACAAATTCTAATGGCAAAATGCTTGGAGCTTCAGCAGCAAAATCACTTGCTGAAGCCAAAGGAACAACAACATGGAAAATAACTATAGCAAACAATAATGCTACTATTAGTAGTACAAATAATAGTTATGGAAGAATTTTGCATAATGTTAGCTCGACTAGATTCTTAAATTATACATCTAATACTAGTGCTAGTATGTTGCTACCTCAAATTTATAAAAAAGTAGTGGAATAACAAAATCAGGATGGGAAATTCCCATCCTTTTTGTAACATATTTAGGTATTTGTCATATATTATACTGAGGTGTTAAAGTGAATTTAAATAAAGTTATGAATTTTATTTCTGAGAATAATATTCAACCTGATGCGGTATTCGCATTAGTTGAAAAAGTAAGGTATATGGATCTAAATGATGAAGCAAGTATTAGACAAGTAATTAAAGATGTATCAGTGCTTGCTGGAAAGAATTTAGATAAAGCAGAAGAGAATAAATTAGTTCGAGACATTATGACAAATGGTGTTAATGAAAATATTTTTAATTCTTTTAATAAAAAATAAAACTTGTTAATTAATTTACAATAAACACTCCTTGTGGTAAAATCTTACTGTATATAGGAGGTGTTATTAATGAGTATCATGCATAAAGAAATGTTTGGTATTAATGAAACTTTAGCAAAAGAAATTCTTGAAGTTGCATTGTCAACTGGTGGAGATTTCGCTGAAGTATATATGGAAAAAACAACAAATGAAGTTCTTAGTCTACATTCTGGTAAATTGTCTACCGCAAACGTATCAAAGGTAAAGGGTGCCGCAATTCGTATTATTAAAGGCGAATTAGAGGTTAACTCATCAATTACCGATTGTACATATGAGAATTTATTAAAAGCAGCTAAGACTTTAGCTGGAAGCTTTAATGATAAGAAACATGTTGAAGTGCAACCATTTGTTGAAAAGAAAGTAGAACTTGTTGTTAACCCTAAAAATGTTAGAGGGAACGACATAAGTCGTGAAGTTAATTTATTGAAGACCGCAAGTGATACAATTTACGCATATAGTAAAGAAATTGTTCAAGTAATTTGTAATTTAACAAAAACGGAAAAACGTATATTTGTTTTTGCCAGTGATTCAACTTGGCAAACTGATTATCGTTGCAATACTAGACTTTCTTGTCAAGCTGTTGCTAGCGATGGTAAGGAAATGGAAACTGGTTTTGATTCATTTGGTCGTAATCAAGGTATGGAAATGTTTGATGACTTTGATGTTGTTCCTTTCGCAAAACAAGTTGCCCATGATGCTGTAGAAATGCTACATGCTGAACCAATGCAAGGCGGCGAAATGCCAGTAGTTATTAACAATGGTTTTGGTGGAGTTATCTTACACGAAGCTTGCGTTCATGGATTAGAGGCAACATCAGTCGCAAAAGGCATGAGTGTATTTTGTAATAAATTAGGACAAAAAGTAGCTAGCGACATTGTTAATGCCGTAGATGATGGAACTAACTTAAATGCTTGGGGTTCAATCAATGTCGATGATGAGGGAACTCCTTCAAAGTGCAACGTCTTAATTGAAAATGGTATTTTAAAATCTTATTTAGTTGATAAACGTAATTCAAAGAAGATGAATCATCCAATCACTGGATCATCTCGTAGAGAATCTTACAAATATCAAACTACTTCAAGAATGACAAACACTTATTTCTTAAATGGTAAATCAACATTTGATGAAATCATCAAGAGCACTGAAAAAGGTTTATTCGCTGAAAAAATGGGTGGGGGAAGTGTTAATCCCGCAACCGGTGAATTTAACTTTGCCGTTCAAGTAGGTTACATGATTGAAAATGGTAAAATTACTAAACCAGTTAAAGGCGCAACTTTAGTTGGTTCAGGAAAAGACGTTTTACTTCACATTGATATGATTGGCGACAATTTATCTTGTGGGTACGGAATGTGCGGTTCAATGAGTGGATCTGTTCCAACAATTGTTGGTCAACCTACCATAAGAGTTTCAAAAATGACTGTTGGTGGAAAAGGAGGTAACAACTAATGACTTTACAAGATGTAATTAAAAGAGGATTAGAACTTGGTTTAGAAGCAGTAGAAGTGTACGCTTGCAATAGTGAAAGCAATACTTTAAAACTTGATGAAGGTAAGTTAGAATCATATAATATAAAAGAAATTTTTGGTGTATCTATCCGTGGCTTATATCAAGGTAAAATGGGTTACGTTTATACTGAAACACTTGAAGAAAATGAGGTTGAACAAATCTTACACCAATTAGTTGAAAATACTAAATTACTAGATATGACAGAACCTGAATTTATGTATGAAGGTGGCGCATCATATGAAAGCGTTCCAGTTGTTGAATCAGACTATAAAGAACATTCAACTGCTGAAAAGATTGATTTGTTAAAGAAACTTGAAAAAGAAACGCTTGCAACAAGTGACAAGATCAAAAAGATTGGTTACTGTGAATATGATGAAGTATCAAAAGAAATTAATATCTTAAATTCTAAAGGATTAAATCTTAACAAAAAGTATTCTTATGTTGAAGCATTTGTTGGTGCTCTTGCTGAAGAAAACGATCAGACCGTGATGGGTTACTCAGTTGATGTTAATTTTAAATTAAATGATTTAGATACTAACAAAATCGTCAAAGAAGCATCAGAAATGGCTGTTTCACAACTTGGTGCAGGTTCTGTAAATAGTGGCAGATATCCTGTTGTATTAAAAAGAGATGTTGCAACTCCAATATTAGCTGCTTTTAGTTCAATTTTTGAAGGATCATCAGCTCTTTTAAAAACAACTATTTTAACTGATAAAATTGGTCAAAAAGTATTTGGTGACAACATCACTATTTATGATGATCCATTCTACAGTGATTCATTAATTAAAGTTGCATTTGATGATGAAGGTGTGCCTTGTAAAACTAAAAAAATTGTTGAAAAGGGTGTATTCAAAGGTTTCTTACACAATCTTAAGACCGCAAATTATTTCAACGTGGAGCCTACTGGTAATGGTTTCAAAGAAGGTGTAGCTGGAAAAATTGGCACTGGTCCTACTAATATGTTTATAGAACCAGGTAATTTAACCAAAGATGAAATTATTAGTACAGTTGAAAAAGGTATTTTTGTAACCGATGTTAATGGTTTGCATGCTGGTTTAAATCCTATTTCTGGTGATTTTAATGTTCAAGCATCTGGCTTCATGATTGAAAACGGTAAAATTGCCAATCCTGTAACATTATTTGTTATCTCTGGTAACTTCTATGAAATGATGAATAATGTTGACTTAATTGGTAACGACATAGAAAAACGTTTCAACGAAATTGCATCACCTACTTTAAAGATTAAAGAACTTGCAATATCAGGAAAATAAAAAATATGCAGTGATTTATTCACTGCTTTTTATCTAATTTATTTAAATTATGGTAAAAAAGAATAAAATATGTTAAAATTACAAAGGTGAATATTGTGAATAATTATAATGAGTTACTTATAAATTTGCCTAAAATTCATACCACAGAATTAGGCTATGAACGCATAAAAAACAATTTAAATATTGGTGATAGTGATGTTGTTAATTATTGCAAAAATTTAATTAACGATAGTAATTGTGAAATAGTGCAAATTGGAAAAAATTGGTATTGCAAATTAAACAATATTTGCATTACCGTAAATGCATACTCATTCACTATTATTACTGCACATATCATTAAATAGTTGTGTCAACTAATAGTAGACAAATTAGCATTGACTTTTATTTTTATAATAAGTAAAATAAAAATGCTTATGTGCGCGTTTGAAAAAAATTTAATCGGTAAATATTTAGCTCAACTTTTAAAAATGCACGTTAGGAGGTAAGTTGTGAAATTATCAGAACAAATAAAAAAATATCGCAAAGAAAATAATTTGACACAAGAACAATTTGCCTCTAAACTTTTTGTTTCCAAACAGGCAGTTTCAAAATGGGAAACGAATCGAAGTTATCCGGATATTAATTTATTACCCCAAATTGCTGAAATGTTAAACATTAGTATTGATGAACTTATCGGAAAAAAAGATACTGAAAATAGCACAAATAATCAGGAAAAAATTATTGAGAAAAAAATACCAAAAAAGAAAATATTTATATGCAGTGCTATAGTATTATTTATCGCCATATTTTGTGTTTTTTTAATATCAATATTAAATAGCAATAAATACTTGATTAAAACCAAAAAATATTTTAAAGTTAAAATGCCTGATATTGAAAGTTTCGAAATGCAAAACTTTGAAAACTGGCTCAATCAAGAAACTGAATTTGGTAACTATTATCCTAAATCAATGTATTACTATATCTTTAAAGATAATCAAAAACTTGAAGATTTTTCTTTCCATTTAAATGAATCTGCTGATTGGGGTAAAGATAAAATGAAAACATCTAGTGAGTTTTTTCCAGTAGCTATAGAAAAATATCTCGCAAATAGTGATTACTATTGTTTGGTTAATGTCAAGACCAAAGAAATTAATAATTACGATTTAGAAAAAGGTATTAATCATTTTATGTTAGCCTGTTATCAAATAAATAACAAAAGATTATATATTTTTGAATTTGACAAGGAGGTAAAATAATGAAAAAAATTGTAAAGATATTTCTGTTACTTTTTATTGTGCTAGTTATTACATCATGTTCTAATAATAGAAAAGATTCAACACCTACTCTTGATGATTCAAGCAGCAAAATTGTCGGCAAATATTATACTAACGTTGATTGCGTTTTTTTACCAAGTTGGTCGGAAGATTCAGTTGAATATGAAACTGAAGCGCATAAAAATCGTTTTATTATTAAATTTAGTGAGAATTGTGATTATGTTTCACAACCAATTAAATATAAATTAGACGCAACAACATTTTCTTTCACATTTAATTGTAAAATTAGAGAAAGTGATTTAATTAAAAGATACGACGTATATGAAGATGGTGTTTATTTAAATTATAGTTGCTTTATTGATAAATATGATAATGTGTATATTGCGGAAATCAGTATTGATAAAGAAAAAGTATATAATATAGATATAATGTGGCGATTAGTAGAAGAAAGCCAAAAAATAAAAACAGTTATGTATGATTATTATTTGAATTTTGATTCTTCAATTGATAAAGAGATTGTTGTTGATACTAATAAAATAGCTGCGGTTGAAAAAGATAGTTCTTTAGATTCAACTAGTTTCTTAGAAGAATTTAAAGACAATTTACAATTAAATGGTTCATACAAGTATGTAGATAATTTAATTGTTTTTGCGTATAATAAATATAACAGTATTGTTGCAATCGATACAAGTGGTCCAAAGATTCAATATTATTATCTTGTAATGCAAGATGATAACAATATAGTTACTTATCAAAGTTATAATTCAATAACAGAATTACCGATAAATAAACACTCATAAGGGTGTTTATTTGCTTTTTTTAAGTAATAATGTTATAATATTGCGTAAATATCAAATTAAATCAAAATTAAGGAGTTAATATGAAAGCTAGTAAAATGTTAATTGCAACCCTAAAGGAAGCACCAAATGAAGCAATTATATCTAGTCATATTTTATTAATAAGAGCTGGTATGATTCGTAAATTAGTTGCTGGAGTATATAATTATTTACCACTCGGACTAAGAACTTTACATAAAATTGAAAACATTATTCGTGAAGAAATGGATGAAGCAGGTAGCCTTGAGATCTTGTCTTCAGCTATTCAACCTAAAGAATTATGGGTTGAATCAGGAAGATGGCAAAAATATGGACCTGAACTAATGCGTTTTAAAGATCGCCATGATCGTGAATTTTGTTTAGGACCTACTCATGAAGAAATATTTACTGATTTAGTAAGAAATGAAATTAAATCACGTAAAAATTTACCTATTAACTTGTACCAAATTCAAACAAAATATCGTGATGAATTACGTCCTAGATTTGGATTAATGCGTGGTAGAGAATTCATTATGAAGGATGCCTATAGTTTTGATTTAGATCAAACTGGTTTAGATAAGTCATATAAATTAATGTATGAAACTTATGAAAAGATCTTTACTAGACTTGGTTTAAACTATAAGATTGTGCTCGCGGATACAGGCGCAATCGGTGGAAGTGGCTCTCACCAATTTATGGCTATTTCTGAAGTTGGCGAAAGCGACATCATTTATTGTGATGAATGTGGGTATGCAGCTGACCAAGAAAAAGCTGAATCAGTAGCCGAAGATACAAATAGTACTGATGAAGAAAAGCTTTTAAACAAAGTCCATACTCCAAAACATAAAACTATAGAAGAAATATGTAAATACTTAAATATTACTCCAAAGCAAGTAGTAAAATCACTTATCTATTACAATATTGCAAATAATAGCTTAGTTATGGTATTAGTAAGAGGCGATCGTGATGTAAATGAAATCAAAGTTATCAATGCTTTAGGTATTGCTGAACATGAATTAGTGTTAGCTTCTAATGAACAAATAAGTTCAATTGGTTCAGTAGAAGGCTTTGTTGGGCCAGTTAACCTAGATATTGAAACATTAGTAGACGAAGAAGTTACTAAAATGAAAAACTTTGTCGTTGGTGCTAATGAAAGTGATTATCATTTTGAAAACGTTAATTTTGGTCGTGATTTCACTGGTAAAGTACTTCAAGTTAGGGCTACAGTCGATAATGATTTATGTCCAGTTTGCCATAAACCTTTAAAAATGGAAAGAGGCATTGAAATTGGTCAAATTTTCAAACTTGGAACTAAATACTCAGATCCGTTAAAATGTACATATCAAGATGAACAAGGTATCGCAAGACCAATGGTAATGGGCTGTTATGGTATTGGTGTAACTAGAACTATGTCTAGTATCATTGAACAAAATCATGATGAACATGGTATTATCTGGCCTTTAAATGTAGCACCATATCATGTTGTAGTTGTTCCAATCAATTATAATGATGAAAATATGCGAAAAGGTGCCGAGTACATTTATGAAACTTTGAAAAAAGCCAAAGTTGAAGTTGTTTTAGATGATCGTGATGCTAAACCTGGCTTTAAATTTAAAGACTGGGAATTAATAGGTATCCCATTTGTAATTACTGTTGGCAGATTAGCTGAAAATGGCGAATGTGAATTAAAAGTAAGAAAAACTCTAGAAAAAACTGAAATGAGCTTTAATGATGCTATTAATAAAGTTATCGAAGCAGTAAAAGATATTAAATAATAGGTTTTATATGTATGAAAAAATTTATTAAGTTGTTAATAGTCATAATTACTAGTATATTCATACTAACTGGTTGCGATATTACATCAACTAATGGAGAAACCAAAAAACTTGACACTCCATATCTTGAGTATGGTACAAATAGTATTATTTGGGATTCAATTACCAATGCGTATGAATATTTAATCTATGTTGATGATGTTTATCTAACTAAAACTAATCATGCTTATTTTGATGATTTTGAATTATCTGGAAAAACAGGTATGCTTTACATTATCGCAAGTGGTGATAAATCACGCTTTGAAAATAGTGATATTAGTAATAAAATAAATCTAGCAGATTTAGCCAATGTAAAAAGTAGTTATGAATCTAAGTTTTTAATGATTAATGATACTCATGGTGCTTTTGTAGATAATCAATATCCCGGAGTAGAACGACTTGCTAGTTTGATTAAACAACTAGGTGATGAATACATTAAAATTGCTAATGGTGATATCTTGCAAGGTTCGTATATTTCTAATATCTTATGCGGATACCCAATGATTGATGCATTAAACAACATGAATTTTAATGCTTATGTTATTGGTAATCATGAATTTGATTGGGGTTTAGATAAGATTGCAGAATATAAAGATGGTAATTTAACTAATGGTGAAGCTAATTTTCCCTTTTTAGGTGCAAATATAATAGATAAAAAAACTAACGAAATTGTCGACTTTTTAGAACCATATACAATAATTGAAAAAAAAGATGTTCGAGTTGGTATAATCGGATTAATAGGCTCAAGATTAACCTCATCAATTCTTTATGAAAATGTAAAAGATTATGAATTTATTGATTGTGTTGATGTCGCCAAAAAATATGCAAAAGAGTTACGTACAACTAAAAACTGTGATGTTGTTGTAGTTGCAATTCATGATTATGATTATGAAACTAACTATCAATTAGCTCAATTAGAAAATGATGAAACAATAGATGCCATATTCTGTGGACATACTCATACTTATGAAAATGAATATCAAACTAGAAAAGATGGTGTAAATATTCCGATAGTTGAAAATAGAGACAAAAATCAAACTGCAGTATCTGTTTTACTAGAATTAAACGTTCGTAAAGATTTAGTTAAATACAATGTCAATTTCTATAATCCCGCAAATTTTAATCTAGATCCTGATATGACAAAAGTTCTAAAAGAATATCAATCATACATTGATGAAGGTAACCGATCACTTGGTATTGCAAGTTCATATTTAGATAAAAATACTCTTGGTAATATTTCGGTTGAAGCTATGCGTGATTCATTCAAAACTGATTTTGCCATTTTAAATACTGGTGGAGTACGTGCTTATATTTCTGATGGAAATGTAACAGTTTCTGACGTTTACAATGTTTTCCCATTTAATAATGAAGTATATCTTGTTGAAATTAAGGGAAGCGATTTGTTAAGATTTTATTATAATGCTGATTACTACATCTACATCAATAAAAATTTTAATGCATCAGAGATTATTTCTGACAAGACCTATAATGTTGCAATTATTGATTATGTCTTTACAAGTAGGTATTATCAATCATACTTTGGAAATGTCAAATATGTAGATACTGATGTAATAATGCGAGATTTGGTTATTGAATATATCGATAATCTTATATAAGTAGACGCCCTTTTAAAAGGGCGTTTTTTAACGTTTGAATTAATATTTACTCACCTAAAATTATTTCAAACGCTCACAGAAGGCTATTGTATATAAAAAAATAATAGCAAAAAGCTATTACTCTTCTTTGACAATTTTGTCAAGTTTATGAACACTTATAAGATTTGCTCCATATACATCAGTAGATGGATTAACAATGATAATTTCTGATTCATTAATATATTTAACGATTTCTTTAGGATTATTAGTAAAAGCTACAATCTTTTTACCAACATAATCTTCATTCATAAAAGTCGCAATTTCATTTAGATATCTTCTATGTGGTTGATGTTTACCAGGAGTGTTACCGGCTCCATATTTAAGTTCCCAAGTTGATTTATTATTTATTTGAATTTGTGAATAATTTGGGATGTAAACAAATTTAATAAAATAACTATTATTATTTGAAAAAACTACGTTAATAACTGATTTATCAGTATCTAGTCTTGATATTTGTTCATTAGTATATTTTGTTTTCAAATGGTTTTCGTAATGTCTTATCTTTTTATTCACTTCAGATTTTGGTAATCTAACGCTATAAATAAAGACTATAATTGCTATTATTACAACAAATATAATGATAAAATACATACTATCACCTCAAGGCAAAAACTATCATACTTTGAACTTTTTTGCAAACAAAACACATTTAATTTTTAATTGATTTAATTCTTTGGTTTATGAAAAAAACATAAAAAATTTACATTAACCTTTTATTTGACACTAAAGCCTTTTTGTATTATAATTTTGACATACTTTTTAACAAAAATAAAAATTTGATTGTATTTAGGGAGGTTTGGTTATGGTTAAAAAAATTATAAAAAGAGATGGACGAAGAAAAGTTTTTGATCCTCAAAAAATTGAAAATGCCATTTATAAAGCACAACTTGCTTGTGGTCAAGATGATTTAAGTGTCGTTAAGACCGCAACCGAAAAAGTTATTGAACAAGTTAACGCAAAGTATGAAACAAGTGTTTCAGTTGAAAACGTTCAAAATATTATTGAAAATGTTTTAATTGAAATGGGTGAAACAGAAGTTGCCAAAACATATATTCGCTATCGTGCAGAAAGAACAAGAGTTCGTGAAAGAAAAACTAACTTAATGCAATCTTTACATGATATTACATTTAAAGATTCAAAAGATGAAGATGCGAAACGTGAAAATGCTAATATAAATGCTGACACACCTATGGGTATGATGTTAAAATATGGTAGTGAATCTGCTAAACATTTTTATCTTAGTGAACTTATTAAACCTGAATATGCTAATGCTCATATTAGAGGGGATATTCATATTCACGATTTAGATTTCTATGCCCTAACTATGACATGTTGCCAAATTGATTTAATCAAATTATTTAAAGGTGGTTTTTCAACAGGCAATGGTTTCTTAAGAGAACCTAATGGTATTAGAAGTTATGCATCACTTGCTTGTATTGCTATTCAAGCCGATCAAAATGACCAACATGGTGGCCAAAGTGTACCTAACTTTGATTATGCTATGGCTCTTGGGGTAAGAAAAACTTATAAAAAAGAACTTCGTAAAGCTCTTGAAAAAATGTTAGAATTTGAAGGCTATCAAATTAATGATGATGAGTTTAAACTAATGTTTTCAAATATTGAAGTAAACGAAGGCCGCGAAATTCGTATGGGTGACGAAAAAATTATTGAAGCTATCTATAACGAATTAAACAAAAAATATGCACCTATCAATGGCAAGATGTTTGATGCCGCATTAAAAATGGCAATGGATGAAACTAAAGATGCAACATATCAAGCAATGGAAGCTTTAATCCATAATCTTAATACAATGCACTCTCGTGCTGGTGCCCAAGTTCCATTTAGTTCACTAAACTATGGTACTGATACATCAGAAGAAGGACGTATTGTAATGCATGCTATCTTAGATGCTACAATTGCGGGATTAGGAAATGGTGAAACTCCAATTTTCCCCATTCAAATCTTCAAAGTAAAAGAAGGCATAAACTATAATCCTGAAGATCCAAACTACGATTTATTTAAGAAATCAATGTATTGCTCAGGAAAACGTTTATTTCCTAACTTCTCATTCATCGATGCACCTTACAATTTACAATATTATAAACCAGGTGATTATCGTACAGAAGCAGCTTATATGGGATGTCGTACACGTGTTGTTGCCAATGTTTATGACCCAACTAATGAAATAGTTACAGGTCGTGGTAATTTAAGTTTTACATCAATAAATTTGCCTCGTATTGCTTTACAGCTTATGAGTGTTAAAGACCTTGACGAAAAACTAACTAAGTTCTATGAAAGATTAGACTATTTAGTTGATTTATGCGTTGGTCAATTATTAGAACGTTTTGCTATTCAACAAGACAAGTATGTTTATAATTTCCCATTCTTAATGGGCCAAGGAATTTGGCTTGGAAGTGATAAGTTAAAGTTCAATGATAAAATTTCGGAAGTTATTAAACATGGAACACTTACTGTAGGTTTCATTGGACTTGCGGAAACATTAAAGGCTTTAATTGGTGTACATCATGGTGAAAGCGATGAAGCTCAAAAATTAGGTCTTGAAATCATTGGCTTTATGAGACAAAAACTTGATCGTTATTCTAAGAAATATCGTTTAAATTTCTCGCTAATTGCAACCCCTGCTGAAGGCTTATCGGGAAGATTTGTAAAATTAGATAAGAAATTATTCGGCGAAATAGAAGGAATAACTAATCATAAATTCTATACTAACTCATTTCATATTCCTGTATACTACAATATTTCTGTATTTGATAAAATCAAGAAAGAAGCACCTTACCATGCTTTAACTAATGGTGGTCATATTTCTTATATTGAAGTAGATGGTGACATTGCTAAAAACCTAGATGCTTTTGAATCGATTATTCGTTGTATGAAAGAAGAAGGAATTGGTTACGGGGCTATTAACCACCCTGTTGACCGCGATAGTATTTGTGGATTTAATGGTATAATTGACAATGTTTGTCCTAAATGCGGTCGTAGTGAAGATGCAGTACCGTTTGAAAGAATTAGAAGAATTACTGGTTATTTAGTTGGTACACTTGATCGTTTTAACGATGCTAAACGTGATGAAGTTGAAAGTCGTGTAAAACATATGAAGGCTGATATTAATGAACATTAGAATCGCAGGAGAAATATCTGAGTCAATTGTTGATGGTCCAGGTATAAGATATGTGGTATTTACTCAAGGCTGTCCACATCACTGTGTAGGTTGTCATAATCCTGAAACTCATGATTTTGATAAGGGAACAAGCATTGATGTTGATGAAATTTGCTCTCGTTTTGCTAAACACCCTTACATGAGTGGTCTAACTATTAGTGGTGGTGAGCCGTTCGCGCAAAAATCGGCGATTTTGAGCCTTATAAAGGGATTTAAAAATATATTTCCTAAAAAAAACATATTAATTTATACTGGATACACTTTTGAACAATTAAAAGCATTTGCGGATCCTGAAATAAATGAAATACTATCACTTGCTGATTATTTGGTTGATGGACCATTTATTATTAGTAAAAGAGATATTTCTTTAATATTTAGAGGTAGTTCAAACCAAAGAATTATTGATTTAAAGCAAACCCAAGCATGTAATCAAGTTATAACAAAAGAATTTTAGTCCTACATTTGTAGGACTTTTTTTATGGCACTTACTTATTTATTTCATAAATTAATAATGGAGGTGTCGTATGAAATTAATAGTAGGAAATATGAGTAATGCAATTAAAGATTTTATTAAACGCAACAACTTTACTGAGCATGTTTTAGTAATAAATAAAATGTGTAACGTAAAAACTATTAAAGAACCCGTAGATGTTATTATTCCTTTTGGATATTTAACCGATGTAGGATTAATTAGTAACACGTTAGTTCATTTAGAAGAACTAATTATGAGCGTTGATGTAAAATCTATTAAATATGGTAATATGGTAAACAGAGAAAAAATTGATTTAATTGGCAAAAAATATGGTATACCGGTAGAACACATTGATAATTTAAATAAACGAACGCGTTTATTATTATAAAAACTATCTACTTGCCAAATGAAAATAATTAATGTATAATAAATAAGAAAAAAATGTAGAAAATGCCGTTTTACAGCGTTTGAAAATTTATTTATGGGTAAATATCTACCTCAAACGCTAAAAAACGATTAAGGAGCTAATAATGTTGCCTAACAAAGAAACACTATTAAAACGCCAAAATCACATCCGTAATTTCTCTATTATTGCTCATATCGATCATGGTAAAAGTACCCTAGCTGATCGTATTTTAGAAAAGACTAAAACTGTCGATATTAGAGAAATGAAAGATCAATTATTAGATTCAATGGATTTAGAAAGAGAACGTGGTATTACCATTAAACTAAATGCCGTTGAACTAAACTACCATGCAAAAGATGGCGAAGATTATATTTTTCACTTAATTGATACACCGGGGCATGTCGATTTTACTTATGAAGTTTCAAGAAGTCTTGCGGCATGTGAAGGTGCAGTCTTAGTCGTTGATGCTGCACAAGGAATTGAAGCTCAAACTTTGGCTAATGTTTATCTAGCAGTTGATAATGATTTAGAAATTATTACTTTAATAAATAAAATTGATCTACCTGCAGCTGACCCTGAACGTGTAAAAAAGGAAGTTGAAGATGTTATCGGTTTAGATGCTAGTGATGCAATTTTAGCAAGTGCTAAAGAAGGAATTGGTATTGATGAACTATTAGAACGTATTGTTGAAGTAATACCTGCTCCAACTGGTGATCCAACTGCTCCCGTAGAAGCATTAATCTTTGATTCTTTTTACGATGCATATCGAGGGGTAATCCCATCGGTAAGAATTAAAAATGGTACGATTAAAAAAGGCAATCATATTAAAATGATGGCAACTAATGCCATCTATGAAGTAGTAGAACTTGGTGTTAATACACCAAAGGAAAAAAAGAAAGACTATTTAACTGTAGGCGACGTTGGTTGGATTGCCGCAAGCATTAAAGATGTTCAAACTGTTCATGTTGGTGATACCATAACCACATTAGAAAATGAAACTAAAACGCCCCTTCCTGGATACCGAAGAATGAATTCAATGGTGTTTTGTGGTATATACCCAATTGAACCAAATAAATATGAAGAATTAAAAGATGCTTTAGAAAAACTAAGACTAAATGATGCGGCTTTAGTTTTTGAACCTGAAACCTCACAAGCGCTAGGCTTTGGCTTTAGAACAGGCTTTTTAGGACTTCTTCATATGGACGTTATTCAAGAAAGAATTGAAAGAGAATTTAAAATTGATTTGATTGCCACTGCCCCAAGTGTTGAATATCATGTATATTTAACTAATGGTGAAATGAAAGCAATTGACAATCCAAGTGAATTACCAGACTTTACAATGATAAAGCGCATAGAAGAACCTTATGTTGAAGCCACAATTATGGTACCAAATGAATATGTAGGTCCAATAATGGAATTATGTCAAAATAAACGTGGTACTTTTGTTGGTATGAATTACATTGAAGAAACTAGGGTAGCTATTCGCTATGACTTACCACTTTCAGAAATTGTTTATGACTTTTTTGATCGTTTAAAATCTTCAACTAAAGGCTACGCATCACTTGATTACTCACCTAGTGATTATCGTGAATCAAAATTAGTTAAACTTGATATATTATTAAATGGTGATAAAGTTGATGCCTTAAGCATAATTGTTCACAAAGATTTTGCTTATCGAAGAGGTCGAGCACTAGTTCAAAAATTACGTGGTTTGATACCTCGTCAACAATTCGAAATACCAGTTCAAGCAGCGGTAAATGGAAAAATTGTTGCGAGAGAAAATGTTTCAGCTCTTCGTAAAGACGTTCTTGCAAAATGTTATGGTGGTGACGTTAGCCGTAAGAAAAAACTTCTAGAAAAACAAAAAGAAGGTAAGAAACGTATGAAACAAGTGGGAAGTGTTGAAATTCCTCAAGATGCATTCTTAGCAGTTCTTAAATTAGATGATGACAACTCGAATTAATATTTGGGTTGTTTTTTTGCACAAATTTTACTTTTTTTGCTAATTGTGATATAATAAATGCTGGTGATAGAAAATGCTAGGTCTTTACATTCATATACCTTTTTGCCATTCTATTTGTCCATACTGTGATTTTTGTAAATCAGTTTCTAATGAAAACCGGCAAAAAGAGTATGTAAAAGCGCTCTGTACGGAGTTGAAAATAAAAAATATTAATAATTATTCATTCAATACCGTTTATATCGGCGGTGGGACTCCATCTAGTATTTCGTTAAAACTTTTAGAAACTTTACTAGAAAGTCTTACTAAAACTATTGATGTAAATAAATTAATTGAATTTACAATCGAAGTAAATCCACAAGATATTAATGAAGAACTAGTAAAAATTCTTAGTAAGTATCACATAACAAGAGTTTCAATTGGTGTACAAACTTTTGTTCCAAAATTACAAAAGCTAATTAATCGTTTCATAACTGAAGAGGAACTTAATAAAAAAATCAACCTTTTAAACAATTATCAGATTAATAATATTAATGTTGATTTAATGTATGCCATACCTTCTCAAACTTTAGAAGATGTTGATATAGATTTATCAATCGTAACAAAATTAAATATAACACACATTTCCTATTACTCACTTATTTTAGAAGAGCACACAATCTTTTATCATCTAGTTAAACAAAACAAACTTAACCTAATTTCTGAAGATTTAGAAGCCAATATGTATCATCACATCTGTAATATCTTAAGAAAAAATAAATTTAATCGCTATGAAACAAGCAATTTTGCAAAGAAAGGTTATCGATCAATTCACAATCTCATATACTGGAATTGTGATGAATATTTGTCATTAGGTGCTAGTGGTAGTTCATACTATAATCATTGTCGTTTTACGACTACCAATAACATTAACAAATATATACAAGGTATTAATAACCATAAAGTTGAATTAGATGAGACAATAAATTTATCAATGCAGGAAGAAAAAAAAGAAGCAATAATTCTAGGACTTCGTAAAAAACAAGGTATTGATATAAATAGGTTTAAACAAAAATTTGGTATTTCCATCTTTGATGCTTATCCAAATATCAATTATTTAATAGAAGAAGGTAGTCTTAAATTAAATTATAATCATGTATATATTCCTGATAAATATGTTTATATAACAAATCACATTATTCTAAAAATTATTTAGAAAGATTTGATATAAGTGAGAAAACATAATAAAAGCATATTAATGATATCAATTATTCTGACAATTATTGTTGGTTTTATTATTGGTGTCATATCAACTAGTCAATTAAGAAGAGAAAACTATCAATTAAGTTACCAAGATATTCCTTATCTTCAGGTATTTTTAAATTCATTTTCGTTAAATTATTGGTACTTTTTCTTATTATGGTTAGTTGGCATAATTCCTTTGGGTTTTATAATTGCATATTTTATAATATATTTTAAGAGTTTTATGGAGGGAGTAACATTTGGCATTATTGTCAAGAGTTCTGGACTTTTTGGAGTTGCGACGTTCATAAAATTTGGTTTTCTCGAATTATTTTTAATATTTCCGTTACTCTATTATGTAGGTTATCAATCTTTAAAGTTAAGTTTCAGAGGAAAAGATATGCTAAATTCTAAGAGTGATTATTTTAAAGTTATTATTGTTGCGACAATATTTATCGTAATATACGCATTATTAATATGTATAAAATTTAACTTTGTGGAGGCAAAGTATGAATGATTTGATCAGTGAATATCAACATTATCTCGTCTCAGAGAAGATGAAAAGTGAAAATACTGTACATTCGTATGTCAGCGATTTACAGAACTATATTTATTATTTAAATGAAAAGCAAGGCATTGATGATATTAGAAATGTAGATACAAAAACTATTCAAAAGTATCTTGCATATTTAAAAAAACTTGGATATAGTCCAACATCAACTAGTAGGGCATTAAGTGCTATCAAGAGTTTTCATAAATTCCTCTATTTAGAACATCGTACTTTAGAAAATCCTGCGACAAATTTGTCATCTCCAAAACTTGATAAAAAGCTTCCTACTGTCCTTTCAGTAGAAGAAGTAATCAAACTTTTAGATTCATTAGATGATTCTACTCCAATCCATCATCGCAACAAAGCAATGATTGAAATGGTTTACGGTACAGGACTTCGAGTATCAGAATTAGTTGGTCTAAAACTTCAAGATTTACATTTAACTAATAAGATGATATCGGTAAAAGGTAAAGGAAATAAAGAAAGAATTGTACCGATAAATGATTACGCAAATAAAGTATTGCGTGAATATATCATTAATTCAAGGCCCAAACTTGCCAAGCCTTCAAAATATAACGGTTATGTCTTTTTAAATCATCTCGGCACCCCAATATCTAGACAAAGTTTTTTCTTAATTTTGAAAGAACAATGTAACAAAGCTGGCATTACTAAAGAGGTTTCACCCCATACCTTACGCCATTCATTTGCCACCCATTTACTTGAAGCAGGTACTGATTTACGCCTAATTCAAGAAATGTTAGGCCATGAAGATATCTCAACAACGCAGATTTATACTCATTTATCTAATCAAAAATTAAAAGAAATTTATAAAGGAGCACACCCACATGGAAAATAAAAAATTTAAAAGAATATTTGTAATCGTTACTGATTCAATGGGAATTGGAGCAGCATACGATGCAAAAAAATATGACGATTTAGGTGCAAATACCTTTGGTCATATTGCAAACTTAAGTGAAAGTTTCAATGTACCAACCCTAACAAAACTAGGAATTGGCAATATTTGTCCTAATAACAAGACCCCCTTTATGGCAAAACCAATGGGAATTGTCGCAAGAATGATTGAACAAAGTGTTGGTAAAGATACTTTAACAGGCCATTTTGAAATGATGGGATTAAAAGTTACTACCCCTTTTCCATCCTTTACCGAAACTGGTTTCCCAAAAGAATTAATTGATGATTTAGAACAATTTAGTGGTCGAAAAGTTATCGGTAATAAGAGCGCTAGTGGTACAGAAATTATTAAAGAATTAGGAGAAGAACAACTAAAAACTGGTGCTTTAATCGTTTATACTTCAGCTGATTCAGTTCTCCAAATTGCCGCAAACGAAGCTGTTATTCCACTTGATGAATTATACAAAATTTGTGCCTACGCAAGAAAAATTACTATTGAAAATAAAGCATGGCGAGTTGGAAGAATCATCGCAAGACCATTTGTTGGTACTTCAAAAGATAATTTTACTAGAACAACTAATCGCCATGACTACGCTTTAAAGCCTTTTGCTAAAACTACATTGAATTTTTTGCAAGAGAAGGGCTATGATGTTGTTGCAATTGGTAAAATTAATGATATTTTTGATGGCTACGGCGTAACTGAAGCTACCAGAACAGTGTCAAATCATGATGGTATGTTGAAAACAACCGCATATTTAGACAAAGATTTCACTGGGCTTTGCTTTACTAACCTAGTTGATTTTGATGCTTTATATGGCCATCGTAGAAATTTACCTGGATATCGTATGGCAATCGAAGAATTTGATGTTGATTTAAAGAATTTTATTGAAAAAATGCATAATGATGATTTAGTAATAGTTGTTGCGGATCACGGAAATGACCCAATCCATCACGGAACTGATCACACTAGAGAAATGGTACCATTTATTTGCTATCATAAACATATAAATGGTAGAGTTTTACCAGATTTTGATACATTTGCTAATGTTGGCGCAACAATTTGTGACAATTTTAACTGTGAAATGCCTAAATTAGGTACATCTGTACTAGGAGAAATAACAAAATGAGAGAAAGATTTGTAATTAAATTCGATGATAAAGATGATATTGTAGGATATCGTTGGTATAATCCCGATGTAAAACCAATCGGAACTATTCAAATAGCCCATGGGTTGTCTGAACACGTATTAAGATATGATGAATTTGCCAATTTTTTGGTTGATAATGGCTTTCAAGTGCTTGGTGAAGACCATTATCACCATGGAGAGTCAGCAGAAGAACCTTCAAAAGTTGGGATAATCAGCGATTATGACTTTATTGATGCGGTGATAAAGAGTATAAAACTCGTTAGAGAGGAATTTGCAAGCGAATTTACGGGAATTCGTTGTCTTTTCTCCCACAGCATGGGTTCAATTTCCTCACAAGAATATATTCAACGTTACCCTAATGACTTTGATAAACTAATATTGTCTGGTACTGATGTTGGTGATGCAAGATATGGCCTTTTAAAAATATTAACTAGTATGACTTCTAAAAATGATCCCGCAAGATGTTCTAAATTAATTAATAAACTTACTTTTGGCGGCTTTCAAAAAAAATTTGAAGAAGATTCTGAATTTAACTGGCTATCAAAGAGTTCTGAAAACATAAAAAATTATGAAGCTGATCCATTATGTGGTGCACCTGTACCTGATATGGTTTATCATTCAATCGCATGTAGTTTAAGAAAATCTTTTAAAAAATCATCAATTGAAAAAGTAAATAAGAATTTAAAAATTTTCATTTTCTCTGGCGCTAAAGACCCAGTTAGTAATTTTGGTAAATCAGTCAATAAACTATATAAAAAATATCAAAAAGCTGGATTAAGCGTTTCTAAAAAATTGTATGAAGATTTACGCCATGAATCACTAAATGAAAATGAACGCTATGAAATTTATAATGATGTTTTAAACTTTTTTAAGTCTTAAAAGCCTCCTGTGAGCGATTGAGATTTAAAAAGACGAATATTTATTAATCTAATCGTTTTTAGAAAGCGTTAGGAATCGTTTAAATTCCTAGCGTTTTTTATTTTTTATTTATTTTCTAATAAATTAATTTACAGAATATCAAAATAAAAAAACAATATATTTATTAGATTAAAAGTTAATAAATGGGGATTAAAAAAAAGTTATTAACATCTAAAATAAGTTATGCACATTATTATAAAAATATAAATTTATTGGCTTTTTACTTATGTTTTTTACAAGTTAACATAATATATATTATAGGAAGTAAAATATAAATATAAAAAAATAAAGTAATTGATTAATAAATGTACTATTTCTAATTAATTAAGTGTTTATTTGCTGTTTTTTTACTTTTACGACAATTAAACTAACTCATTTTTAGCATTTATGAGTGTATTTATTTTGTTGAAATGTTTTGAACCTCAAAAACATTGTTTTTTAACATCTTTTGTACTTATGTGAATAACTTTAGAGTATTAATGGTTAAAACTTAAAAAAAGGCCCTTTTTAGGCCTTATTTTTGATTTTTAAACTTGTTTATTAACAGTTTTTCTTCTACTTTTATTAAAATTAATATGTTTTTAATAAAAAAAACACCTTTTTATAGCAATCGAAATAAAAAAGTTGGATATTTATCCAACTCGTTTTCTTACATTTATTATTATAATTCATCAATTTTAGTTAAAACATTGATTCCAATTTTTTCTGCCTCTTCATAGATAGCTAGTGTATATTTATCCTGTATTCGATTAGGAGCGTGTGCATCATCATTAATTATAATTCTTGCATTCATTTGTTTTGCCAGTAGCCAAAATTCACGTCTAGGGTAAGGAAAATTAATTTCACCATTTTGATAAAACACTTTATCTTGGTAGTATGAATTTCTTATACCATTGACATTAATTTCTAAAACTACATTATTTTTAATTGCTGAAGCGATAATCTTTTTTGATACTTCTTCACATTTTTTATCCCAGTCTTTAATATTCCAGGCAAATATCTCAGGATGTGCTAGTATCTTAAAAAATCCTGTTTCTAAGCCTTTGACAACTGTATTAGTGTATATTTCTATTTCATCTTCTGTTAAGGGGTGATCAAATATACTAATGTATTTGCCATTTACAAAAATATAGTGTTGGCCTAAAACCAGTAAATCTAGTTCTTTTTTGAATTTTTCATATAAAGGTTTTAATTCTTCCATGTACTCAATTTCAACACCAAATAACACCTTTATTTCGCCTTTATAGTTATTTCTTGCCCTCTGTAAGTGATCCAAATAAATTTCATCGTATTGTTCTATGCTCATTCTTCTAGAAGCAAGCTTTTTTTGCAATTCTTTTGTGAACGGACCATGATCAGTAATTGCTATAGTGTGATAACCTAGTTGAATAGCTCGTTTTACGTAATCTTCTACATCGCCAATAGCATGTTTACATAAAAATGTATGTGTATGATAATTAGATTCAATCTTTGTTTTCATAATTTAGCCCAAAAATAAGTCGTGGATCGTTTTCTGAGATAATTTTCATCCAACGAGCACTTCTTCCTTTGCCAAGTGGCATGATAATTTGTTCATCACGAAGTTTAAAAAGAATACGATTGATAGTTGAATCACTAGCATTGGGGTGAATTCTTCTAATATCATCTTTTGTAAAATAAACTGGCATCTTTTGTAAAATAGTTACTTCTATTACATCACTCTTAAAAGCTCGTTCTTGTTGAGTAAGTTTTTTAATCATTTCTTGAAGCGTTGAATATGTTTGTGCAATCAATTCGAAGACTAATCTAACAGTATCAGTAGTTTTTAAGTAATTATCTTGGTAATTAATGCTTCCTTTTGCAACCGCAGTATCAATTTTATTTTTAAACGTAGTGTAAGTTTCAAAAAAACTAACATAGTGAATTGAAATTACATCAGATAATAAAATCATGTAGTATAAAGATAAGATTGCTGCAAGCTCATTATGATTAGAATAAGGTTTTAAATTAACCATTTCCATAAACACAATAACTGATAAAAAAATATGCTCAAATTTATCGTTTTTGAACCAATCCTGGTATTTTTCAAGAATTCGTTCATAAGTAAGTCTTAAGCTTACTTTATTTTCAAGTATTGCATTTGAAAATTTAATTGTTGTTTTACCATATATTAAGTTTAAACAATCTAAAATATCACTACCATTAAAGAATAAATGATTAGTGGCCTTATCATAAATCATATTGACAACTTTTTTTATCCCAACAACCATTTGTTCTTCTTTATTTTTAGGTAAAGAATTTTTAGTAATAAGTAATCGTAAACGATTATCAGTAATATCAACACCTATTAAATTAGCTAGAAAAAATGTATCTTTTTCAATTACTTCATTTCTTAAATACTTGGCTTGATCTTTTATTTTTTCTTCATATTCAAGATTCATTCCAAGTAATCGATATGTTGATAACATGTCCATCAAAACATCCGATGGAATTGTATAATGTTTTAATATTTCGAAATTATCCATTATTACACCTCAAGTTTATTATAAAATAAAATTATTTTTTTTGCAACAAAAAGAAACAAAAACCCTAAGAGACTTAGGGCAGTTATTCTGACATTTTCATTTTATTAATTGCTTCTTCTATTTTAGTAAAAATAAGTGGGACTACATAAATACCTAAAAAGGCAATTAAGAAATGCATTACAATAGTAAAAATAGCATTTTCATGAATATTTTTAGGAACGATGCCATAAATAAGATACGCCACTCCAACTATGGCAAGGCCAATTACTAATCGTAATAGTTTTTGAAGTTTAGGTACATTACAGCCAAAATTGACCTTTTTTTCCTCTAAAAAGGCTCCACTTGCAAACCCTAGTATCATACCATAACTTTTTAAAAAGTCACGACCGAATAAAAAACTTCCTTCGGAATTCTTAAAGAATAAACAAGGTGTAAAGATAGTTAAAGTTACAATGTACAAAATCCACTTCTTTTCACCAAACATATCTTGTAAAAATGCACATAGGAAAGCAATTGCCACACCAATGACAATACCGGTTAAAACATCACTTGGAAAGTGAACACCTAAATAAATTCTACTAATTCCGACTAGTATAATGAATGCAATAAAAACAATTCTTACAACAAGTAATCGTTTTGCGTTATATTGTAAACATACTGAAGAATATAATGCTGCACTATTTTGACTATGGCCACTTGGAAATGAAGTTCCTGTTGCCCCATCTTTTAACGATGTATCAACTAATTTTCTTAAATATTCATGTCCTTCATATTCAAACGGTCTTCTTCTATTAACTAAGCCTTTAACAAAGTTATTAATTAAAAATGAAGAAACCAAAGTATAGCCAATAATTAACCCTTTATCTTTATCATATAACCAATATATAATTAGAAATAAAATGATTAAAAACAAACTTCCTAGAATTGTTGAAACAAAATAATTGAAATAATTAAAAAAAGTATTTCGCATTGAATCGAAAAATTCTAGTATTTTCCATTCCAAACTCATATAGCCTCCTATTATTTATGATAAGTATCACGTCTTAATATTTTAGATGCTTTTGAAAGTTCAATTAAAGTTTTTACTTCGTGTATATCTAATCTGCGAATTGCGCCTTCTGAAAGATCATTAATTTCAACACAGCCAAATCTTACTCTAGTAAGTCTTTTTACTTCATAGCCGATAGTTTTAAACATTTCTTTTACTTGGTGATTCATGCCTTGGGTAATAACGATTCTAACTAGAGTTGAGATATTAGCACGATCAATCGATTCGATACTAACGATTGCGGGTAAAGTTAGTTTACCATTAACCATTACCCCATTTTCAAGTTTATCTAAATCATCTTTATTCATTATTCCCTTAACTCTAACAAGGTATTCTTTTTGAATTCCGCTTTTTGGTCCAACCATCATATTCATAAAATTTCCATCATTGGTAAGCAAGATTACACCTTTAGTGTCGTAGTCTAATCTACCTACAGGAAATATTCTTAAATCTCTATATTCAGAAGGAAGTAAATCCATTACGGTTTTTCTTCCTAAATCATCGTTTACGGTGCTGATACAACTGCGTGGTTTATTTAAAGCGAGGTAAATGGACGAGGTTTTAAATACAACTACATCATCAACACTAACTTCATCACTGGGTCTAACTTTACAACCTAGTGAATTTACTACTTCACCATTAACTTTTACGCGGCCCTCCAAAATTAATTCTTCGGCTTTTCTTCTTGATGTCAATCCGCTTGCGGCAATACGTTTTTGAATTCTTTCCATTTTTTCCTCCTCTTAATTGTCATTTTTATTAAGTAAATTATACCAAAAACGATAATTTATTGCAAGCGATTTAATAACATTTTTTTAGCCTAAAAAAGGGCTCATTTTAGAACTTTTCTAAAGAACCCGCATAATTATTGCAATAAAAAGATAAGTTAGCAAATTTGCCAAAAATAAGGGTATTAAAATTTTGCTATTTTTGTTACTTTTTAAGGCTGATAAATAGGTAATTACAACATAAAAGGTAGTATCAAAACTATTTTGAATTAATGTTGCATATTTCCCATAAAAAGAATCAACACCATACTTTTTATATATTGAAGTCATTGTAAGGAGTGATGATGACCATGAAATCGGTTTTGTTAGCATTTGGATGATTAATTCTGGGCAAAAAAATTTTTCAACTCCGCACAGATGCATTTTTTCGACTATTCCCGAATTTAAAAAAACATTTAGCACTAATACAATGCCAAGCATTGATGGAAACATTTTAAGAAGTGAACGATAACTATCTTCTACTCCTATCGAAAAAGACTCATATAAATTTACTTTTTTAAATAAGCCAAACAAAAAAATTATTATAATATACAAAACAATTACTTGCATTTAGTGACAAGCCTCATAAAGATATCTAATAATATTCCAACAACAAATGCAAATGTACTACAAATTATCATAGCAATGACTAGTGCACAATCGGTAACTCCACCAAAAGAATTTCTAATACTAATAATGTTTAGTGGAAACATACTCAAAGTACATACATTGATAGTTATAAAAGTATTAACGCTTGCTCTTTTTTGATAATTATTTAATTTTATATTACCATCAATTAATTCTACAGCTTTTAAGCCAAGCGAGGTTGCGGCGACACCAATACCTAAAATATTTGCCACCAAATTTGCACACACATACTCCATTTCTTTGGAGTTTTTATCTAAATTAGGAAATAGTTTTGAAACCGGCTTTTTAAGTAATTTTGCTAACCGTGAGATTAAACCTGAATCATTAGCAATATTAAAGATACCATTCCAAAACATTATTAATAAAGACATACTAATAAATGTTTTAAGCGCTTCATTTGTTGAGTTCAAGATTATTGAAGACATGTTCTTTATGTTACCTGTAAATAAGCTGATAATAATACCTAGAAAAAATAGGACAACCCACAAAATACTCATATTAACTCCGCTTATTTAAAACTTTTTCGCAAATCACTTCTTCTTGTTTTAAATACTGAATTACTAAATTGTCATTATTATTAATAACTCGGTAATCTATTTTCTCACAATAAGCAATTGGAACTAAGAGATCAGCTTTTTTTACGAAATAATTCTTATTTTTTTTCATCTTAAAATACAATTCGAACTTAGATATAATCTGTTTATTATGATAAGTGTTAAAACATTCCTTCGCAAGATTTTTATGAAATTCCCAATCGTTGCCACAGCCCAAAGTAACAATCACAATTTCCATATCATCTTTTTCGAAGACACTAACCAATGTTCTCCCCGCAAGTTTTGTGTAACCAGTTTTACCACCGATGGCAACATCGCCTTTTATTAATCGATGTTTATTTGAAAAATACATTTTCTTATTATCTAGTAAATTGGCAACATAATTTTTAGTTGAAGTAATTTCACGAAAAACCGTATTATTCATTGCGTAACTCATCAATAATGCCATATCGTATGCGGTGGTATAATTTTTGGTAGTAGTATCAAGACCACTAGGATTTTCAAATGTTGAATCGTTCATTCCAATCTTTTTAGCAGTCCTATTCATTAAATAAATAAAATCAGATACATTACCACTTAAATGATATGCAAGTACAGTAGCCGCATCATTGCCACTACACAACATCAAGCCATACAGTAAATCTTTAACTGTGATTACATCGCCAACTTTTAAATAGATTGATGATCCCTCACATTGGTTGACAAGATCACTTACAACAATAATATCATTCAAATTATAATTTTCAATGCATGTAATACAAGTCAATATTTTGGTAATTGATGCTGGTAACATTCTTGCTTTCTCATTACTAGCTGAAAGTACGCGATGTGTATTAGTTTCCATCGCAATGTATGATTTGGCGTATGTTGTAACCTTTACTGCTGGAATATCAACTTCAGTTTTTACTATTTTAGTATAAAAGACAGTAATAATAATGCCTATATAACTAAGTAACAGAATTATAAATACTATTTTCTTTTTCATTATTTTCACCAATATATAATATGACGCAACAAGAAAATATAGCACAAATAAAAGGTGTAGACCCCAATATCTACACCTTGATTATTTACTAAGAAATACTGTTATTAGATTATAAACTTCATCAATTGTTTTATTAAAATCTTCTAGATTAATATTTACTACTTGGCAATTATCTTGATTTTTAAACCAAGTAAATTGTCTTTTTGCATAATGTCTCGAATTCTTTTTAATTAGTTCAACCATTTCATTATAATCTATCTCATTATTTAAATATTGAATTACTTCTTTGTAACCTATTGCTACTTTTGAAGTCATTGAATAATTATTAATACCAATATTTTTAACTTCTTCAATTAAACCATCTGCTAGCATTTTATCAACGCGTTTGTTGATTCTATCATATAACGACTCACGATTATCATTCAAGAAAATTATTAAAGCATCATATACTAATTCGTTCTTTTTAGAACGTGAAGTATTATCAACATTAGATGAAATAAGTTCAATCGCTCTTAGGACCCTTTTTCGATTGTTTGGATGGATTTCACTTGCTTTATCAGGATCAAGATTAGCTAATACTTGATGTAACTCTTCATTAGTTAATGAATCGTATTTACTTTGTTCATTACTTCGTTTTTCTTCTAAGAATTGATAATTTTTAATTACCGAGTCAATGTATAATCCACTTCCACCAACAATTAAAGGGACTTTATTTTTGCTGGTTAAATCATCAATGCATTCTCTTACACCTTTTTGAAATTCGGCAATCGAGTATGTTTTACTGGAATCTAAGAAATCCATATAGTGATGAATAACTCCTTGCTTTTCATCATCGGTAGGTTTAGCAGTACCAATGTTCATTTTTTGATAAATTTGGTATGCATCTCCATTAATGATATCAGTTTGCAACCTTTTGGCAATTTCAATTGACAATTTTGTTTTACCAACCGCAGTTGGTCCCGTAATAACAATAACTTTTTTCATTATATTACTCGCTTAAATAATTTTTCAATTTCGTATTTGGTAAACTTAATTATAGTTGGTCTACCATGTGGACAAGTAAAAGGATTTTTGCATTCGTCTAGTTTTCTCAAAAGTTCATTTACTTCTTCTAAAGAAATATTCATATTAGCTTTTATAGATTTCTTACAACTCATTGTCATAGCAAGTTCATCTAGTATTACTGATCTATTTGCTTTCTTGTTATTAATCACATTAGAGAATATATCATTTAAATATTCAGATTGCAAATCACTTGGAATCCAAACCGGAATATTTCTAATTAGTAAAGTGTTTGTGCCAAATTGATCGAATGTTATACCAAGTTTTGCAAACTCATCTTCTTTTTCAAGCACCAAATTAATTTCATAGGCTGGTAATTCCATTTTAAGTGGTATCATCAATTCATATGTTTCTGGAGTAGACTCATTAAGTTTAGAAGATATCATTTCATACATAAATCTCTCCATCCCCGCATGTTGGTCAAGTAGGTATAAATTATCATCTTTTTCTAAAAGTAAATAAGTTTTATTATACTGACCAATATATTTCATATCTTTAAAGAATGAATGATTCTCACTTCTTAATTCAAAAGTTGGTTGTTCGTACGTTTCTTCTTTCAAAATAGGATTAGGTTTAGAAACGCTTGGTTCATCAAATTCATAATTAAAGTCTTCATCTAAATCATCATTTTCTATTTTATTAGATTTTTTTATTTCGTCATCTTTGTAAGTAAATGGTTCTTCTTTAACCATTGAATCTTTTGCGGGCAGAGGTGAACTGACTACGAAATCGTCCCATTCAATTTTTTTATTTTCTTCAAGAATTGATTTTTCGTAAACATTAGTAGTTGATTTTATTTCTTGAGAATAAACCATTTCAATTGATGATAATGCATTTGTTATTGCTTTAGTAATTAATCTTCTTAATTCATATTCATCGGTAAATCTAACTTCTTGTTTGGTTGGATGAACATTAACATCAACTAATCTTGTATCGGCATCAATCATTAAAATAGTTATTGGATATTTTCCAATTGGAAGCGTTGATTTATATGCATCAGTGATAGCAAAAGTTAAATTATTATTTTTAATGATACGATTGTTTATCATCATTGTAATACTATTTTTATTAGATCTAAAAACACTATTAGTAGATGTAAAACCATGAATTTTATACATCCCATTACTATCTTCAAAACTAATCATATTTTTTGCAACTTCATGTCCATAAATACTACGAATAATCATTGCGTAATCGCCATCGCCTGTTGTTGCATATAAAACTTTAGAATTGTTGGAAAGAATGAATGCAATGTTTGGATATGCTAGGCTACATCTATTAACAAAGCTTAAAATGTGAGACAATTCAGTGCTAGCATTGCTTAAATGTTTAAATCTGGCAGGTGTATTGAAAAACAAATCTTCTACTTCAATGGCAGTACCTTTAGGAAAAGATATGTTTTTAGTTTCTTTGATAGTTCCTGAAACATATTTTTTTTGGATACCATTGTAACCATCAATTGATGATGAAATAGTAACTTTAGATACACTACTTATTGAAGGTAGAGCTTCACCTCTAAATCCTAGTGTTGCAATTGAAAATAAGTCATCAGCAGTAGTGATTTTACTAGTGGCATGAGGAAGTACAGCTAAGTTTATATCATCTTCAGTCATACCACAGCCATCATCGATGATACTCACCTTTTTTATCCCCGCATCAATTAATTCAATTCTAATAACAGTTGCATTCGCATCAATACTATTTTCAACAAGTTCTTTTACGACACTTGCGGGTCTTTCAACAACTTCACCTGCCGAAATTAGATTGGCAAGTTCAGTAGGCAATTTTTTTATTATTGGTCTATTCATCTTCATTTACCATCGCTTTTAATTTAGATAATGCAACTAAGGCATCAATTGGTTTCATATCATCAGGATTTAATGATTTCAATAAATTCAAAACGTCATCTGCTTCTTTAGTATTTTTCTCAACCACTTGAACAATTGGTTTATGATAGTTTTCAATCGATAAGGTTTTTTGATCAATATTTGACTTAGCTTCTAGTTTTTCTAATAAGTCTTGAGCTCTAAGAGTAACATCAGTTGGTATTTTAGCAAGTGAAGCTACATTTATGCCATAGCTTTGATCAGAAGGGCCATCTAAAACTTTATGCAAGAATACAAGTTCTCCAGTTTTATCAAAATTACTAGCATTAGCTTCAACATGCACATTTTTCAAAAATGGCAAACTTTGATCAAGTGATGTTAGTTCATGATAATGGGTTGAAAACAACGTTTTTGCTTTAGTTACAAAGTGAATATGCTCAATAATTGCTTGCGCAAGTGCCATACCATCAAAAGTTGCGGTACCACGTCCTACTTCATCTAAGATAATAAGACTACGTTCAGTAGCATTTTGAAGTGCATAGTTAACTTCTAACATTTCAGTCATAAATGTTGATTCACCACTTACAATATCATCACTTGAACCGATTCTTGTGAAAATTTGATCAAAAATTGGTAGTTTTGCGTAAGTAGCGGGAACAAACGAACCCATTTGAGCCATTATGGCAATTATAGCATTTTGTCGCATATAAGTTGATTTACCACTCATATTAGGACCCGTAATAAGTAATATTTTATCATTATTGTAAAGAATTAAATCATTAGGAATGAATGGTTTATCAAGGTTTACCTCAATAACCGGATGTCTTCCACCAACAATTTCCAATTCATCATATAAAGAAAAAGTTGGTCTTACATAATTATTAGTTTTAGCCACAATATTAAAGGCAATAAGCATGTCGATTTCTGAAACTATTTGCGCAACTTTTTGTAGTTTTGAAGCATATCCTTTACAAATATTGCGAATTTCGTTGAACAATTCCGATTCAAGTTCAATACTTCTTTCATCTGATCTAAGTATTAAAGCTTCTCTTTCTTTTAATTCTTCGGTAATGTAGCGTTCAGAGTTACTTGTTGTTTGTTTTCTAATATATCCAAATTCATCTTTGATTAAATTTAAATATGACTTTGTTACTTCAATATAATAACCAAATACTTTATTATAGCCTACTTTCAAATTTTTAATGCCAGTCTTTTCTTTTTCTCTTTTTTCGAGATTAATTAAGAAATCTTTATTTGTTGAACTAATATTTTTAATTTTATCTAATTCTTCACTATAACCAGCCTTTATTACGCCACCATCTTTTAGACTAAAACCTGCGCTTTCATCGATTGATTTATTTAGCAAGTCATATAATTCATCAAAAGTAATTATTTGATTGGCTTTTTTCTTAGCTACTTTACCGTTAATTTTATTTAAATTATCTTTAATACTAGGTAATACGCCAATTGAACGTTTCAATTGAATTAAATCTTTGGGATTTAAATTACCATAACTAATGCGTCCTACAATTCTTTCTAAATCATAAATTTCCATTAAATCTTTTTTTACTTCTTCAACAATTAGGCCATTTTTGGCTAATTCATCAATAAAATCGTGGCGTTCATTAATTGCCTTTAAATCGACTAACGGAAACAAAATGCTTCTTTTTAAAAATCTTGAGCCCATTGCGGTAGAACATTTATCTAAAACACTAAAAAGATTATTTTTGAAACGGTTACCTTTTAATGATTCAACTAATTCAAGATTACGTACGACATTATTGTCAAGTCTTAAATAGTCTTTGCTATTATAGTATGCAAAAGGTTGAAGGTGTACTAAAACTCTTTTTTGAGTTTTAACAATGTAGGCAAGTAGTCGTTTTGCACAAACTTTAATATTTTCAGGTAGATTAACATACAAGCTATCTAAATAACTATCTAAGGTATTATCTTCGCATATTGAAACTAGAACTCCAAGATTTTTAGTCAAATTGTTACAAACTAATAGATTTAAATTTTTGTTAGAAACTACTTCTTTGATTGAAAGCTTTGAGATCTCACCATAAATTAGATCAAAATTATTGGGGAATTGAGTTATTTTAGATTCACCAGTTGACAAATCAATATACGCAAAAGCATAGCCATTATCTAATTTTTCTATAGCTCCAATGTAATTATTATTTTTATCGCTTAAATATTTTTCATCTATATTAGTTCCAGGAGTAACGATTTTAGTTACATCACGATGAACAATTTTCTTTCCACCAGGTTCTTCTAATTGTTCAACAATGGCAACTTTGTATCCCTTATTTGATAATTTTTCAATGTAGCTATCAACCGCATGATAAGGCACACCACACATTGGAACTTTTTCATTGCCAACCCCCGCATCACGGCCTGTCAAAACAATTTCTAATTCACGGCTTGCAACAAGAGCATCATTAAAAAACATTTCATAAAAATCACCTAGTCTAAAAAAGACTAAAGTGTCAGGGTAATTTTCTTTAATCTCTAAATATTGTCGCATCATAGGAGTATATAAATTCTTATCTATTTTTTCGTACATGCTATCACCTTACATTGTTGATTTTTTATAGATTATATCATAATTCATTTTTTTTGTCATTATTTAACAAATTTTTTATTTTTTTGCTATATAAAAATTTCCTAATATTTTTTTCATAAAAAAAGAAAAAATAAGATTTCTCTTATTTTTCTATTATATATTTATTTATTGCAAGTGCAGTTGGATAAGAAATAATTATTCCTACCAACAATTCCACTAGTCCATTAATTCCTACAAAAAGAACCATAAAATGGAGTGGATTAAGGGCATTTAAAGCAGTAACAAAACTTTGAATATATTCAGTCTGATAGAACAAGACAACTAACGTACTCGTAAAAAGAATAGTATTCAAAAGTGGCATAAGAACAGATGCGGCTAAAGCAGAAATTTTTGAATTCTTGTTTCTTAAAATATCAGCAACAAATCCTGAAATTCCACCCGCAACAATTCTTGTTGGGACGCATACTAGGAAAGTAAAGAACGGATTAATAGAAAATAGTGTAGCTCCAAACGCACTATATCCAAAGCATTGTACATAACTTATTAATCCAAAAATTGTTCCTAGGATTAAACCCATCTTATAGCCACCAATAATAATTCCAATTGATATAGGAATTATGGTTAGGGTTATTTCAACAAATGCCTTAATTGGCAAAAAAGATAGTACTACTATTAATGCTGATAAAACAGCTGCTAATGTTATATATTTAATTTTTTCATGTTTTGTCATATCTTACCTCATTATATTAAGTATATGCATACTTTTATTTCTTATTCAATAAATTCAAATTCGTAGTCGAATACACAAACCGTATCGCCAGACTCAACGCCTAGTCTACGTAGTTCAGCGTCAACACCTAAATCACGCAATTTTTTAGCAAATAATCTAACATTTGCTTCAACATTAAAGTTAGTTCGATCGAATAGTTTTTTAACTTCTTCACCTTCAACGTGATATACGCCAGAATCGTCTTTTCTAATAGTAAAAGCAGGACCTTTAGGGACAAAATTATATTCAACTACTTCATCTTTAGCATCCTCAATTGGCTTATATTTTTTTGCCTCTTCTAGAGTGTCTGCTATTTTATATAATAAATTTTGAACATTTTCTTTCGTATATGCAGAAATTGGAATTACATCGTTTATGCCTGTGGCTTTTTTAAATTCTGCTAAATTTGCTGCAGATTGTGGTAAATCCATTTTATTAGCTACAACGATTTCGGGTCTTTTTAACAATTCTTGATTAAATTGTCCTAATTCCTTTCTTATCTTAAAATAATCATCTGCAGGAACACGACCATCAGTTGCACTCATATCAATGATATGCACTATTACACGTGTTCTTTCGATATGTTTTAAGAATTGAATACCAAGACCAGCACCATCAGATGCTCCTTCAATTAAGCCTGGTAAATCAGCCATAATAAAACTTCTTCCATCACCCACACCAACAACACCAAGATTAGGGTGAAGAGTTGTAAAATGGTAAGCCGCGATTTTTGGTTTAGCTTTAGAAACTATTGATATTAGTGTGCTTTTTCCAACACTAGGGAATCCCACTAATCCGACGTCTGCTAAAACTTTTAATTCAAGTTGAAGGTTACGTTCAACACCTGGTACACCTTTTTCACTAATTTCAGGAGCAGGATTTCTTGATGTAGCAAAGGCAGCATTTCCTTTACCACCTCGTCCACCTTCTGCAACCACTACTTCTTGACCTTGTTTAGTAATGTCACCGATTACAATACCTGTATCAGCATCCATTATTGTTGTTCCAATTGGCACTTTAACATAAGTGTTAGAACCAGCTTTACCAAACATATCGCGAGACATTCCATCTTGGCCACGTTCTGCTTTAATTTTTCGATTGAAACGAAAATCTAATAATGTTGTAAGGCCTTCCTCACCAACCATTATTACGCTTCCACCTTTTCCGCCGTTTCCACCAGATGGGCCACCCATAGCTACGTATTTTTCGTGACGGAAAGCAACAACACCATCGCCACCATCACCTGCTTTAACATATATTTTAACGCTATCTACAAACATGTAAAAGCACCTCCTAAATTCAAAATAAAAGCACTTGAAAACAAGTGCCTCGGTTTTTGTCAACTATTCCACAGGATAAACAGAAACTTGTTTTTTATCCATACCCTTGCGTTCATATTTAACAATACCATCAATCATACAGAATAAAGTATCATCTTTACCAATACCAACATTGTTTCCTGGATGAACTTTAGTTCCTCTTTGACGATAGATAATAGAACCAGCAGTGGCGTATTGACCATCAGATAATTTAGCACCTAAACGTTTAGATTCAGAATCACGTCCGTTCTTAGTAGAACTAACACCTTTTTTAGATGCAAAGAATTGCAAATTAAATCTTATCATGATGTCACCTCCTATTATTAATTTTCAATTTTGACTTTTAAATGATTTTGATAATTTGCTTGTATACTTTCTAATGTTTCAATCAAGTTATCAATAATTTTGGTAACAATTGAAATATCATAAGTAGACATTTTAGAATATTCAATATTCTTTAAACAAATATATCCAACTGCATCATCTTGAATTACTTCAAAAAGATCGGGAATTAACTTATCAAGTAAGTTAATGCTCATAATAACTGCAGTGGAAATACCGGCACACACAATGTCATTACCAGAATCGGCATAACTTGCGTGTCCATTTACTTCGAAGTTGATATACAACCCCTCTTTTTTCCTAAAGACAGCTCTAGTCATAAATTACGCTTCAATAGTGTTGATAACTACTTTTGTGTAAGATTGACGATGACCTTGTTTTTTGTGGTAATTCTTCTTTGCTTTATACTTGAAAACAATAATTTTTTTGCCACGACCTTGTTTTTCAATAGTACCAGTAACTTTAGCACCATCAACAAGTGGTGTACCTACTTTATCACCTGCTAATAAAACTTGATCAAATACTACAGTTTGACCAGCTTCACCATCAAGTTTTTCAACGTAGATTGTGTCACCTTCTGCTGCGCGATATTGCTTACCGCCAGTAACAAAAATTGCGTACATGTTGCACCTCCTCATTCAATTATTTTTAAGACACGCCATAGGGGTGGCATTAGCACTTATTACCCTTTTTGTGCGGTTGCTAATATGTAGCGTACTTATTATAACACATTATATGTTTTTTAGCAAGTAAAAACCTTTTTTATTGCTAATTTGTGGAATTATATCTTTCATTTGACTTAACACTTCTGTTATATAAAATTGTTAGTTTAGGTCTATTATATCGCAATATTGCAAAAGAAAGATACGATATAATGCCATTTGCAATCGCAATAGGTAGTCCAAAATATAAACAACACTTAGGATTGATTAACAATATTAAAAATCCTAAAATAATTGATAAAAAATGAATAGTTTCCCCATACACACATTCCATTAAATATCGTAATAAATACTCACTGTTTTTCGGTTCTCTAACTTTATTCTTTTTGAAATTTGTTAATTGGCCCAATTCAGGGATTTTATCTTTCCATTTTTTTATTTTAATTGCCTCATAAAATTTACGTTCCCATTTAAATATTTTAAAAACTTTGTATTTATAGACAAACCACTTTTCTGGTAAGCGTCTAATTACAAAAGCAATTATGGCATCTATTATAAAAACCACTAAAATATCAATACTTGTCCATTTCAAAATATACAAAATATCTGTACAACCTCTTAACAAATTTAATAAGTAAACGATAATCAAAGTTATTGATATTATTACACTGTAAATTATCATATATTATTTATTATTCCTCATAAGTTAATGGAATTTTGTAGGTTTCTTCATATACTTCTTTCCACATTTGATAGTTTTGAATGCTTAACTTTTCAGAGGAGTCCTTTAAATTCAAAGAAGTATCAGGAAAAATTGGTTTAAGAAAATTAACAGTATATTCTTGTATTTTGAAACCATCTTTATCATAATTTGTACTATCAGACATTGTAATGAAACAAGGAACTATGGGGACATTAGTTTTTGAAGCATACCTAAATGCGCCGGCTTTTAAAGGCCTTGGTTTACGATAATTCCACCACATTGCTTGTTCAGGATAAATCAATACAATATCACCTCGTTTTAATATTGTATCTATAGCATGATTAAAATTCTTCATTGTGTTGTAATTAGAACTTAAAGGAAGGGTATTACAGTGTCTAAAAAAATAGCCATAAAGTCCTTTAAAAGAATAATTGCCTTCTTTTATTACTTTATAAAATCTTTTTTTAGTTTTCTTTAGATAGGTCTTTAAAACTTCGTGCAGGGCAAAATTATCATATGGGTTAAAATGATTACACGTAATAATAAAGCCAGTATCTAAGTTGGATAAATTATCTAAGCCTAATACTTCTTTTATGATCATATTTTCATTCTTTATTAATTTATCAATAAATTTTCTAGCAATATAATTGGCAATTTTCGTATTAATTTTACTTGTTAATTTCTTATTCAAATATTCAACTTCGTTTGCCTCTAAAGGTTTAGCAGGCAAATCATTTTCTACATCAATATCAAACTTTTTTTCTTTTTCAAATTCGTTAATACGATTTAATACTTCAAGGCGCTCTTTACTTTTTTCCATAATTAAGCTTCCTTTATTACTAAATTAACATAACGATTTTCTTTTGTTGTTTCTAAAATAGCAAGTTTCTTTAAAGATTTCTCAATTTCCAAATCTTTTCGTTTATGTTCTTCCGTATAGTTTTCTAGCATATTTTTAATAATTTCATAGAAAGTTGTTCTTCTTGCATATTTCCAAAATTCATCCGCATATTTAATATTAGAATAATGCCATGGTTTGGCAGTAAGTTTAAAATGAACAATTTTAGGATTTTCAGGTGAATTAGCATCTATAAATAATGGTGAACAATTCCAACTTTTATCTAAATACTTTACCTTATCCTTACAAATAACATTTAAATAGTCTTGATCGGGGGCAACAATAAACTTAACAATTGCAAGCATTTTAACAAATCTTTCATAAATTTTATCTTTTCTAAGTTCGTTTAGATTCATTACTAAAATGCCAGAATTGAAATATTGGTCAGCTTTTACGCCAAGGGCTAACAAAGTATAGTTTTTGAACTCATCACACGAATTTACAACATCATCACAAATAACACCTAGATAGTGGTTCTTAATATTATTGTTATACAATTTAGAAATATCATCTAAAATTATTATATCAGCATCCAAATATAATGCTTTATCATATTCAGGAAATAAATCCGCAATAAATAGTCGATAATATATTGCGTTGGTGTAATAATCTCTTGTATGTAATTCTGTTATTGCGTTAATTCGTTCATTCACATTGACAAAGTCGATTTTACAATAATCACTATTTTGATATTTCATTAACATTTCTTTATATTCATCATTAATACCATTATTTAAAACATGGATGTTATAAAAATAATTTTTTGATGCTTTTTCGAACATTGATTCTAAGGTAACACCCAAAAAAGGAGCATAGCCATCGTCAACCGCAAAAAAAATTGGAATGATTGATTTTTTGTTTATTTGATTCATATAATACCTCCGTTTTATATGTTTCAAGTATAACATATGGTATCCAGTATAATCAATCTATGTTTTTTAATTTACCTATAAACAAATAAAAATGTGAGTAGAAAAATTCTACTACCAATTCTCTTAATAGTAGAATTATAAAATTAAAGCCTTTTTACTTGAAAAAAATGTTATTTAATGCTAAAATTGCCTTATGAATGAAATTAATAACTATAATAACGAAATTAACAACGAACAAAATGTCCGTTCTATAATTGCAAGCAATTTAACTAAATATCGAAAGAACTTAGGTCTAACCCAATTAGAGTTAGCCGAGAAACTTAACTACTCTGACAAAACTTTGTCTAAATGGGAACGAGGTGAATCAATTCCTGACATTGTAACGTTAAAGCAACTTGCAAGTATCTTCGGTGTTTCAGTTGATGTACTAATCAGTGAAGAAGGTACTTCTACTGCATTTGTTCGAAAAAAAGACAAGAAACCGCCAACTAGACGCAAAATCATTTGTGTTAACCTATTATCGGTAGCATTAGTTTGGCTTGTTGCGGTATTCATATTTGTATTGTTGTCGCTGATTTTAAAAGACCAAAGTAAACTATGGTTATCCTTTATATATGCAATTCCTGTATCAGGAATAGTGCTATTAGTATTCTCATGTATTTGGGGTAACAATATTTACCGTTTCTTGTTTACTTCTTTGATTGTGTGGACTTCATCGTTATCTGTCCATCTAACAATGAACTTATTTAATGTTCAAAATGGTTATATGCTATATTTCATATCAATTGTGTTAGAAATAATGGCTTTCGTATTCTTCATTATATTAAAGAAAAATAAGAAAAATTAATCAAACAAAAATTAAGCCCACAGTATTTCTGTGGGCTTGTTTGTTTTTTTAGTAATGGTATACCTTTTGTTTTGTAATCATAAAGAATAATGAAATTGCTGTCGCAAAAACCTCTGCTACACAAATTGCAAGCCATATTCCATCAACGCTAATAATTAAAGGTAGCATTATCACTGATCCAAGTTGAAAAACTAATGTTCTTAAGAAAGCAATTAATGCAGAAATAGCTCCATTGTTAAGTGCTGTGAAGAAACTTGAGCTAAATATATTAAATCCTGTTAAGATAAATGCAAATGAGAAAATTCTAAATGCATGTACAGTTAAAACATACAAGTTTTGATCATAGCCAACAAATATCTTAGCAAGTGTTCCTGCTAATAATTGTGCTATTATTGATAATGTTATACCAGAAGTAAACATAATGGCTATACTTTTCTTACGAACATTTTTTAATTCATCATAATTTGCAGCCCCGTAATTGTAACCAACGATTGGAGCAGTACCGATTGAATAACCAATAAATATAGCAACAAAAACAAATTGCACATACATTAAAACACCGTATGTGGCAACACCATCTTCGCCTATATACTTCATTAATTGAAGGTTATAAACCATTCCTACAATTGATGAAGAAACATTAGACATCAATTCCGATGAACCATTTGCGCAAGCAGCCAATAATTCTTTAATCGATAACTTAGTTTTAACCAATTTTAGTAAACTATCATTTGGGAAAATGAAATATATTAGTGGAATCAATCCACCTACAACTTGACCAATACCTGTTGCTACAGCTGCACCCGCAAGACCAAAGTTAAATACCGCAACAAATAAATAGTCTAATACAGCATTAGTGGTACCTGCCGCAATCGTTACAATTAGTCCAATTTTAGGTTTTTCGGCAGTAGCTAAAAAGCTTTGAAAAACGTTTTGTAACATAAATAAAGCCGTAAAGCTTGTAACAATTCTACCATATAACACACAGTTATCAATCATTTCATCAGATGCTCCAAGCAAATATGAAACTGGTCTAATAAAGATAATACCTATAATACTTAATATTAATCCCAATATTGTCGTAAATACTATCATCATAGAAAATATTTTATTTGCTTTTTCATTTTCTTTTTGACCTAGGGTTTTTGATACTAAAGCACTGCCACCAGTACCAATCATAAATCCCATACCACCCAATATCATTATAAAAGGCATAACTAAATTTAGTGATGAAAAAGCCGATTTTCCTACATAATTAGAAACAAAGAATCCATCTATTACCCCATATATTGATATTATTATCATCATAATTATTGATGGAAATACAAATTTTAACAGTCTCTTTAATGTAAAGTGATCTGACAATTTTATTCGCATATTCTTTCTCCTATAACTCTTGTTGTAATATTTTTATAATTCTTTAAACTTTCCTGTTTTACATTGTATACTACGAAAGTTAGAATGTTTGACATTCAACAACTCATCCATTTCTTCTGCTAAACGTCTATACTTTGCACCTGTGTGATGGACCAACATATAGTTCACTTTTTTAAGCTTCCCACTATAGAGATTACAAAAACTTCTTATCGGTGCTGAAATTGAAAATACCCAAATAGGTGAACAAATTGTTACTTCATCAAACTGGCTGAAGTCAATATCATTTTTTTTAATGGCATTCCCCAGCGATGCATTCCAAATCTACTACACCACCAAAAGCCTAAAATACCATCTACTTTTTTGGTAGTTTTTAATTCATATAATACTGCACCAGTTTTATTAGCTTCCTATAAAGCAATGGTTTTAGTATATCCCATTCTTGAAAAGTAAACAACTATTTTTTTTGGGTTAGTGCCAATATTATTATATTTTGAATAATCAATAACAAAGTGCTCTTGTTTCCAAAATATGATTGCATCATAACCAATAACAGCTTGGCAGAAGCCAAAAATAAAATAAATTGTTGACATAAAATTGAATACAAATCCATAACATTAAGGTAACACCAAAAATTCCACCTAAAATAGCACCAATTTTCTTATTCAAAAATAAAAAGATAGATGCAACGATATTAGTAATTCCATTTACAATTAGAAGGGCAATACCGGAAAAAGTTAAATCTTGAAATAAGATTTCTGAAAATATGAAAGCATTTGGTCCATCCCAAGAGCCTTTCCAGTAGGATCAATAAGCATACCAAGTGACCCAAACAATGCTCCAATCCCAATAAAGATGGTCCAAAAAATTAAAATTTTGCGTGTTTTGTTGTATCTTGAAGAGATTTTCATATTTTTTCTTCATTTATATCTCATTTAAAAGCCCGGTTATTAATAACCGAGTCCTTTTTTATAATATAATACTATATTAAGTATAGCACAACATAAATAAAATAGCAAGTAAAAGCCCCACGAAGTTCATGAGGCAATTTCCCTATTCTTTTATTACTTTTAATAAAATTTATAAAATATTTTTACCTTTATCTCAACAATTTATTATTCTACCCACTTGTTAATTGTATTTCTAACTCGTAAGTCAATATCAACACGAGTTGCAAGACATTCTTTTGAAAATTTCTTTGCGTCAGCAAAAGCTAATTTAACAAACAAATTATGACCAATTGGCAGCATCATTTTCATTAGGCTTTGAGGAAAAACAAAATGTGTACCATGTTCATAAGTATATACTTCTACAGTACAATCATGTTTCTTTTCATTTAATCTTTTTTCCATACGATGAATATATTTAGAAGTATCCCATAGTACATCATCATCGGCTCCGATAAGTAATAATTTACCTTTAATATTTTCTACTTTAATAAATTCATCTTCTGTTATTGGATGAGCATTTTCAGAATCATCAAAAACTTTGCGAGAACATAGCATATTTTTAGTTCTCTTCGCTTCTTCTTTCATTACTTGGCCATAAATAGGATGTTGGTAGCATAAAGGCATATAAGGAAGAGGCTTACCACAATAGGTAAATAAAGATTCTCCCTCAATTGGTCACTCTGTATAACCATCTTTTTTCCCTTGTTCAAAGCCTTGCCAAATGAAGTCACTTGGAGCCATTGCAATTGTAAGTGAAATTTCTGGGAAATATGATGCGGCAGTAAGTGCTAGTGTACCTGTTGTCGAAGCACCAACAATTCCTATTTTTTCAGTATTATGTGCTAAAAGCCATTTAATTGCATTTTCAATTTTTTCAATTGGATAGTTATGATTGGATAGTTATGATGGCTATAATTCTTTTTACCAGGAGACATTGTTAATACGTTAATGCCTTTTTTTAATAACCATTTAACAGCGGACTTAGCCATATGATCTTCTGGATCATCACCTAGCATGGCTATAATTGTATATTTACTAGGTATTTTATTTTCCCAGTATGCACCATAGAAGCCTGCTTTATCAACATCGAAATGTATATGTTTCATAAAATACCTTCTTTCATTTTATTATTTATCACTTCTTTTATTTTATTATAGCACCAATAAATAAAATTCCAATTAGTTAGCAATCACTAACCTTTATATATTAAAGAAAGCGAATGATTAAATCACTCGCTTTGTTTGATAATTAATTTTTTCTTGGATTATGAATATTTGCTTGTGCTGTACCAACTCGCGAGCGAGCGATTTATCGCCCGTTTGAGTGCTGTATTATATCGCTTGACTGTATGCAATATCTGTAATCTGCGACGACTCGCAGCTTGTTTTCGTATTTATACTACGCAAGTAAATAACTTGTCTTGAGTAGTTATTTTTCTCCCCTTATGAATTTTTCAAATCCCTCAAATGTATACTCTGACAATGAGGTCTTCCCACTGATTGGGTCTTAACATTCCTTCTCTCTCTTTACGATATGTTTTTGCCTCGTTATAGTCTATCTTAAATGACCAAACCATTTTTTTCTTTTCATTCGGTTTCTCGATCAAATCGAAATCCATATACCACTCATAACAAGTTTCGCTTCGCGGAATAACGGTATCAACAAATTACGAGATTATATCTCTATCCACATAATGCTCCGTAAAATCCATTTTTTGCAAAAGGAAATTCTGTATTTTTCCCTCTATGCTTTCACTGTCCGTTCCCGTTTCAACGCCTGCTTCAAATGCGAGTCTTTGTTGTACAATTTTTTCTCTGTCTTTTTCTATTTCAGATTTATATTCCAAAAATTCTTCTTTGGAAATTTCATCTTCCAATCGCATTCGAGTCAAACGTTTCATCTTTTCATCCAATTTTGCGATGTCTTGATTTAACCTATCTTTTAGAGCATCCGTCTGTCTGCGCCCTTGCGCGTTCCATTCTTCAAACGAGAAACAGATGCTCGCGCTTGGTCTTTCAATGACGATCTGACACGCGTCGTGCAAGGCGATATGCGGATTGTTCGCTACAAATCGGTAAAAGGTTTTCAGTCCCTCGCCGCTTGTCAGCATCTCCTGTATCGCTCGGTTTCTGTCAGACAGTCTTTTCATCTCGCTCAATTTTTCTTCCACCTCCTTTGTCTTTCTTTCTGTAACGGTAATTCTTTTCCGAACACTTCAAAGTAAACCTGTTGTCGTAGTTCAAAGGTCGGAAAATAAATAACGAAGCACTCCGACGACGCTCCCATGAGTCTGATCAGTATCCGCAGTTGTTCTCTATTAAAAAGTTGTTTTTCTTTGAGTTTGCTGAGCAGATCTTCCTCTTTCATATTCAGACGTGCCGCTATTTGGCTCGTTGTATAGCCGTTCTCTTTTACCCAAGAGGTAAACGCTCCGATCAGAAGGGAATATCCCTTTATCTTCGTTCTGTCGATTTCTCCCTGTTCGGGTAAATATGTATTCTTGCTTTCGGTCATTGCTTTGCCTCCTGTTCTGTCCGTTTTTTTGTTCGGGTGTTGTACCCCTTCACCTTTAATGGACATTTGAAAGGCAAAACTTCGTACTTTTCTGAAAAAATTTTTTAGTTTTTTTGAAATTCTTTCTTGAACGCAATCAAAGCACGCTGTAAAAGTTCAGAAAACGTGTTTTCTTTAATACCTAAAACCATTGCTGCCTCACGTTGCGTTTTCCCTTGCCAAAAGATAATTTCTATCGCTGTTCTGTATCTCGGTCTTATCTTATTAAGTGCGTTCCGTACCTTTTCTTTCTCTAATTTAAGCATCATCAGTTCTTCCGGACTTTCCCCCTCGTCCACAGGTTCATTGCCCGTTTCTTCATACATTTGGTCAAGCGATTCCGTCTTTGCCTTAATTCTGCGGTCTTGTCTGTCTGTCCGCTCGAAGTCGCGGTTCAGTTCTTCAATTTGCTTTTCCTGTTCTTCCGTTTCCACTTCGATGGTAATGCTTTTGAATTGCTCGATTTTGTAAGTTACTTTTTTCATTTTGAAATCCTCCGATTTTTGATTTTTGTTTTAGAAAAAATCGCAATCGGACAGATTTCTGCCCCAAATAGAAAAAGCCCGACTGCGAGGTAAAATCCTCGCAATCGGGCATAATAGGCATCAAAAAAGAAGCCTGACAAATAGAATAACCCTATGCTTTCAGGATTTTACTATCTGTCAGACTCCTCTTAACCTTCTCATTAAGTCCAGCCTCATAACAAGATGTCAGTAAAGGAATACAACGGCACTCCTTTACCCGCTGCTATTCAGTTTTCTTTTTTATTTAAACGTGTTGCTTTAACTGCTTGTCCTGCGTTGTCGTAAATATCGGCTTTTTGCTGATATGTATATCATCTTCTTCGATGATAACGGAAGCAAATTCTCCGCACTTCGGACACTCCATTTCCACCTTGGTTCCGTTTTCGCCTTTACAAAGACGTCGACCGCATTTCGGACACATTGCATATTTCATTGAATACAACCTCCTTCCTCCCAAGCCTTACATCCGATTTGAATTTAAGCAACTGTTCAAGCATGGTCGGGATAACTCCAATGCAACAGTCGCTCATCGTCCGTAATTTCTATATCTTTGCGCTTTCGGGGCGTAAAGCGCATCAATACCTTAATCATATATCTTGATACAACTGACCAAGACTCCCTGTATCTCGCAATCCTTTACGACAATATCTTTCATCTCTTTGTTTTCGGGATGCAGAATGACTTTGCCGTTTCTTCTGAAAATACGTTTCAAAGTCGTTTCGCCGTTTATCATTGCCACGACAATCTCTCCGTCATCTGCCGTGTTTTGCTTGCGGATAACTACGAGGTCGTCTTTTTTGATACCTATGTCAATCATACTGTCGCCGAACGTGCGGAGCATAAACAAGTCGCCGTTTCCGAAAATAGAGCGCGGAAGCGCAAAACTTTCTTCGATATTTTCTACCGCGTCAACAGGTTGTCCGCAGGCGATAGAACCCACAAGCGGCGCAATCGCAACTCCGCTCGGCTTCAGCTTCGGCGGCACGGAGATATTGCCGATTCGCGTCCTTTCGATTCGTCCCTCTCTTTCAAGCGCCAAAACGTATCTCTGTACAAGATTGAGAGAACTCATCCCCACGCCGTGCATAATCTGACGGTAGCTCGGTGATTTTCCGTTCTTCTTCTGATATTCGGTGATATAGTTCTCCACCCGTTCCAAGGTGTTCGGGTTTAGCGTTCTCATTGGTAAGTCCTCTTTTGTTCTTATATTGAACTTTGCGTTCAATTTAGATTGTGAGCGTATTATACCATTTCTTTTTGATTATTTCAAATTTTCAGTTCCAAAAATTTGGCATTGAAAGACTTTTTTATGAATTTTTTCAAAAAAATTTGCTCCCACCGAAGTGAGAGCATCTTTTTTACGGGCTAATATACTTCTTTTATCTTTGCTACAAAGTCTGAAAACTCCGTAACTACCTTTTCAGGAGCTTTGATTTTGACCTTTCCCTGCGTTCCGACGATCCACGCAAAGAACGTTTTCGATACCTGAACGGCTACGTCAACCGTATATGTATTGTCGTCAATCTTTCTGATTCGTATATCGTCCCCGTAACGGTCGAACATATCCGAAAGAATTTTCGGCGTAAAAAGAAGGGTTACTTTTTGCGTTTCTCCGCCGAACATTGAAAACACCTGCTTTCGGTATTCTTCCGTATTGAATAACTCGTATTCCGGGTGCGGTTCGCGCTCCGCTTCTTCGACCTTTACGTTCTCCATTTTGTCAAGGCGGTACGTTACCATGTCGTCGTGTCCGTTTGAGAAACACAACATATAATAATTATCCCTGTTCCATACCATAAACGCAGGATTGACCATATATCTGTCGCCGTTCTTTCGATAGACTTTTTTATGCTTCTCGTCATAGTCGAAATACAAGAAAGAAATTTGCTTGTTTTCTTCTATTCCGCGCTCTATGGCGTCCACGTTGTAAATCAAAGACGAACTTCCTTTTCTGCTTTTATCCAACGAAATAATATGCTTTGAAAGATTCTCTGCCTGATGGGAACACAGCGTACCTGACAATTTTTCAATCATTATATTTTTCTGCGTAGAAGTCAGTTTGGACGCCTTGATGACGTCTGCAAGCATAACGACTTCCGCCGTTTCAAGCGGACGGCTTACGACGTAATAATAGTAATACTTTTTCTTATAGGATAAAACCTCATAGCCGTATTTATTTAATGCGGCTATGTCCGTTGCAACCACTTTACGCATTACGCTGATTCCGCGTTTTGCAAGTTCTTCGCGTATCTCGTCAGAGTTCATTGCGTGATTTTCGTCCGTGTTTTTACACAGAATATCCCACAGAACAAGCAATTTGATTTTATTCGTATCGTTTGCCATAAGCTATCCTCCTATAAAGCAGATGGTTGGGACGCATCAAAACATAATAATACTTTAATTATATATGATATCTCAAGTGTTAGCAGCATTTTTTCTATATATCGTAACAACGCCATCACAAATCTCAAATATATTTATAGCCTCTTTCATAGCTTTCTCCCCATTAATGATTATAGTACAATAGGTAATTCACATTTTATTCTCCTAAATGCTTTTTACATACAGGTATTTTTATTTAGAAGATATTTGTAATAAACATATTGATAAGTCATCTCCGCTACCGTTTTGAGATAGTTTCGGCAAAAATTCCGCCGTTTCCTGCAACAGTTCATAAACANNGTGTTTTTACACAGAATATCCCATAGAACAAGCAATTTGATTTTATGTACGTCGTTTGCCATAGGATTCTCCTTGAATTAAACGTAAATGGATTGTCGTTATTGCAGTATTTATTCGGGTAACAGCTCCGCGGTAATTTCAAATGTTTTTAAGTTGACAATCACGTCGTACGTTCCGGGTTGCTTAAAATAATTGCT
>DPOU01000017.1 GCA_003539625.1 Acholeplasmatales bacterium
CCCCAGTTAATTTAAAGGACCATAAAAAATATGAAAACGCTTGCAAATTATTGCATAAAATGATATTATATAGAGGATAAAAAGAGAGGAGAATTATATATGAAGAAAAAACTTTTGGTCTTTAGTCTAATCGCTTTGCTAGCTTTAACAATTACTAGTTGCGCAAAAAAAAGTTTTTCGGTAACTATTAATTTAGAAGAAGGCGAAGAAATTGTTGGTATTGCACCAGCTACTGTTCAAAGTGGCTCAACATTTAAAACAGGACTTAAAGATGTTAGCGTAAAAAAAGAAGGACATTCTTTTAAAGGGTGGTCGCTTGATGGCATTAGTTTAGTAGACGATAGCACAAAAATTACGTCTGATGTTTCAATTTGGCCTATTTTTGAAATAAATGAATACACATTGACTATTGTTTTGGATGGGAAAGTGGTTAAAACAAGTAAAGTAAAGTATGGCGAACCAGTTACTATACCTGCAATTGAATTAAAACAAGGCTTTACTTTCAATGGCTGGAGTGATTATCCAAAAACTATGCCAGCTTACGATTTAACTATTAATGGTAGTACAACTAAAAATATTTATAAAATTAAATATGTTGTTGAAGGAAAAGTAATTAACGAAGTAAGTTTAAACTACGGTGATAAAATTGAAAAAGTAGATGATCCAACTCTAGAAGGTTATGAATTTATCGGATGGAGTGAACAATTACCTGAATCTATGCCTGATCACGATATTGAAGTACATGCAATCTTCAATAAAGTAGAATTTACAATTACTTATATGGTAGATGGCACTGTTTATAAAGTTGAAACTTACCGCGAAAATGATACTATTCAAAAACTAACAATGCCAAGTAAAGAAGGTTATACATTTAGTGGTTGGGACAAAACTTTACCTGATACAATGCCTAAATATGATATCGTTGTAAATGGAACCTATGAAAAAAATCAATATACTATAACTTATAAAGTTGATGGTGTCGTTTATAAAACTATAAAAGCGTATTATAATGACTCTATAGCGTTAATTGAAAATCCTAGTAAAAATGGTTATACATTCAGTGGATGGAATGTTACAGGACCAATTACTGTTACAAAAGATATGACGATAACTGGAACTTTTACTCCGAATAGCTATAAGATAACTTATAATCTAGATGGTGGTAAAAATGATGCAAATGCACCAACATCGTATAAAGTTGGTACAGGAATAAAGAAATTGCCAACTCCAACAAAAGAAGGTTACGAATTTGCGGGATGGTATTTAAATGATGTTTTGGTAACTGAAATTTCAACAAGTCAAGTTGGCGATGTTACGTTAGTTGCTAAATGGCAAAAAGAAGAAACTGAAATAAAAGTTAGTTATGAATTAAATGGTGGAAGTTGGTCATGGTCAACTGCTACGATATCTGCACCAAAAAGTGGAATTGATTCAATCAGTAATTTACCAGAATTATTTATGGCAGATTATTATTACTACCTAAAGATGAATGATTTATTAGAATCACCTAAAATAGCACAAAAATTTAGAGACAAAGCAACTTCATGGGCAGACTTCTCTAAAGATAATGGTGATCCAAAAGCTATGTATAATGATACATCAACAGGTGGATGGAATGCCTTAGATGGATATGCAATCTTTTTCTGGGATAGCATTAGTGAAGGAAAACCTGTAGGTGGATTCTTTGCTAACAGTCCTTATAAAGAAAAATACGCTAATTTATTTAACGTTGTTTATCAATTAACAAAAATAAAATATGCTAGTTCATTAAACGATGCAGATCAAAACTTTAAACATGGATTTGGCTTTGTATTAGATGGCTATTTCTATGGAACGCAAGGATTAATGAGTAGTGGAACAAACTATGAAATATTTAATTTATTAAGAGGAGTACTTCCTACTCCAACTGAAACATACAATGGCTCAACTGAAAAAGTGACAAATATTTACGCTATTGAAAAAAGTCCTATTGGTACAACCATTACTTTAGTTGAACCATTTAAAGAAGGCCATGTATTCCTTGGTTGGTATGCAAATGCTGATTTTACTGGTGAAAAAATAACTGTAGTAGATAAAACTATGAAAGTTTACGCAAAATGGTTAGACCTTAATGCTCCTGCTCCTACTCATAATATTACTTATAATTTAAATGGCGGAAGCTTTGAAGGCGAAGTTGAAAACATTTATACTGAAGGTAAAGAATTTACTTTACCAATTCCTATTAAAACAGGATATAGATTTTTAGGATGGAGTGAAACAGAAGGTTCAACTACCTATATCAGTGTTATTAATAAGAAGGCTACAAAAGATTTCGTTTTATACGCAAATTGGTCTGTATCTAATGAATATAAAATAACTTATATCTATGAAGAAGGTAAAGAACCTACACATACGGCAACGTCATTAGAAGAGTTTGCTGAAACATTCTGGAAAGAATTCTATGCTTGGAGTGGTTCAAATGTTGGTCTAGATAATTTTAAAAATGCTGCTCTTGCATCTTGGAAATCTGGTAAAGATGGTGGATATAAAGCTTATAAACAAAGTGCTAGTGGTGAAATTGATAATGGATATTTTGCTAACACAAAAGGTAATGACTTATGGATGAATTGGTTTAACTTATTTGATAAAAAAGTTACTGAAATAAATGGTACGCAATCTGCATGGGCATCAACTTATGTTGGTTATATGCGATTATATGCATTCTTTGCACAATCTGCTGCATATTGGACTGCAGAAAGAACTAAAGCATTGTATGAAGCATACCCAATTACAACACCGCTAATTACTAAATATACCCAAGGTGATACAATAACATTAGTAGAATTAATAATTGATGATGGTCGTACATTCCTTGGTTGGTATGATGCCAAAGGTAATAGAATTACTGAAATTACTTCTTCAATGAGTGAAGATTTAGTTTTAACTGCTAAATGGAGTGCAAGTACGCCAGTTGAAAGTTTTGATATTACTAATTCAATTACAAAAATAGCTAAATTTGATACTCATCAATTAGAATGGACATTCAATCCGACTAATGCTACAAATAAGCGTTTAAAATTCTCATCAAGTGACAATAGTGTTTTAACAATAGATGAAAACGGATTAATTACTGCAATTCAAACAGGAAAAGCGACAATTACTGTTGAAGTATTAGATAATTCAAAATTTAATAAAACTTATGAAGTCACTGTTTATGTTGATCCGTTTATTGATGCGACATTTGAAAATGCATCTATCGTCAAAATTGGTGAAACTACTAAAATTAATGCTAATTTAAAATATGCTAATGGAACGCTAAAATATAAATCAAATAGTGATGCAATCGCAAGAGTTGATGAAAACGGCGTAGTAACAGCGGTTTCAGAAGGATATACTGTTATAACTATATATTTAGAAGGAAATGAAAATGTAAAATTAACATTAGGTGTAACGGTGGTAAAACAATCAATTGATGAAATATTCGAAGTAATCAATAAAGCACATAATGATGAAATAAAACTAACAAGAGGATTGTTTGTAGCGTATGCTTATCACACTGATGTAATATCAAGTGCATCTGATTTACTATTTAATTATGAATATAGCGTAGATAGTTCATATTTAATTGATCCTAATACAAAAGGTAGACCTAGTATAAATATTGATAAAATGGAATTTATAACTGTTCATTATACTGCGGGTACTCCAAAAACTTCTGATGGTGGTGCTACTGCAAGCTACTTTAGAAATGTTTCAAAGACAACTTATGTTTCTGCAAACTATTGTGTAGGTAATGATGGCATATTCATGTCAGTTCCTGATGGTGAAGTAGCATATCACGCTGGTGATGGCAGTGCAAAGTTTACTTGGACTAACACCAAAGTTAAAGCTATTGCTAACGTAAAACCAAATTGGGGAGTTGTTAAAAATAGTAATTCTTCAACAGGGTACTATTTCACATTAAATGGTTCTGAAACAACAATTGAAGTGCCTATTACAGGCAAGACATCAAGCGGTGCTACGAAAACTATGACTGATCCATCAAAATGTTTTACATTCTATGGACCTGCTTGGAAAGTTGTTGATGGTTACTATTATATGGGTACAACATGGGCGTGCTTTACTCAAACACTTGAAGGAAGAATTTCCAGCCGTGGTGGTAATATGAATTCAGTTGGTATTGAAACAGCATGTAATATCGGTAGTGATTTATGGTATACTTATCAAATTACTGCTCAACTTGTTGCAAGACTATTGGATAAATATAATCTAGATACAACTAGAGTAGTTGGACATAATATGTTCTCTGGTAAAGATTGTCCACAAACATTATTAGCTAATAATGGTGAATTATGGTATCGCTTTATGGAATGCGTTGAAGCTGAATATGAAATGTACGAAAAAGGTCAAAATTATACAGTGACATGTAAATCTAATAATCCAGATATTTTGGCTGATAATGGAAGAATTTTAAGTATCCCACGTAATACTCAAACAGTAAGTTATACAGTAACAGTAAAAGATAAAACAACTGGAGAAACTAGAAGTGCAACATATTCAACTATAGTACATGGACAATATACTGAATAAAACAAAAAGCTCTCACTAAGGTGGGGGCTTTTAAAATAAATGCTAAAAACAATTAAAAAAACTTAAATGTGCTATAATTTTTAGGTATAAAAAGAGGGATAGTATGTTAACATCAATTATCATTAGCATAATCACAATAATTGCTTTAATAATATCAATAATATTCATACCAAGTATGAAAATAAAAAAAGTAGAGTTTCAAACATTTTGGATCGTTGCCGTTGTTGGTGCACTACTAATTATTTTAACAAAATGCATTACCGTTGAAGATGCTATTAGCACTATTATTGATAAAAAAGGTATTAATCCAATAGAAATATTAATTTTGTTTATATCAATGAGTATATTGTCGATAACACTAGACGAAGCTGGTTTCTTTAAAACCTGTGCTTATTATGCAACAAATATTTCTAAAAAAAGCCAAATTAAACTATTTGTTTCAATAAGCGTTGTTGTATCACTATTAACAATATTTACTTCAAATGATATTGTTATATTAACTTTTACGCCATTTATTTGCTATTTTGCTAAAAACACAAAGATAAGCCCTATTCCTTATATAATAGGAGAATTTGTTTTTGCTAATACTTGGTCTATGATGCTAATGATTGGTAATCCTACCAATATCTTTTTATCTGCTAGTTTTGGTATAACTTTTTTTGGTTATTTTAAGGTAATGGTTATTCCAACTTTTTTAGCAGGTATAACCGCATGTTTAGTACTGCTTATTATGTTTAGAAAAGATTTTAGAAAACCAATTGATGGAGATAATACAATAGAAAAACCTATAATAAATAAATTTGTTAATTTTATTGGTCTTGTACATCTATTAGGGTGTATAGTTCTTTTAACAGTAAGTTCATATATAGATATTGAAATGTGGCTTGTTTGTGCAATATTTGCTTTAAATGAATCAGTAATTTTAATAATATATAATATAGTAAAAAAAGATACCACTATTTTAAGTGCTTATAAAAGAGCTCCTTGGAACTTAATACCTTTTGTTATATCAATGTTTATCATAGTAGCAAGTTTAAATAAAAATGGCGTAGTAGTAGAAATATCTAAATTATTGGATAAAGTAGCAGTTAATAAAACAACTACAATATTCTCTTATGGTCTAACATCATTTTTTGCTACAAATCTTATAAATAATATTCCGATGAGCGTATTATTTAAAGATGTAATTTTAAATGCTAATAACGCATATATTAATGAGATGATATATAGTACAATAATTGCTTCTAATGTTGGTGCATACCTTACACCAATTGGAGCGCTTGCGGGAATAATGTGGATGTCAATTTTGAAAAAAATGGATGTTGAATTTAAATTTATTGATTTTGTAAAAAAAGGAATAATAATATCAATTATAGTAATAATAGTATCGCTTGCATCTTTGTGCTTTTTACACATTTAAAATGTCACGCATATACTAAACTTTCATATAATATATTGTGGTGATAAAATGAAAGTTTATGACAATGTATGTGATTTAATTGGGAATACACCACTAGTTAGACTAAATAACATAGAAGAATATTTGCAGATAAACAATAGAATTTATGCAAAAATAGAAAAATTTAATCCTGGAGGTTCTAGTAAGGATCGACCTGCCTATCAAATAATAAAAGAGGCAATTGAAAAAGAAAAAATAGATAAGAATACTACAGTAATAGAAGCGACAAGTGGTAATATGGGAATAGGACTAGCTATGGTTTGTGCAAGCTATGGCATAAAGTTGATAATTGTTATGTCTGAAAGTGTTACAATAGAACGAATAAAAATATTAAAGATGTATGGAGCACAAGTTGTATTAACGCCAAAAGAAGAGGGAATAATTGGTGCCATTGAAAAAGCAAAAGAATTAAATAGTGAGATACCTAATTCATATTATATAAATCAATTTTATAACTTTGAAAATCCTTATAGCCATTTTTTAACAACTGGACAAGAAATCCTTGATTGTTTAGATAACGATGTAGATGCTGTTGTTGTTGGAATGGGCTCTGGTGGTACAATAACTGGGCTTGGTAAAAAAGTAAAAAATGCTTGCAATAAAGTCCAAATAATTGGAATAGAACCGAACAGCGCAAAATTTTATTCAAAACGAGAAATTGCAAATGGTGACATACCAGGAATTGGAAGTACATTTATGCCTGGTGTAATAGACTTAAATGTGGTAGATGAAATAATAACCATTAAAAACAGTGAAGCGCTAGAAATGCAAAAACTATTAGCTAGAAAAGAAGGATTATTAGTTGGAATATCTTCAGGAGCTGTTCTTGCGGGGGCAATAAAGTATTTAAAGGAAAATAGTAAAATGAAAAATAAGCGAATAGTTCTATTGTTTCCTGATAGTGGCGAAAGATATTTATCAATTTTATAAAAAAGTTAAAAAATAAAATGCATAATGTTAGACACAATAATAAAAATTTGATATAATATATAAGGTTTTTAGTTGAAGAACAATTGAATTAATTAAAAACCTTTTATTGAATTTTGCAGAAATAAAAATTTTGCAAAAAAATGTATCAAATTCTTGACAAAAGGAA
>DPOU01000011.1 GCA_003539625.1 Acholeplasmatales bacterium
ATTAAATTATATACGAATAAATAGAATGAGGTGATTTCGATGAAAAAACTAACAATAATAAAACCTTTAATATTAATAATATTACTTTTAGTTTGTTGTTTTTTTACAAGTTGTAAAAAAAAGGAATTAACAATAGAAAATCCGATAGCTATTGTATACAAAGATAGTATTCCTTATATAATAAACGATAAACAAGAAACTTTAAGTTTAGAAGCTTATGACTCAATCGTTCCTTATTTTGATGATTACTTAATAGTTAAGAAAAATGGACTATTTGGCTATATCACCAATACCGGAAAAGTTTTAATTGAACCCCAATTCGATGAAGCTTACCCATTTTCAATGAATATGGCAGTTGTAAAAAAACAAAATAAAACTTACATTATTAATTACAGTAATGAAATTCTATATGAATTTTCTGATGGCATTACATCAATTGGATACTTTTCTGATAACCTACTAGTTATTGGTAATGATAAAGAGCAAGGTTATCTAAAATACGATGAAGAAACTAATTCTTTTTCTTATTTATTTGATCAAGACGAATCATCTCAAGGTTTAAATTATGAATACTGTGGACAATTTCATAATGGATATGCGGTAATAGGCTTTAGAAACTCAAATGGTGAATTCCGTTATAGTCATATTGATAGTAATGGGAACCGTTTATATAACTTAGACTGGGAATATGCTAATGATTTCTATGATGGTTATGCGGTTGTTGGTGAAACCGGAAGTTATGTGGCAGAAGAATTCAATACTATTGATGGTAAACTTACTGGTAGAACTAAAACTATTAACTGTACTATATATCACTATATCTCAACTACTGGTGAATATTTAACTACTACTTCTATTAATGAAAGTTCAGGTAATCCCACAACTAGCGTTGCTACTTTTGTTCAAGCAAATTCATTTAAAAATAATGTTGCAGTGGTTGCTAAGATGTATTATCTTAGAAACTCTACTAATTACTTTAATAATTATCATATAGTATCTACTAATGGTAATGAAGTTTGCCGAATCGCCTCAGGGCTTATCAACAACTTCGGTAGTGGTACAAGTAGATTCTATGAAGATATTTTCACTTTTGGTGATTATTACATTCTTTCTTATAAAGCTTTAGAATATCGTAACTACTATATATCAGTAAATAATGAAGCAATTGATACTTACCGTAATATCTTAGTTAATATTTCTGAAAATGATCCATGGATTGAAACATTCCAAAATGATTTTATGACTGATAAATATGAAAAGACTTATATTGTAGACCATATGAAATCATTCTATGGCCAATCTTTATTCAAGCAAACTAAATATATAAATGATTATTACATTGCAAAAGTTCAATCTTCTGTTGGTTATAAAGATACTTGTGGCCTCGTAATGTTAACTCTTAAAAATAATGTACCATCAATATCTTTTTATTTACCGCCATTTTACGACGATATAATTTTCTAGGAGCATGTTATGATAGAAATTAAAAATTTAAACAAATATTACAATTCAGGAAGTCAAAAATTTCACGCCTTAAAAGATATCAATCTCACCTTTCCTGAAAAAGGGTTCTACTTCATAACTGGTAAGAGTGGTTCTGGAAAATCAACTTTATTAAATATAATTGGTGGTATTGACTCTTATGACTCAGGTGATTTAATAATTAATAATTTAAATACTAATAACTTTAAACGTAGTGATTTCAATGCTTATCGCAACTCTTACATTGGTTTTATCTTTCAAGAATTTAATGTAATTAAAAATCTAAGTGTTTTTGATAATATTGCCTTAAGTTTGCGATTAAAGAACATCAACGTTCACAAAAATGAAAATGGAATATTAGAAGTTATTGAAAAAGTTGGTTTAAAAGGCAAAGAACATCGTAAAATGAATCAACTTTCAGGTGGTGAACGCCAAAGAGTTGCTATTGCCAGAGCTATCATCAAAAATCCCGAAGTTATCATCGCGGATGAACCTACTGGTAACCTTGATAAAAAGAATCGTGACATTATAATGGGGATATTAAAAGAAATATCAGTCAATAAACTTGTTATAATGGTTACTCATGATACAACACTTGCCGATAAATATGGCGACTTTGAAATTACTTTAAAAGATGGACAAATAATTTCTGAACGAAAAATTAATGAAGATGTAACTGAAGAAACAAATAACAATACTTTAGTCGATACTAATTTTATTAAACCTATTCAACCAAAACTAACTACTTCAATGTTCTTATCTTTTAAGAATATTAAACTACATCTGTTCCGCTTTTTAATGATTGCCCTCTTCTTTACAATATCTTTAATATTTGCGGAAAGCTCAATTAATTTGTATTTTTCTAATGCAGCCGACCAATATACTGCATTCCAATCAAAATATCATAATGATTTTATTAAAATAAGTCATAAAGAAACCCTTTATAATCAAACAATAAGCACCGGTTTCTTCGATATTGACGCAAGAACAAACAAAAAGCTAATCGAAGCTTATGGTGAAGATACCTACACAATCCTAAATAGCATACCACTTGGGGTTGATATTCGCGAAACCAATTATGAAAATAATCCAATTGATTTAACCGATGAAAAAGATAAATTATTCTACTTGTCAGAATTCACTAATATTATAACTTTAAAAGATTTAAAAACTATTGACAAAGTATCAACTAAAGAACCACTTACTTTCAATCTTAGAAATTTAAAAGATGATGATGGTAACGACGTTGAAATAAATCTAACATGTTATATTACTGACATAATGGCTGATTCACTAATTGCTCATAATTATTTCTATGAAGATTTCTATGGTAATTATGAAGATTATTTTACAGGAAAATACTTTATGTTCCCCGGTATGAATGAAGAAATCTATATTAAAGGAATAATATTTACCGATTATAATAAATTTGCCAAAAAAGAATCTGTCTATGATGAAGAATATGAATACTTTTATTTATATGATGCTAATTATCAAGCAAGTTATTACGATAACAAAGCTTTCTATGGTGCTTTATTTATGCTAATTTCGGATTTTGTTAGTGACAACGATGAAAATCAATTTGTTTCTACTTCTAACATTGAATATACTTCTGATAACTTTATCTTTAAAGCTTTTGATGAAACTAGCTTAATAAGTAATGTAAAAGTCTCAATGTTTACCGATTTAATGAAGCCATACATAATAGCAGGTGATAGAGAAGGTCCTAAGAAACCTAAAGAAGGCGAACTAGAACCAATAATGGTATCTAAGAAATTTTATGATTTATACATAAAAGCAGCTCTAGAAGATACTTTCCCAGCTAATCCCGCTAATCCTAATGAATATGGAGATAACGAGCTAATTAATCCTACAACTGGTGCCACAGCCGTATTTTCTTTTTATGGCTATAAGCGCATCACTACTTCTTTCAATGTTAAAATAGTAGGTGTCATCGACAATGATGATGAAGCAACAATCTATTTTTGCAATAAGAATGAAGACCAAATGTATTATAACTATTTAAAAACTTCCTATTCTGATTATGCTAACGATTCAATGGGTGGTTATTTAATTCTAAAAGTTAGCGATGATTTAAATAAAAATGCTACATTATATAGCGACTTAACTTCACACGATTTAGTAATTGACAATATTTCTTATGTTAAATTACAAGTTGTTAATGATTTTATTGATAGCAATTTAATTTTATTCTTAGGCATATTCTTTGCTTTATGTTTATTTAGTATTTTAATGATTTTCAACTATGTTGTTATTACGATAAAGAACAGCCGAAAAGATATTGGCATTTACATGTCACTTGGTATGAATGGTTTTAAAATATCTTTCATCTACTTATTCCAGGTTCTTCTCGTTAGTGCTAGTGCATTCATACTTGCGTCAATAGGTGCTAATATTTTCTTAAAGGTATTAGACCATAACCTAAGTGCTACTGCTGCAAATTTAATTATGAAATCATATAATATTTCAATAAAACCAATTGATTTCACAATTTTCAAACTAACAAAGATGGGTTATTTAATCTCACTTGCTATTGCTTTTATAGCCCCATTAATTACAATTGCAATTCCATTAATTAGCCTAAGTCGTAAAAAACCAATCGACGTAATTAAAATTTCATAGGAGGGTGTATGATTCGATTAGAAAACATAAACAAGTTCTATACTTCAGGTAATGAAAGAATTCATGTAATCCGTAATTTAAATTATACATTCCCTGATACTGGTTTAGTATTTATTCTTGGACCAAGTGGTTCTGGTAAATCTACACTATTAAATTTACTTGGTGGACTAGACAAACCCGATAGTGGTGAAATTTACATTGAAGACCGAGCATTCTCTTCTTTTTCAAGTAGTGAAAGAAACAATTATCTAAATAGTTATTTAGGCTTCGTATTTCAGGAATACAATATTTTAAAAGATTTAACTTTAGTAGAAAACATTAAACTTTCTTTATCAATTCAAGGTTGCAAACGTAAAGTTGCAAAACAAAAAGTAAAAGACATAATTGATGCTGTAGAACTTACTGGACTTGAAAAAAGAAAAGTAAGCCAACTATCTGGTGGCCAAAAGCAACGTATTGCTATTGCTAGAGCCTTAGTAAAAGATCCTAAAATGATTATTGCGGATGAACCTACTGGAAACCTTGATAGTGAAACTAGCAAAAAAATCTTTGAATTATTTAAAAAATTATCAAAAGACCGCTTAATTATAATCGTGACTCACGACGAAGAATCTGCATTAAAGTATTCAGATGAAATACTTCGCTTTGATACCGCAAATGTTGACCTAGATGTTTCTAGTCAAAATGAACAAGTAGTTGAACCTAATACCAACAAAGAAGTTACAACAAATAATAAACTTGTACTAAAAAGAGCTAAAGTACCTCTTGCAACTATTACAAAACTTGCATTCAAAAATATGTGGCACAAAAAATTTAGTTACATCTTAATGTTCGTAATTTGTACCATAAGTCTCGCCTTTTTATCTTTTGCCATTGAACTAAATGGTGACAAACTTTATCAGAATGTCTACACTACCGTTAATAATAACGTTCATTATACTAATATCTATCAATATAATGATTCACAGAACAATTCTAATAAAGATTTTTATGACAAATATCAAAAAGGTAAATTAGACGACAATGCTTATGAAAACATTAAAAAATATGCAAGTGATTTAACTATTCACAAATATCAATCAATCTCAGTAAGATATGTAACAAAGTATCAACTTGAAAAAGCTAATTTCCTTTATACCGGTAAAATTAACACCGTAATTTTGTATGATCCTACTAATACTTATCGAATATATGCCGGTAGACTTCCTAATCCTAATGAACCAGAAATATTAATAACTGATTTCTTATTTGAATCTTTTAAACATTTTGGTCTTATTGATAAAAACGCTCAAGTATACGATATCTTAAATCGTTGGTATGACTTTGGTCTTGAAACTGATTTAAAGATTGTGGGAATTGTCCAAACTGAATATAGCAATTGGATAAAGCTAACAAATCAAATCTTATATAGCAGTGAATATCAAATTTCCGAATATGATAGTAGTTTTAAAAGCTTTGCTTATGACTACTTATTAATGAATTCAATAATTATTGGGGATAAATATTATGATATCGTATGTTGTGAAGGAATTGATTTACGTGCTGGTAAAATTGATACTGAAGACTTCTTCACTTTAGACGAACAATTTGTTAAAAATTATTCAACTGAAGAAATCTATTTTGGTAAAGCTCCAAATAATGAAAATGAAATAATGGTACCTCTTTGTGACTTAAAGAACATTTACAACTTTAGTGATTCACAAATTGAAATGCTCGCTGACACTACTAATACTTCTGAACAAAGAGATGAATTAATTAATAAAATATTAACTAAACCATTTACTCTAAAATTATCTTATGATTCCGCAAATTTAACAAACGATAGTTATAATATCATAATTAATAAAAGTTACAATGTTGTAGGTGTAACTAATTCTAACAATTACCTTTTAAATCAAGAAGGTTATCAAAATTACATTTATACTGTAGAATTAATTAAGAATCCAAGAACTAATACTGATTATGCTAACGATAAAGATGCTTCAAACTTCACAAGTAACGATTACACCGTATATGTACGTGGCAAACTACTTGATGATCGTGAAATAGTTCTTTACCAAAATGAAAATTTAAGATTTGGTAGTGCTCCAATTGGTTCAGATGAAATAATCATTCCTCTTGCTAAATTAAGAGAGATAATTGATTTAGATGATTGGCAGTATTACTTATTAACCACTGATAATGAATTATGGTGGCGTGCTGAAGAAGAAAAAAAGATGCTTCAACAACAAATTCTTAATTCTTATGCATATGTTAAAAATGAATTTACTAGCATTAACATTAATGGTGTAGAAACTCCAGTTAGCATTATTAAAAAATATCGCATTGCGGGGGTAACTACTTCTGATAATTTCTACTTATCAATAAAAGGCTGTAATGAATTCATTGCCGCAACCCAAGTTATTTCTAACTTAAAATTAGAAGAAAATATCTTAGTTGAATTATCTAATAATCCTGAGACAGTATTAAAACAATTCAATAGTTTATATAATTCAAAATATCATTATATTATTGATATATTCCAATATAAAGATGAAATTGAAAGTTACAATATTGATCCCCTAGTAGAGTTTTTATCAAAAGGTGGTCTAATAGTGTTTACTATTCTTACAATTGGTATAATGTGGACCGTATTTACTATTGAAATTGTTGATTCTAAAAAGGAAATTGGTATAATGCGTTCTATTGGCTTAAGTGGTTTCAAAGTTTCGCTAATATTTGTTATTCAAATGTTCTTTGTTAATTTACTTGCCTATGGTGCATCAATTCCACTAGCTAAGCTAGCCATTGATAACTATGGATCCAACATTACTGACCCTTTAGAAAGAGTAAAACTTTCACTATATACAATGACTTATCGTAGTCCATTATATTTAGGATTATTTGTATTAATCATTACAATTATTGCAACATTTGTGCCATTAATTAAAATAATGTCTCAAAAAATTATTAACGTTATTAATGAACGCGAAGAGTAAATTATAAAGCCATGACCAAAAGTCATGGCTTTATTTCATAATTCTTCCTCTACTACCTCAGTTCCTTTTTTCCTATTTGTATGAATGAAACAAACTCTTTCACCGATTACTTCCAAAATCGATAGTTTTTTGTGAAGAATCTCATCTTTAGTGGTAAAATTTACTTCCGTATCTCTTACTGAAATTCTTCCCTTAATACCTACAATATCCCCCTTTCTTAAATATTCGGCTGCATTTTCGGCGATACCATTCCACAATGATATTCTGATGAAATCAGTATCATAGTTGCCATTCATATTTTTAAATGCCCTTGTCACCGCAAGCACCAATGTTGTAGCTTTATTGTCTGATTCTAACTTTTTCACTACTGGCGTTTCGACAACTCTCCCAATTAAAGTAACTTGATTTAACATTCTATACCTCCCCAAATATAGTACAACCATTATAGCACGGATAAATATTTATTCAAAATTACCTATCTAGCAAAAACATTAGTTATTTTCAGTATTTTGAAAATAATTATTTTTTTATCCATTCTATATTAATTACTTTGCATACTTTTATAAGTTATTTGACAAAATATTAAAAATAGCAAGTTTTTGTATTTATTTGGTTATTTTGTTAAAACTATATTATGGGGTGACATAATGAAATTATCAAGAATTCAACTTTACGTATATAGTGTACTTATAACCGTAGGTGGCGTATCCCTTTTTGCCGCAAACATGGCAATAAAGAATTTTCCAACTTGTGGTTATTTAGTGTTTCTATTAATACTTCCTTTTGTTTTAATATTTGTTACATTTATTCCTAGAGAAGCAAACTGTATTAAAACAATCTTAGATCACAATTATTTAAGAATTATCTTATTAATATATTTGTTATTGAGTGGCTTATTTAGTTTATCAGCTTATATTGGAATCGTTAGTGATTATTACTACCAAGAAACATCACATTTTATTTTATTAATTCTCATAATCTTAACTTGCCTATTTATGTCTACTTATGGTCTTGCAAATATTGTTCGCATTGGTTTTGTTATGTTACTTGTAGTATTGGTACTATATACTTTAACTTTGACAAGTAATACTACTCATGATTTTACTTTATTAAAACATACGCCTTTAAAACTTAATAATTTATATAATCTTTTATGTTTTCCTTTTTTATTTTTAGATGAATTGTTATTATTTTTATTCATTCCTACTAAGAAAATAAACAAGTTCAGTCTTATCTTAATGATTGTTGGAACTATTGTATTTTCAACTGGACTTATTTTCGAATGTTATCTCTTCTTTACTCCCAAATATTTTGAGAATTCAAAATACCCTTACTTAATCAAATATTTTGCCTATCGCAATAATCATTATCTAGAACACCTTGACATTCTTTATTTAATTTGTACTACCGCATTCATTATATTTCACTTTTCAACGCAATGTGAAATTGCAAGAATTATCTTTAAAGGTAAACGTAACTCAATAATTACCTTGATTTTCCCAACTGTTTTAGCAATTGGTGTAATATTTAACTATAAATTAAATATGACTAAAGAAGTTGCTTCTCTTATTTTAATGATAACGACCATAATACTTACTTTATTCTTTATCTTATTTAAATTTGCAAGGAGAAAAAAACATGCAACAAATAATTAATGATTTCTTTAAAATATGTAAATTACAAGACGATGTAGTTGTTAATGAAACTACCATTAATGGTGTTACCTTTAATATAGTGTACATGTCGCAACTTGTAGATATTAAAAAGTTTAATTTTGAAATTAAACCAAGCATTAATTCTATCAATTACAAAGAATTATCAAAACAATTTCTTGGGATATGTAATCCTATAACCGATATTTCAGAAAAGAATTTAGATTTCCTATTATATTCTGGTAAAGTACTTATTTTCTTTAATGATGGTTATTACTATCAATTTGAGTTTGCGGAAAAGCCTAAACGAAGTATTTCCGAAAGTATTCTTGATCCCGAAGACCCTATGGCAAGTAGAGATGCCCTAATTGAGGATCTAAGTGATAACCTAACACTTATTAAAAGAAGATTAAAAACAAATGCCTTACAGGTAAGAAAATATCAATTAGGTTTATTAAACAAAACTGAATGTGCTGTACTTTTTATTAATAAATTTTATGACCGTTTTTCGCTTTCTAAAGTTTTGGATGGTTTATCTTCAATTAAACAAGATGCCATTACTTCTATTAATGACTTGTATTGCTTGTATCAAATTGATTCATTGTTACCACAAGTGTTCAATACAAGTTCACCAGAAATTATTACTACTGCCCTACTAAGAGGTAGAATTGTCATCATGTTAGATAATTCTCCAATTGCTTTAATTCTCCCCACAACTCTTTCAACTTTTACTACTTCTAAGTCATATGTTAACACTCCTAAATATTATTCTTTATTCAATCATATCTTTATAACTATTTTCTTTTTGATATCAATTTTCTTTATGGGACTTTTTATCGCCATTATTAGTTTCCATCGTGGCACCTTATCAATATCCCTGCTTGCTAATATCCAAACAACGGAAAAAGGTACCAATTGGCCTACTTTTGTTGAGGTTATTATTGTTTACTTATTATTTGAATTCTACCGTTTTTCAACTAGTAGGTCAACTAATAATTACATTCAAAATATTATCATTATCTTAGGTGGTTTATTTATCGGCCAAAATGCCATTCAATCGGGAACAATTGGAGCAATAATTCTATTTCTTACCTCAATATCATATATTGCGGTATTCGCAGTAACAACAAACAACTATTTAATTACTTCAATAAATATTTTTAGATTTTTCATTTTAATTCTTTCTTTTACGATGGGATTAATTGGGTTTATTCTTGCTAGCATAATCGTGATATTTTATTTATTTAAGCAAAAAAACAATGGTACATTTTATCTATACCCCTTTATACCATTTGATATAAAAGAATTAAAGAACTATTTTCTACCTAGAAAAGATTTAAATCAGGTGACTAAACTATGAAAAAAATTTTGTTAATTTTAATAACCTTAACCTCGTTTATTCCGATTATTACTAAAAGAAATGATTACATTGATGTAACAAAAGTTATTTATATTAATAGTATTTGTTTAGACATTAATGAAGATAATAATCAATATGATTGCTATTTCTATGTACTTAATAATTTTAACCTTGCACAAGCTGAAATATCTTCAAATAATGTTGATAACCTTGCCTATGTTGCGAAAATCACTGCACCAACTCTAACTGAAGCTTTCCGAAAACTTAATCAAATATCTAATATTTATATTCACTATAATCATTTACGAACAGTAATTCTCACCAATAAGTTTTTAAATAATCAATATTTATTTGATTTTTATCAATTCATTAAAGATGACTTAAATTTATATCCTAGTTTCTATCTTTTTGCAACTGATAGTAAACCAGAAGATATTTTTAATATTGAAAACTTCTCAGAGATTTCAGCTTACCATACTTTATTAATCAATCCTGATTTGATAAAATCTTATAAATTAATAACTTTTATGGATTTTGCAAAAGCTATTACCATAAATAATTATACACTGCTTATGCCACATATTTCTTGTGTTAAGAAAATCTTTTCTAGACAAGATGAAGAATATTACTCATTATTCTTAGATGGCTATACTTTTTATAATAAAGATAATACTTTATTAACCATCTTTGCCAATGAATTTAAACCCCTACACTGGTTATCACTTCTAAACAATACAACGTACAATTTAGGTGAATATGACTTATATATAAAGAAAGGAAAATATAAACTTAAAAAATATAAACAGACTATTATTATTACTTTTACAATTAAAGGAACCTTAACCAAAAAGAATGATTCATTATCTGATAAAGAAAACTTTGCTAAAATCAATGATTTGGTGTTAAGAGAAATAAATGAATTAGTAAATTTTATGTATAATCAACCCGTTGATGTTTTTAACATAAATTACTATTTTGGTTGTAATTATAATTATTTTAAAAATTGTAATGTTGAAGTTAAGTTAAAACTAAATCTGAACTAAAAATGCAAGTAGTTTATATAAACTACTTGCAATTAATTTTACCTATTTCTTTGATGGATATATTGTAAATGAAGACATTGCGTTAGTACTAAAGTATTTTCTTGCCTCAAGTACATCGTCAATTGTTAATTCATCAACAGATTTTAATAAATCAAAAAAAGCTAAATCATTTTGATGAAATTCAACCATCAAGTTAGCAATATACTCTAACGAATTAAATCTTTTGATATTTCTAGCTTGATATAGTTTTTTCATTATTTCAAATTGTTCTACATCTATATCTTGTTTTGATATTTTGTTTACTATTTTAGTAATTGATTCGACAAACTTTTCAGGATTTTTTGTATCTAGATTAAAGATGATATGACGATAGGTTTCTTCAAAATAAACATCATATTCAAAACTATTGTTAATAACTCGCGAGTTCATCAATTTTTCATACACATCAGCTGATTCATCAAAGTATAAATCCGTTAATATTTCAATAGCAATTGTCTTTTTTAGTATTTCATATGGTGTTAATTTTTCATAAGGAATTTTCACACCTACTGTTACTTTAGGAATGCTAACATCCATTTCAGTAAATTGATGCTTTTCGTTAACTTCTCCATCTTCTAAATAATATTTTCTAGTTATAGGTTTAAATTCACCAAATGTTTTACGGCTTTGATTGCTTTTAATTAATTCAATTAATTCATCCTTGTCAAAGTTACCAACAACACAGAAAACCATATTTTTTGGGTGATAAAAAGTATGATAGCACTGGTAGAGTAATTCCTCATTAATTTGTTTAATTGATTCTACGCTACCACCAATTTCATTTCGAACATTATTCTTCTTATATAAGTTTTTGAGAAGACCAAAATATAGTACGCTTTGAGGTTGATCAAGATACATTAATAACTCTTGTTCAATAATTCCTCTTTCTTTATCGATACTTGCTTTTTTAAAACATGGTTCTTGAACAAAATCTAACAATAATTCAATATTATCATTAATTGAATTAGTTGCGGAAAAAAGATACGCTGTTTGATTAGCAGTTGTAAAGGCATTTACATCAGCACCTGTTTTGGCAAATAGCGTTGATGCGTCAGTTCCATCTTCATTTTCAAATAATTTATGTTCTAAAAAATGAGCAATACCTTCAGGCGTATTTATACTATTTTCTAAATCTATTGGGGTAAACTCGATATCTTGTGAGCCATATTTAGTTGAAAAAATGGCATAAGTCTTGTAAAAGTCTTTTTTGGGATATAAATATACTGTTAATCCATTTTCTAATACTTCTACGTAATATTTTTCTTGAATTTTATCGTTTTTATATTCTATCATAGCGTCCCCTTAAGAAAATAAATGGTGTCCAAAACAAGACATTTTGCGGCATCAATTACTTCTTCTTTTGTAATACTTAATACTCTATTAACTTTTTCTTCAATCGTATGATTTTCAATTCCTGATATTTCATTTAAGACAAAACCAATCCCATAAGTTTGTTGATCAGCAGATTTATAAATTCCACTAATGATTGATTTTTTAGTTAACTCAAAAACATTGTCATCAATGTTACCGTTTTGGTAATCTTCAATTATTTGATTTACTACTGATTTGAACTCATCGTATTTACTTGCACTTATCCCCGCAAATATGGCAAAGTTACCTTTTCTTGGGTTATAGTCGCAACTAACAGAATAAGCTAAGCTTCTTTTTTCACGGATTTCTTGAAATAAGGTTGAGTGGAAATAACCTCCAAGCATACTAGATAACATAAACATACCATTATATAAATCATCGTTAAGTCTTATTTCACTTCGATACCCCATTAAAACTATTGACTGACGTATTTTTTGTTCTTCAACAACTTCCGTTACTTTTTCAATTTTTTTAGTTTCATAATCGATGAAATCAAGCTTTTCACTTATTTCATCTTTCAAATGAAAATTGCTAAATGCATCTTTTATTTTTTCTTCAGAAATATCACCTATGACATATACGATATGTTTTGAATTTAACATATTGTTATACGTTTCAGTTAAGCTTTCTTTAGTAATTGCTTTAGCATCTTCAACTGTACCAATTGAAGAAAACCGGCATTTTTCATCTTTTAACATAATATCTAAAAATCGTCTTGTTGCGTACTGACTTTTATTATCATATAATCGGTTAATATCTTCAATTAATAACTTCTTTTCAAAATCTATTAATTTATCATCAAAATAGGGTTTATTTATAGTTAAGTCTAATACATCAACAGCTTTTTTTAATAACTCTTCATCAGTAGATAAATATTTATCATTTATTGATCTTATGATAAAGTTCATTGTTGTAACAAGACCATTTCTACCATAACTACAATATAAATCCATTCCATATAGACTTCTTAAGTAAGTTGTTAAAGCCTTTTCGGTTGGGTATTTTTCATTATATTTAGTAAGATAATTTGATAGTAATGACTTTCTACTTAATTCTTTTTCTTCTAAAGGGTTAAAGAAATAAACACCAATTGTGAAAGATTTAAATTTATTATTAGGAATATGGTATAAATCAAAATTATTTATGCGTAATTTATTGATTTCCATTCATACACCTCCATTATAATTTTATTATGTCCTTAATATTAATTTTTATTATATAAATAAACCACTTGTTTACAACAAACTGTAAAACAAGTGGTAAATATTATTCTGCAAGTTCAAGTGCAATTTGGATCATTTCATTGAATGCGGTTTGACGTTCAAGTGAAGTAGTTTCGGTATGCTTAACTAATGAGTCAGAAATTGTAAGTAAACATGCGGCTTTTTTGTTTAGTACATTTGCATTATGGAATAAAGCAAAAGATTCCATTTCAACACAAACGCACTTGTTTTCTTCATACATTTTTTCTACTATAGAAGGTCCTTCACGATAGAAAACATCTGATGAATGAATTCTTTCATAATGAGTTTTAATACCTTTTTCTTTAGCAATGTTTAATAACTTCTTAGCAAGTTCTTCACTACCACTTAACACGTTTCTAGTTTCACCTGCTTGAGTTAAGGCATAACTTGATTCACTGTAAGCTTCTTTAGCAATGACTACATCAAATAAATCTAAGTTAGGATCATACGCACCCGCAGAACCAATTCTAATTATATTTTCTACATTGTAAAATTTGAATAATTCATAAGAGTAAATACCGATGCTAGGCATTCCCATTCCTGAACCCATTACAGAAATCTTACGTCCTTTATAAGTTCCAGTATAACCATTCATACCTCTTACATGATTAAATTGTTCAACATTTTCTAAATATGTTTTAGCAATATATTCAGCACGTAAAGGATCACCTGGCATTAATACGGTTTTGGCAATTTTGCCTTCTTCAGTTACTTCAATATGGGGAGTAGCTTTCATTTTGTTTTTCCTCCTAGTATTCACTTTTAGATGATGAATTTTCCATAATTGCAACACCAGCAGATGTACCAATTCGTGTTGCGCCAAATTCAACCATTTTTTCTAAATCTTCAAGATTGCGGATACCACCACTTGCTTTAACACCCATTTCAGGGCCAACGGTCTCACGCATTAATTTAATATCTTCAGCTGTAGCACCACCAGTACCAAAGCCAGTTGAAGTTTTAACAAATGTTGCATGTGCACGTTTTGCAGCAAGGCAGCAATTTACTTTTTCTTCATCAGTTAAATAGCAAGTTTCAATAATAACCTTAGTTGTTTTACCAACGCTCGCCGCAACAACTCGTTTTATTTCATTTTCAATATAATCATAATCATGTTCTTTTACTTTGCCAATGTTGATAACCATATCAATTTCATCAGCACCATTTTTAATAGCATCAATTGTTTCTAATGCCTTAGTTTCAATAGTGTTGGCTCCTAGTGGAAATCCAATTACTGTACAAACTAAAACATCGCTTCCTTTTAATAAGTTAGCTGCTTGTTGAACATTAGCCGGATTAACACAAACGCTCTTAAAATCATATTTAATAGCTTCATCACAAAGTTTTTTAATATCTGCACTTGTCGCAAAAGCTTTTAACAAAGTATGATCAATAAATTTATTAACTTGCATATTATTCTCCTATTTTTCAATTAAATTTGTTAATTTTATTTCTTCATAATCATATGCTGAAACAACATATTTTCGCATCTTTCTAATTAACTTACGGGCCTTATTACTACCCTTTTCATTTAAGTATTTAATTCTAATATCAATAGATCCATCTTTTATCTCGTACATATAGTGGTCAACATACTTATAAAAGATATTGGCTGGAACTAAACTTACCAAATTAACTTCTTCTTCAACGTGAACAAAATCTAGATGAGGTGGAAAAGTAGTTGGTAATCCTACTTGCCAATTTACACTAAAGTAAATATGGTTTGATGAATCTTTTAATACTATGTATGGTGAAGCAACTACATCACCTTTGACAATCTTTGGCAATTCACTAAGTGATGCTTGATATGTACAAATCTCATTCAACATATCTTGATCAATCGGATACATTACTACTTCAGGATGTTCTTGTAAATAATTTTTACGTTCCTTAGTTAGTAATGCAATCATTTCAAACATATTGAATTCATGAATATTATCAATCATATCATGATAAATTGCAAAACCAAATTTTGTACATAATTCTTCAACTTGTCTTAATATATAACGAATTAAAAACTGAGGAATTGCTTCTGGTATTTCACAAAGCATAAAAGTATTCATATAGTTTGGATTTAAACGATACATGCTAGTTACGCGTGAACGTTTAGTAACTAAATATCGATATGAACATGCAAAGTTGGGAATATCAAAGTTAATTATTAATTCGTTATCATTTGATGTGATAGAGGTATTCTCACATTTGTCAAAATAACCATCTACTAAATCATAAAAATCTATTAATTCTTTGCTTCTTTCCTTAAAAAAATATATGACCATATTGCAATCTCCTCTTTAATTTTAATTATTAGTGCTTTAATATTCTAGCACATCTTGGGCAAAGTTCATCAGGATTTAATGATGGAACAATTTGCCAACATCTACTACAAGTTTCACCCACTGCAGCTTCAACTTTTATTTTACCAGAATCATATGTTGTAGCATCAATATCTTCAGTTACTACGTTAAATTCTGATACAATGAAGATTTGTTTTAAGTCAGCCTTAATACTTGCTAATAATTTTGTAACTTCATCATTTGGAACAAAAGTTACTTTAGCATTTAAACTCTTACCAATGATTTTTTCGTTACGAGCAACTTCTAATGCTTTTAAAACATCATCTCTAACTTTTAATAGCTTTTCGTATTTATCCATTAATTCATCAGAGTTAATATAGTATGTTGATTTTACCATATCACATAGATAAACACTTTCTAATTTTTTACCAGGTAAGTATTGGTATACTTCTTCAGTAGTGTGTGGGATAATTGGTGTTAATAATGTAATTAATGAATATAAAGTGTTATATAAAACAGTTTGAATGCTTCTTCTTTCTAAAGAATCTTCAGCTTCGATATATAAAATATCTTTAGTGAAGTCTAAATAGAAAGCAGAAAGTTCATTAGTTATGAAATTTAAAACATTACGATATACTTCATCAAATTCGTATTTATTATAAGATTCATGAACTTCTTTTACCAATTCATTTAGTTTGCACATCATAAATTGATCTACTTCAAACATTTTTTCATATTGAACGATATTAACTTCAGGATCAAAATCAGCTAAGTTACCTAACAAGAATCTGAATGTGTTACGAATCTTACGATATGATTCACTTACTTGTTTTAGTAATTCTTTACTCATTCTAAAGTCAGCTTGATATTCAACACTTGCAACCCATAATCTGAAAATATCAGCACCAAATTCGTTACAACAAGCAACTGGATCGATAGTATTGCCTAATGATTTACTCATTTTACGACCTTGACCATCTAAAGTAAATCCATGGCTAATAACGGTCTTATATGGAGCTTTACCCGTAAGTGCTACACTAGTTGTTAAACTTGAGTTGAACCAGCCACGATATTGGTCAGATCCTTCTAAGTATACATCTGCTTGACTTACACCATAGCGTTGTTTTAATGCCGCATGATGACTTGTACCAGAATCAAACCAAACATCCATAATGTCAGTTTCTTTAGTAAATTTACCATTAGGGCTACTTGGATGTGTGAAACCTTCAGGTAATAATTCTTTAGCATCTTTTTCAAACCAAATGTTAGAACCATATTTTTCAAATAAATCCGCAACATGATTAATAACATCTTGATCAATAATGGCAGTACCATCTTCACCATAGAAAATTGGAATTGGAACACCCCAAACTCTTTGACGTGAAATACACCAATCAGCGCGATCTTTAATCATATTAGAAATTCTAACTTCGCCCCAACTTGGTACCCATTTAACTTGTTTGATTGCTTCTAAAATATCATTACGGAAATGTTCAATTGAAGCGAACCATTGAGCTGTTGCTCTAAAGATAATAGGTTTCTTAGTACGCCAATCATGTGGATAACTATGGATTATCTCAATTTCTTTTAATAAAGCATTTTCTTCATCCAAACGTTTTAAGATTGCTTGGTTAGCATCTTCATAGAATAATCCCGCAAATTCACCAGCTTCTTTTGTTAAATATCCTCTACTATCAACTGGGCAAAGAATTTCTAGACCATATTTTTTACCTACAACAAAGTCATCTTCACCATGACCAGGAGCAGTATGTACTAGTCCTGTACCAGCATCAAGCGTAACGTGATCACCTAAAATAACTGGTGATATTCTATCATATAATGGATGTTTATAAGTTATACCTTCTAATTCTTTACCCATCATTCGTTTAACAATGTGGTAATCAGTATAACCAATAGCTTCAAATACACTATTAATTAATTCTGTTGCAACAATTAAGAATCTACCATTTGTTTCAACTACTGAATACTCAATATCTGGTCCTACACAAATTGCAAGGTTAGCAGGCATAGTCCATGGAGTAGTTGTCCAAATAACTAATTCACAACCATTGGATAAAACATTTTTGCCATCTACTACTTTGAATGCAACATAAATTGAACTACTCTTTACATCTTTATATTCAATTTCTGCTTCCGCAAGTGCTGTTTCAGAAGATGGTGACCAATAAACAGGTTTTAATCCTTTAAAGATTAAATTACGAGCAGCCATTACTCCAAAGCAACGGATTTGTTCTGCTTCATATTTATGGTTTAAAGTGATATATGGATCATCCCATTCACCTAAGATACCAAGACGTCTAAAACCTTTCTTTTGAATTTCTACTTGTTCTAAAGCATATTTTTCGCATAAATCTCTAAATGCACTAATTGTCATTTCTTTGCGATTAATCTTTTTATTTTTTGAAAGAGCGGTTTCTATTGGTAATCCATGAGTATCCCAACCTGGTAAGTATGGTGAATAAAAGCCATTCATTGTCTTATATCTGATAAGGAAATCTTTTAACGTTTTATTCATTGCATGTCCAACATGGATACTACCATTGGCATATGGAGGACCATCATGTAAGAAGAATGTTTCATGTCCTTCGTTTTTCTTTAATACTTTCTCATAAATTTTGTTGTCATCCCATTTTTGTTGAATAGTTAATTCATTAACACCCAAGTTACCTCTCATTGGGAAATCGGTTTTTGGCATTAATAACGTATCTTTATACTCTTTCATGTTTTCCTCCTAATGATAAACTCCAACAAGTAAAACAATTCGATCTTTTCTTGTTGTTCTTAAATTTTCTAAAATGGTAATTCTACCAAATTTTCTTATACTTATTATCTGCTTCAATTGACATTGATAACTAATATTTTTACATATCAAATGATTGATTGAAGCATTACCTGCCTCAATTATTTCAGCCGCTTTTGCGCGACTAATATTCAGGCATTTGGCAATTATCGCATCAAGTCTTAAACTTGGAACTTGAATTTCTTTAGTTACTTCTTGATTTTTTTCATCATCACAAATAGCATCTACTTTTCTAAATTCCAATCTTTGATGCATAATCATCGGCATATTTTGAATCATATACCCTGAGATTTCTTCCGTTAAAAATAGATAAATAACTTGATTATTTATATAAATATCTCCAAAAGTATTGCGTTCAATTCCTAAACTCATTATTGAACCTAACACATTACGATGGCCAATCGTTTGATAGTTTGCATTATATTCAGTTTTATAAATCGCTATTTTGAAATCTGCAGGCTCTGGTGCTTCATAATAAGCTAATTGAACAATTGCTCTAACCCTTTCGGCTTCTTCATAGCCACCATAAAGATATACTTTTAAGCCATCTTTGTTTAACAAATTTATCTCTTTTATTTCTTCTAAATCTAAAAATTTTGTAAGCACAATTTGTCCATCTAGTGCTTCACGATAGTAATCGCCTAATCTTGTTAACATTATCTATTTACTGCGAAATCCTTTACATAACGTTGAAGTGAACCATCCTCAAAGGCTTTTCCCGTTGCAAATAATCTAGTTTCATCACCAAGGCAATACACTTCACCATTAAGGGCATAAACAACGCCTGATAAAAATGATACCGCATGATTTACTTCACCAATGCTTTTTATTTGTTCAAAATTTGCAAGTAATGGACGATTAGCTATAACAATGTCTGCTAGATCTAATAATTGGGTATCCATATCTTCATCTTCTTTGAAAGTATAGTTTAATAAACGATCAAAGGCAGTACCTAATTTTCTTTCTTCATTTTTCTTTTTTCCGAACATATTTACTCCTCTTATTTTGAAAATAGGGTTCCTATTCTAATCATTGTAGCACCTGACTTAATGGCAAGTTTATAATCATTGCTCATTCCCATTGATAATTCGGTACAAGGTGCATAACTTAAATTTAGGGCCTGTACTTCTTTTTGTAGTTCTTTCATAGTATTGAAATAATCTGTAAGTACATCATCATCAAAACTATATACAACCGTCATTAATCCAACTATTTTTATCTTATTATATTTTGCAAGATTTTTAATAAATGGAATAATTTTTGTTTCTGTAAGCCCTGTCTTGTTAGCATTTCCTGATAAGTTTACTTGAACAAAGCAATTTAATGGTTCAGCTTTTTTTCTAGTTTTATTAATTGCATTGGCTAAATCAATTGAATCAAGTGAATGTAAATAATCAATACTATCAATAAAACTTGGTGAAAGCTTTGGTGGAATTTTTATAGTTCCAAAGAAATGCCAAGTAATTGGCAAATCTTTTAATGCTTCATATTTTTCAAGAAAAACATCTTTACGATTTTCTCCTATATCAGTAACTCCTGCTTCAACTATTTCTCGTGTTTTAGCAATGTCAAAATATTTGGTTGCGGCAATAAGACGGACATTGGGATAGTCCTTTAAATTTTCTTTAATAATTGCTAATTGTTCTGCAACTGACATATTCTCACCTACTTCTATTTTTTTCTATATTATACCACATTTTAACTTTTTTAGCAAGTTATTGGTTATCGTTTTTTATATTGCTATTTTTTACTATTTCCCAGTCAAAAATGCTATAATTACCTCGATGTCCCTATAGTTTAATGGATAAAATACAAGATTCCGATTCTTGTGATAAAGGTTCGATTCCTTTTAGGGGCGCCATATAAAAATGCTACATAATATGCTATAATTAAAGAAAAGGCAAATCAAAAGTTGACGGCGAGAATGCAAGTGAGTGAAAGACCGGATTTGAATGAGAAATTGATGGAGAAACTTTTAGAACTTTTTACTATTTGAAAAAAGAGCTTGTTGATTTTTGCAGAGAAAACAATCTGCCTATTTCGGGTGGAAAGATTGAACTTATTGATAGAATTGCCTGTTTTCTTGATACGGGAAAGGTGTTAGAAACTTCTACAAAAAGAAAAACTACGAAAGATGTTGGAGTCATTACAGAGAATACACTAATTGAATCAAATGTAGTATGTTCTGAAAAGCATAGAGCTTTTTTTAAAGAAAAAATAGGTAAAAGTTTTTCTTTTAATGTTTTATTCCAAAAATGGTTAAAGAGCAATGCCGGAAAAACTTATGGTAATGCAATTAATGCATATTATCAGATTTTGGAAGAAAAGAAAAAGGGTAAAACAACGATAGATAAACAATTTGAGTATAATACATACATACGAGATTTCTTCGAAGATAATCAAGGAAGAAGTTTGGATGAAGCTATTATATGTTGGAAATATAAAAAGAGTTTGCAAGGACACAATCGTTATGAAAAGTCTGACCTTGTTGCGTTAGATTGATAAATTCATGTCTGTCTAGATAGTTAAAAATATACGAATCAGATGATGCTTTCCGTTCGATACACTCCCGAAAATAAGATTTTGTCATACACACACAAACATTACTAGCATAAAGATAAACTAAAAACACATTAGAATAAAGTAGTTTTTATACTTTTCTAATGTGTTTTTTATTTTATTCACAATTTTTGCAACTTATAATTATATGGCATGGTGCAAATATGTCACTTAAGATGATTAGTGGTATATTTAGTAAAATTATACCGCACAAAATAAATAATAATGATTTTCGTAAACTATTTTCATTCCAATTATCAACTCGTTTTAATGATGTTTCTTTAGTATCATTTTCATTACTTGTAAATAATAATACTTTTATACCTAATGCTTTTACTTTTTCACAATTACTAATCATATCATCAATAAATAAATCTATTTTTCTTCTTTACATGCTTTTACTTTATCAAGCATGCAAATTACTTTATCACAGACAATATTTCCATTTTGAAGTTCTTCTCTAGTTGTTTTATACGGATCTTTGTAAAAATCATTAAGTTCTTCCTGTTATGATTATTATTCTGTGTCCTAATTCCTTTAGTTTATTTAAGACTTTACTTGCATTTTTCTTAAAAGGTGTAAATGGTACTACTTTATCATAGTATGTTCTAAAGAAGTTTAGTTCTTCTTTTTCCAATTATCAGGAAAATTACTATAAGAAATATTGTTTTCTTTTAAATAATCCACACCAACATTAAAGTATTCTGCTACATATGGTTGAAAATAATCAAACGAATTTGTTAATGTATCATCAATATCAATTCCTATGTTCATATTTAATTCCTACTTGCTTTTATTTTTTCAACAACAAAGGATATCAAAACAAAACAGATAGTATAGGCTAAAATATAGATGATGTGAGGATAGATTGCGCTAGCACCATCTGACTGAATATTACTTGCTATCATTACTGTATGTGAAAAAGGTAGTACATTAACAACTCTTAATATTCCACCTTTCAATGAAGCAATCGGCATAAATACTCCACCTAAAATTCCTACTACAGTAATAAAGATTGATGATATTGGTCCAGTTTGTTTTTCATTATTGCAGATTACTCCAATCATAATTCCCAAACTAATGTAAAGAATTGATGAAGGCATTAAGTAAACAACTGATAATAGAAATTTATAATTAAATGGAAACCCAAAGAATAAGGCTATTAAAAAGAATAAGATTGTTTGTAAAATAGCAAGTGGAAAGGCAGAAAGCATAAAGCTTAAGTAATATGTAAATTTATTGATTGGAGCAATGTTCATTCTTTTTATGAATGATGTATTTTTATCACTTGCAATTTGTAACCCAACAAACATCGCAATGAAAGTATAACCAAAAACACATATTCCTGGTGCGTAATTTGCAATCTTAAAATTATCGGGAATATATTCAAAATTTGTAAATATTGATTGCATTAATACAAGCATTAATATTGGAAATATTAAACAAAATACAATACTTAAGGGATCGCGTAACATTTCTTTAATATTACGTATGGTTAATTGAATTACTTTTTTCATTATTCTTCCTCCGATAATTTTATGAAAGCTTCTTCTAGGGTATTTGAATTTGTTGATGCCAATATTTCAGGAATTGTACCAACTACCTTTATTCTACCTTTACTGATGATTGCCGCACTATCTGCTAGAAATTGAACTTCTTCTAAATAATGAGTAGTTAAAATAATCGTCATTTTATGTTTTAGTTTTTCAACAATGTCCCAAAGAATCTTACGAGCTTTAACATCAAGGCCTAGTGTTGGTTCATCTAAAAACAAGATTTTAGGATTAGTAATTATCGCTAAAGCAATGCTAAGTCTTCGGCATTGTCCACCACTTAATTTCTTACATAAAGTATTTTCTTTTTCGTGAAGACCAAATTCATCAATTGTTTGTTCAATTTTTTCTTCAGGATTATCTATTTCATATAATGTACTAATTAATTTTAAATTTTCTCTTACAGTTAGATTTTTGGCAATGGCACTTTCTTGAGGAGAAATGTTAATTATCTTTCTAATTTCTAAACTATCATTTTTTAAATCTAGACCATTGATAGTCGCCTTACCACTTGTAGGATTAATTTGCGTAGATAACATATTTATAAGAGTGGTTTTTCCTGCTCCATTTAATCCTAATAATGCAAAGCATTCATATTCATTAATTTCTAAACTTACTTTATCTACCGCAGTTAATTTATTATATTTTTTAGTTAACTCTTCAATTTTAATCATTATCGTTCTCCTTATTTCTTGCGTTAAATATGGTTTGAGCAAAGTTTAAATAATCATCATATTTAGCAATAGCAATACCTTTTTCAATATCTCCAAACATAATTAGTGTATCACCTTCGTTGATATTAAATATTTCTCTTGCTTCCTTAGGAATAACAATTTGACCTTTATTACTTACTTTTGTCGTCCATATAAATTTATTTTTATTATTCATAATATTCTTACCTTTCTTACTTTTCTTACTTATTATACTCTGTTGTTAAATTTCTTGCAAGCATTTAGTTAAAATAATAATAGATATTAAAGATATTTAGATAATATATAGAATGGTATATTATGAATAAAGATAGCAATGACATTTTAAGACTAAATTTTGAAAACTTTATTTGGATTGTATTTATTACAATTAGTGTTTTAAATATAAATGCAGATAACGACGAAAAGAAATTCATTAATACTAATAATTCAGTATATAAAACAGAAGCAAATAATATTTTCGAATTAACTATTTCCATTATTTTCTTAATTTACATTTATTTTGCCTTTAGAATTACAACGCTTTAAACAATGCGGATGATAACCAAAAATCACTATATAACATAAAATTTATTGGCAGTATATTTTTAGTAGTGGGATCAATTTGTTTAATATACTTTCAAAAAAAGCAGGCAAACTTTATAGGTTCGCCTGCTTAGGGTTTACGATTATATTTAAATACAATTTATTACATTTTTTCAGGTGCACTTACACCAATTAAAGAAAGGGCATCTTTTAACACAATCTTTACAGCGTTTAAAACAGTAAGTTTTTCCATAACTAATTCAGTATCATCGGTAATTACTTTTTGATCATTATAGTAACTATGTAATTGATATGCAAGTTCATCGATATAATGAGTTAGTTTATGAACCAAACGTTTTTGTGCAGCCTCTTCAATTACACTTGGATATTGTAATAATGTTAAACAAATATCATTTACTGTTTCTGGGTCAATTTTACTAAATTTCTTAACTGGTTCAAATTTTATTCCAGCTTCACTCGCATTGTTTAGAATACTAGAAATACGAGCATGAGCATATTGAGCATAGAAAACAGGGTTTTCATTAGATTTTTGTTTCATTAAATCTAAATCTAAATCCATATGAGTACTCAATGATTTTGCAACATAGAAATATCTTAATGCGTCAGAACCAACTTCATCAAGTAAATCACTCAATGTAATAGCTTTACCACTACGCTTACTCATCTTAACTTCTTCACCATTTTCTAAAACACGAACCATTTGTAAGATTTCGACATCAATGAGGTTTGAATTTCCACCAACCATTGATACTGCCGCTTTTAATCTATCAATATAGCCATGATGATCAGCACCAAGAACATCGATTAAATGATCATATCCACGTGATAATTTATTGGCATGGTAAGCAATGTCAGGTAATAAATAGGTATAACTACCATCACTCTTGATGATTACACGGTCTTTTTCATCAGTATATAAGGTAGTTTTAAGCCATAAAGCTCCTTCTTTTTCATAAGTATAATTTTTTTCTTTAAGAAGGGTTAAGACTTTTTCTACAGCACCTGTCTTGTATAAACTCTTTTCACTAAACCAAGTATCAAATTCTACATTGAAGCGCTTTAAATCTGATTTTAAATTATTTAGTAACTTTTCAGTTCCATAATTTTTAAAGAATTCTAAATCAAAATTATTTAAAAATTTATCACCATATTCCTCTTTTATATCACTTGCAACTTTAATGATTTCTTTACCATGATAATAATCATCTTTCATTTCAATAGGAAGCCCAAATAATTCTTTATATCTTTCATATACACTATATGCCATATTAATAATTTGATTTCCCGCATCGTTAACATAGTGTTCTTTATGAACGATATAACCAGCTTTAGTCATTATTTTAGCAAGTGAATCACCATATGCGGCACCTCTACCATGACCAACATGTAAGTAGCCAGTTGGGTTTGCGGAAACAAACTCTAAACAAATCTTTTGAGCATTACCAACATTTAATTTTCCGTACTCTTCTTTTTCATTATTCACTTTAAGTACAATTTCTAATAAATAATGTTTATCAATTGTTAAATTAATGAAACCAGGACCTGCAATTTCTACTTTAGAAATATGATATGCACTAGCATCAAATTTGCTAACAATTTCACTTGCAATATCAAGAGGCTTTTTTTTAGCCACTTTTGCCAGACGCATAGCAGTATTTGTAGCATAATCTCCATGTTCTTTATCTTTTGTACTATCTAATATAATATCTTCAGGAATTTTTATAACACTTTCATCAACATAACCAAGTTCATTAACCGCATTATAAAGTCCTTTTTTAATATCATTTACTAATTTTTTTAACATATTTTTTTTACACTCCGTATTTTATCTAGTATATTATACCAAATATTTTACTTTATTTCAACTTTATTAATGTATATTATCATAATAAGTGATATTTAAAAAGGCCATAAATTGTGTTATGGCCTAAATTACTTAATTAATACTATTTTGATAATTTATGATATTTTCTAATACTTTTGCTTTAAGTTCTTTGTCTGGTAATTCACCATTTGCAAGTTCAAGAGCCCATAGGATAGCACCTAGAACAGGTGGTTCTTTTAGAACAATAAAGTTGCATTTTTTATTTGATAATTCACAAACAACTTTTTTGAATTTGTTTAACATAGCAAAATTGGTAGCCTTTGCCCAAACACTTCCAGCAAGTATTACATTTATTGGTTCCTTAATATTTAACTCTTTAATTACTCCTGCAATTGATCTTGCCATGTGTTCACCACTAGTTTCAAGAACTGAGATTGCGGGGAGATCACCATTATTTGCATGTTCAAATAAGGCTTTTATTAAATAGGTTGAATCAATTTTTTTGCCAACAATTGCGTTACTGAAATCTTTTTTGTCGTCTATTTCATACATTTCAAAAACGCTTCTTGTTATGTTTGTGCTAGGTCCAAATCTAAAACATTCATCAAAGGCAAGTCTAACTGCGGCTCTAGCCAGGTATGAGCCACCACCTTCGTCGCCCGCAACATAACCTATGCCACCAACTTGCATCCAGTTACCATCTTCATCAATACCTACATTAACTGTACCAGTTCCATTTATTGAACAAACACCAGTTCCAGTAGGTGATGCAGCTTTAATCCCTAAAAAGCCATCGTTTACAACTACAAAGTTTTTAAAGCCTATTCTTTTAACCACATTTTCTAAGGCTTCTTTTTGGAAAGGTGAATCTACACCTGCAAGTCCAAAAGCACCTGAAGCAATATCTTTTATTGAAAGATTATTTTGTTTTAATAGCAACTCGATATTTTCTTTCATTACTAAGTGTGCACCCTCAAATCCACCAATTTTTGGAGATTCGTGACTACAAGTGCCACTTCTTAAGCCATCTATAAAGTTGCCTTCAATATCAAACAATAAATAATCAGTTTTGGTATTTCCACCATCTACGCCAATTACATATTTTTTCATTACTTATTTTCCTTGAAAAATTGAGGTAAATATTCTTTATGAGCTTCTAGTAATTCATCAAAGCAATCTGATGCAGTTTGTAAATCAGCAACTAATGGGTTAGACATAAGAGCACGCATTGCTTCTTTCTTATCGCCATTTATTGCGGCCTTTACAGCATGTTTTTCATATGCTTTAACTTGTTGAATATATTCCTTTATATGATCGTTTACTTTACCTTCAAGTGGTAATGGTTTAGCACCATCTTTACCAATAACAGCACAGATTTCTACAGCGTCATTATCTCTTAAGAAAGGAATAGCACCCTTATTTAATACATTAACAACTTGAACATCTTGTTTATCATTCCAAATTGAATCTACTAAGTTAATAGCTACTTCTGAGTATCTTGCGCCTCCACGTTTAGAAAGTTGAGCAGGTTTTACATGTAATTCGTTATCTTGATATATCTTTAATAACTCTTCTTCAATTTCCATACATACTTCACCACGTGTTTTAGGTGAATTTTTTAACTTTTCTAACTTACTATTTTTAAAATAATAGTACTCTAAATAGCAAGTTGGGATAGCACCAATTACTTCAATTTGTTCTTTAGTGAAACCACTTGTTGGAATATTTTTCATTGTTGCGCTATTGAATCCACTTTCGATAGCTTCTTGTAAATAATCTTTACCATCTTGTTCAATTTTTGTAATATATGCAAAGTGATTTAAACCCATATATTCGATTTTAGCATTTGGTAAATTCATACCTTTTTTTATACTATCAATTGTGTTAATAGGAACGTTACAAAGCCCCATCATTTTAACATTAGTATAGTTTAATAATGCTTCCGCAATCATTCCTGATGGGTTAGAGAAGTTAATTAACCAAGCATTAGGACAATACTTTTCCATCATCTTTACAATATTCATCATTACTGGTATTGTTCTTAATCCTTTAAACATACCACCAATACCACATGTTTCTTGACCAATTAAGTTATACTTTAGAGGAATCTTTTCATCTTTTACTCTTGCGGGAAGTTTTCCAACTCTTATTTGCGCAAGAACGAAATCAGAATCTCTTAAAGCAGTTTCATAGTCATTTAGGATTAATCTTGTTTCACAAGGAAGCCCTGCTGCCTTAATCATTCTTTGGCATAATCCACCAACAATGTTAAGTTTTCTTTCATCAATATCCATAAAATCAATTGCAGTAACAGGAAGTGAATCTCTTTTATTAATTACACCTTCTATTAATTCTGGTGTATAAGTACTACCAGCACCAATAATACAAATTTTCATACTATTCTCCTTTTTATTATTTATTTTAAATATTTTTTTAATGCTTCAACCTTGTCTAATTTTTCCCAAGGTAAATCTAAGTCATTTCTTCCAAAATGACCATATGTTGCAGTTTGACGATATATTGGCCGTCTTAAATCAAGAGTACTAATGATTCCTTTTGGTGTTAAGTCAAAATTAGCATTTACGATATCTATTAGTTCTTTTTCAGTATATTTAGAAGTATTAAATGTATCAATACAAATTGAAATAGGTTTAGCTACTCCGATTGCATAAGAAAGTTGAATTTGCATTCTATCGGCAAATCCTGCAGCAACCATATTTTTAGCTACATATCTTGCCATATAGCTTGCACTACGGTCAACCTTTGTAGGATCTTTACCACTGAATGAACCACCACCATGGGGAGCATAACCACCATAAGTATCAACGATAATCTTTCTACCAGTTAAGCCTGAGTCACCTTTTGGTCCTCCAACAACAAAACGACCTGTAGGGTTAACAAATATTTTAGTATTTTCATCCATTAATTCCTTTGTTATAATTGGTGTAATGACATCTTTTATAATCATTTCTCTTAAATATTCTTGACTAACTTCTTCATCATGTTGAGTTGAAACTACAATTGTATCAATTCTTAAAGGTTTGCCATTTTCATCATACTCAACTGATACTTGAGTTTTTCCGTCAGGACGAAGTTCTTTATGTGAACCATCTTTTCTGATAGCCGCAAGTCTTCTTGCAAGTTTGTGAGCAAGGGTAATTGGTAGTGGCATATATTCTTCAGTTTCTCTACATGCATAACCAAACATCATACCTTGGTCACCTGCTCCATCAGCATCAACGCCTAAAGCAATATCCGGTGATTGTTCATTAAGTGAAACTAGAACTGCTAAGTTTTCAGCGTCAAATCCAAATTTACCGCGATTGTAGCCAATTTCTTCAACTGTCTTTCTTACTATTTTTTGAACATCACAGTAACCGGTTGTAGTTATTTCACCCATTACTAAAACTAATCCCGTAGTAGCACAAACTTCGCATGCCACTCTTGCATTAGGATCTTGTGCAAGTATATCGTCAAGGATAGCATCGCCTATTTGATCACAAACTTTATCAGGATGGCCTTCAGTTACAGATTCCGATGTAAATATTTTGCGATTTTGGTCAAATTCGTTTTTCATGATCATTTACCTCTTTTTATACATTATTTGTTTATATTATTCATATATTTATTATACTACAATATTAATTATTTTGCAAGGTAGAACCTTTAAAATACAACTTCCATTCATCATTACTCGGTATTAATCTAAATTCTAACCATTCTTTAGTGGTTGGATGATAAAAACCAATCAAATATGAATGTAACATTAATTTTTTATTTTTATCATTACCATACAAACTATCACCAACAAGGGGATATCCGGCATATGCAAATTGGACTCTTATTTGATGATGTCTACCAGTTTTAAGGCTAACATCTACTAATGAATTTCCATTAACTTCATTTATTCTTTGATATGATAGTTCTGCTAATTTTCCATTATTTTCATTAACCACATATGATTTTACTTCTTGTTCATCTTTATATAGATAATTTTTTAAATTACCAGTTTTAGGAACTATTCCTTTAACAACCACATAGTATTTTTTAACAAATTCATGCTTTAAAATTTGTTCATTAAGTCTACTTGCGGCCTTTGATGTTTTGGCAAATACCATTACACCAGAAGTCATTCGATCAAGTCGATGAACTAATCCAAGATAAACATTACCTGGTTTTTGATATCTTTCTTTAATATAACGCTTAATCAAAGTTAGCATATCTATATCATTAGTGTGATCAGCTTGTGATAAAATACCACTAGGTTTTTCAACAACAATAATGTGATTATCTTCATATAATATATTTAAGCTCATATTATCTCTTCTTTCGTAATTATTATAACACACATTTATTATTTTCATTGATAGTTTGCAAATTTAATTATATAAGCATAAAATATTATTGTATTACTTTTTAATAATTTCCTATCATATAATTTGAATTTTATGTTCAACTATGTTATAATATCTATAAGAAAGGAAGTTTATTATGGTAGAACAAGAATTTAAAGATACTGAAATTCAACTTGATGAAGCTGAAAATTCTGAAAAAGTTGAAGAATCAAATCATCAAATTATTTTGACACCTGAAGAAATTGAAGCTTTATTTGAAGAAAAAGCAAAGCATAAAATGTCAAAAGGTGAAAAACGTAAACTTCGAGTTATCAAAAAACTACTACTTGGAGAAATAAACGGCACAGAGGCTGCCAAAAAGCTTGACATTACAACTAGACAAGTTAGAAATTTGAAACGTCAAGTTCTAAATGAAGGTCGTGAAGGTGTAGTTCACAAGAACAAAAACTACAAGCCTTACAACACTTATGATGCAGAAATAAGCACTTTTGTTTGTAAATTATATCGTCGTGAATATCGTGGAACTAACTTTAGCGAATTTGCACGTATATGCCAAGAACAATATGATATTGAAGCATCTAGAAGTACCATTTATAACTTTTTAAGACGTGGTAGAATTCGCTCTCCACAAAGAAAGATTAAAAAGAAAAAAGTTGAAGTTGTTGCTACTACTCCTGTTAAGGAAAAGGCAACCAAGCCTAAAAAGACAGTTAAAAAAACAAGCGCTAAGAAGGGAACTTCTAAAGTAGTAAAAAAATAGCTCTAAAAGTAATTTTAGAGTTTTTTTAAGAGGTGTTTTATGAATTTTAAAAAAGAAATTAAAATAGGTACTGTAACTATTGGTGGCAACCATCCTATCGCAATTCAATCAATGACAAATACCAAAACACGCGATATCGAATCTACCGTAAGACAAATCAACGAACTTGCTAAAATTGGTGCAGACATTGTTAGAATGACTATCTCAAATATTGATGATGCTCTAGCAATATCAAAAATTAAAGAAAGAACTTCTATTCCGCTAGTAGCCGACATTCATTTTGATTACCGACTTGCAATTGAAGCAGTCAATCAAGGAATTGATAAAATTAGAATTAATCCTGGTAACATTGGCAGTCATGAAAATGTAAAAGCCGTTGTTGAGGCATGTAAAAAACGAAATGTGCCAATTAGAATTGGCATAAATTCTGGTTCTTTAGAAAAAGATTTATATCAAAAATATGGTGGTGTTACTCCTGAAGCCTTACTAGAAAGTATGAAGCGACACGTTGAATTAATCGAATCATATGATTATCACAATTTAGTTTTAAGTATTAAAGCGACTGATATAAATACAACAATTAAAACCAATCAATTATTAAATCAGTATTTTGATTATCCCATTCACATTGGTTTAACTGAAGCAGGAACAATAAACTCTGGTATCGTTAGATCAAGTTATACTTTAGGAACATTGTTGAATGATGGTATTGGTAATACAATTCGTGTTTCTTTAACTGGTGATCCCTTAAATGAAATACCTGTTGCGAAAAATATCTTAGCAATGTTTAACCTATATCAAAAACCTACGCTTATTAGTTGTCCTACCTGTGGTAGAACTAACTACAATATGGAACTCGTCGTAAATGAAATTGAAAAGTTTCTAGAAACTGTAAATAAACCAATTAAAGTTGCCATAATGGGGTGTGCCGTAAACGGTCCTGGTGAAGCAAAAGATGCAGACATTGGGATTGCGGGGGGAAATGGTGAAGCACTTCTATTTAAAAAAGGCGAAATAATTAGGAAAATCCCTGAAAATGATTTGGTAAGTGAATTAATAAAAGAAATTAAATCAATGTTATAAAATCACATGGACAATTAATCCATGTGATTTTTTATTACTTCTTCTTTTAAATTTTCATTGAAAGTTTGTTTTTTCAACATCTCAATTTCTTCTTTATATGGTGGATAACTTTCTAGTTTTGATACACTGACATAAGGGGTTTCAAGAATTTTAGGAATTTGTTCAAAGCGTTTATCATTTAACACTTTAAGTAAAGCATTAAAGCCAATATTGCCAAAACCAATATTTTCATGACGATCCTTATGTGAACCAAGTTGATTCTTAGAATCATTTAAATGTATAACCTTTAAATATTCTAAGCCAATTACGGCATCAAATTCATTAATTACATCTTCGTATGAATTTACAATATCATATCCTGCATCAAAAATGTGGCAAGTATCAAGACAAACACCGATTCTAGTTTTGTCATGAACTAAATCAATTATTCTTTTAATTTCTTCAAAAGTCTTCCCACACTCAGTACCTTTACCAGCCATAGTTTCTATAGCAATTACGGTATTATCATTACTAGTTAATCTAAGTATTTCATTTATTCCATCAGCTATACGATCTAATGCAAAATTTTCACCATTTCCGACATGAGCACCTGGATGTAATACCATATATTTTAAACCAACTTTACCCACCATTGCTAATTCTTTGGCAAGGAAGCTAATTGCAAAATTAAATTTTTCATCATCGCTTTGACCAAGATTTACAATATATGGAGCATGTACGATAATATCTTCGGGATTTATACCATTTTGTTTGGCTATTACTAAAGCTTTTTGATAATTAAGTTGTTCAACATCTTTTCGGTAAGTTGTTTGTGGTGCACCTAAATATATCATAAAGCAATTTCCACCATAAGAAAGCGCTTCTTCAACACTACCAACTAACATTTTTAATCCATTGTTTGATACATGTGAACCTATTTTCATTTTGTACGACGCTCCTTCTGTGCCTTTTTACGATAAATTTCATTAATATGTTCTTTTTTTGCTTTTTTAATTTTCTTATTAATTTCTTCTAATCTTTTTTTCTTATAACCAGGTTTTACCTTTTTAGGCATTTTAGTTTTGTTATGAACTTCTTCTTCAATTTTTTTAGCAAAACTTGGTTCTTTCTTTTGATAGAATTTTGCGGGGACTATTTCGCCATTTTGGATTTTGACGAATGTTGGTTTTAATCCTTTTGATTGTAACATCTTTACATATTCATCATCTTGATAAGCATATAGCGAATAAGCATAACCTGTCTTATTATATCTTGCGGTTCTTCCCGTACGGTGAATGTAAAATTCAACATCATTAGGTAAATCAAAGTTGATAACATGGCTTACCCCTTGAATATCGATACCTCTTGCGGCAATATCACTAGCTACAACATATTGATATTCTAGATTTTCAATTCGTTTAATAGTTTGTTTTCTTATTCTATCTTCCAATGCACCATGAAGATTGCCAACGCGGTAGCCTGCTTCTGCAAGCTTCATTGCTAATTCATCAACTTTTTCTTTGCTATTAACAAATATTAAAGCTAAGAAAGGATTAATAATTTCCAACAAATTAATAAGAACATCTTCTTTATTTTTTGCTTTACATTGTAACATGTAATGTTCAATATTTTTAGTAGTTAGATTATCTTCTTTTATTGTTATTGTCTTTACATTTTCTAAATATTTTCTTAAAAAATGTCTAAGACCCTTAGGAATAGTAGCACTGAAGATTAAGAATTGTGGTTTGCCTTGAATTTTTCCCATAATTTTATCGACTTCAATGAGTTCTTTTTCTTCAAAGATCATATCTGCTTCATCGATAACTACAGTATTAGCTAAATGAATTTTTAATACATTAGTTTTAATAGCTAAATCGACTATTCTTCCTATTGTGCCGATAACAATCTGTGGTTGACTTTTTTCATACTTTTTGATTTCTGATTCGCGATCTACACCACCAATCGCCCTTGCAACTGTTATTTCTTTTTTTGAATGTTTTGTAAGCTCAACACAAACATTGTATAGTTGCATTGCTAATTCTCTAGTAGGCGATAAAATGATGGCCTGAACAGACTTATTATCTTCATCAAGATTTTCTAATATAGGGAGTAAGAATGCATGGGTTTTTCCTGAACCTGTTGCACTTTCAACCATTAAACTTGTTCCTGAGATTGCTTCAGGTATAACAATTTCTTGTACTTTAGTGGGATTGACAAAGTTAATGCTATTTAATGCTTCATTAATATAGCTTTTAAAATGATATTCTTTAAATGTCATTTTCTTCTCCTTTCAAACTTGCGTAAAGTAAATTATTTTTTAGTTCATTAATTTGACAATAAACTATTTTATTTTCTAAATTATTCCCGTTATCTGGTAAATACACTTCAAGGTAGTTTGTTGTATGTCCTACCCAATAGTTATCTTTCTTTTGTTCAATTAATACAGCAAATTCTTGACCTATAAACTTCTTCTCGTATGCTATTTTCATTTCTTTAGCAACTTCTATCATTTTTTTAGCTCGTTCTTTGATTAATTGAGGAGCTAAGTGACCTTCCATTTTATCAGCAAGAGTTCCTTTTCTTCTTGAATAAGGGAAAATATGCATTTCCGCAAATCCAATTTTTTTAATAAAGTTGATTGTCTGCAAGAAATTTTCTTCAGTTTCGCCAACAAATCCAGCCAAGCAATCGGTAGTAATTGCTATATTTGGAAATTTTGAACGTATTTTATTAATTTCTTTTTCATAATCAGCTGTTAAATATTTACGATGCATTCTAATTAATACTTCATCTGAACCACCTTGTAGAGGAATATGTAAATGCATAGCAACTCTATCTTGATATTTTTCAATAGTATCTAATAGTTCATCAGTAATTTCCATTAATTCAATTGAAGATAAACGCAAGCGCCAAATATTTGTTTCTTGCATTATTCTCTCAATTAATTTTGCTAAATTAATTGTTTGAGTATCTTGCCCATAGGTTCCAGTATTAATACCTGACAAGATAATTTCTTTAGTGTCTAATTTTACTAGTTGATTAATTTCATTTATTATGCTATCAGCATTTCTGCTTTTTATTTTACCTCTAGCATAAGGAATTAAGCAATAACTACAGAAGTTTTCACAACCATCTTGAATTTTTACAAATCCTCTTGTATGAGTCATTAAACGATCAAGTTTCATTTCATCATATTCTGTATAGTTTTCAATTGAAAAGACATGATTAATTTGCTTTTTAGTTTCTAAATATGAGTTTACTAAATCAAATACCCTCAATCGATCTTTTGTTCCAATAATGATGTCGGCAATTTCCATTGCATCTGTAGTATGTGTTTGAACAAAGCATCCCATTGCGACGATTATTGCATTGGGATTATTTCGTCTTGCTTGTCTAATCATTTGTCGGCTTTTTTGGTCTGATGTGGCGGTAACCGTACAAGTATTAATAATACAAACATCGACATATTCACCATTCTTAATATATTGCCATCCCTTGTCGCATAACGAATCAATTAATGCTTCTGTTTCATAAATATTTACTTTGCAACCAAGTGTTATTGTTGTAAATTTCATACTATATCTCCAATTCATAAGAAATTGCGGCCATAACATATGTTGGGGCAACTTCAGTTCTTAATATTCTTGGTCCTAAACTAATAGGTATGAAACCAACACTATTTAGCATTTCAACTTCTTTTAACGAAATACCACCTTCTGGGCCAACTAAAATCAATATATTCTGATATTTTTTTTGTTTTAAAATATTTTTTAATGATTCATCTTTATCGATTACTTCATAAGCATATAAGCATAAATCATATTCATTTTTAAGCTTTAATAAATTTTTAAAATCAATAGGGTTTTCTACTACAAGTTTTCTAGTACGATGGGATTGCTCACTTGCTTCTTTAGCAATTTTATTCATTCTATCAACTTTTTTATTTAACTTTTCATCATTTAGTTTTACATTGCAACGTTCCATATTTACCATTAAATATTTGTTTGCGCCAAGCTGTGTTATTTTATCAATAACTTCTTCAGCTTTTTCCCTTCTTACTACTCCTTGTGCAATTGTGACATTAACAGGCAGTTCTTTCTTTTCATCTAGTTTTTTAAATATTTGTGAAGTTACGCATTCAGCGTTTATTTCAATAATTTTACATAGATATGAATCTTGATTATCACATACAATTATTTCATCATCTATTTTCATACGCATTACTTTAGTGATATGATGATAATCTTCACCATTGATATAAACATAGCCATTTATTATATTACTAGATTCTACAAAATAACGTTGCATATCATTTCCCTACTTTCTTTTATATTATACCAAATTTCTTGATTATTTGCAAGGTAAATGTCGATAAGAAAAGAGCAATCTAATTGCTAGATTGCTCTTTATATTTTTTACGTTAAACAATTATTTCTTATTATAACGACCTTCTACCATTGTAGCAAGAGTGATCTTTTCACCATTTACTTCAACAGTATAAGTTACAATTTGTGAGAATAATGGTTGAGTTGCAACACGTCCATTCTTACCAATGATATCTGAGTCACAAGTGAATGCGAACTTAGTATCTTTGAAATCAGTTATTAATTTATATTCATGTTTAACACTTTCAATAAATATATCCCAAATTTCAAGATTATTTTCAAGTAATGGTTGAGGACAATCTTTTGCAGTCCAGAAATGGTGACCAACAACTCTTGTAATATCAAGATTATGTCTTACCATAATGTCAGCAACTAATTGTGCAGTTCTTTGCCATGTATACCATAAATCAGATTCAGGGTTAACTGCTGATTCGATACCGATTGAGTTTCTATTTCCACCATAGTTACAAATTCTACCAGCAGAAACTTGAGAATAACACCACCATGTATCTAACATGTAATATTCACCATCAACGATCTTCCAAGCAAGACCCATATCGTTAATGCAATTTTGAACTTTACCATTATACACGAATGTATTACCAGTAACTTTCTTAGTTGCGTCTGTAGTACCTTCAGGTACATTTACGATAGTTTCTTGACCGTTTAAAGTAAACTTAGAATTAGAACTAATACCCCAAACTGGAGTTTCAGGATCATCACTTGTAGCTTTAATACCAGTCTTAATCCATTTTCTTTCACCCATTGATGAGTCACCGGCATGGTAACCGACATATTTTTCATCTAAGCAATAGAATACGCCATCGTTACCAGTTACGTAGTGGATAGAAGTACCACCGCCGCCACCTGCGAAGTAACTAGCATTTGCGCTAGCATCTGCTTTAGGTGACATATTACCAGTGTAGTGAACTGTTATGAAGTCTACTGCAGACATTTCAGCACCATGGTTAGTAGAAATACCATCTTGAGTTGCTTTATACTTAGTATCGATTACTAATGCGTCATTATATAATACTTTACTTACGCTTCCATAAATGTCACGATAGTAAGCAGGACCACCAGCACCAATACCTAAATCCCATCTAATAAATGCATTTGATTCATGAGCATCAACAACTTCTTGTAACTCTTTGCTTAATGTAGCAGGAAGAACTGTTACTACGAAATCTTGTTTAATATCAGCATTACCTTTAGCACTTACTCTAATTGTAGCCAGACCTTCTTTTACAGCAGTTACTTTACCATTTTCATCAACTGTTGCAATTTCAGGAGTTACACTTGACCATTCTAATTCAGTTGCGCTACCATCACGTTTAATGTATGAAGCATTTAATTTGATAGATCCGCCAACTTTAACATATGAAACAGTTTCATAAGAAATCTTGAAATGATCTGGAGCATAAACGTTAAGTTTAAGTGAATCAGATTTTCCACTAGGAGAAAGTGAAATAACTTTAATTTCAACATCACCTTCAGAAACAGCTGTTACTAAACCATTAACATCTACTGTTGCAACACGAGTATCGCTTGATTCAAACTTAACAGCTTGAATGTTAGCATTTGTAGGTAATACTTGCCATTGTAATTGATATGTTTCATATCTCTTAATTTCAGTAATCTTATTAGTAATTGTTACAGATTCAACTGGAGTAGCTTCTACATATTTTGCATATAAAGTAGCTGTATCAGATACTGTAGTTACAGGTTCACCTGTACATTCAGCGTTTGTAAACCAACCAGCAAATTTGTAGTTTTCTAAGTATGCGGTAGGTAATGTAACTGTACCTTTATTATTTAAGTATTCACCATTTTCTGCTGCACTTAAATCATTCCAGAATCCATGTGCATTTTCATAAACTGTGTAATCAACAGAAGCATAACTTGAACCAGGTCTTAATGTAGTTCCTTTTAAGAATGAACGGAATGCATAAGAAATACCATAAACTGCATCACCAGCATATGCCGTATTGTTAACTAATGCACTTAAGCCTAGAACGTTACAGTTATTACCAGCTAAATCTCTTTGAGATAAGCGTAATAAGTATTGAGCAAGCCATAACCATTTATCGCGAATAACTGTACCATCACTTAATACTTTTGTATAGAACGTATGGTAATTAATATCAGCAAAGTTACTTGTTGGAATATCCGCAGCACTTGCATATGATGTACCAATTGCTTCGTTGTAATCTTTAATAAAGTCAGCGATAACTGCATCACGATCTTGATAAATTAAGCTACCACCATTTAATACATAATTAATAGTATAACCATCAATTTCAGTCCATGAAGCATATACAGTAATATCTTGAGTTGTATATTCAGAAATTTCAGTAATAGGGTTAATGCATTCAGCTTCTTTATACCAACCATTGAATCTTAAATATTTAGGATCATATGTAGGTGTTTCAAGAACGAATGAATCACTTGCATGTACTTTAATAGTTTCATTAGTTACTGTTGCGTCAACATCACCAATTGAATAAGTTAATGTAGCCATCTTCTTAGACCATTTAGCGTATAATTTACCATCTTTGCTAGGAACTAATACTCTTTCACCAGTGAATTCAGGATTGTCATACCAACCTTCGAATTCATAGTATGGATAATTTGGAGTAATTAATTCTACAGCTTTAGGATCGCTAATTTCAGTTTGGATTAAATTCCAGAAACCATCACCTGCAGCAAATGTTGTAAAGTCAACTGCGTTAACACTATAATAGAAGTTACCAACTGTCTTATTAACAAATCCAGCAAAGTCACGAGTTAAGAACCAGAAGTCATCAGATACTGTACGATTTTCTAATACACCTTTATAAACATCTGCAGCTTTTTCGTGTTTGTCTGTATCAGCTAAATATTGGAATAACCATTTCCACTTAGCCCACATTGTATCGTCAGTAATGAACTTAGTGAATTCAGGTTTTCTGCAACTTGAAGTGAAGTTGCCTCCAGTAATAGATTTACCACAAGTTGTATTTAAGTCATTTAATAAATCAGCAACTAATGAAGCACGGTCAGCATATAAGCTATTACCACCATTTAATACGTAAGTAATATTATATGATTTAGATAAGTCTAACCATAATGCCCATAGATTTACATCTTCTGTTGCGTCAGCTGAAATTGAAGTGATTACATCACCTGTGCATTCAGCATTACCATACCAACCTAAGAATTTGAAACCATCTTTAGTTGGAGTAGGAAGTTCTTTTAATCCTTGAGTAAGAGGATATTTATTAGCAGCACCTTCAGGAAGTGTACCACCATTTAATTCATAATTAATATTCTTAAATGTCCAATTTTCCCATCTAGCGTATAATGTAATATCGCCTTTTTGAGAAGCACTGATTTCAGTGATTGCTTCACCTGTGCATTCAGCATTAGTGTACCAACCAGCAAATGTAGATTCTGCTTTAGTAGGGTTAACTAGTTTAACTGATGTACCTTCTTTCCATTCGCGAGGAGCGCCTTCAGGAAGTGTACCACCATTTAATTCATAGTTAATCTTATTAACAGGAATTTGTTGGAATTTAGCATAAAGGATAACAGTACCTGCTTGTTCACCTTGTAGAGCCATTATAGGAGTAGTTTCACATGCTTCATCAGTACACCAACCTAAGAAGTAATGATCATCTAATTGTGCATAAGGTAACATTGTTACTTTACCATTATGTGTAGTGAATTCAGACCAGTTGTCTTGGATTGCACCTTGACCAGGCATAAATCTAATATTTGTAGTCTTAGTAACTTTAGCATATCTTGTAGCGCGATCAACTTCACTTGTTGCAATTGTAGTATCGGCAGTTACACCATTGCCAGTTACTTGGCTAGGTACAGCTGTTAATACGTTACCCTCTGCATCAAGATACAAGTTTTCATCAAAGTTAACAGGTTTTCCACCATTAATATGAACGAACTTAGTTACATTCTTGAAAATATTATATTTAACTTCAACGAATTCAACATTATCAGTTCCAGCTTCAAATAGCCCATCGATTGAAGGAGTTGTACCAGTGAATACGTTATTATATACGTAAGTCTTACCATCTCTCATACGAAGTAATGCAGCTGCACCATTAGCAATTGTACCACAGTTAGAAGCAAGGATTGTATTATCAACTAGATATACTGTATCAATACCAGTTGTTGCCCAAATTAAGAATTGACCAACTTTAGTAATTGTGTTGTTTTCTAATGTTAGAACAACATTATTACTCATAGCACTTACTGATTTATAAACAGTATTCATATCTGTAATTTCTGAATTCTTAATTGTGAAGTAATGAGCTTTAGTACCAGGTTGGAAATAAATACCACCAACGTTTGCACCAACACCCTTAAGTGTTACATCACTAATAACGATATTTTCAGCATTTACTTTAGTAATATAGTCATCAGCAACTTTAATAGTTGTTTCGCCCTTAGATTTACCTATAATTTCAACTGATTTAGCAATAACGAAGTCAAGATCGAATGTACCAGCACCAAGTCTGATTACTGTATAATCACTAGCGTTATCATAAGCTTCTTTAAGAGTCTTATAATCACCTGTACCATCTGCTTCTACTGAAATTTCAACTGTAGTATGATCGAATGTTGTGAAATCTTCAACCCATTTAGCATATAAAGTTACGCTCTTTGTAACAGTTGTTACAGCTTCACCTGTGCATTCTGGATTTTCATACCAACCAGCAAACTTCCAACAGTTGCACTTGGAACAGGAAGAGTTGTACCATAAGCAAGAGTTTGTTTGTCTAAGCCTGTAGCACCAACAAATGTAATTTCATAAACGTCTGCTTCTAGTTTTGCATAAAGAGTAATATCACCAGTCATTGAAGCACTAATTTCTTTTACTTCAATTGTCATAGTTTCATCAAGATACCAACCTTTGAAGATATAACCAGCTTTAGTTGCAGTTGCAGTAATTTCTAATACTGTACCTTGTACATATTCAGTTGGAGCACCTTCAGAAAGTGTAGCACCAAACAATTCATAATTAATCTTACCTTTTACTTCAACGCCTTCGTCAACGTATTTAGCATAAAGTTTAATATCACCAGTAGTACCTTTAGCAATAATGTTAACTACTTCACCAGTGTATTCAGCATTTAAGTACCATCCAGCAAATTTCTTACCTTCTGGTGCAGTTGGGTTAGGAAGAGTTATAGGTAATTGTTCAACTGTGTATACTAAGTCAATAACTTTATCTACATAGTGAACTTTTTCAATGTATTTCCATACTTGTTCGTTAACATCTGCACTTGTGTAATCACAACCAAATGCTGCGTTACCGCCATTGTTACCATTGCCAGTTCTATTTAATAAGTTATGAATTTCACCACGTGCTTCAGCTTGACCATCAGTAGATGTTAATTCAGCTTTACCATTAGCAACACGAACTTGGTTAATTAATGTTAACACCCAGCCCCATTTAGCTTTATATTCATCACTTACTAAGAAGTTATAACCTGCGCTTGAGCCATCAGCCATCCAGCTTCTTGCGAAGAAATCACTTCCGTCTGCAGCAACAGTCTTCTTAGAATGTTTATTAAAGTCTACGATAAAGTCTTTTACAAAGTCAATATAGTCTTCATATTTACCAACAGGAACTTGTTCAGTAGGAAGTTTTCCTTCACCTACTTCAAAAGTTACTTTGTATTCGATTGCTTCCCATGCAGCATATAATTTAACGTTGCCTTTAGATTCTTTAGAAATTTCAGTAACTTTTTGAGTACATTCAGCATCTAAATACCAACCTTTAAATGTATAACCAGCTTGAGTAGGATCTTTTAATACTACGCCAGCTTCTTCTACATATTGTTTAGGAGCATCTTCAGGAAGAGTACCACCATTTAATTCATATTCAATTTCATATGTATCAAATTCAATTTCAGAATCTGACCATCTAGCATATAATTTAATATCGCCAAGATTTTCAATTGTTAATTTTTCAACTTTACCATTCTTTAAATCAGCATTTAAATACCAACCAATAAACTTAGCTTCGCCTTTAACTGGAGTAGCAAGTTCTAATGGTAATTCTTCAACTGTATATTCATATTTTGCAGCGATACCAACTTTGATTTCTTTAGTAGGACAAGCAGCCCATAAAGCATCACAATCAGCATTTACAAAATTCATTGGAACAGGAGTAACGTTAGTTAATTTAGCTTTTTGTAAGAATGCAGCTAAATTACTTCTCATATATTTGTTGTAATTTGCAGCACCAGCACCCATTACTAAATTAGCTTTACCAACATAATTTGTTGATTTAGCAACAGTTAAAATGTATTCAGCTAACCAACCCCATTTAGCATTCATTTCAGCATTCTTGAAGAATCCATAAGGACCATATTGATTTGTTTTACCGAAGAATGATGCAGCAGTTAATCCACTAATATTGTAGAATGATGCATAATCGCTTAAGAATGCAGCAACTAAATCTTCAAATGAATCATATAGAGGAACTGTCTTATCTACTTGGAATTCACCACCATTAGTTTCATAAGTAATCTTATAAGTGTTGATTTGCCATGCAGCATAAACTGTAGGATTTTCTGATAAACCAGCTTCGATGCTTGTAACAAGTTGTGTACATTCAGCATCAGCATACCAGCCTTTAAATGTATAACCAGCTTTTTCTGGAGTAGGAAGAGTAGCTAAACCATCTTTAGAGATGAATTTAATAACTGCACCTTCAGGAAGAGTACCACCATTTAATTCACAATTTAATGTTAATTCAGCATTTGGATTATACCATTTAGCAGTAACAGTAACTTCACCAGTTGAACCTTTTGCAATAGTTTCAACTTTATTTTCACCAATGTACCAACCTAAGAATACTTGTCCTTCTTTTGTTGGAGTAGCAAGAGTTACTTCATCTTCAATTGTGTATGATTTAACACTACTATCTTTGATTTCAATTGCGTCTTTATCAAATACTTCAGCTGTAATGTTGCAATCTGCAGTTTTTTCTGCAGGAACGTTAGAAACTTTAATGTAACTGCCAACATATGCACCACTATTGTTTAACATACCATTTAAGATAGTTTTTGCAGCTGTATCTTTTAATGAACTGTGCCATGTAATTAACATGTCATATTGTTCAGTAATCTTAGTAGAACCATTTGCCATTTGAACTACTTTATATAATCCAGGAACAGCAGTCTTTTGTAATACTACATAAGCCCACCATCTACCGCCAGCTTTATTAACTAAGGCATTTTTGTAACCAGTAGCAGCTGCAAATGTTAAGTAGTCAGAAATTGTGAAAGTGTGTTTAGCATCTTTTGAAATTTCTGCAACGCTATCAAATGCACCACCATTTAATTCATAGTTAATTGAATATTTTTCAATTTCCCATTTAGCAACAAGTTCAAGGTTACCAGTTGAGCCTTTAGTAATAGTTTCAACTTTTTCATCAACGTTATACCAACCTAAGAATTTATAACCATTTCTTACAGCATTAGGTAAAACGATATCTTCTGATTCGATAGTATAACTACCTACACCAGCAGTACCTTCCCAAGCACCTTCTGCTAAATCGTAAGAAATAGTATATTCGTTAATTTGCCATTTAGCTTCAACTTTGAATTCACCTGTAGTACCAGCAGGAACTTCAGTAACTTTAGTTTCGCCATTGTACCAACCTAAGAATGTATAACCAGCCTTAGTAGGATCAGCTAATGTTAATGGTAAGTTTTCGATGTTATATGTATCAGGATTAGTTTCAGCATTTGTACCACCATTTAATTCATAAACAATGCTATAAATTACTAATTCCCATTTAGCGTATAATGTAACATCACCTGTTGTACCAGCAGCTATTTCAGTAATAGGATCACCATTGAATTCAGCATTGTCATACCAACCTAAGAAACGGTATGCTTCTTTTGTTGGAGCTAATATTTCAAGTGGTAATGTTAAAATGTTATAACCAGCAGGATTATCAGGATTATTAACACCATCGTTTAATACATAATTAATTGCAAAATCAGCTTCAATAACTTCGATTGTGAATACATAATCTTTGTGTTGAGTAGCATCATTTACATCAATTGCACGTGCAATAATTGTAGCTTTACCTGCTTTAACAGCTGAAATCACACCATTTTCATCAACAGTTGCAATATCAGGGTTTGCAGATTCAAAAGTCATATTTGCACTAGCATATTCAGGAACAAACTTATATTGTAATGTTTGAGTAGTTCCTTTAATCATGCTCTTTTGTGGTTCAACGAATTGCACGTCAGGAATTTCGTTTTCAACTACTTTTACTGTAGCAACGTCAAACGCAACAGGTTTTTCTGAACATACTATTCTGATTTCAGCTTCACCTGCTTGCAACCCGGTTAATTTACCATCAACATAAGTTGCAACATCGGGATTAGTTGAAGAGTATTCAATTGTTACTTTTTCAACATTACTTCCCTTTTCGATTATTGGTGTTATGTCAAGCACTTGACCAACTTTTACAGTGTATTCAGGTTTATCGAAAGACACACGAACTGTATCTTTTGAAGAAACACACGCTGTAAAGCCTAGTAGAACACCAACAATTGTTAGTAATAAGAAAAATCTTTTTCTAATGTTTAACATGTTATTCTCCTTTTCTTTTGAATTTACCTCTATATTATAACACTTTTAGTTAAAACACGCAAGCGTTTTCATTTATTTTTACGTATTTATACAATTTTTTTATTTGATTTTAATTTTTTATATAAAAAAAGACCCCTTTAGGGGCCTTGAATTAACCACGATATGTGCGAGAAATACCTGGAATTAAGCTTGTTAACACAATAGTTTTTGAAACGCCATCCTTTGTAACAGTTACTTCATAACTTACATAACGGTCTATTTTATCTTGTTTTATTACTCTTCCACTACTATTTACATAGGTTTTATCAAGAGATGTAAACGTAATTGTGCAGTCAGAATACTTAGTTAAATACTCATATTCGCACTCAACTAGCTTAATGAAATTTTCCCATAGTTTGTTATCTCTCATTGTTTGTGGGCAGTTCTTTCCACTGAAGAAATGATGTGGTTTTACATCATCTATTGATAGGTTATTATCAACCAATAAATGAGCAACTAACTTCGCGGTTTTTTGCCATGTCTTGTAAATATCAGAACCTTTATTTACCATTGTTTCGATACCAATACTATTGCAATTTCCACCGCCATTACCAATTCTTCGATAATCAGTGCTCCACCAAGTATTACCTATTTTGTACATACCATTTTCAACTACTAATCTAATTCCAATATCATTGATTTCAGATGTCACTGGGATTTCACCACTAGGTTTACGAGGAACTGAAATTATTGTTTTTTGTCCATCAATTTCATAGTAGCCATCACTAGATATTGTTATTTTGCCCTTGCCACCTTCAACAAAGGCTACACCAGTATCAAATAACTTGTACTCTCTTTTTCCGTCACCAGCATGATATGCTCTTTCATTATCAGGAATTTGATGATAAATACCAGTATCACCAGCTGAATAATGCCAGCTAGTTCCACCGCCACCATTTTGAACATACTCTGCATGTTTTTTTGCATCAGCATCAGCAGCTGATGAAGCAGTATCATGAACTGTAACATAGTATTTAGGATAAACATCGCCAGGTCTATTGCTAGCTCCTTCAGGAGTTTGAATTGATTCATCAACTATATGTTTAAAGAAACCAAAGTTTGATACACTACCAAATAGTTTATGTGAATAAATAAATTGATATCCTGTTACAGTGATTGCCTTGGCTATTACGGTTTTACAATTAGCATCAATTATGAATTGTAATGCATCATCAATAATAGATAAATCATCCACTACTGTTATACCAACTGTAACACAATAATTGCTATCTTCTTTCAAAGTAGCCTTAACTGATGTATAGCCAACACTTTTAGGAGTAATTTTCCCAAATTCATCAATTGTTAGAACATTTTCATCAACTGAACTCCAAACAATATCACTATCACTTATAGAGCTAGGTAGATACATTTTTTTAACATTTAATGTAAGTGTTGTTTTTAAATCAATAACTGGTGACTCGAAATTTACTAATTGAAGGCGAGGATAACCAAAAATAGGAACAATTGTAATATCTCCGCTTACTCCAGTTGGAATTTCTTTCCATAATTTTGATAAATCATATTCATCAATAAAAGAATTCTTATATTCGTCTGTAAAAGCCCAGCCAAGGAATACGAAACCTTTCTTTGTAGGTTCTGGTAAACTCAATGGTAATTCGCTAGTTTTATAATCAACTGGTAAATCGGTTGGATAATTTACATTATCTTTTTTCGTATAATCAATTTTATATATTTCTTCAGTAACTGTTACATTAATTGTACCAGTAATTGATTTATCTTTTGCAATAATTGTAATTTTGGCATTACCAATTTTTAGGCCTTTTAAAACAAATACATTATCAGTACAACTAACTAAACTTACAATAGTTTCATCATCTATTTCAATACCATATTCCATATCAGCGGGAATTTGTATTTCATAAGAACTTGTTTCATTTTGTGAAATCGTGCTACTACCAGTTATTTCAACTACAGTTGGTTCTAAAGCAGTTCCTTCAGTAATTCCACAAACTGAACATTTTTTAGGACTTTCATAAGTTGCGTCTATCCATTGATGGCCTAATGCAGAACCTTTTGTTGCTCCACATCTTTTACATGTCGCAGGAAGTACACAAGTCGCTTCAGCATAATCATGACCTAACGGTTCACCTTCAGTTGCATTACAATTAGGGCATTTCTTAGCTTCTGTGCATGTTGCATCTACAAAATAATGATTTTTACACTCTGTTTTTGATGGATCATTACTTTTTTTGCAACCAGTAAATGTTAAAAAAAGCATTAAAGCAATAGTCAATAATATTGTCTTTCTTCTATTCATTTTTCTCTCCTTTTTTTTACAACATTATACCATTAATATTTTTTTTATTCCCCATAAATGCAAAAAAAGTAGCAATTTGCTACTTTTTCGCTACTTTTGTTTGAAGAATTTCTTTATTTTATCAAAGAAACTGTTGTTCTTAGTTTCATCAGTACCAGATAATTCAGTGAATAATTCTTTTTGCTTTGATGTAAGGTTAGTAGGAGTTACTACCGTTATAATAACGATTTGATCACCTTTTCTACCGCTAATCTTGTTATCAATACCTTTACCAGATAACTTTAATTTAGTACCAGTTTGGATACCAGCTGGAATCTTTAAACTAACAGTACCTCCTAAAGTCTTAATATCAATATTAGCACCAAGGGCAGCTTGACTAAATGTAATTGGTAATTCTAAGATAATATTATTTCCATCACGTTCGAAGATTTCGTGTTTCTTAACATTTACATGAATTAATAAATCACCTGCAGGACCGCCATTAACACCAGCTTCACCTTCACCACTTAAACGAATAGTTTGATCATCTGCTATACCAGCAGGAACTTTTACGTTCAAAGTCTTTGTTCTTTTAACTCTACCAGTACCATTACAATCAGGGCAAGGATTCTTAACTTTCTTACCAGTACCATTACAATCAGGACAAGTTGTTTCTGATCTAATAGCACCAAGGAAAGTATTTTGCTGAGTTACAACAACACCACGTCCACCACACTTTGGACATGTTACGATGTCGTCACTAGATTTAGCACCACGTCCACCACACTTTGGACAAGTATCCATCTTAGTAACTGTAACATTTTTTTCGACACCGAATGCGGCTTCTTCAAAAGTTATTGTAATATCAGTTTGAATGTCACGCCCTCTTCGTGCGCTGTTGCTTCTAGTTCTAGAAGAACCTCCCATTCCGCCACCAAAGATGCTACTGAATATGTCTTCGAAACCGAAGCCAGCTCCACTAGCTCCAGCTCCTCCGGCAAATCCGTTCATATCTTCAGTACCAAAGCGGTCATAATTTGATCGTTTTTCTGGGTCACTTAAGCAATCATACGCTCCTTGTATTTCAGCGAATTTTTCCGTTGCATTTGGATCAGTCGATACATCTGGATGGTATTTTTTAGCAAGAGTACGATAGGCCTTTTTTATTTCTTCCTGTGTTGCATCCTTAGATACACCAAGGACTTCATAATAATCTCTTTTTGTTGCCATAAGTAGGCCCCTTTCTTTTTAGTTTTTTATTTTACTTCTTTTCTTCGTAAGAAGCATCAACAGTTCCGTCTTCGTTTTCTTTAGGACCTTGGTTGTTTTGACCAGTTTGTTGTTCTTGAGCTTTTTGATATGCTTTAACTGCAACACTTTGAGCAGCCTTTTCCAAAGCTTCTTTCTTAGCTTTAATTGATTCTAAGTCATTACCACTTAAAGCTTCATTTAATTCTTTAGTAGCTTTTTCAATAGCTTCTTTTTCATCAGCAGTTACATCATTACCTAAATCTTCAACAGATTTCTTTGCAGCAAAAATCAATTGTTCGCATTCATTACGTAAATCAGCTTCTTCTTTCTTTGCTTTATCTGTTGCAGCATTTTCTTCTGCTTCTTTAACCATACGATCTATTTCTTCATCAGATAATCCAGAACCACCACTAATAGTGATTGTTTGTACTTTGCCAGTACCTAAATCTTTAGCACTTACATGTACGATACCATTAGCATCAATATCGAATTTTACTTCAATTTGAGGAACACCACGTGGAGCTAGTGGAATACCACTTAATTGGAAACGACCAAGAGTCTTGTTATCAGCAGCCATTGAACGTTCACCTTGTAAAACATGAATGTCTACAGCAGGTTGGTTATCAGCGGCAGTTGAGAATACTTGTGATTTAGATGTAGGGATAGTTGTATTACGAGGGATTAATACTGTAGATACACCACCTAAAGTTTCAATACCTAATGAAAGTGGAGTTACATCAAGTAATAATACGTCTTTAACATCACCGGCTAAAACACCACCTTGAATAGCAGCACCCATAGCAACAACTTCATCAGGGTTGATACTACGATTTGGTTCTTTGCCTAATTCTCTTCTTACTAATTCTTGTACACAAGGAATACGAGTTGAACCACCAACTAATAATACTTGGTCAATATCAGATGTAGAAAGGTTAGCATCTTTTAAAGCTTGACGTACTGATTTAGTTGTAGAATCTACTAAGTCACGAATTAATTCTTCAAATTTAGATCTTGTCAAACTCATTTCAAAGTGTACTGGAGTACCTTCGTTATCCATTGCAATAAATGGAATGTTGATTTCAGTAGTAGTTACACCACTTAAATCTTTCTTAGCTTTTTCAGCTTCTAACTTTAATCTAAACATTGCACTCTTATTTGTGCTTAAATCGATACCCTTTTCAGTCTTGAATTGTTTAACCATATAATCAACTACACGATTATCAAAGTCATCACCACCAAGACGGTTATTACCAGCTGTTGATAATACTTCATATGTACCATCAGCAAGTTCTAGAATAGATACATCAAATGTACCACCACCAAGGTCATATACTAATACCTTTTGTTCTTTATTGCCAGCATTCTTATCAATACCATAAGCAAGTGCAGCGGCAGTAGGTTCGTTGATAATACGTTTAACATCTAAGCCAGCAATCTTACCAGCATCCTTAGTTGCTTGACGTTCAGCATCATTAAAGTAAGCAGGTACTGTAATAACAGCTTCTGTAACTTTTTCGCCTAAATATGCTTCTGCAGTAGCCTTTAAGTTTTGTAGAATCATTGCAGAAATTTCTTGAGGAGTATAATCCTTATTTGTTGATTTAATATGAACTTTATAATCAGTTCCCATATGTCTCTTAATTGAGAATACTGTATCAAGGTTAGTTGCTGCTTGTCTACGTGCACTTTCACCAACTACAATTTCACCATTCTTGAAAGCAACAACTGATGGAGTTGTACGCATACCTTCTGCATTAACAATAACCTTTGCTTCGCCACCTTCCATAACGGCAACGCATGAATTTGTTGTACCTAAATCGATACCAATAATTTTACTCATAATTAATTTCCTCCTAAAATATAAATAATTTATTTACTAACTTTGACCATGCTAGGTCTTAAAACTCGGTCTTTGTATAAATATCCTTCCGCAATTACTTCAACTACGATATTAGGTTCAACACCTTCAACCTCAACAACTTCAATTGCTTGATGATATGCTGGATCAAAAGGTTTATTTAAGCAATCAATCTTTTTAACACCATAGTTTTCCATAATTTGCTTAATGTTATTATTTATCATAACAAAGCCTGTTAAATATTTTTTAAGTTTTTCATCATCAGTTTTTGCGCTGACAACTCTATCGAAAGTATCAATAACACTGATAATTTCTGAAAAGAAATCTTGCATTGCATATTTACGTTCACGAATTCTTTCTTCATTCGTACGACGTTTAAAGTTTTCTAACTCTGCTTGATTTCGTAACAATTGATCTTTTAGAAATGCAACTTGATCAGTTAGTTCTTTTACTTCTGTTTCTAGTTGGTTATTTCTCTTTTTCAATTTTTTAATTTGTTTAGAATCTTTTTTTAATTCTTGATCTATTTCATCTTTTTCAGTTTCAACTTCATCTTCTTCAACTTCTGTTTTTTCAAGATTTTCGTTTTCAACTTCATCTTCTTCAACTTCTGTTTTTTCAAGATTTTCGTTTTCAACTTCATTTTTTTCTTCTAATTCTTTTTCTTCTTCGCGATAGCGATTATTTTCTTGCATTTCGTCCTCCTACACTATTTTTTTCATATTTTTTGCAATGTGTTCTAATAGTGGGATTACTTTATCATATTCCATCCTTGTTGGTCCAAATAACGTTAATGCACCAACACCACCGCTACTTGTTTCATAAGGCACGGTAATTACACTACAGTTTTTCATTACTTTTAGTTCATTTTCTTGACCTATTTTAATATTTATACCCATACTATCAGAATTTACAATTCTTAAAATATCTTTCTTTTCAAGAGCATTCAGGAACTCTTTCATTTTCGAGACATCTTGGAATTCAGGTTCTGACAATAAGTTATATTGACCACTGATATGATACTTATCTACAGCCATTTCCGCAAAAGCATTAACTATTGCATCAACTAATTCGCTATGATATTGAATGTAATCTAACACTTCAGTATTGTCAATTTCTGATAAATAATTTTCAATATCACTAACAATACAATTATGTAAAACATCATCCAAAATAGCAATTGTTTTTTCAATTTCACGAACACTTATTCCTTTTGGAACAAGAATTCTTTTACTTTCAACATGGCCTTGATCAGTTACCATTAATATTACAGCTTGGTTATTATTTAAAGAAATGAATTCAAGTTTTTTAATTCTTGAATTAGACGCAGTTTTACCAAGTGCAATTGTTGCATAATTAGTAAACTCTGTAACTAAATCCATTGCTTCTGTAATAGCTTCTTCTCTAGTAATATTAGGTCTATTAAAAATTTCATCAATTAATGGAAATTCAAGTTGATCATTTTGTTTTCGCATAATGATATCTTGAACATATAGCTTATAACCTTTTTGAGACGGAATTCTACCACTCGATGCATGAGTTTTTTCTAGGTATCCCATTTCTTCTAGGCTTGCCATATCATTTCTTAGAGTTGCTGTTGAAAAACCTAATTCAGGTCTTTTAGACAGAGCAAGTGAGCCTACTGGTTCGTTTGTTCTTACGTACTCTTCAACGATAGCAATCAATACCAATTTTTGTCTTTCACTTAGCATATTGTCCTCCTTTTAGCACTCATTCTTTATAACCGCTAATATTATACCACGTTTTTTTAGCACTGTCAACACTTAAGTGCTATTTTTTTATATTTTTTACCAAAATTGTTATTTTATACATTTTATAAAGTATATAAAAAAGGATGCCTAGCATTTATGCTTTTGCATCCTTTCTATTATCTTAAATATCTATTGTATTTTAATTCTTCAAATAAAGTAGTTTGTTCATCATGTCCCGGATATACAATATAGTTAGTCTTAATTTTCTTTATTCTTTCTAAAGAATTATTCATAGCCATTGCACTACCAGTTAAAAGGTCAGTTCTTCCTATTGAATTTTTAAATAGCGTATCGCCACTAAACATTAAGTTTTCAACAAAAACAATTATTGAACAATTGGTATGTCCTGGTGTAAACCATATTTTTAATGTAAATGAACCAATTGTTAAATTTGTATTTTCATTTATTGCAACTAACTTTGACATATCGTAATCTGGTAACTTATTAACACCAAAGGCAATAGCAAAACTAGCATTTACATCGCTTAATTTCTTTATTGCTTCTTTATGTAGATAGCATTTAGTATCATAATTATCAAGAACTTCTTTTAAGGTTTTAAAATGATCATAATGTCCATGAGTTAATATTACACCATCGACAATTTTATCGCCAATAAATCTTTGTAAAGTTTTAAAGTTATTAGCAGGATCAATTATTAAAACATGATTATTATTTGTTATTAAATAAGTATTAGCATTAATTGAAGAATCACAAAAAGTTTCAACTGAAAGCATTATTTAACTTCTGGAAGACTTGCTGCAGCAATTGATTGACCTACACGACGTGTCCATTCATCTGGCATCATAATAACGATGTCTTTATATTCAGGGAATTCAGTGTGTAGAACTTCTGTTGCTTTAGCAATAATGATATCGCCACCATCGCCACTAGTAACACGTCCTAATAGTAATAAGTTTTGAATGTCATAGAATTCTGCATAGTAAGCTATACTATATCCTAAATATATACCAATGTTTTCGTAAATTTCACGAGCTCTTGGATCACCATTTTTCATTAAGCCTTGAACTACTTTTAATTTTTCAGCTGGAGAAGCATTTTCATCTAATTCAATTCCGGCAAATCCTGCAAGTTTGATAACACCATCTTGACTGAAGTATTTAACACCACATCCGTAGTCGCCGCTCCATTCATCTACCATTGCTTTTTTGTTGTAATCTACTGGAACGAAAGCAAGTTCTGATAACCAACCATTTAAGTTGCCATCTTTATTTACATAACCTACTGCTTCACTAGTTCCCATAGCTATACCTAAAACTCTACCATGTTTTAAGCTTAAGGCACCAGCTAAAGCTGTAACATCACCATCGTTAGCAACAGTTAGAGGGACATCGCCAATTTCTTTAGCAGCACGGATGTACATATCGCGGACTTTTGCGTCAAATTCATCACGAGGCACTTTAATAAATAATGATGCTACTCTTACTTCATTATCAATATAAATACCAGCACTTGAAACACCAATTGCATCTACACGTGGCATTTTTGCAGCAGCACGTTTAAAACTATCTAGAATACCAGCATAATGATATTCAGGGTCGGCATTAGTCTTAGGGAACCATACAGTTTCTTCTGAGAAAATAACTTCGCCATCAACAACGGCACTAACTTTACGGTCAGATCCACCCGCATCAAAGCCAATTCTGCAACCTTTTAAGTGACCACCAGCAGGAAGCGAAGCTTCAACACTTGCTGGAACAGTTTCTAATGTACAAGCGATAACTTCAAAAGGTTTATCATAAACACGTGACATAAAATCAACATCAAATGCTCTAGTTCCGCTTAATGAGAAAACTTCTTGCATTTTGTTTACAATGTATTCATTTCCGCCTAAATAGATTTTATATCCACCAACAACCCATAAAATACTCTTAATTACTCTTTCAATCATTTCGTAGTTGTTTTCATTATCACCAGGATATACATTCATATCATAACGATAACGATAGCCATTTTGTCTTTCTACACAAATTGCAAAAGGAACAGTAGCATTTTCTTTGAATTTTCTTAATTCAACAATCATTGGTCTAAATGATTTTTCAAGACTTGGTACATATTTCATATTAATTAACCTCTTTCGTATTTTTTATGTATTACTATCTTTAATCTTTTGATTATTCTCGACAATGACTACATCATTGCCAATTTTTATTATTTTATTCCAAGGTATTTGAACATTGTCTTTGCTTCCAAACACATTGAAAAATTTAAAACCTCGGTAAATTGTAACATTAACAATTTTGCCCGTAGCTACATCAATTTCAGCGTCAACTATTTTACCTAATTTGACACCGTCTTCATCATTGATAACATCTTTTGACGATATCTCTGATAACTTCATCTAATCACCACTTTCTTCATTATTATATGAACAAAGTACTATGTTTAGACATTTTATTCTACAACTAAAATTGGATTATCTCCGTACATGCCATCTAAATTATAGCGTCTTCTTTCATCACCAACAAAAATGTGAACAACAACATCATCTAAATCAATTAAAAACCAAGTAGTTTCTCCACTACCAGAAAAGCTTCTAACACGTAGTCCAGCCTTTTCAGCATCTTTTTTCAGATAATTGACTGCCGCATTTCCTTGCCTTGCAGTACTAACGCTAGCTATAATACTATAGTCATAGAAAGGAGTTATTGAACTCATTTCATATACTCTAATATCTTTAACAACCGCTTTATTTAAAATTTCTATCACTTTATTATACACTTTTTTTAACCTCTTTCAAATAAAATTGATAAGTTTCTTCTGTTAATTGATAAACAGGTTTATTATTTTTTTTTAAATACGCTATGGTTTGCTCGATTATTACAACAATTGCATCATTTAAATTCTTATTTGCAGCCTTTCTTGCTACCTCAAAGCATTCACCAACGCGAGTTTTTTCTTCAACATAATCACTAATGAAAATGATTTTTTCAAGATTAGTCATGTTAGGTCTACCAGTAGTGTGATAACAAATTGCATTTAAAATTCTATCATCAATAATTCCATATTTTTCTCTTGCGACAATTTTACCAACGAAGCTATGCCATATTGATGGGTATTCTAGTAACGATTGATAAATGTTATGAAAATACTTATCTAAGATTTCTAACATACTTTTTTTATCTAAAAACTTTGCAACATCGTGAAAAGCAGCTGATAAGAATACTTGTTCTTTAGGTATTTTCAAATTATGTATTTCATTTAATTCTAATGCTTTTTCGATAACCCCTAATGTGTGGTAATATCTTTCATTCAATTCACCATTTATCGTAAAAGCTTCTTTAATTTCTATTAATGCTTTTTCTTCTGTCATATTACATAAAACCATCTATTTTTTCTACAAGTATAGGTTTAGGAACTTGAACCTCAACATTACACTTTTCACTAGTTATATGAATAAAGCCAATTCCACTTATAAAGATATCGCTTGTGCCAGTTATCTCATAATTGTAAACTGCTTTTTCATTTAGTTTTAGAGCCTCTTCTTCAGTATATGGTGGCACTAATAATTTAAACTGTTGAGTTTCTAATATTTTATCCGCTTGAATCGTTTTTGTACGATGTAAATATAGTTCATTTGAAATATAGAAACTAACATTTATTTTATTTTCACCATCAAATTTAATTTTTGCAAGCCCACCAATAAAGATAGTTTGATCAGGATTAAGTTGATATGTTCTTACTTTAATGTATTTTTTAGGAATCAACACTTGTAATGATTTATTATCAATGTAAGCACCATAGTGGCTAGGATTAATAAATCCTGGAGTATCAATCAAATAACTTTTTTGATCTAGTGGCCACTTTATGAAATCTTGGGTTGTTTGATATTGATTACTAGTAGTAATAACATCACTAGGATAATTCAAAGTTATTTTACCTATCATATTCATAAAAGTTGATTTACCAACACTTGCACAACCAATTATATAACAGTTATCAAAGCGTACTTCTTTTTCATGGCTATATTTTTTCTTTGCGGCATATTTTAGTTTCGATATTCTAGCAATTACTTTTTCAACATCATCTTGTTTTCGAGCACTAATCATCATAATACCAACAACATTTAGTTTTTTACGTTTTGAAATAAGTGAGATTAGTTCTTCAAATTTCTTAATGTTTACACTTTTTGGTAAAACATCTATTTTATTAACTACTATTAATACTTTATTATTACCAATATATTCACTTAAGTTTGGAATAAAGCCACCAAAGATATCCATTATATCAATCATAAGAATAACTAAGGCATTTTCATCTTTAATATTCTTTATTTTATCATAATACATCTTTGTATCATATTCTGGTGTGTATAATGCATTGTGATGACGAATGTCATAACATCTCTTACAATATACTTGTTCACCACGTTCTATCATAGCAATTTCAGGAACATATCCTATTTTTTCAGGATTAGTTGTTTGAATTTTAGCACCACACCCTATACATCTACTCATTAGAATCGTTCCTTTCACCTATTATTTTTGCAATTGCAATAGCTTTTTCTTTATCAACTTTTGCAATATTATTAATTACTCTTTTTTCTCTTAATCGATTAATTCTAGTATACCACTTTTCAGATTTACGAGATATTGATTTTACTAAAACTGAATCTAAACCAAGTTTATTTGCACATTTTATATCAGTTAACAATTGGTCACCAATTAAAATAGTATTTGTTATTTCGATGTTTTCTTTTTTCAAGAAAGGTTTTATTTTATATACAAAAGGTTTTCTTGCTAGAACAAGATAACCATCTACTAGAAATGTTGTTGTATATAGTTTTGTTCTTTTTTGATGATTATTTGAAAGTATATAAATTCTAAAACCTATTTCTTTTAACTTTTTATTTAGTTCTAATTGTTTATCAGTAGGCGTCGCATCATCATATGGGGCGAGTGTATTATCTAAATCAAATAGAATAACTCTTTTGCCATTCGCATATAATTTATTATAGTCAATATCATAGACGCTTTGTGCTAAATAAGTTGGTATATGATGATTCACGTTTTCACATCCTTCTTATATATTATACTCATTTTTAAGCATTTTGTCTATGATTTCGTTTTAAGGAGTGTTTATTTATCGAATTATTGTCTATTTTTTTATTACCTCTTCTTGGTGCCATTAATTCCCAAAATTTCCCCGAAGTTTTAAGTCCCGAAGATGAAGCTTTCTATCTTGAAAAATGGAAAAACCATGACATTGAGGCCCGTAACGTTCTTGTTGAACACAACTTGCGTTTAGTTGCACATATTGTAAAGAAATTTGAAAATACTGGCATTGAAAAAGATGATTTATTATCCATTGGTGCTTTTGGTTTAATCAAAGCTGTAAATACTTTTAATTTTGACGCAACAAACAAACTTGCCACCTACGCTTCAAGATGTATTGAAAATGAAATATTAATGTACATTAGAAATAATAAAAAAAGAAAAGATACCATTTCTTTATATGCACCAATAGGTGAAGATAAAGATGGTAACGAAATAAAACTATGTGATGTTATTGAAGATCCATCTCCATCTATTAGTGAAAGAATAGTTGAAGATGAACAAAACAAACTAATACAAGAAGCAGTAAATAAACTTACTGGTAGAGAATATGAAATTATTTGTAGAAGATTTGGTTTAAATGGCTTTCAAGCAGAAACACAAAGAGAAATTGCCAAAAGTATGGGCATTAGTAGGAGTTATGTTTCACGTATTGAAAAAAGAGTATTAACCAAACTTTATCTTAATTTAAAAGAACATTAAAAGAAGGAAATGGCATGAACCATTTCCTTTATTTTATAATATAGTTATTTCTATACTTTTTTCTGCATAATCAGCATTAGTAACTATACCTAACCAGTCACTCAACCCTTCAATTCTTTTGATATATTCTTCAATAATTTCATTTCTAATACCAAACAAATTTGATATTGACAGTTTAATAGTATTAAAACTAGGAAAATTAATTTTAATTGATTTCAAAATTTCATCATATTTCAAATTTGTTTTTTGTTCAAAATATTTAATAGGATCGATAGAATCTACTAAATATAATAAAAACAATAATGGATTAGAATCAAATTTTACAGGTTTATGATACTTTATTAATTCATTTAAACCATATTCGCTATATATTCCTTCGTAACTTTGATTGGGAAAGAAAATATTATGCGATGCTATGCAATCTGCCATATACGCAAATAAAGATATTTGTTCTATTGAACAACGTCTATCATCAACAATAAATTCAGTTTTATTAGGCTCGCTAGCCATTTTATTTACATAATTTTTCACTAAATTATCAAATAGCATATAACCGCCTAATATACCATGATCAAATACACCCATTTCATTTTTTCGATAGACATAATATTTTTCAATAGTACTCTTATAAAAGTTAGATTTTTTCAATATCTGTTCTTTTTCATAACCACCTGAATTTTTTATATATTCTATTTTAATGTCAAAATCATTATTTATTCTATCATAATCTTCAGGACTCAATTGATTTTTCTTTGTATTATTTTTAGAAGTTATAAACATTTGATGAAAACTATTAGAAAAATATCTATTATACAAAAAACTAAATTTTGCATCATAACATATTTTGCTACTTTTTACAGCGCGAGTTTTATTATTACTATATTCACTAACATCATATTTTTGATTTTTATTATTAATTTTGAAGATATAATTTTTATTGCTTTCAAAGTTATACCCTATATCATGATAAAAGCAAATAATATTCCAAACATAATTAAATTCAAAATGAACATTATTAACGCTTATACACATATCTAAACTTTTTCCTTTGCTATTTCCGAAGCAGCATTTTAAGTTTTCATTTATTAAAACTCCTAAATATGCTAAGGACATAGAATGTTCTAATCTTAGTTCATCTAAATAATCAAAATCATCAATTATATTCTCTTTACTGCCCCTTTTAAAATATTCTTTTACTCTATTTTTTGTTTCTTCAAAATCAGCTTGAAAATCTATTATTTCTTCATCATAATATTTTCTGTTTAATTCTTTATATTCATCGTATAAATTCATTTTTTATCTCCTACTACAATTATTATTATTATATTTTTTATTAGCTACATCATTTACTAATTACTCTTTTTATATCCCCATACAACATTGCAATTGCTTGGATTCCATTTATTAGACCATCTACTTGGTTTTTTTAGCGCTTCACAATATATTGTTAAACTTGTACAATATTCAAATGCATAATCTCCTATGCTTGTTACACTATTTGGAATTTTTATACTTGTTAAACTTGTGCAACCTGAAAATGCAGAAGAGCCTATACTTGTTACACTATTTGGAATTTTTATACTTGTTAAACTTGTGCAATCATAAAATGCAGAATAGCCTATA
>DPOU01000015.1 GCA_003539625.1 Acholeplasmatales bacterium
CAATTTTATAAAGAACCAAAAGTTATAGGAAAATATCGAATAGAAATTAATTAAAAACTAAATAAAAAAGCTTAAATAAAAAACATTTTTTTAGCAATAAAACTAAATTTTATGTTTTTTGGTTTACCAAATTGACATATTGTGGTATAATAACTGAGTATAAAAAATAATTAGGAGGAACATTTTATGTCTAAAAAAGTTTTCCAATCTATGGATGGTAATCAAGCTGCCGCTCATTGCGCCTATGCTTTTACCGAAGTAGCTGGTATCTATCCAATTACTCCATCATCACCAATGGCTGAGTACGCGGAAGAATGGGCATCTAAGGGTAAAAAGAACCTATTTGGTATGCCTGTAAAAATTGTTGAAATGCAATCAGAAGCTGGTGCAGCAGGATCAGTTCATGGGTCATTACAAACCGGAGCTCTTACAACTACATTTACTGCTAGCCAAGGGTTATTATTAAAGATTCCTAATATGTATAAGATTGCTGGAGAATTATTACCAGGTGTTATACATGTTTCTGCAAGAAGCTTAGCTGCTCAAGCATTATCAATTTTTGGTGATCATCAAGATGTTATGGCTTGCCGTCAAACTGGTTTTGCGATGCTTGCTACATCATCTGTACAAGAAGTTATGGATTTAGCTGGTGTTGCTCACCTTGCAGCAATCAAAACAAGCGTTCCATTCATGCACTTCTTTGATGGATTTAGAACTTCACACGAAATTCAAAAAGTTGAAGTTATGGATTACGAAGTATTTGATAAATTACTAGATCGTGATGCTGTTAGAAATTTCCGTGAACGTGCATTAACATTTGAACACCCTGTAACAAGAGGTTCTGCACAAAACGATGATGTTTACTTCCAAACAAGAGAAGCTCAAAACAAATTCTATAACGAAGTTCCTGCAGTAGTTGCAGACTATATGGCTAAGATTAGTGAAGTAACTGGTCGTAACTATGCACCATTTGTATACTATGGAGCTGAAGATGCTACAGATGTAATCGTAGCAATGGGTTCAGTTACAGAAACAATCAAACAAGTTGTTGATTATCTAAATGCAAAAGGTAGAAAAGTTGGTTGCTTAACAGTTCATCTATATCGTCCATTTGCAAAAGAATATTTATTCAATGTAATGCCTAAGACAGTTAAACGTGTTGCTGTACTTGACAGAACTAAAGAACCAGGGTCACTTGGTGAACCTCTATACTTAGATGTTAAAGCTGCATACTATGGCGTAAAAGGTGCTCCTTCAATTATTGGTGGTAGATATGGTCTATCTAGTAAGGATACTACACCTGCTCAAATGATAGCTGTATTCGATCATTTAAAGAAAAATGGTTTTGATGGCTTCACAGTAGGTATCGAAGATGATGTTACTCATTTAAGTATTCCTGTTGGAAAAGAAATTAAATTACTTGAAGGTACTTCTGAATTAGTATTCTATGGTCTTGGTAGTGATGGTACAGTTGGTGCTAACAAAAATACTATTAAGATTATCGGTGATAACACTGATTTATATGCACAAGCATACTTTGCTTATGACTCTAAAAAATCTGGTGGTGTAACTCGTTCTCATTTACGTTTTGGTCCAAAACCAATTACTGCTCCATATTTAGTAAGTCATGCTGACTTCGTAAGTTGCAGTCTTGAAGCTTATGTAGAAAAATATGATATGTTAAGCTGCTTAAAAGATGGTGGTACGTTCTTACTAAATACAGTTAGAAACGCAAAAGAATTAGAAGAACATCTACCTAATTCATTCAAAAAACAATTAGCTGAAAAACATGCTAAATTCTACATTATTGATGCAGTTCATCTAGCACGTCAAATCGGTTTAGGCGGAAGAACTAATACTATTTTACAATCTGCATTCTTCAAATTAAATGAACAAATCATGCCTTATGAAACAGCACAAGAATTAATGAAGAAATATGCTGCAAAAACTTATGCTAAAAAAGGTGAAGCAATCGTTCAATTAAACTATCAAGCAATTGAAAAAGGTGCAGAAGGCTTAGTTGAAGTTAAAGTTAAATCAGCTTGGAAGAAACTTCCAGTAGAAGAAAAAGTTGTAGATGAAAATCGTCCTCAATTTGTTAAGACTATTGCTGATCCAGTAAATGCAATTAAAGGTTATGATTTACCTATTTCTGCATTTAATGGTTATGAAGATGGTACAATGCCTAATGGTACTTCTGCATATGAAAAACGTGGTAGTGCTAACTTCGTACCAATGTGGAATCCTGAAAACTGTATTCAATGTAATCAATGTTCATTCGTTTGTCCACATGCAGTAGTACGTCCATTCTTAGTAAATGCTGAAGAAGCTAAAAATGCTCCTGAAGGTGTTCAATATTTAGCACCTACTGGAAAAGGCTTTGAAGGTCTTCAATATACATTACAAATTTCAACACTTGACTGTACTGGTTGCGAAGTTTGTGTTAATACTTGCCCTGGTAAAAAAGGTGAAAAAGCTCTTAAGATGGTTCCTATCTCTGATGCTCTTGAAGCTGGTCAAGCAGTTAATGCTAAATACTTCTTTGATAATGTAACTTATAAAGAAAACTTAGTAGATAAGATGGCAAATCCTAAGAACAGCCAATTTGCACAACCATTATTTGAATTCTCAGGTGCTTGTGGTGGATGCGGAGAAACTCCATATGTTAAATTAGTTACTCAATTATTTGGTGATCATATGGTAGTTGCTAACGCAACAGGATGTTCATCAATTTATGGTGGTAGCTTCCCTGCAACTCCATATACAACAAACAAAGAAGGTCGTGGTCCAGCTTGGGCTAACTCTCTATTCGAAGATAATGCTGAATTTGGTTTCGGTATGTTAAATGCAAGCAATGCATTACGTGATCAAATCGCAACTCATATGGAAGAAGCATTAGAAGAATGTCAAGATTGTGGTGATCGTGTTCATGAATTATTTAAGTTATGGCTTGAAAATAGAGAAGATTACAAAGTAACAAGAGAAGTTGCTAACGAACTTGTTCCATTACTAAAAGATAAAGATTGCCCACATGCAAAAGCAATCTACGAATTAAGAGATCATTTAGTTAAACGTTCTCAATGGATCTTTGGTGGTGACGGATGGGCATACGATATCGGTTACGGTGGATTAGACCATGTTATCGCTAACCAAGAAGATGTTAATATCTTAGTATTAGACACAGAAGTTTACTCTAATACAGGTGGTCAATCTTCTAAATCATCTCCTACAGCATCAATTGCTAAATTTACAGCTGCAGGTAAACATGGTAAGAAGAAAGACTTAGCTGCTATAGCAATGAGTTATGGACATGTATACGTTGCTTATGTTGCTCATGGTGCAAGCCAAGCTCAATTATTAAAAGCAATGCGTGAAGCCGAAAGTTATCATGGACCATCAATCGTAATTGCATACTCACCTTGTATCAACCATGGTTTAAAACGTGGTATGGGTAAAGCACAAGAACAAGCAAAACTTGCTGTTGAATGTGGTTACTGGACATTATTAAGATATGATCCACGTCTTATTGCAGAAGGCAAGAACCCTCTTCAAGTAGACTCTAAGACTCCAGATTGGGATAGATATGATGAATACTTAATGAGTGAAACAAGATATGCTCAATTAAAGAACATCAACCCTACTGAAGCAGATGCTCTTCTTGCAAAGAATAAAGCAGAAGCAATGAGAAGATATACAAGCTATCAAAGATATCTTGAAATGGATTTCTCTAAATAACAAAATTAATAACCGTTACTAGTTTAACTAGTAGCGGTTATTTTTATCAAAATATCAAAAGACTATCACTAATAGTTCACAATAAAATGTTATAATCAAATTGTAATAAGAAAACTAAATACTTTTTAACATTGGCTTCTAGGATAACTAGAGGCCTTCTCCTTATTCTATTCTCTTTGACAAACCAAAAATAAAATGATAAAATAATCATAAAAGGAGACAAAAAATGAACAACTCAAATTACACTAAAGAAAATTTAAAGAAAAATAAACCTACCATAATAATACCTATTATGAATACCATATTTGCTATAATTCTATTGGCACTATGCATAAGGCTTAAAGTAGTAAACAAGGAAGCCTTTAAATTAGTATACTTTATTGGAGCACTAATTTTAATTGTAATATACCCTGTAGGAAGTTGGTATACAAGTTATTTTTCAAAAAAGAATAATACTAAACGTATAAAAAATTATGAAAAAGAAACTAATGAAATAGTTTCGTATATTAAAAGACTAAAAAACTATCGAAGTGTTGAGATTAACAGAGATAAAAAGCTTAATGTATATGTAAATTATGGTAATAATAATATTACTAAAAGCGTAGAATATGATGATGAGCATTTTTCTTTTGGGCTTCCTAAAGAAGACTCTGTTATACTTACACTTGGTGTAAGCTTTGCGGGTTTAGAATTTAAAGGCTATAATAAAGAATTTATGGGACTTTGTGGAGTAATGCCTAAATCAATTTGGTTTATGAAACATTTAAAAGCACCCATTGCCAAAAAAGGTACAATAAGACTAGAAGCAATAAATTTCCAATTAACAGATAGATTGATTATTCAAGCATTAAAAAACCAAGATACTTTTTATGATAAAAAATCAGGATGGTTAGTAATTGGCGAAAGAAAATCTACTGCCCTAGATGAAAATGTAGAATTAATGGATAAAGTTATTTTAGTCGTACGCAATAATGAAATTGTTGCTTTATGGATTAATGTTGGTCCAAACTGTGCAATCTAATAATAAAAAAATGCTTTTCAATAAATAAAATATTGCAATTAGATTAACTTTTTGGTATAATAACATCGTAAAAATATTTATGGAGGATATAAAAATGAGAAAAACAATGAGAATTGCTGGAATATTTCTAGCTATTATGATGCTTTTCACTCTTACAAGTTGTACTCCTAAGACAGCTGAAAAGGGAAAAGAAAAAATGGAAAAGAAAGGTTATAATGTTGTTACAACATCTACAGATGTTAACATTGGTGATCTTTTCTCAACTAAAACAGAAGCTGTATTAGTTTGCTCTAAAGAAGTTGATGGTAAAAAAATAGCTGTTACTGCTGCATTCTATAAAGATGCTGAAGAAGCTAAAGCAAGATATGAAAAAGTAAAAGCAGAAAATGAAAAAGAATTAGAAGAACAAAAAGAAGCACTTAAAAAAGCTGAAACAGATGAAGAAAAAGAAAGAATAAATGAAAAAATAGCTAGTTTAAAAGATTTCAAACTAAAAAGATCTGGTAAAATCCTTGTTTTTGGAAATAAAAAAGCAGTTAACGATTATACTGGTCTATAAGGCTATAAAATATGTATTGGTTTTCAATACATATTTTTTTTTTACAAAACGAAAATATAGTTAGTTAAGTCTAATATTTTGAATAAATATAGCAAAAATAAAAGATTTCGCATTTTAGTAGAGTATTTTTACAATAAATGGTATAATAATATATTGGTAAGAAGCAATAAAAATAAATATAAAAAATAAATGTCAAACTGATGAGGTGTTAGATATGTCAAAATTACAAATAATCGATTTACATGTTAGTGTTGAAGGAAAAGAAATATTAAAAGGTGTTAACCTTGAAATTAATACTGGTGAGTTCCATGTAATTATGGGACCAAACGGAACTGGTAAATCTACCTTAGTTTCAACAATCATGGGACATTACAAGTATGAAGTGACAAAAGGACAAATTTTACTAGATGGTGAAGATGTACTTAAAATGAGTGTTGATGAAAGAAGCAGAAAAGGTATTTTTCTTGCAATGCAATACCCTAGTGAAATAGAAGGAGTTACCAATTCAGATTTTATAAAGGCTGCTTTACATGCAAGAGCATTACCTGGTGAAAAATTTTCATTACTAAAATATATAAAAAGCTTTGAACAAGCAACTAAAGAACTTAAAATGCGTTCTGACTTACCACATCGCTATGTTAATGTAGGTTTTTCTGGTGGTGAGAAAAAACGTAATGAAATACTTCAAATGAAAATGTTAAAACCTAAATTTGCCCTTTTAGATGAAATAGATTCAGGGCTTGATGTTGATGCTTTAAGAATTGTTGGTGAAAATGTTAATAATATGAAATCTCCTGATTTTGGTGCTTTAATTATTACTCACTATGAAAGATTATTAGACTACCTAAATATTGATAAAGTTCATGTGCTAATGAATGGTAAAGTAATTACTGAAGGTGGATTAGAATTAATTGAAAAAATTGACGCAGAAGGATACGATTGGTTAAAAGAAGAATACAATTTAGAAGATGAAGCAAATGAAGTAAGAGCTGCTGGCATTATCGGAACTTGTGCCGTTAAAAATACACTTGGTGATAAAAATGAATAATGTATTAGTTATAAATTCTAATCAAACTAAAGTAATTATTCAAGACTTTAACAAAGATGCATCTAGTAAAGAATTTGAAATGTTAGATGATAGCCATTTAATATATATTACTTTTCAACATGATTCAAATAGTAATAACAAAAACATTGTAAAAGCTAATCTTGGTAATAATGCTTATTTAGAAATTTATAACGTAGTTACAAGTGATGAATCAAACGAAATAAATCAAGTAATAAACTTAAATGAAGAAGGTTCAAAAGTTGAAATAATGAATCTTTTGTTACTAACTAAAAAAGCTAACTTGAATAGTAAAATTGAAATATTCCATAATGCTAAACATACCGAAAGTAATTTAGCAAATTATGCAATTTCTAAAGACCAAGCAACTTTGTTATTAAACAATAATGCGACAATAAAAAAGGGTTGCTCATTATCTGTTGCTCACCAATCAACAAAAGGCTTAACATTATCAAAAACTGCAAAGATTAAAGCCCTACCTAATTTGTATATTGATGAATATGATGTAATAGCGAATCATGCATGTTCTATCGGCTCAATTAATAAAGAAGACTTATTCTACTTAATGAGTAGAGGTATGACTCAAGAAGAAGCTTCTAAAATAATTGTAATGGGATATGTAAAACCAATATTAGATCATATTAACAATGAAGAAACAAAAAAAGAAATTGAACAAAATTTTGAAAAATATTTAGTTGACTAATAAGAAAGGAGTTAAAGCAGATGGCTGACTTATTAAACATTAAAAAGGATTTTCCAGTTTTAAACAATAACCCTGATTTAGTTTATCTAGATACAGGCGCTACTGCTTTAAAACCAAAATGTGTCATTGATAAAATTAATGAATACTACGATAAATATGGTGTAAATGTAAATCGTGGTGTTTATGAACTTAGTTATGAAGCAACTACTGAATACGAAGAAACCAGAACCTTAACCGCAAAATTTCTAAATGCAAGAGAAAAAGAAATTGTATTTACAAAAGGTGCAAGTAATGGCTTGAATATGGTTGCTTTAGGCTTTGGTATGGATTACATTCAAGAAGGTGATGAAATAATTACAACCGAATTAGAACATCATAGTAATGTACTTCCATGGATGAATGTTGCAAAAAAGAAAAATGCGACATTAAAATACATTGAACTTGATTCAACTGGTCGTATAACTGTTGAAGCATTTAAAAAAACAATTACCGAAAAGAGTAAGGTTCTAGCAATAACATATGTTTCTAATGTAATGGGATATATTACACCTATTAAAGAAATAATTAAAATTGCTCATGAACACAACATTATAGTTGTTGTTGATGCGGCACAAGCTGTACCACATATGAAAGTAGATGTACAAGACTTAGATTGTGATTTCCTCGCCTTTTCTGCTCATAAAATGTTTGGGCCAACTGGCTTTGGTATATTGTTTGGTAAATACAAATATTTAAAAAAAATGAGCCCAATTGAATATGGTGGCGATATGATTGATGTAGTTGAAAAATATGAAGCTACAACCAAAGATGCACCATACAAATTTGAAACAGGTACACCTCCTATTGCGGAGGCAATAGCTTTCAAAGAAGCAATAAAGTACATTGAATCAATAGGTTATGATCGAATTCATGAACATGAACAAATATTACTAAACTATGCTCGCGAAAAGTTAAGCAAAGTAGAAGGTATTACAATATATAATCCTACAGCAGAAACCGCAATTATTACATTTAATATTAATAAAGCACACCCTCATGATGCCGCAACCATCTTTGATGAATATCACGTTGCTTTACGTGCAGGTCATCACTGTGCCCAATTAATAACGAAATGGTTAGACTGTGTAGCAACACTTAGAGCTTGCATATATGTATATAACGATTATCACGATATTGATGTATTCGTTGAAGCAGTAAAAGCTGCTGTAAAATATTTTGAGGAGTGGTAAGATGGGAAACCAAATATCTGATTTATACAACCAAGTTATTAATGAACATCGTAAATATCCTCGTAACAAAGGATTAGTACCAGGGTATAAAACATTACATCTAAAAAACCCTTCTTGTGGCGATGATGTAACTGTTCAAGTTGAAATAAAAGATGGTAAAATTGTTGATGTAAGACATGATGGAACAGGCTGTGTAATTTGCTGTTCATCAGCTTCCGTTATGAGTGAAGTTCTAATCGGCAAAACTGTTGAAGAAGCCAATGAAATCATTGATGATTTCTATGAACTCATTAAAGGTAATTTGCCAAAAGATGAAGATCGCTTAGGAGATGCAATTGTATATGTAAACATCCATAACTTTCCTCCCCGCGCTAAATGTGCAACTCTTGCTTGGCGTGCGGCTGGTGCTTTGCTTCTAGGTGATGAAGGAGATCAAGAAGATGAATAACGAAAAAGAAAAAGAAATAGAACTTGAAAATCAAAAAGAAGAAATAAACAAAATAGTTGGCGATTACAAATATGGTTTTAGAACTGATGTTGAAAATATTTTTGATACTGGTCGAGGAATTAATGAAGATGTTGTTAGACTAATTTCAAAAATGAAAAATGAACCAGAATGGATGTTAGACATTAGACTAAAAGCATATCATGAATTTGCAAAAATGAAATGGCCAACCTTTGGACCTGATTTATCAAGTGTAACTTTTGATGATTATATATATTACATAAAATCAAGTAAAAAAACTGAAAGCAGTTGGGATGAAGTTCCTACCGCAATCAAAGATACTTTTGATAAACTAGGTATAAGAGAAGCAGAACAAAAATACTTAGCAGGTGTTTCAACTCAATTTGAATCAGAAGTTGTATATCATAATACAATTAAAGAATTAGAACAAAAAGGCGTTTTATTCTGTGATACGGATACAGCTGTAAAAAAATATCCTGAAATTGTCAAAGAATATTTTGCTAAAGTTGTTCCCGCAACCGATAATATGTTTGCGGCACTAAATACTGCCGTTTGGAGTGGTGGTTCATTTATATATGTTCCTAAAGGTGTAAAACTAGAAAAACCATTACAATCTTATTTCAGAATTAACACTGAACAAATGGGACAATTTGAACGTACCTTAATCATTGTTGATGATGAAGCAAGTGTACACTATGTTGAAGGATGTACAGCTCCTCAATATTCAAAAGATTCTCTACATGCCGCAGTAGTTGAAATATATGTAAAGAAGAATGCATATTGTAGATATTCAACTGTACAAAACTGGTCAAACAATATTATTAATTTAGTTACTAAACGTACTCTTGTTGAAGCAGGAGGTCATATGGAATGGATTGATGGTAATATTGGTTCTAACATCAATATGAAGTACCCCGCATGTATACTTGCGGGAGAAGGAGCAAAAGGAACAACTATTTCAATTGCTTTTGCGGGCCCAGGTCAAATCCAAGATACTGGTGCGAAAATGATTCATCTTGCACCAAATACTACTAGCCAAATTATTTCTAAATCAATTTGTCGTGGTGGTGGTAAAGTTAACTATCGTGGTACTGTTCGCCATAGTGCTAATGCAACATACGCAAAAAGCCATGTTGAATGTGACACCATAATATTAGATGAAATATCTACTAGTGATACAATTCCAACTAATATTGTTGAAAATGATACTTCATATATCGAACATGAAGCAACCGTTTCTAAAGTAAGTGAAGAACAATTATTCTATCTAATGAGTAGAGGCTTAACTGAAGAACAAGCAACCGAAATGATTGTTATGGGTTTCATTGAACCATTTGCAAAAGAATTGCCAATGGAATATGCAGTAGAATTAAATCAACTTATCAAGTTAGAAATGAAGAATTCAATAGGATAAAAAATGCCATTGGTAGAACCAATGACATTTTGTCTAAAAAGGAGAATTGAATGAAAAAACTATGGACTTTTGTAAACATCATATTAGGAATAGGATATGGTATATTCCTAGGAATAATGGTAATAAATGCAATTATATTTAATGAAACACTAACAATCGAAAAGAAATTACTTTTCCTTATATTAATACTTATAATGTTCTTTTTGAGTAACTATCTTTGCGCAATTATTCATGAATCAGGCCATTTAATATTTGGATTAATATCAGGTTTTAGATTTATATCTTTTAGAATAGGTAGTACAATTTTTCTAAAAGATCAAAAAAGTAACAAAATAAAGAAGAAAAAATACTTTATGGCAGGAACAGGTGGCCAGTGTATCTTAGATACTCCAAAAGATGAAACAAAAAAACCTTTTGTTCTATATAATCTAGGTGGGGTATTTCTAAACCTAATATTTGCAGTTATTAATGGAGTAATATATATATTTGTAAAAGAATTAATAATAGGTTACTTCTTCCTATTTATGATGTTACAAAATATATTAATGATTATTTTAAATGGTATACCACTGCGTTCAAACTATATTGACAATGATGGTTATAATACCAAACAAATTTCAAAAAGTAATCTCGCAAAAGAAGCTTTTTATGCCCAAATTAAAATAACTAAAGCAACTATCAATAATATAAGACTAAAAGATATGGATGAATCTTTCTTTTTGTTTGATCAAGAATTAACTGAAAAAAATAGTATGGTATCAACCATAAAATTATTTAGAATAGAACGTTTAATTGATGAACATAAATATCTTGAGGCAATTGAAGATTTAAAGTTATTATTAAATGATGATACGCTTGCGGGGATATATCAAAACACAGTAAAAAGTGACTTAATATTTTGTTACTTAGTTACCAATAATAAAGAATTAGCCGAAAAATACATTGATAAAGGCTTCAAAAATATGCTTAAAATGAAAATGCCAGTTCCTAATATGATAAGATATAAATACACATATTATTTATTATTAGAAAATGATGTTGAAAAAGCAAGTGCAGAAAGAACGTATCTAGCTCAAATAGAAGAAAAATACCCATATAAGGCTGATTTCGAAGGAGAACTAGAACAAATTAATGTAGCAAAAGAAGTATATCTAGCAAATCAAAATGGACTACAAATGTAGCCCATTTTTTTAAATATTGGAATTTACTATTTTTAAACACTCTTTATATTGATTGTTTGCATATTCAAAACATATATACTTAAACCAATTTTCAACATATTCTTTTACGTTATGTTTATATTTTAAATAATAAGCATGTTCAAACATATCAATTCCTAAAATAGGACATAAGTTATTAGGAACAGTTGTATCATTACCATAAACAGTTTTAATTGAAACTTGGCATTTTTCATCACATACTAGAAATACATATCCACAAGTAGTCATCGCAAGACATGCTTTTTTGAATTCTAAATAGAAGTCACGCATTGTTTTATATTTATTTTCAATAGCTTTTTTTAATTCAGGGCATATTGAAACAATAGGGTTGGGTGTGATAGATCTAAAAACAATTTGATGGTTATATACTCCCCCCGCATACTTAATAATATCGTTTTTCCTAAAAGGTGATAAAATCTTTTCATTAAATAAAATCTCATCAAGAGTTAACTTTTGCAAACTGATTTCTGTAGATAAAATAAAATTTAAATCATCAACAAATTCCTTATATATTTGATTATAATGAATACTTAAAGTTTGAAAATCGAGGAAATCTTCAAAACTAGTTAAATTATAATTTAAGGGTATAGTCGCAAAAGGATAGTGATTTGTTAAACTCATAAAAACCTCCATATATTTCAACATCATTATATTCATAAGTAAGAAAATGTATGAATATAATATCGCGAAAGAAGGAATTTAATGGAATATACTTACCAAGGTCTAAAAGTATATTGTGAAAAAAAAGGTAGAGGGCCTGATTTAGTATTATTACATGGTTGGGGTTGTGATGGAAAAATCTTTTCGGGTATTGTTAGTGAACTAATGCCATACTTCACCATTTATAACATCGACCTGCCAGGGTTTGGGAATAGCGATGAACCTAAAAACTACTATACACTTGATGACTATGTAGATATGTTAATAGATTTTATTAATAAATTTAAAATAAATAATCCCATTATTTTAGGCCATTCATTTGGTGGTCGAATTGCCATTAGGTTTACCTCAAAAACCAACCTCACTAAAAAGTTAATATTAGTTGATAGTGCAGGAATAAAACCTAAAGGATATTTCAAAACCAAATTAAAAATACTGAAATATAAATTAAAGAAAAAAACTTACAAATTGTTTAAAAAAGTAAACAAGTATCAAACCTTAATTCAAAATAGTGGAAGTAATGATTACAAAAACGCTACCCCTGTAATGAAAAAAACTCTATCAGTTATTACCAAAACCTTCCAAGAAAAAGAATTAAAGAACATTAAAACTAATACACTTCTAATATGGGGTAAGAATGACTATACTACACTATATCAAGATGGTGAAAAAATGCAAAAACTACTTGAGAATAGCGCAATCGTAAGTATTGAAAATGTTGGACACTTTCCATTTTTAGAAAAACCCTATCACTTTATGTGTATATTAAAAACTTTTCTTGAGGTGAATGAATGATTGTTTTAAATATAATAGCTATTAGCCTTTATACATTAGTAATAATAAAACTTCTATATTATTTAACTAATATTTATCAACAAAATCACTATGATTACAAGAAAACCTTATTAAGTTTAAAAAAATACTACTTAACTAAGAAAACTTTCTTTTGTTATTTAATAAGTATTCCCTTTGGTGTAATAGGAATTAACAATACTAATTTACCTTTAATATGTATGAGCATAATCATACTTACGATATCATTTATTTTTCAAATAAAATATATCTTAAAATTAAAATTTACTAGTAGAATGATAAGACTATGGGTAACATCTATCTTATTTATTACAATTATTGGTATTATATCAATTTACATCAATAGTATTATATATATATTAATACCTTTATATTTACCAATTATTGTTTTTCTTGCAAGTTTAGTCAATCTACCAATAGAACATATTATTAATAACTACTATTACAAACTAGCCCAGCAAAAACTACAATCATTTGATGATTTAGTTAAAATCGGTATCACAGGAAGTTTTGGTAAAACCTCAACAAAAGATATACTATACCAAATAATTTCTAAAAAATATTTAACCCTCAAAACTCCTAAATCATATAATACCCTAATGGGAATTAGTCGAACTATCAATAGTGATTTAAACAAGCCAATGGAGTTATTTATAGTTGAAATGGGGACCTTTAGAATTGGTGAAATTAGTAAATTAAGTAAATTTGTTAAACCTAATATTGCTATAATAACGCAAATAGGACCTCAACACTTATCAACATTAAAAACAGAAGCCAATGTCTTAAAAGCAAAATTAGAAATTGTTGATGGATTAAAAGAAAATGGTACATTAATATTAAATACTGATAATGAATACTTAAATAACGTAAAAGATCAACTCAGCAATACATATAACGTATTAACATATGGTATAGATAGGGGTACATATCATGCCAAAAACATAACATATAAAGTAGATAAAACTATTTTTGATATATATAAAGATGATATGTTCTTATTTCAAGCATCAACAAGTCTTTTAGGAAAACATCAAATTTCAAATATTCTTGCAAGTTATGTAACCACTATGGCCCTAAAAGAATATAACATAATAATAGATGATTTAGAATTCAAAAAAGCCATTGAGGCAATTCTACCATCTGAACATCGTTTAAGTTATCAAAAGATTAATAAACTACATATATATGATGACTCATATAGTTCTAATATCATAGGCTTTAAAAATGCTTTAGATGTCTTAAAAAGACAAAAAGGTTATCTTTGCCTAATTACTCCAGGAATAGTAGATGCGGGAGAAGGCGAAAAAGAACTAAATGAAACAATTGCCAAAGAATTAAACAATATAAATGAAATATGTTTAATAAAAAATCATGCAAGTACATATATTGCAACTTACTTAAATAACAATAATATCAATTATTTACTATTTGATAACTTTAAAGAAGCTTACAAATATATATTTAAAATAAGTTTAGAAAAAGAAGTATACTTATTGATTGAAAATGATTTACCAGATAGTTTTTTAGAAAGGTGATAAAATGAATAATGAAAAAATTAAATTGGGTATAATTATTGGGGGTAAAAGTGTAGAACACGAAATATCCGTAATTTCGGGCTTACAAACGTATTTTAGCGTTGATCATAACAAGTATGATACTACCATTTTTTATATAGATAAAAACAACCACATATATGTTAGTAAAGAATTAAACAGTATTGAAACATATAAAAGTAACTATATAAATAAAGAAAAAGAAGTATTTATAAAAAACATTAATAATCAAATATATTACCAGTATTTGAACAAACCCAAAAAGAGTTATCCAATAGATATCTTTATACCAGTATTACATGGCTATGGAACTGAAGATGGAACAGTTGTAGGATTTCTAGATATATATCAAGCAATTTATACTTGTAGTGATTTAATTCCGTCTGCTATCATTCAAGATAAAGTAGCAACTAAAGCAATGTTAAAACTTGGTAACTTCCCAAATGTCGAAGGAATTGTTGCGATTGAAGGAAAAACAATTGAAGAAGTTCCATTCCCGGCAATCGTAAAGCCCGCATATCTTGGATCAAGCATTGGCATAAAAGTAGTCAAAAACAAAGAGGAGTTAGAACAAGCTTTAAACGTAGCTTATAAATACACAAACAAGGTTTTAATTGAAAAAGCAATAATTAATTTTAAAGAATACAATTGTGCTGTTATAAAGGACCACAATGAATTAATTACTTCAACTATTGAAGAAGTAAAGCACGATGAAGAAATACTATCGTTTAGTCAAAAATATGAAAAAAGTGAAGGCAAGATGAGTGGCTCACCAAATAGAATTATTCCTGCTTCAATAAACGAACAACTAAAAGAAGAAATAATAAAAATATCAAAAGAACTATATAGATGGTTTGACCTAAAAGGGGTAGTACGCATTGATTATATATATGATCTAGATGAAAATAAACTATATGTAAATGAACTAAATAACATACCAGGGTCACTAGCATTCTATCTATTCGAAAAAGAAGGAATACCATTTACTAAAATGATTGATATATTAGTAACTAACGCAATAATTGAAAAACATAATAAAGATAAAAAAATAACAACTTTTGAATCAAACGTGTTTAATAAAAAATCACTCAAACTAAATAAGTAAATAATTTTGTATAAAAACATATATATGTTATAATAGAATGGATGCTGACGTAGCACAATAGGTAGTGCACCTCCATGGTAAGGAGGAGGTCGTTGGTTCGAGTCCAATCGTCAGCACCATTTAAAAAAGCCAAAAGCCAGTATTACTGGCATTATCTATACAACTTAGAATATTTAAGAAAAGTACATCTTTTCATATTCAATAACTTAGCAGCTTGAACATTGGTGATTTCTTTATTATGAAATCTACTAACAATTTCTTTAAAATTATCAGGGAGTTTATACTTAGGTCTGCCTAAATGAACTCCCTTTTCTTTTGCAATTCTAATCCTCTCTGCTTGACGCTTTCTAATGTTTTCCCTTTCGTTTTGGGCAACAAAAAAAAGAACTTCTAAAACAATATATGAAATAAAATTACCAACTAAATTCATGCCATCTTCCCTTGTATCTAACAAAGGAAAGTCAATAATAAATATATCTGCCTCAATAACCTTAGTGATTTCACTCCACTCATTAATAATCATATCATAATTTCTACCAAGACGATCAATTGATTTAATTGTCAATAAATCGTCTTTTTTTAATATTTCCTTTAATAACTTATAATTTTCTCTTTCAAAATCTTTGCAACTTTGTTTATCAACATAAATAAACTCATCTGTTAAGCCTAACTTATACATCTCTTCCATTTGTCTTGCAATATTTTGTGCCTCTGTAGACACTCTTACATATCCATATTTCATAATTACCTTCGAATGAGAGTATTATACCAAAAACAAACAAAATAAAAAAATCACCTATTACTAGATGACAGAATAACATTTGGTAGGTAAAGGTAAAAAAATATACACCTAATTGGGTATATAGCATTTATACTGGAAAAATCAGTTGGAATTTTAAAAAAAGCAATGGCAATACGCAAAAAACTGATTTTGAATCAGAAACTATTGATGAAAATGAAATTAGGCTTATAAGTTAATAAATTATTAAAATAATTTTAATAGTTGTAATGAATAAAAAGTATTCTGTATCTAATAATTGATATAGAATACTTTTTGTATATGTAATTATAAAAACGATTGAAATTTAAAAAAATAAATAGTATAATTAAATATGTAGTAAATAAAAAGGGGAAAAAGAAATGAGATTAAGAAAAATAATATATGTATTATTTGTTATTATAATGATGTTTGTATTTAGTAGTTGTAAAAAAGAATGTAAACATGTATCATCAGATTGGATAGTAGATGCTACAGAAACATGTACAAAAAAAGGTAGCAAACATAAAGAGTGTGCAAAATGTCACGAAATACTTGCTACCGAAGAAATACCTGTTCTTGGGCACAAATACAATAAAAATGGAATTTGTACAAGGTGTGGTGATGTATTAAAACAAGCTGAATTAGAATTTGAAATGGGACCTGAGTATACATATTATATAGTAACTGGGATAGATCACGATGAAAATGATAAAAGCAATTTAGCAATTATAATACCTAAAGAGTACAAAGGGTATCCAGTGGTTGCAATAAAAAATGAAGCTTTTAAAAAAGAAACAAGGATAAAAAGTGTTAACATATCTGATAATATATCAGTTATAGGTTATGAAGCGTTTAGTGGCTGCACAGGCTTAAAAAATATAGAACTTCCTGAAAGTGTTGTAGTTATAGGTGAAAATGCTTTTTCAGAATGTAGGAATTTAACAAGTATAGAACTTTCAAAAAACGTTGAACTTATTGGTATTGGTGCATTCTCAGGCTGCACAGGTTTAACAAGCATGACAGTAGATGAAAAAAATCCGATATTCGATTCAAGACTAGATTGTAATGCAATAATAGAAACAAAATCAAATAAATTAATATCTGGTTGCAAAAAAACCAAAATTCCAGATAGTGTTACAAGTATAGAAAGTTATGCATTTTCAAAGTGTTATAGTTTAACAGACTTGGTAATACCAAATAGCGTTACAAGCATAAAGAGTTATGCATTTAATGAATGCACGGGTTTAACAAGTGTAGAAATCCCAAACAGTATTAATTATATAGAAAGATATGTATTTTATAAATGTGAAAATTTAAAAAGCGTTGTAATTCCAGATAGTGTTACAGTCATAGGCTCTTATGCATTTAGTGAATGCAAAAGTTTAACAAATATTGAAATACCAACCAGTGTAGATACCATAAGGGATTGTGCATTTAAAGGTTGTACAAGTTTAACAAGCATAGTAATACCAATCAATGTAGAATATATGGGAAGCTATGTATTTAACAATTGCACCAATTTGACAGTATATTGTGTAGCACCAGGAAAACCAGATAAGTGGGATGATGATTGGGGCGGAAATGTCAACAAAATAGTATGGTATTATAAAAACAATAAATAAAAATATTAGTACTCTGTATGTTATTAATTCAGAGTACTTTTTCTATGACATTTAAACAAACGTAATTATGAAATTAATTGAATTTTTAAAAAATAAATAGTATAATGTTAATATGAGTGCTTGTAATAGATATAAAAGTCTATTTTAAAAAGGAGCGAAAAAGATGAAGTTAAGAAATATATCTTACATATTACTTACTATTATGATGACATTTGTATTTACTAGTTGCAACAACAAATGTAAACACAAAGAAACAATGTGGATAGTAGATGTTAATGCAACATGTACAGAAAACGGAAGTAAGCATGAAGAATGTACAATTTGTCATGAAAAGCTTGGTACAAAAGAAATTAAAGCATTAGGACATACGTATGACAATCAAGGAATATGTACAAGATGCGGATATGAATCTACTACAGATGAGATAGTGTATGAACTTAACCCCGATAATATAAGTTATAAAGTCGTTGGTTTAAGAATTGAAAAAAACACTTTTGTATCAACAATAATAGTCCCAAGTGAATATAATAATTTACCAGTTACTGAAATTGGAGCTAATGCTTTTAGTGATTGTTATTTTATTAAATTAATAATTTCAGAAGGCATAAATAAAATAGATAAAGATGCATTTAATTATTTAAGACATTCCATAGACTTAGTTCTTCCTAAAAGTATTGCTAATATAGAAGAAAATGTTTTTGGAGATATATATTTAAACAATGTTTATTATAATGGTACTATAGAAGATTGGTGTAATATAAAGTTTTCTAATTCTGCTTCAAATCCAATTTCAAAAGCAACAAATTCATATATATTAGATGAAAATAACGAATATAAGGAAATAGCAAAAATATCCGAAATAGTTATACCAGGTACTATTAATCGTATTGGTGATTATCAATTTCTTGGATTTGATAGTATTAAAAAAGTAACTTTTTCTGAAGGAGTAAAAGAAATAGGAAATAGTGCTTTTGCGGGATGCGAAAACATAACTAAGGTAGAGATGGCAAACACCATTACTAGTATAGGGGTTAGTGCTTTTGCGGGGAACTCAAGTTTAACAGATATTGTGTTGCCTTCTAATATTAAAACTATTGAAAGTAAAGCATTCACACATTGTGGCAATGTAACAAATGTATATTATAATGGTGCATTAGAAGATTGGTGTAATATTGAATTCATTGATCAAGCATCTAATCCATTTTATTATAATGATAGAAATTTAACAAATCACTTCTATATGTTAAATAAAAATAGTAAATATGAAGAATTAACTAAATTAGTAATACCAAGTACTGTAAAGAAAATTAACAGTAGAACATTTTCAGATTTTAATAATTTAGAAAGTATAGTGATACCAAATACTGTTGAAACAATTGGCGAACAAGTGTTTTCAGGTTGTACTAGCTTAACGAATATAATATTACCTTTTATAGGCGATGGAAATAATATTAATAAATTCGGATATATATTTGGTAATCATGTTCCATCATCACTAAAAGAAGTTAAAATTACTGATGCAAAACAAATAGCAGAAAGGGCATTTTCCGGTTGTAAAGAAGTAGAAAGTATAACAATAGATGGTGTTGCAACAAGCATTGAAGATGAAGCATTTTCTGGTTGCACCAAATTAAATAAAATAGAAATTTTGTGCAATATAATTTCAATAAACAGACAAGCATTTTCTAACTGTACAAGTTTAACAAGCATAACTATACCCAATACGGTTAAAGAATTTGGACACGGGGCTTTTTACAATTGTACAAGTTTGACTAATGTGTATTTCAGAGGTACATTAGAAGAATGGAGGAGTATTCGTATTATGAATGCTACATCTACTCCTGAAAGTTATGCAGAACATATATATGTTCTAGACAAAAATAATGAATATGTAGAAATAGATATTAATAACTAAACTAAAAAAGCTATATAGCAATAAAATACACCCCATTTCTTGGACCACTAATAGTGTGGCATAATGCAAGAAATGGGTGTTTTTTATAAATGATATCTCTTATCATACTATAGTGTAATTACTTATTACTATGATATTTTCAAATGGAATTTAAGAATAGTTGACATCAATAATAACATCGTGTTAAAATATTTTTATAAAGTATAGTAAAAAATAAAGAAAAAATATCATTATCAATATGATTAATATAAGGACATAAAATTATGCAAGTTTACAAATTTAGTTATAATTATAATATCAGTTTCTTTTTAAGCTTATTTTTTATAATGATATTTATAATAATGGGTATGGCTTTCTTTTTTAGCGCAGACAAAAAAATATTAAAACTACTAATAATGATTATTTTTGTTGGAATGTTTTCTTTCGTAGTTTATTCATTATACATTCATCCATTTAGTAATTATCGAAAAATTAAAAAAGCTATAGAAAATAACGAAATATTATATGTTTCTGGTGAAGTAACAGAATTTAAGACACCTAGTTTAAAGTGGGGGAATCATGAAAGTGAATCCTTTAAAATTAATGATATAGAATTTGAATATCTAGAAAATGAATCATATGGTTATGCAAGAATTGCGAAAAATAAAGGAATAATTAATAAAAACGGACAAAAACTTAAAATTGGATATTATGAAGAATATGAGTATTATGATAAAAGTAAACCATCAAGAAGAGTTATAGTAAGTATCGAAATATTAAATTCTGATTGATGACTAAGAGGAGAAGAATAATGGGATTTTGGAGTACAAGTTTATATGGGAATGACCTTACTCTAGATGTTAGAGATAAGTTAGATGATTTATTAAAAAGTGGAGTTTCACCACAAGATGTTTATCAAGAAATGCTTAAATGTTTTGAAGAAGTACTCTCAACTGATGAAGAATCTTTATTTTGGTTTGCTTTAGCAGACCGAATGTGGGATTATGGAATACTTACTGATGAAATCAAAGAAAAGGCATTAACATATATGACAAATACAGCAGAACATGAATATTTAGATGAACTTGAAACAACAAGAGAAAGACGTTCATGGCAAAATACGTTAAATAAACTTAAAACAAAAATTGAAAATGTTAATCAAGGTAATAAGAAAATCAAAGTAGAACCTGTGTTTAAAAGAAATATTTGGAATGTTGGTGATTATTATGCTTACGAGTTTCATAAAAAGAATTCTCAAGAATTAGGAATCCAATCAAAATATATAGTTATAAAGAAAATAAAAGATAATTATTATGGAGATACAATGATTTATTATAATATTGTTTACATATATAATAAAATATTTGATGAAATTCCAACGTTAAAAGATTTAGAAAATGTTGATTATCTTCCACTTTCAGGAAAAGCAGAAGAAGATCTTTTCCGTAAAGAGCCAGATGAGGAATTAAGAAAGATAATGGCAGAGGCTGTAAATGAAAGAGTTTTAGATCCGTTACTGGGTGATCTACAAAATGACAAAATTAATGATTATAAAAGTAAATATTTTCATTTTATAGGAAATGATACAACAAATTTACCTAAACCACCACTAAATACTAATACATTCTTAGATTTTAAATACCTTGAAAGAGACTTATGCATTTTCTTAAAGGACTGGAACTCTGATTTGATTAAATAAAAACAATTTATATATATAAATATAAAACCTACCAATGCAATTTAGGTTGGGTAGAATTAAATTTAAAATTTGTAATGTGAAGAGGAGGCATATTATGGATGGTTATAAAACAGTGTATGAAACTGGAGACTTTGAATTTCATATTATAATTAGCTATATTATTTCGATTCTTATGATAGCAGCTTTTACTTATGTCGTTGTTCATAACATTAAATACAAAATGACATTTAGTGATGAAACAGAGCGTAAAAAAGTTATTACTGAAAGAGTTTTTGCTATTTTTGGGTTAAGCGTTACAGTATTAGTTTTTTTCTCAATTCTGATAACTAACATTATTGAGTATAGAGATATCAAAAAAATTTATGACAGTGGTGAAACGCTTATTGTTGAAGGAGAAGTAAGTGATTTTATTCCAATGAAATTAGAAGGTCATAGTTCAGAATCATTTACTGTTAATGGTATTGAATTTCGTTATAGTAGAAGTGTGCCAGCAAATGGTTATCATCTTGCTAAAGTGGATGGAGGTTATATCCACGGAAACGGACAAAAAGTTAGAATACATTACATTTATTGTAATAATATTGCTATAATTTTAAAATTAGAAATTAAAGAATGATTAAATATTAAGTTATTAAATATACCGATAAGAAGATATTACTATTTTATTAACTACTAAAAAAATAACTTTCTAAAATTAAGATAATATAAATTGACAAATTAATATCTTGGTGCTAATATATGGAAGAATAAAAGAGGTAAATAATATGAAAACAATAAGTAAAATACAATTACTTTCAAAGATTGGTAAGATTCTAAGTAAAATAACTTATATATGTTGTATAGTAGGATTCTTTTTATGTGTTGCAGGAATAATAAGTACTATTATAGGTGCTGAAACAATAACAATTGGTGGCGTTACCATTGAAAGTATATTAGAAACTGAAGCTGATGTTAACGTTAATACATTATATGTAATGCTAGTTGCCGGAATCATTATATGTATTGGCGAAGCAGTTTTAGCTAGATTTGCGGAAAACTATTTCAAAAAAGAATTAAAAGATGGCACACCATTTACCCTAAGTGGCGCAAAAAGTATGATGAGACTAGGTATTTTAACAATGTGCATTCCAGTTGTTGTTGAAATTCTTATTGAGATAACTTATATAATAATGAAGAACGTGCTTACCAATGTTGGTGAAGTAAATGTTGATATGAATATATCTTTTGGAATAGGTATAATGTTTATAGTAACTTCGCTAATTTGCCGATATGGTGCTGAACAACTAGGAAATAAGGATACTAATAATTAATATGAATTTAGGCTTTTTCAAAGAATTTATGCCATATGGTTTACTTTCGGTTATTGTATTAGTAATATTTTATGGAATATATTATACTAAAATGCTTATACAAAAAAGACAAGGCATAAAGACTAAACAAATTGGCAGTAGGAAAGAAAAAAAGTTACATACAGTAGAAACATTAATGGCTATTGCAACATATTTAATAGTAATAGTTGAAGTTTTATCAATTGTATTTAATTATAACTTAATGCCTAATAATGGTAGAATCAATGGAATAGTTATAGGCCTTTGTGGCGATTGTGTATTTCTTTTTGCGATAATATGTATGAAAGATAGTTGGCGAGCAGGAATACCCGAAAAAGATCAAACCAAACTAGTAACTAATGGTATATATAAAGTAAGCCGTAATCCTGCCTTCCTTGGCTTTGATTTAGTATATATTGGAATATTAGTTACCTACTTTAATCCAGTAAATCTAATATGTACATTGTTTGCAATTATAATGTTACATTTACAAATGTTACAAGAAGAAAAATATATGGAAGCTACTTTTGGCGAACAATATCTAGAATATAAAAAACAAGTATTTAGATATTTTGGAAGAAGAAATAAAAAATAGTATATAGAAGATGCATTTATTACATTAGTGTAATAGATGCATCTTTTGTTTAGAGTAGATAATTTATTTTATTTAATAATATATTTGCAATGAAGTTACAATAGTGCTAGAAACAATAAAAAAATAATTGTTTTCCAGCTTAAAATTTCTCAATACACTGATGATAAACTTCAAAAAATGGTTATTGACGAAATTTAAAAACAATTTAAAAATGTTGCGATATCACTAAAAATATATAGTAACATATATGTAATAATGATTAAATAAAACGACTAATGGATATTAAAATAAGTAAAAGGAATGTAGCAAACGTTCCTTTTTTATATAACCTACTTCTTTAACTTCAGAAAACTTTTAGATTAGAATAGTTATAATTAATTTACAAAACAATCAAAATGTAGTATAATACTAAAAGTAGTAGGAGCACAAAAATGATAAATTTGAAATTTGAACAAATTATTAACAATCTCAAAGAAACTATCAAAGACCAAAAAGTACTGCTTGCTTGCTCAACAGGGGTTGATTCCATGGTTTTGTTAGATTTATTACTTAAAGCTACAGTAAAAGAAAATATTACAGTAGTGCATATAAATCATCAAAAAAGAGAACAATCAACAATAGAAGAAGAATTCATCAAAGATTTTTCAAAAAGCCAAAATATTACTTGTTTTGTCCATCATTTACCACACTATGATGGTAGCAATTTTCAAGAATGGGCTAGAAAAAAAAGATATGAATATTTCTATGAAGATGCAAAACTAACAAATAGCACAGTAATTTTATTAGCCCACCATGCTGACGATAATTTTGAGACTATAATAATGCGACTACTCCGTTCGTCTTCAATAGAAGGATATGCTGGAATACGAAAAGAAAAAATGCATCGAGGTTTCCTAATATATAGACCCCTTTTAGATGTAAGTAAAGCATCTATATATGAATATGCAAATGAATCCAGAATAAAGTTTTTTGAGGATAGCTCAAATCAAGAAAATGATTATACAAGAAATCGTATAAGACATTACGTAATCCCTAAATTAAAAGAAGAAAATTCAAATTGGATAAAGGCAATTGAAAATTATAGTAATACATTATTTATGGCTGCTGATTATTTTGAAAAAATTGAAAATGATTTTATAAAAGAGATAAATTATGTATATAATAATAACGATTATTATGTAGAATTTATGGCAGAAAAATTATTGCATTATGAAGATTTTTTACAAATGCAAATACTATTTAGAATCTTAAAACCATTTAACTTATCTAAAGAATTGGTAAAAGAAATGCTAAATATGATTAAAAGTGCCCAAAATAAAATTGTTAGTAAAATCTCAAATGAATTACTGTTTGTAAAAGAATATGGTAAAGTGATAATTACTAACAGAATTTACGAAAATGAAGAATTTTATTTAGAAATTTCTGAAAGTGGTACATATAAACTACCTAATGAAAGAACTTTAATACTCGATAAAAATATTTGCACGTTTATAACATCAAAAGTAAAAATATGGTATAATATCCATAGTTATCCAATTATTGTAAGAACAAGAAAAGATGGCGATAAATTAAAGTTAAAAAGTGGAACTAAGAGTGTTAGTAATTATTTAACTGACAAAAAAGTTCCCTATTTAGAAAGAACAAAAGTGTTGTTGTTGTGTGATAGTAATAATCAACCAATATCGATACTTGGTTTTATAACAAAATAAGGAGGTAAAACATGGCTGATATGAAAAAAAGTTCCAACAAACGTTTTGGATTAGGCGACATAATTATATTTGGAATTATTTTAATAATGATTATATTTTTGTTTGCTGGATCATGCAGTGGTTCTAAACCAACTGAAATAACAGTCGACAAATTTTATGAACTTTTCTTCACTGATTTTGAATCAGGTAAAAAAGCACGTGAAGATTTAATTAAGAATGTTGAAATTGATCCAACCAATATTCAAACAAAAGAAAATTTGATAGTAACCAATGTTGTTTGGCAAGGTGCACCAGGTTCTGGTAATCAAACTATTTATTATATATATATTTATACAAAAGAATCGGCAAATTGTTCAAGTTTATTTGGATCAAATTCAAAAGTATATTCGTTTAAAGGATCTGAAGAAGATACAAAATTAGTAAGAGCTATTGCTGAAGCTATTTATCAAAGAGATAAAGTTGCTGCATTTGAAGTTAATCCAAAAGTAAACAAGACTGTTGATGTTGGTAGCATCGTTATGATAGTTGCAACACTAGTTGTTGCTGGAATACTTATCTTCTCTTTATTTAGAGGAGCAAAATCAAATAATCAAGCATTTGACTTTGGAAAGAGTAGAGCTAAACTTGCTAAACATTCTAACGTGACATTTAAAGATGTAGCTGGATTAGATGAAGAAAAAGAAGAAATGATTGAACTCGTTGATTTCTTGAAGAATCCAAAGAAATACTTTGATATGGGCGCAAGAATTCCTAAAGGTGTATTATTAGTTGGTAGTCCTGGTACTGGTAAAACATTAATGGCAAGAGCCGTTGCTGGAGAAGCAGGAGTTCCATTCTATACAATTTCAGGTTCTGACTTCGTTGAATTATATGTAGGTGTCGGTGCAAGCCGTGTACGTGATATGTTCAAAACTGCTAAACAAAATGCTCCATGTATCTTATTTATCGATGAAATAGATGCTGTTGGACGTCAAAGAGGTGCTGGACTTGGTGGTGGACACGATGAAAGAGAACAAACATTAAACCAATTATTGGTTGAAATGGATGGATTCGCACCTAACTCTGGTGTAATCGTCATGGCCGCAACAAACCGTGCAGATATATTAGACCCTGCACTACTTAGACCTGGTAGATTTGATAGACAAATTACTGTTACAAATCCTGATGTTAGAGCACGTGAGGCAATCTTAAAAGTTCATGCTAGAAATAAACACTTATCACCAAGGGTTAACCTAATGGATGTTGCAAGACGTACTCCTGGATTTAGTGGTGCCGATCTAGAAAACTTATTAAATGAAGCTGCATTACTTGCTGCACGTGAAAACTGCCGTGAAATAAAGATTTATCATATTGATGAAGCAATTGATAGAGTAATGATGGGTCCTGCAAAACGTAGTAGAAAATATACTGATACTGAAAAAGCTCTAATTGCATATCATGAAGCAGGTCATGCTGTAATAGGATTAAAGTTAAAACATGCTGAAGTAGTTCAAAAAATTACAATTGTTCCTCGTGGTCATGCTGGTGGTTATAACCTAATGACTCCTGAAGAAGAAAACTTCTTAGAAACAAAACAAACACTTACTGCTGAAATCACAAGTTTCTTAGCAGGTAGAATTGCTGAAGAATTAGTATTTGGTCAAATGACAACTGGTGCTCAAAATGACTTTGAACGTGCTACCGCAATCGCAAGATCTATGGTAACAGTATACGGTATGAGTTCACTTGGACCTGTACAATATGAAAGCGAATCTCACAATGTATTCTTAGGCCGTGATTATATGAGTGACAAAAACTTCTCAGATAAAGTTGCTCATGAAATTGACTTAGAAGTACGTAAGATAATTGATGAATGCTATCAAAAAGGTGTTGAAGTAATTAAAGAAAATCGTGCACTTCTTGTCTTAATCGCTAAACATCTAGTAGAAGTTGAAACATTAACTAAAGAAGATATCGATGAGTTAGTTAACACAGGAAAACTTAATTGGTGGGAAAAGAAAAAAGCTAAAATGGCTCAAGATGCTGGTATCGTAGATACTGATACTCCTGCTCAAAGAGTAAATCCTGCAGAACAAACTTCTTCACAAGAACAACAAACAACTGAATCTCAACAAACAGATTCAAAAGAAGAATAATATGAGACTAGATAAATATTTAAAAGTATCAAGGCTAATAAAAAGAAGATCACTCGCAAAAGAAGCAAGCGACGCTGAAAGAATCTTAGTAAATGGTGTAGTTGCAAAACCATCTAAAGAATTAAAAGTTGGTGATACTTTAACCATAACATATGGTCATAAAATATTAGAAATAAAGGTTGCTTCATTAATTGATTCAACTAAGAAAATAGATGCACCATTGATGTATGAATTAATCAGTCAAAAAGATAAAGAAGTCTAAAAAATTAAACTCATATGAGTTCTGAAAATAAAACACCTGTTTTAATAACAGGTGTTTTTGCTTGTTATAATATTAAATTCTAATTATGAAATTAATTGAATTTATACTAAATAAGTAGTATAATGCAAGTATATAATAAAGAAAAGAGGGGCAAAGAAATGAAATTAAGAAATATAGCGTATGCATTATTTATCATTGCAACTATATGTTTATTTACTAGTTGTAATAAAGAATGCAAGCACAAAAAAACAGTATGGATAGTAGATGTTGAAGCAACATGTGTTAAAAATGGAATAAAGCATGATGAATGCATAAAATGTCACAAAAAACTAACCATAGAAGAAATAAAAGCACCAGGACATATATGTAATAATCTAGGAATATGTAATAGGTGTGGAGATGAAATTCCAACACAGGGCTTAAAATATGGATTAAACAAAGAAAAAAATCATTACAATGTTAGTGAGTATAATGGAAAAGATGCAAATGTGAGGATACCATCTATGTATAATGGTTTATATGTTACATATATTGCCTCTTCTGCATTTTTGGATTGCAAAAATTTAGTAAGTATAATAATACCAAATAGTGTCACAAATATAGGAGATTGCGCATTTGGTGGTTGCACAAGTTTAACAAATGTTTATTATAATGGAACAATAGAAGATTGGTGCAATATATCATTTAGTAGTTCTAGTTCAAATCCAATGTGCTATGCAAGTCATTTCTATATGTTAGATGAAAATAACGAATATAAAGAAGTAACAGAAATAGTAATACCAGAAACAGTTACTAAAATAGGTGATTATAAATTTTATGGTTTTGGCAATATAACGAACATAACAATTCCGAATAGTGTAATAAGTATAGGAAAATCTGCATTTGGAGGTTGCACAAGCTTAACGAGTATGACATTACCATTTATAGGTAACGGAGGTAGTGAAACACATTTTGGATATATCTTTGGCGCCACTTATAAATCTGTTAATTATGGCTATGTGCCTACAACACTAAAAGAAGTGACAATAACTGGTTATAAAGGTATAGGAAATTTTGCATTTGGTGGTTGTACCAGTTTAACAAATATAATAATTTCTGGTGAAGTAACAAAAATAGATTTTGATGCGTTTTTTGGTTGCACAAGTCTAAAGAGCATATCCATACCTAATAGTGTAAAAAGTATTGGACAACGCGCATTTAGTAGTTGTAAAAGTTTAACAAATATGGTCATACCTAACAGTGTAACTAGTATAGAAGATTTAGCATTTTCAGAGTGTACGAGTTTAATGACTATATTTATACCTAATAGTGTGAAAAGTTTGGGAAATTCTGTATTTTATAATTGTGATAATTTAACAATAAACTGTGAAGCATCAGTAAAACCAAATGAATGGAAAGAATTATGGAATTATAGCAATTGTAAAGTAGTATGGGGATATAAAAAGAACTAGTAAAGAGTCGTAAGTATTCTGTATATTTATTTAATACAGAATACTTTTTATAACTGTATTATGAAATTAATTGAATTTATACTAAATAAGTAGTATAATGCAAGCATATAATAAAGAAAAGAGGGGCAAAGAAATGAGATTAAGAAAAATAACATATGCACTATTTATTATTGCAACTGTATGCTTATTTACTAGTTGTAAAAAAGAATGTAAACATCAGTCAATAGAATGGGTAATAGACAAACAGGCAACATGTACAGAAGAAGGAATTGAACATGAAGAATGTACAAAATGTCACGAAAAATTTGATATAAAAGAAATTAAAAAATTAAAACATATATGTAATGATGAAGGAATATGTACAATATGTGGAAATAAAGTAGCAACATCTGGTTTAATATATAAATTAAATGAAGATAAGAAAAGTTATTATGTTTCAGAGTATATTGGAATAGATATAGACATAATAATACCAGCTAAATATGACGGACTATATGTAACAAGTATAGGAGATTCTGCATTTTCTAATTTTATTGGTCTAACAAGTATAGAAATTCCCAATAGTGTTACAAGTATAAAATATGGTGCATTTTCAGGATGTATTGGCTTAACAAGCATAGAGATACCAAATAGTGTTACTACTATAGAATCTTTTGCATTTAGTGGATGCATAGGCCTGACAAGGGTAGAAATACCAGATAGTGTTACTATCATAGGAGCTTTTGCATTTAGTGGATGCACGGGCTTAACAAGTATAGAAATACCAAATAGTGTTACAAGTATAAGATATTTTGCATTTTCAGGATGCACAGGTTTAACAAGTTTGGAAATTCCAGCCAGTGTGATAAATATCGAAGATTCTGCATTTAGCGGATGCCAAAATTTAACAAGTATAATAGTAGATAAGAAAAATCAAAAATATGATTCAAGAAATGACTGTAATGCCATAATAGATACACAAACCAATGCATTAATAATGGGATGTAAAAATACTATAATTCCTGAAGATATTAAAAGTATAGGAGTTGATGCATTTTACAGATGCACAGGCTTAACAAGTATAAAAATACCAGATAGTGTTAAAACTATAGGAACGCGTGCATTTAATGGATGTACAGGCTTAACAAGTATAGAAATTCCAAGTAGTGTAACAATTGTAGACTATTGTGCATTTGATGATTGTGACAACATTTCATATAATATATATGATAATGGTAAATATTTAGGTAATACAGAAAACCCATATTTGGTAATTGTAGGGGTAACGAATAACACAACAGAATCTTTTTCTATTAATCCTAATACAAAGTTAATAGGTGGCGGTGTATTTTCAAAATGCAGAAATTTAAAAAGTATAGAAATTCCTGATGGTGTGACAAGTATAGGAGTTTCTGCATTTAATTGGTGCGGAAGTTTAAAAAGTATAAAAATACCAGATAGTGTAACAAGTATAGGTGACTCTGTATTTAGTGGTTGCACAAGTTTAAAAAGTATAGAAATACCAAATAGTGTAACAAGTATAGGTGACTCTGCATTTAGTGGTTGCATAGGTTTAACAAGTATAATAATCCCAAATAGTGTGACAAGTATGGGTGATGAAGTATTTAATATGTGCAAGGCTATAACAGTATACTGTGAAGCGCTAGAAAGGCCAAGTGGATGGTCTGAGTGGTGGAATTATAGTAATTATGGCAATTGCAATGTAATATGGGGATATAAAAAGAATAAATAGTTATAATTATAAAACACCTGTTTTCATTGACAGGTGTTTATTGCTAGATAACTTATACAATCTTATTTTTGCTCCAATTTTAATCAACTTCTATAATAAAACAGTGTATTTGAAATTAATTAAAAAAGTTATGTAATGGCATTCATTAATTAAAAATGTTATAATATAGAAAAGGTATGAGGTAATAAAAAAATGAAAATAGTACTTGCATCAGGTTCGCCAAGAAGAACCCAAATATTATCACTTGCTCATATAGAACATATTGTAATACCTTCAACTTGTGTTGAAGTAATTGATAAAGGTTTAAAGCCAATTGAAGTAGTAGAATCATTATCATTACAAAAAGCTAAAGATGTAGCTAGAAATAATAAAGATGCACTTGTAATAGGTGCAGACACTATTGTTACAATTAATGGTAAAATACTTGGTAAACCTCATAGTGAAGAAGAAGCAATTGAAATGTTAACCACATTAAGTAATACTACTCATCAAGTAGTAACAGGGGTGACATTTATATACAACGATATTATTAAAACTATTCATGAAATTACTGAAGTTACTTTTTCAAAGTTATCTACTGAACAAATAAAGACATACATAAATGAAGAGAACGTTTATGATAAAGCCGGTGCCTATGCAATTCAAGGTACATTTTGTAAATACATTACAAAAATAAATGGTGATTATTATAATGTAATGGGTTTGCCAATCGCAAGAGTTTATAAAGAAATAGAGGGGTATAAAAATGAAATACAATAAACAATTGTTTGACAATATTCAAAAGGAGTACAATCAATTACTAGAACTTGCAGAATTTATTTATGACCAATTATTAAACGATCAAACAGATAATAAAAGGTATGAGACACTATCTAATTTAGATTTATATGTTCAAGGCTTATTAGCTAATATAATTTTAGATAATGATCCTAAAAATCCTGCTTTATTTAATATGATGAAGAAATTAACTAAATATGATAACTTCTATCAAGGTATCAATTTAGATGATTGGTTTCACGAAAAAGATAAGGTATTAAAGAACATAACTAAGAAAATTAATCAAGCGACTTCTGAAACTCCAAAAATGCTTCAAATTTCGGCTCAAATGGACAAGAAATCGCAAAGAACTGAATTAGCTTATCAATTATTAGAATCTATTATAAGTTTGTTAATTACAGTTATACCTGAACAAGAATCTTATGAAGATGTTGAAGAATCAATAATAAATAAATATTTGAAGAAAATATATGATAATTTAAAATAAAAGCCTTTTTCGGTTCATCCGAATAAGGCTTTTTGTTATAAACTGTTTACATAAAGTTTAATTAATTTATATGTGTTTTCTAAACCATGTTTGTGTGTTCTTTCCATTCCGTGTGAAGCATGAATGCCTGCACCAATTAAAGCACACTTAATATCGTTTCCACCTCTAAGAGCTGCTGAACCATCAGAAGAATAGAAAGGATATATATCTACGGCATAGTTTAAATTATTTTCTTTTGCAAGGTTTATTAATTTAGTCGTCATCATATAGTCATAAGGTCCAGAACCATCTTTTGCGCAAATAGAAACCATTTCTTCGGTACAAGTCAAATCAAGACCAACACAACCCATATCAACTACTAAAATTTCTGAAACATTTGGAATGCTTGAGCACCCATGTCCTACTTCTTCATAAGTGGTAAATGCAAATAATAAAGTACAATTTGGAACAGTAGCAGTTTCCTTTAATTCTCTTAGATATTCAAGAAGTAAGAATGCACTTGCAAGGTCATCAAGGAATCTTGTTTTTACAAAGCCAGTTTCAGTGTATTCAAATTTAGGATTTATAGAAATATAATCTCCAACTTGAATACCAAGTTTTGTAACATCATTTTTACTATACACTAATTCATCAATTCTTACATACATATTTTCTGCGTCACGTTCTTTAGAACGAGCATCTTTATAAACGTGAACACTTGGAGATGTAGATAGAATAGTTCCAGAATAAGTTTTACCACTACGTGTGTGGATTAAACAATATTCACCATCATAAGTGTTTAGTAAAGGACCACCAATTTGTGTGAACATAATTTTACCATCATTACTGATACTTCTTATCATTAGTCCTAGAGTATCAATATGGGCACTTATTGCCATTTTATAATCAGATTTCCCCTTTACTTCAACAAATAAATTTCCTTTTTGGTTATAAAAAGGTTTATACCCCATATCTTCAAGATATTGTTTGATATAAGTTGAAAGATTAAAAGTATATCCTGAAGGACTAGGTATTGATGTAAGTTTTTTTAATAACTCAATATTTAATTCCATTATTTAGTTTTTCCTTTCTCTAATGCAAGTTTATAGATATCTTCTAAATCACTTTTATCGAAGACATATTTGTTTCCACAAAAATGACAAACAGTTTCTTGAGGTTTATTCTCGTCAATCATTTCTTTGATTTCATCTGCACCTAAAGAAAGAATACCATTTGCAAAACGTTCTTTACTACAAGTACATCTAAATTCTAATGGTACTTCATCAAGTATTTCAACATCATCTACAATGTTATATATGATATCTTTAGGTTCATAACCAGAAGAAAGCATTTCTGAAACAGTTGGAATAATTGCTAACTTTTTTTCAATTTTTTCGATAACTTCTTCAGGAGTATCGGGTAATAGTTGAATTATAAATCCTCCACTCGCAACTGCCTTGCTATCTTCATTAACTAAAACTCCTAAACCAACAGCAGATGGTACTTGTTCACTTACATTAAAGTAATATGCGAAATCTTCAGCCATTTCACCACTAATGATTGGAGTAGAGCCTATAAATGGTTCTTTTAATTTTAAGTCTTTTATAACATTTATGAATCCTGTTGTACCTATGGTTTGTTTTGCGTTTAATCTAGCATCAGAATATTCAAAATGACAATGTGGGTTTTCTGCATAACCCCTAATATGACCATGAGCATCACTATCAACAATAATTCTACCGATAGGTCCATCACCTTCAACTTTGATTGTTACAGTTTCATCTAACTTTAACATTGAGCCCATCATAGCTCCCATACTTAAAACTCTTCCTAAAGCATCAAGAGCACTTGGGTAATAACTCAAACGATCACCTATTTCATTTAATACATTTTTTGTTGATACCGCATACACTCTAACTGATTTATTATAAGCAAGAGCTCTTATTACAACATCATTCATTTTATCACCTCAATTATTATTATATATAATTAGTATAACACATTTTAGTTAAAGTAACAAAAATAAAACATAAAAAAGTATTTTTAATTTAACTAAATATCTTTAATTGACAAAACTATAATAGTTAGTTATAATAGTTATAGAAAGCAAGAGGTATACGTATGAATATTTATGAAGACTATCGTAATTACATTGATGAATGTGATGAACTAATTGAAATGTTAAAAGAAAAGGGAGCTTCTGTTTACTATGCTATATCCGATGTTTTGAAAGTTACTGAATATATATATAATGAATATGAAAAAAATCAAAAACTAGATGAAGATTTAGAAGAAATATTTGATATTGGATATGGCTTTTTAGCTAATGTATTAGCTGATATGAAAACATATTATGAAGATGCATTTGATAAGAACAAAGATGTCTTTGAACAATATAGTGAATTATTATTGTATTCAATTCTCATTGAAGATTTCAAATCTTATATGTATAGTGAAGAATTAATGAATGATGAATATGAAGAAAAGCTTAATCAATTATTAAATAAATTAGATAGTATATTTACAAATAAAAAACCTATTCCTAATGGCTTAGTAGAACAAATTGATGCGACATTAAGTGATATGGGAATTCATAATTCAGACTATCGCCCCGCTTATTCCGTTTTTCAAATGATTGCGGAAGAATTAAACTTAATATAAAAATTATATAATTGCTTGCGTCAATAAAAACGCTATGTTATAATGGTCCTTTAAATTAACTGGGG
>DPOU01000018.1 GCA_003539625.1 Acholeplasmatales bacterium
ATGTCTAAAAAGCTTTAACTACAAGCTTTTTAGACATCTAATCTTTTCTGAAGTACATCCGCAACTGTCCATAATGAACCTCAAAAAGAACCATATTATAATAATTTGAAAGCGCTTGGATATTTGCCTTTCAATTATAGCGAGAAGCATTACATATTTAGCAGAGACAATAAAGTTATTAAAATTGCGCGAGCAAGCTATAATACACCAAATACAGACGAATCTTATTATATCGAAAAGTTTTCACACGACATTCTAATCAGTCATAATTTTCCTGTGGTAAAAATAGATAAAATATACGATAAGGGCGAGCTTGTTGATGACTTTGTCGTTTTAGAAGAAGAGAAAAAAGACGGGCAAGTATTTTATAACAAAGCTTGCGAGACAACGATACTGTCGCAGATAGCGACTTTTATTCAGCAAGTAGCTCAAATTAAATCTTCTTCTTTCGGCTTTATAGACAGATATGGCAAATCGGAACACACCTCATGGACATCCTTTTTAAAGTCATTAATAGAAAGCGCTAATCCGGAACTAAAAGCAGAGTTGCTTGCGGGTTTTGATATTGTACCTGAGTTGACGGAAAGTGCCTTTATTTTAACTGATTGCAACACTGCTAATTTTATTTTTAATCATGGAAAATTACAATATGCTATTGATATAGAACGTCCTCTTTGGGGAGATCGAAATTTTATTTATGGAATGATAAAAGCAAGGAATCGATTTATGTATCAGTGCGTGCCAACAGAGATTAATGAAGAATTAATCGACTACTATGCAAAGATATACAAGTATTTATTTTGTTAATAACGTACATACAGAAACTATGGTTAAAAAATACTAAATAAAGGGCGTATTATCGTACGGTGAAATTTCGAAAAGCTGATTGCTTACAAAGGAACGTATAATCAGTTTTACGCGTGAGCTTTTGAATTGATATGAAAATCTTTTCAAATGTCCATAATTGTGGACATTTGACTGTTGACATTATGAAAAAGAGATGCTAAAATAAGAATACAATTACGAACATGTGTTTGAATTGTTGCTATTGTGGGTATATATAAATTGTAGGGAGTATACTTATTATTCCTTCCCCTGACGTGGAAGTGAACATCGCTACGGCATAGAATCGTAGCGGAGAATTACTGTCGCTTTACCATAGAGTTGCGTTTGTGAACGAGCAATTTCTGCGACAGGCATTTCAACCGTAAAAATGCGGTTTGAGGTGTGGGTTTTATTGTTGTACAATTTTTTAAGTGCAACCTACAATTTAATACGCGGAACTAATCCGCACGAAGAAGATTACCGTTTAACGGTTGATTGGCATTCGTGCGGATTTTTTTATTCTAAGACAAAAACAAGGAGGCTTTATTATGTAAGAGAAACGGACAATTAAATACCGCGTTACGGCTTATACCGAAACGCACATTAAGGTCGGTGATGAAAGATAATCAGCGACCTTTTTCACGCTAAAAATCAGGAGGTATATATGAAAAACTACAATCAATATCGTCCGCCATAAGCGGGCGCAACTTTGGAATCAAACAGGAAGCAAACAGGAAGCAAAAAGAAAACAGGTTAGGCAAAGTGTAGCCCACTATACTTCGCGAGCGAAGTTCGTGGGCTCTGCGAGGCTGTGTGTCCACAAAAAATAATAGCGGCAGACACTCTCTACTACACACTTTGCCCAACGCCACTAAATCAAAATGAAAGGAGGAAACCACAATATCATATTTAGTATGTCACATGGAAAAATGCCATAAGCAAGACGTCGCCCCTATCGAACGCGAGAACGAACGGGACGAGAATTATAAGTCGGACAATCCGCAGATAGACAGTTCAAAGACAAAGTACAATTATCATATGCACAACCCCGACGGATCGTACACCGAGTTCATCAATAAGCGAATAACCGAGTTGAACCTCACTCCTCGCAAAGACGCAGTCGTTTTGAACTCTATTGTCGTGGGCGCAGATAAAGCTTTCTTTGACGGACTATCGAAATTATCGCAATACAACTTCTTTTCGGACTGTACCAAATTCTTTGAAGATAGATACGGAACGGAAAACGTAATATCGGCGGTAATTCACATGGACGAAACCACGCCGCATATGCACCTGAATCTTGTCCCTATCACGCCGGACGGAAGGCTTTGCAGTAAAGAATTGTTCGACAAATCGCAACTACGACAATTGCAGACTGACTTTTACAACGCTGTCGGCAAAAAGTACGGTTTACAGCGCGGCAAGGAAGGCAGTCAGGCAAAACACCTTTCCACGGCGGAATTTAAGGCAAAGAAAATAATCGAACAAGCCGAGGCGATACGGCAAGAAAATCAGGTTTATGCAGACGCTCTTGCCGAGGCGAAGAACGGAGATATTCCCCGAAAGCGCGGACGGTTGCAAGAACAGGTCGTTGCTTTAACGGCGGAAAATAAAGACCTGACAAAACGGCTTGACCGCTCTATGGGTGAAACGCTCGAATATGCGAAGAAAGCGGAAAATCTGCAACGGGAAAAGGACAGCGATTCGCATTACGCCCGCGTCGGAAAAACGCTTGCAAGAATGAATCCTACGGAATATAAGCGGATAAGTCAAGGTAAGCCGAAAACCATCGGCAGTTTCTTTGACTCCGTTCTCTCTATGTTCACGCCGGACGTAACGATGCGGATTCCACGGCTACAACAGATAGAGCGCGAAATCGAAGAAGAACGCGACCGGTACGAAAAGCACAACAAAAACAACAATTATAAGTAAAATTTAAGGGCTATCTTCCCTCTATTACCCATCAGAGCTTGACTTTTTATCTGAAAAAGGATAAAATATGTATCAATACGAGAATAATATTTCGGAGGTTAAGCGTAATGGAAAGAAAGGAAGATACGCCTGTACGCAAGACGCGCAGGAAGTATGAAGAAAAGAATAAGGAAAAGAGAAAACAGGCAAGCGGAAACTTCGGCACGATGATACCGAGAGCGCTTTTTAATGAAATAAACGAATTTCTCGAAGAAAACGACATAACCAAAGTCCGCCTCATTAAAGAGGGATACGAGACTTTGAAGAAAAAGAAAGAAAACGGCACCCTGACTACTGATTTGCCGTAACCTATTTCCTGCCGTTTTGCGTAATTGAAATCAATGATAAGGAGATTAAAATTACGGAAAACAAAGCAAAAACCATTATATCAACAAAACCCACGGCAAGTATATTTACCTATTACTTGAAACAACCGAACGGCGAATATATAAGAAGCCGCGAAAAAGTGATCGGGAATACGGTTTACACCGTTATCTCCCGTGAAAGAACGGATGCCGACAACACGGCGTTCGACATTACAAAAAGAATAATCGAACGGAATATAGACGAAGCTTTAAAGCCTTCCGTTCGGTTATCTCATAAGTCATCGTTTGAAAGTTGCAATTCGGGAGGTAATAAACAATGAATTTGCAACCGACAATTAAAAATAAGAAAGTAAAAAGCACAGAAGAACAATGGACGGCTTGCTATTGCAGGCTTTCCTGCGACGACGATCTGGACGGCGATTCAAACAGCATCCGCAATCAGAAAATGCTATTGCAAAAGTATGCGGACGAAAACCGCTTGCGCAACGTAAGATTCTACGTGGACGACGGATATTCGGGCAGTAACTTCGACCGTCCCGATTTCAAGCGTATGATGGACGACGTGGATAACGGAAGAATTTCTACTGTTATTGTCAAAGATATGTCAAGATTTGGACGTGACCATATTCTTGTGGGATATTACACGAAATATTATCTTGCGGAAGCCGACGTAAGATTTATTGCTATTTACGACCAAGTGGACAGCGAAACCAATCCAGACGACGATATTACGCCGTTCAAGAACATCTTAAACGAGATGTATGCCAAAGATTGCAGTAAAAAGATTAGAGCGGTTGTCCGAGCAAAAGGCAATGCGGGCAAACATATTACGAGCATACCGCCTCTCGGCTATAAGAAAAATCCCGAAAACAAAGAGAAATGGATCATAGACGAGAAAGGTGCGGAAGTCGTAAGAGAAATCTTCAAACTCTGTATTCAAGGCTACGGTCCGACGCAGATTGCAAGAATACTTACCGAGCGCGGCATAGATACTCCCGTCGTGTATTTCCATAAGAACGGTTTGCCGACGTCATTGAAGATTAAAGATGATTCGGAAATTTGGGATCAAAAGACTATTGTAAGAATACTTGAAAACTTGGAATATACGGGGTGTACCGTGAATTTCAAGTCGTATAAGAAGTCTTACAAGTCTAAACGACGCATTAATACGCCAAAAGAAGACTGGGCTATCTTTGAAAATACGCAGGAAGCAATTATAGATAAGCAGACTTTTGAAACCGTTCAAAAAATACGACAGAACAAACGCCGTCCCACCAATATGGGCGAAATGAGTCCGCTTTCGGGATTAGTTTACTGTGCTGACTGCGGAAAGAAAATGTATCTCTGCCGTTGTACGACAATGAAACAAGCGGAATATTTTAACTGTTCGTCGTATCGTAAGAAAAAGAAAACCACCTGTTCTTCTCATCAGATAACCGTAAAAGCGGTTACGGAATTGATACAGGACGACTTGCGTCGCACGATTCAGTTTGCCAAAAGTCAGAATGAGAAATTTTTGCGGACTTTACAAAGCAACGCCGAAGCGAAAACGAAAAAGGAACTCAAAGAGAATCTGAAAGAAATCGAAACTTCGGAAGAACGTATCGAAAAACTCGACAAGATCATCGAGAGCCTTTACGAGGACAAGGTCGAAGGAAAAATCTCCGAAGAACGTTACTTAAAGATGAGCGATACATACGAATCGGAGCAAGCCGCGCTGAAAGAGCGAGTTAAAACTCTGAAATCGGAAATCGAGAGAGCGAAAGAACAAAACGATAAAATCCTCGATTTTATGATGCTCATCCATAAGTACAGCAGTTTTGAAGAACTCACGCCTGAAATTCTTCGTTCGTTCATCGACAAGGTGATTGTTCACGAGAAAACGAAGATTGACGGACATTACAGACAGACCTTAGAAATCGTTTATAACTTCGTCGGAGCAATCGACAAACCGCTTTGGGGTGACGAGCTTGACGAAAACAACTGAAAAACATTAAAACGAGCAAGAGAAAAGGCGTGGCATTACGCCACGCCTGACGCTGAACCTGCGACTTACCGGAAAATTCCCTATGGGAACTGCGGTAAGTCGCTTGCTTTATTTTGTTATTTCATATATATAACTATTGCCAGTTTTACCTACTCTTTTAACTATTTCTAAATAAGTTAAAACATTTAGTGTTATTCTTGATTTTCTAGTATTTAAGTGAGTTATTTTAGAAAAATCACTTGAAGTAAAACTATTACTGAAGTTATAATTTTTTAATAATTCATAGTAATCATACTTATTTATTAAATTAATTTCTTTTTCAATTTTTTTAGGAATTTGAACTAATCTTACATAACCACTACTACGGTAGTGTTTTTTTGTTGTTATTTTTCGATATTCATCCATATCTAATAAAAAGATTTTGAAACCTAGATTGCTATTTTTTAAGAAGTCCTTTATTTTATAAAGCTCTACAAATATCTCAAGGGGATTTCCTTTTTTAGGTGATTTTTTGTTAGATAATATTGTGTTTTCATTTGAGACATTAGTAATTTGTTTAATATATGCAATTGGATAAACAACAATTACTTGATGTTGTTTTAAGAACTCATTAAGTTTATTTCTTAATGCATTAAAGCTTCTTGTTTGAATTTCATAAATAACATTATCTAGTAAGATATCAGCATATAAAACCCCTTTATTTTCTTTGGTAATTTTTATTTCGTGTTTAGTATCATCTGGGCACAAATAATATTTCAAAGTTTTATGTAATATTTTTTCTTTTTGAATACCGATTACTTGTTCTTTTGCCTCAAATGAACATGCTAAATCGTATGCTTCATCTAAAGTTATTTTAGTTTCCATATCTACGTTTGAATTTTCCTACTATAACAAAGATAATAAAGATAGCTAGGTTTACAACAACAACACTTGCGCCAAAAGGTAAATTTGTAAAGACAAAGAATGTTATTAAAAATGATAATAATGATATAAGGGCAGAAGATACAATAACATTTTTGAATTTTCTAAATACTTGCATTGATGATAACGCTGGAAAAATTATTATACTAGAGATAAGTAATGTTCCCATTATTCGCATTCCTATTACAATTGTTATGGCTGTAAGTGAGGCGAAAAGCATATTAAATAATCTAGTATTTGTACCTGTTGCTTTAGCAAAGGGTTCATCAAATGTTACCGCAAATATTCTATTATAGAAAATTATAAATAAGCCTATTACAAGCGCTGCCGTGATTAACATAATTATTAAATCTTGACGATTTGCGAAAACTATACTACCAAACATCAAACTATTAATATCCGTAGAAAATCCGCCATGTTTAAGGGAACCGAAGATATATCCGATTGCGAGAGCCGATGATGAAAATAATCCTATTGCCGCATCACTTTTTACTTTGGTACTTTCACCAATTCTAAGTAAAATGTATGCCGCAAATATTACTACTGGTATAACAATTAAAAGGGGAATTTTAGTAAATCCTACTCCAATTGCTATGGCATATACACCGAAACTAACATGACTTAATCCATCACCTATCATTGAATATCTTTTTAATACTAAAACTACACCTAAAATAGCTGCCGTAATTGATAAGAGTATTCCAACAAATAAGGGATATTTAATAATATCAAAATTATTAAAAAAGTTTTTTACAATATTTGAACTAATCATTAATATCCTCCTCATCTATTTGTTTTCTACTAAGAAGTAATTCTTTGCGATAATGATTCATATAGTCAGCTGGATTACCACAGAACATACAATTTTGACTTAAATGAATTACTTTAGTTGCATGCTTTAAAATATTTTCAATAAAATGTGAAACTATAATAATTGTTACTTTTAATTCTTTGTTTATCATATCTAAAGTTTGATGTAATTGTTTGGCAGTTACACCATCTAGCCCTGTAAATGGTTCATCTAAAATCAAAAGTTTATCGGTTGCGCAAAGAGCTCTTGCAAGTAATACTCTTTGTTGTTGACCACCCGATAATTCACTAAATGATTTAGTAGATAGGTTAGTTATCTTTAATAATTCCATCATATCTTTAGTACGTTGTATTTCTTTTTTGCCATAGAACGGACGCCATTTTAAGCTATTTAAACAGCCTGATCTTACTACTTCATAAACAGAAGCAGGAAAGTCTGCTAAATTAGCGTTTTTTTGAGGTAAGTAGCCTATTTGTTTTTGGCTTAGTCCTTCACCTAATATTATGTCACCTTTTAATTTAGGCGTTAAACCTAATAAGGTTTTTACAAGGGTAGATTTACCACTACCATTATCACCAAAAATACAAACATAATCACCTTGGTTTATTTCTAGGTTAATGTCTTTAATAATTGGATGATTATCATATCCGATTGTAAGATTATTGCATTTTAATATCATAATCGTTTACCTCTTTAATTATTTGATTATAGTCAACATTTAACATTTTTGATAAGTTTTCTACATCTTGCCAAAGAATTGTTAAATACGATACATCAGGATTTCTAAAATCCTCAACACTAACGTTGTGTCCTGAATGTAGGACTAAAATTTCTGCTTTTGTATGAAAGCTGATCATTTCACAAGCTTCTTGGTTTACTAATTCTTTCGCGAATATATACTTAATATTATTAGCTTTCATTTTATCAATTATATTAGATAGTACATTAATAGGTGGTTCAGTCTCAGTTGAACAAGTAGAATATGTTAACTCATAATCAAAACCATATATTACGTGCCAATAATAGAATGAAAATGGTGAACCAAAATACATTGTATTTTGAGTTGAAGTTTGCGATATTAAAGTTAATGCTTGATCAACTTTTTTTAATTCATCAATATATGCATTGGCATTATCGGTTAAAACCTTAGTAATAGGACGGGTCTCAAAAGGGTCTTCAACATTATTAATTAGAACATCTCTTATTTGTTCTACCATATAGATAGAATATATTGGATACAACCAATAATGGGGGTCATAGGCATGCACGTGATTGTGATCATGTCCTGGTTCCTCATCATCATCATCTTCAACTTGGAAAAGTTTAATTCTTGAAGTTTTATCCACATCATCAGTTTTTTTGTAACTATCTTTTGATAAATCAATTACAATTGTATCAGTACCAAAATCAACATCTTTTACCCATGTTTCCATTTCATCGGCAGTATATATAAAGATGTCCGCATTTTTAATAGTAATTAAATCTTGAATACTTGGATCAAAGGTGTGTGAATCTTGACCAGGCGGAATAATTAAGGTAACATCAAACAAATCTTTTGTTTCTTGATTAGTACCAATTATTTTATTAATCATATCGTATTCTGGATATAGCGTTGTTACTATTTGTTTTCGTTTATTAGTTTTTTGAATAAATGCACAACTAGTTAATGCAAACATTGTTAGTAAGACTATTAATAAATTTAATGTTTTAGTTTTCTTCATATTTCCCCCTACATTCATCGCACTTTCCATAAAGTACGGTTTTTTTAGTATTTATCTTTATTCCATATATCTTTTCTAATTCGTTATCTAAACTTGATATTTCAGGATTATCAATATGAATGATTTTGCCACACATTTCACATTTAAAATGAATATGATCGGGATTTTTCGAACATTCTACATATTGATAACAGGCAGGAGAACCATCAATATTGTATTTTATTAATTCATGGTTATCAAGCATCTGTTCAAGTGTTCGATATAAAGTTGCTTTACTTACAGGGGTATTATTTTTTTCTAATGTCAATAATAGCTGTTCAGCTGTGAAGTGTTCACCTTTCCTATTTGCAAATAATTCATGAATAAGATTTTTTTGTTTTGTTTGATAGTTTTTACTATTATTCATATTAATCACCTTATCAATTTGAAACTCAGTCTCAATTTATTATACCCTATTTTGAAAAAACTATCAAGTTTTTTTATCTTTAAAATTTAAAAATCTCTAAAGTTAAATTACTTTAGAGATTTTCTATCAATATGTTCACTATTCATTACTTCTTTTACTCCACAATTAGGACATACTAATACTTTAGCACCAGGCTTAGCATTGTAAGCGGTGATATCTTTAAAAACTGATATTCTAAACCGTTTATTACATTTAGGACATATATATTGGTAATTCTTAGCATGAATAATATGTACTACCAAATATAATATTATTACAACACCTACATAAATAAAAGTAATTCGTAGAGGCCATTTTAATAATATAGTTAGTAATATTAAAATTGGAAATAGACAAACACAAATAAAATAAATAATTTTCAAAACTAAAATAGCTTTATCTTGTTTCATTTTTTACTCCTCTAAGTGCTTTTATTTTCATTAATTGCACTTTATATTTATTATTATTAGTTAGTTCGAACGCTAGTTTTGTTAAGTATTCAGCCGTATCATAGTTCATTTTATCGATAGAATTTTCAATAAAATCGTTAATTGTAAATATTACTCTTTCTGATACTCCGTGTTGAAGATTATATTTTTTAAACGTATTAACGATATCATCGGCACCATTAAAGTGAATAACACCAGCAACTTTAGTTATTTCCATAATCGCATTATAATTATCTTCATTTTCAAAATAGTAATTACTAATTAGAAAACATCCAATCGCAATATCATATTTTTGATTTTCTTGATAATATCTACCGATTAAATGATATGCCGATGCAAGTTGTTCCTTGCGATAAGCATATTTTAATACTTCTTTTAATAATTCAAAAGCTTCTTCATTTTTGTTTAAATTATTATAGATTATAGAAAGATACAACATATTGCCAATACATCTTGGATTATATGCAAGTGATTTTTCCAAATCGATTGCGGCAAGAGAATCATCATTTTCTTCATGATGAATTTTAGCTAAATAATATAAGTAACGAGTTATTGGTTCTGGATAAAACTTTATATTCATTTTGTCCATTTTTGCGGGAGTTTCACAGAAAATAAACCCTTCAATTTTTTCACCAAAATCATAATAATTAAGTTTTTGCATATAAAACTGTTTTTCAAAAAGATCAATTAATTTTAATAATATTTCTTTTGATTTAGCGTATTCTTTATTATTATATAATTTTATTGCTTCAGTAAATTCTGCTATTCTTTTAGCTTGTACACTTTCTACTTGAGAGTGGATTTTTTGTAAAGCTTCGGGATCTAAACGTTTATATATCATTGTAAATATTTCATAAACAACTTCATCATTTTTTTCTTTAGAATATTTTTTTAATTGGTCATTTAAATATTTTATATCAACTTGATTTATCCCTGTTAAATGTTTTTTTATATCTTCTATAATTTCTTTATTGTTCAACTTGTTCACCTAAATATTCTTTATATTGTTCATCATGGATTTCTGTTAATTGGGTTGTAAGAGCCATTTGATGAATTAATAATTTCACAATTGATTCAAGTTCAGAGTTTTGTGAATAATCGGCTTTACAAATATAGCCAACTCTTTTATCGTGAAGTAATCGTTTAGCAATTTCTACGTTATCTTTGTGATAAATGGCAATAGATTCACCACCATTTATGCGAACTACTCTCATACATGGTACATCTGTAATACCGTCACCAATATATATCATATTTCGATATGGTACATGACGTTCTTCTTCTTGTGTTACACTATTAAGTTTTATATCATCTTGTTGGTCAAGAGATCCTTTAGATATTCTAAAAACAAATTGAGTTTTAGTTGTAAAATTTACTACTTGTTTTGGCCAATCCGCATTACCGCTTTTATTATAATGGAATTCACAAGCATAAATTCTTTTGAAATATTTTGCGATATCAGTGCCTTCAATTATTTCTTTCAATCCTGAAGATAAGATATAATGTTCTACTTCAACACCAAGGCTTTCTCCAAATTGATTTATACGTTTAAACCATGATTTTACACCTTTTAAAAATACAACATCTTTACCTAAATTCATAAATGATTGTCTTGTTATTGAAACACCTTTTTCTTTAGCAGCACGAATCATCAAAAACATATATGCAAGTATTTTATCCATATTATTTTTAACGGCTATTTGGTTAGATTCTTTCCAAAACTCACTTGCTTCCATTCCTACACTAGGAATAAAACTATATTCTTGCATGTCTTTTGCACACAAAGTGCGGTCAAAATCATACATTAAAGCTATTACTGGTTTTTTCATTTTTTCCCCCTACCTATTTTTCCCTTTCTTTATTATTCCTTTATAAAAAGCATATGCATATAAGAATGGTGCTGCTACTGAACCAAGGAATACTGATACTGCAAGTATTCCGGTAATCCATGTTAAATACCACCATCTAAAATTAATAATACGCTTTTTAAATAAATATATCAAAACATATATACAAGTAACTACACCAACCCATGCAAGGCCTGATAAATAATAGTACAATTTAACTCTTTTTAACACTTCTTCATCAGTTATTTGTGCAACAAAATCGCTATAAGTTGATTTAGATAATAAGTAACCTATAAAGAATACTAGAGGTATTATAATTAAATAAGATATATAAAAAGCCATTATTTTTTTGTCACCTAAATACCAGTTATAATTCATTCTAGTATTAGATTTTTTCATACGTCTTCCCGCATCGTTTCTTTCTTGTTGGATATCGCGTTCTAAGAAATCTTCAAGATGTATTCTTAGTATTGGACACATTTGTTCAATTTGTTCGTTAGTAGGATCTTGTTTTCCTTTTTCCCAATTAACAACAGTTTCCTTTGATACATTCATTTTTTCCGCAAATTCTTCTACAGAAAGTCTTGCTTCTTCTCTTAGTACTTTTATATTTGTATTGATGTTACTCATATTTCACCTCGTATGTTTATTTAATTATACCATAGTTTTGTTCTTTAGTAAATGTTTTTACAAATAGTTACTTTCTTAAATATATTCATTTAGTTGATTTTTTATAAATATGTATATAAAAAACAGTTCTTGCGAACTGTTTTGTTGTTTATTCCCATTCAATTGTTCCACTAGGTTTTGGTGTTAAATCAAACACAACACGGTTTACACCTTTTACTTCATTGGTAATACGATTTGTTATTTGTTGTAATAATTCAAAATCTATCTTTGCAACACTTGCATTCATTGCATCTAATGTATTAATGGCTCTAATAATTACTGGCCATTCATATGTACGTTTACCTTCAGTTATTCCGGTTGATTTAAAATCTGGAACAATTGTAAAGTATTGCCATACTTTACCTTCTAGACCATTTTTAGCAAATTCTTCACGTAATATTGCATCTGATTCTCTAACTGCTTCAAGTCTATCCCTTGTTATAGCTCCTAAACATCTAACGCCTAGTCCAGGACCTGGGAATGGTTGACGATATACCATATTATCAGGCAAACCAAGAGTTTTACCAATTACTCTTACTTCATCCTTAAATAAAAGTTTTACAGGTTCAACTAATTCAAATTTTAGGTTTTCAGGAAGACCTCCTACATTATGATGAGCCTTTACACCATCACTTTCTAAAATATCAGGATAAATTGTACCTTGAGCTAAAAATTCAATGTTATCTAATTTACCAGCTTCTTCATTAAATACATCAATAAATTCCGCACCAATTATTTTTCTTTTTGACTCTGGATCACTAACTCCCGCAAGTTTATCTAAAAATCTATCTATCGCATCAACATATATTAAATTAGCATTCATTTGTTTTTGAAATACTTCTATTACTTGTTCAGATTCTCCTTTGCGCAATAATCCATGATTTACATGTACACATACTAAGTTTTTACCAATTGCTTTGATTAATAACGCTGCGACAACTGATGAATCTACTCCACCTGATAGGGCAAGTAAAACTTTTTTATCTTTTACTTGTTCTTTTATTGCTTTGATTTGTTCATCTATGAATGCTTTTGCTAATTCTTCATTAGTAATACGAATCATATTTTCTGGTCTTTTATTGTTTGTCATAGTTGTTACCTTCCTTTTTTATTTTGTATAATTTGGTGCTTCTGTTGTAATTTCAACATCATGTGGATGACTTTCTTTTAAGCCTGCACTTGTTATTTTAATAAATTCACAATTTTCTTGAAGTTCACTTATTGTTTTTGTTCCACAATATCCCATTCCGGATCTTATTCCACCAGTTAACTGATATATTGTATCTGCAACTTCGCCTTTATATGCAACACGTCCTTCGATTCCTTCTGGAACTAATTTTTTGGCTTCTTTTATTGCGCCTTGAAAATATCTGTCAGCAGATCCTCTTTTCATTGCGGCAAGAGAACCCATTCCAACATATACCTTAAATCTTCTTCCTTGATATATTACTTCTTCGCCTGGAGCTTCTTTGCAACCGGCAAGTATTGAACCAAGCATAACGGTTGAAGCACCTGCAGCAAGAGCTTTGACAATATCACCAGAAAATTTAATTCCTCCATCGCCAATTACTGGAACATCATGTTCTTTAGCAACCATATAAACATCATTGATTGCGGTGATTTGAGGAACGCCAATGCCAGCTACTACCCTTGTTGTACAAATACTACCAGGGCCAATTCCTACTTTTAACGCATCAACACCTGCTTCAATCAATTCTTTTGCGGCTTCTTTTGTTACAATGTTCCCCGCAATAAGTTCAAGATTAGGGTAAGCAGCCTTTACTTGTTTTACTAATTCAATGGCGTTTTTAGAATGTGCATGTGCACAGTCGATAGTAATTACATCTACACCTTTTTCTACTAAAGCTTTTACTCTTTCTAAAGAGTTATTAGCAACACCGATAGCAGCTCCTACTCTCAAACGACCTTTTTCATCTTTACATGCATTAGGATAGTTTATCGCATTATCAATATCTTTTGAAGTTATTAAACCAACTATCTTATTATTTTCATCAACTATAGGTAATTTTTCAATACGATTTTCCCATAATATTTTTTTGGCTTGTTCAAGTGTTGTGCCAATTTTACCTGTAATAATATTGTCTTTTGTCATTATGTCTTTTACTAAAATATCATAGCTACTAATATATTTTAAGTCACGATTAGTTACAATTCCAAGTAGGGTGTTATTATCATCAACTATTGGTAAACCACTAATTTTATACTTACTTAAAATATCTAAAGCTTCTTTTACTGTTGCGCCAACATTAAGGGTTATAGGATTAGATATCATACCGGATTCATTTCTTTTAACAATATCAACTTGATTAGCTTGTTCTTCAATACTCATATTTTTATGAATAAATCCTAAGCCACCTTCACGTGCCATAGCTATTGCCATCGCACTTGAAGTAACGGTATCCATCGCAGCTGAAACAATCGGAATATTTAAACTAATATTACGCGTCAATCGCGATTTCAAACAAACATCACTAGGAATAATACTTGACTTTTGGGGTACAAGTAAAACATCATCAAAAGTTAATCCTTCACGTAAATTACCATTAAAACTCATCTTTTCTCCTCTCATATATGAAGATATTTGTTGCATTATATCATTTTATTTTTTCTTAAACAATGTATTAGATTTTGAAATTGTTTTCATAAAAAAATAAAAAGGTAGTATTCTACCTTAATTTATTGTTATATACTTAGTTTTGTCAATTTCTTCTTGTGTTACTTCCGGAATAACAACCGTTAATACCCCATTATGATATGTCGCAGTAGCTTTAGTATCATCAGGACAACCAACGTAAAAACTTCTTGTATATTGTCCATTATATCTTTCTTGATGTAAGTATTCATAATCGGCTGTATCAGTACTATTTGATTGATGATGTTCTACCATTACTGTTAAATAACCTTTATCCAATTTCACTTGAATATCTTCTTTTGAATATCCTGGAATATCTATGTCAAAAACATAATTTCCTTTTCGTTTTGATACATCTGATCGCATAAAGCCATTACTATATGGCTCATTATACCAATTACTACCAAAAAAATCTTCCCAAAAACTTGGCTTATTATATTTTACATTTGTTAATTTGCTCATATTTCCTCCTGTTTTTTTTATTATTTGCACAAGTAATTAGTTTATACAATATTTTTTAAAAAAAAGAAAACTCTACACAGTAGAGCTTCCTGCACCTTAAAATATTTTTGAAAACTAAACCTATATAATTTTCACACTTTAAGTATACATTATATTTGCTTTTAGGTCAATACCATTTAGATTAGAATACCAAAAATGGCAATTAGAATGCACATTATGCAACTTCATCATTGCTATCTTCAACCTCAGGTTCACTACTTTTTTCAAGTTCTTTTTTTCTTTGATAGTTGTAAAAGTAGTAAAGTAGCACAAATCCTATTATTGCAAACACAATACTTAGTATTATATTTAAAACTAAATGATTTTGAATAGAGTTTAGGATATCGGGATTTGGTAATATACGTTTTTGATAAGCATCCTTATATATAGTAATTGGCGAAACAATAATTAATGCTAATATTGCATACCAAACTAAAGATGCGTGTTTTTCAAGTAATTTAGATATTACCCGTGATATTCCAATTGTACCAATAAATATACCAACAATGAATGGCAACATAAACCAAAGGTTTTCCTTAAATGGTAAAAAGTTACCTTTAAAAATACCATTTATCATACTTCCAAGTTTAGACATAAGGGGAGCATGAACACCGAATACTAGTAGTACCGTCATGCCACTAGCGGCCGGAATAATCATTGTTGCGCTTCCAAGTGTAGATACAAGTATTATATATATTATTGATGATACTTTTGGAACCGTAAAATCAGTATCAATTGCTAATCCTAGTTCTTCACTAAATGCTAAAACTATGGCAATGGCACAAAAACCGATGAAAGTAATGATACTTCCAATAGTTGTTTTTGCCTTTTTTATATTTCTAATTATAAGTGGTAATGTTGCAACCACAAGTCCTACAAAGAATCCTGAAGTAATTATTGGGAAATGATTTAAACATTCAACAATAGTTATTGCCGCAAGTCCAAGACCAACTAATGCACCTATGATATATGCCCATAATTCTCCTAAAGCTTTAAGAGGCTTTTTAGATAATTTTCCAACAGAATCTGTAAATTTTTCATATATACCTAGTATTACTAACATAGTACCCCCACTAAAACCAGGTATCATACAACTCATGCCAAATAGTACTCCTTGTAATAATTCTATTAATCTTTTTTTCATTTTTTTCACCTAATATATTATATCATTTACGTTGTATTTTTTCCACTATTTTAACGTATTTTTCAAATTATTTATAAAGAATGTTTCGCTAACAAAAGTGCTATGTTTTTCATAGCACTTTATATTTTTTTACTTATTTTCTTCTTTATAGTATGCATCAAAAGTATGATTTGCAATTCTTTTTTCTACTGGTGGTAATTGCATATAATTACCATATTGTTTTGTTAGATATTTATCATAATCTTTTACTGTTTTAAATTTATGATTTTCAAACTCTATTTCGGTATATTCTTCATAGAGTTCTTTATCTACTACTTCATTTTTAGCGCCTGAAACAATACCAACATATTTTGAGTTATTGTAATCATATTTTAAGTATTTTTTTTCTAATTTCAAGGCTTCTTTTTTACCACTAGTAAATCTACTCATTATATAAAATATGAATCTAATTACTTGTCTTTTAAAACCATAACATTTATTTACAAAGAATTTTCGCCATTGTGAAGCAGCAAGAATTGATTTCTTAAACTTGTATTGGTTATAAAACTTTAATGCATAATCTAAATCATCACCAAATCCATCAACAGGGAAGATATCAATATAAACCCCATAGTTGGCTTTAAATCTATTTGCATATTTTTCAACTATTGTTGTGTTTGGATCATAAACTTTTGCGAATAGGTAATTATAACCTTTATCATTGTGAATATCAATTAGTTTATAATGAGTTTCATGTGTATTACAATATTCAATAAACTTTTCATAATCTGGTCTTGGCATAGCAACATCAATATCATCATCCCAAGGTATAAAACCTTTATGTCTAACTGCTCCAAGTAAAGTTCCATATGATAAAGTGTAGTTCAGTTTTTCTTGTTCGCAGATATCTGCAAACCATATTAAGATGTCTAATTCTACTTTTTTTAGTTCTTCTAGTGATAATTTTTCCATCTTAGTATTTTCTCCATACCATTTTATTTACAACACCAGTATAGCTTTGAATGATTTTTACAACTTTGTTAGATACATCATCTACATAGTTTGGAACATCTAATCCTAAGTCCCCATTCTTTTGCATTTCTACTGCAACATCAACTGCTTGTAATACTTGTTCAGTAGTTATTCCCGCAAGTATAAAGTTACCTTTATCAAGAGCTTCAGGTCTTTCGGTTGATGTTCTTATACATACAGCTGGAAAACTATGGAAGAAAGATGATTCTTCAGGTAGTGTGCCTGAGTCAGATACTACACAGAAGGCATTAATTTGTAATTTGTTGTAATCACTAAAACCAAATGGTTTTAAACTTTTAACTAGAGGATTAAACACAAATCCACGTTTTTCAATATATTTTGCACTTCTTGGATGAGTAGAATAAATGATTGGCATTTGGTATTTTTCTGCCATTGCGTTTACCGCATTCATTAATGCAAAAAAATTCTTTTCATTATCAATATTTTCTTCACGATGTGCTGAAAGTAAGATGTATTTACCTTTTTCTAATCCTAATTTTTCTAAAACATTACTTTGATTAATTTTATCAAGATTAGCTCTTAATACTTCAGCCATTGGTGAGCCAGTAACAAATGTGCGTTCTTTTGCGGTACCTTCATAATTTAAGTAACGTCTAGCATGTTCAGAATAACACATATTTACATCACTTATATGGTCAACGATACGACGATTAGTTTCTTCTGGCAAATTTTCATCAAAGCATCTATTGCCTGCTTCCATATGGAAAGTTGGTATATGCAGACGTTTTGCGGAGATAACTGATAAGCAAGAATTGGTATCACCTAGTACAAGTACCGCATCAGGTTGTAATTTTACCATTAAATCATATGATTTAGCTAAAACATTTCCCATTGTTTCTCCTAAATCTTTGCCAACAACATTTAGATAGTAATCAGGAGCTCTTAGTCCTAAATCTTCAAAAAATACTTGGTTTAGTTCATAATCATAATTTTGTCCCGTATGTACTAAAATTTGATCAAAGTATTTATCACATTTTTTGATTACTTCTGATAATCTTATTATTTCAGGTCTTGTGCCAATTATAGTCATTAATTTTAATTTATTCATTTTTATTTCCTACCTCTAGATAATATGTATCTGGTTTTGATGGATCAAAGCATTCATCACACCACATAAATGTTATTAAATCTTCTGTCTTTGATAAATTAGTTATTTCGTGTGTATAACCTAATGGTATATCTACTACCTTAATTTTATCAGAAGATACATAATATTCAATAATTTCATCGCTATCTATTTTTCTAAATCTTATTAAGCCTGTTCCACTAACTACCACAAATTTTTCTACTTTTGTATACATATGATAGTGGAAACCTTTAGTAATACCTGGTTTTGAAATATTTACCGAAAATTGTCCATGATGATCGGTTCTAAGTATTTCGGTAAAAGATCCTCGATAGTCTTCATTCATTTTAAGTTCATAGGCAAAATCATTAGTTGGTAAGTATGAAGTATATGTAACATATAGTTTTTTACAGAATTCATTTTTTACATCAGGCAAAGCTAATCTTTCACTACTTGTACTACTACGAGCATTTTTGAAACTATATAATAAATCGGCAATTTCTCCTAAACTTACTTGATATGTTGGTTGAACACTACAATATAATCCTTGTCGATTTTCATTGTTAACAAGAGCTCTTAATAACTCTTCAACAATATCGCCAACGTAAACCAAAGTTAAAACCGTTTCTCTATTATTTATTGTTATTGGTAAATCATTTGCAATATTGTAACAAAAAGTTGCAACTACACTATTGTAATTTGGTTTACACCATATACCAAAAACATTAGGAAAGCGATATATTAACGTCTTTACATTGTTGCTTTTTCCATATTCTTCTAATAATTCTTCACCACATTTTTTTGATTTACCATACTCATTATCAAGCGTAGCCTGAATAGATGAAGATAGCATTATTGGTGATTTATTACCATGGTTTTTAAGAGTATCTAATAACACTGATGTAAAACCAAAATTACCTTTCATAAAGTCTTCTTGATTTTTAGGTCTATTGATTCCTGCAAGGTGAAAAACAAAATCACATTTTTGACAATATGTATCTAATAATGATATTTCGGTATCAATGTCATATTCATAAATTTCTTCTATTTCGATATTATGAACCTTATCTTTTTTATCCATTATATTTTTCAAGGCAGTTACAAGGTTTTTACCAATAAATCCTTTAGCACCAGTGACTAGTATTCTCATTAGTTTAGTCCATCCTTTTCCATTTCTTCTTGAATGTATTTTAATGCTTTAATTTTTTCGACAACTTCATCAACTGTTAGTAAAGCTGTATTGTTTGAGTTAAATTCTGATAATTTGGCGCGTTCTAAGTTCCCATTTGTATAGTAATTATCGTAGTTTAAATCACGTTTATCACAAGGGACTCTATAGAAATTACCCATATCAAATGCATGAGCACATTCTTCATTAGTAAGTAATGTTTCATACATTTTTTCGCCATGTCTTATACCAATTACTTTTATCTCATTGTCGGCTTTCCATAGTTTCTTAACAGCTTCGGCTAATACTTCAATAGTACAAGCTGGTGCTTTTTGAACTAATATATCACCAGATTCACCATGTTCAAAAGCAAATAATACTAAATCAACGGCTTCTTCTAAACTCATGATAAAACGAGTCATTGTTGGTTCAGTTACTGTTAATGGTTTACCACTTCTTATTTGTTCAATGAATAGGGGAATAACACTTCCTCTTGAGCACATTACATTTCCATATCTTGTACAACAAATAGTTGTTTTTTTAGGAGATACTGTTCTTGATTTTGCAACAATTACTTTTTCCATCATTGCTTTACTTGTCCCCATTGCGTTAACTGGATAAGCTGCTTTATCGGTAGATAAACATATTACTTTTTTTACACCTGCTTCGATTGCGGCAGTAAGAACATTATCAGTTCCTAAAACATTAGTTTTTACCGCTTCAATGGGAAAGAATTCACATGAAGGCACTTGTTTTAACGCTGCAGCGTGGAAAATATAATCAACATCGTGCATCACGTTTTTAACAGATTGTAAATCTCTTACATCGCCAATGTAAAATTTTAATTTTTGATATACATCAGGATATTTTGCTTGATATTCGTGTCGCATATTATCTTGTTTTAATTCATCACGACTAAAAATTCTTATTTCTTTAATATCTGTATCTAAGAAACGATTAACAACTGCGTTACCAAATGAACCAGTTCCACCAGTTACTAATAATACTTTATCTTTAAATATACTCATATTTTTCTCCTTATACATTCTTTTCTTTTATATGTAGTACTTTTTTTTCTAATCTTTTTTCATACTTGTTAAAGCCAAAGATGTTCATACTAATGAAATAAACTATGACTATAACTGAACAACTAATAATGAATTTCCAAAGTGCTTTAAGCGGTAAGAAATATATTGCAAAGCCACATAAACCAGAAATTATTAAACAAATTAGTGTTCCTTTAAGTAATTCACGATAATATTTAAATATTGGTATATTCATATCTTTTTTAAAGATTATATTCATTATTAGAACATCACCAACTAAATAAGATATTGCGGTACCAATCGAAGCTCCAATTAAAGGATTCCATTTTATTAAAAAGATAGTTAATACAATATTTAATGCTGTAACAAATACTTGTAATATTGCTTGCTTTTTATGTTTTTCCATTGCCCAAAGTATTTGAGTTCCCACTGATTGTGATTGAGAAAAAACAAGCGGTAACATAATTATTAATGCAACATAGTATGCATCACTTGCATCTTGCCCAGCCCACAGTTCTATAAAGTATTTACCATTTATTAAAAAGCCAACCCAAATTATTCCTAAGATAATAAAAAGAATTCTACTAATTTTTAAAAACTCTTTATAAATATCTTCTGTTGTAGCTTTATTTTCAACTAGTTCAACAACACCTGGCATAATAATTCCATTGACTGATAAAGCAATTGCTTTGAAGTATTGGCAGATTTGGGCTCCTGCCGCATATATACCAAGTATTATGGCCGATGCTTCAACCAGTGCGCCAATTAAAACTTGGTCTGTCATAGTATTTATTTGAACCACAATCATTTGTAACAAAATAAAAGCCGTATAATTTAATATTTCTTTAATAAAACTAAATTGTAAATTTTTAAACTTAGGTTTTATTTTAATTTTAGATTTTACATATATTATAGTTACAATACCCATTAATATTGTACTAGCTAAATTAACAATTGTTATGGCAAGTGATTTAGCACCAAATACAAGCATTAATGTGCATCCACTTACTCTTACAATTACTTTAATCATATCTATTAATTTTGCGGCAGTATACTTTTCATAAGCTATTAATAGTTTACTAAAAGTAACAAATAATAATGTAAAACCAGCGTTTAACATTGTAACAAATAATAATTTTTGTGCTAATTTTATTTCTTCTACTGTTAACCCTTTTGAAAAGGCACTAGGAAAGATTAAACAAAGAATTACACCAACAATTACTGCTATCAAAAAAATAGCCGTATAGAATATAATTGATAAGCCGTAAAACTTACTCTGGTTTTCATCCTCTTTATTAACCCTATACTTTGCCATATATCTGACTAAAGCATTTCCAATTCCTAAATCTAACAACAATAAATATGATGATATTGTGGTTGTAAGACTATATATACCATATTCTGCTTGACCAAGTGATCTAAGTAGAAAAGGCACATAAATCATACCCGATAATATGTCGATTATTAATCCTACGTAGGATAATATAACTCCCTTTTTCCTACTCATACTTCACCAACATATCTTTTAAATCTTCTTTAAATTCTTTATCTAGTTCTTTTACTACATCAACATTGTTTGTTTTATTATTTAAATTTATATTTAATATCGCATTAGCAATTTCTTTTTCATCTGGTACGTTATAAAACTGTATATATTGACCAACTTTTGAATTTTTGATTGCGGCAATATTTACACCAACTACTTCAAGGCCATTACTCATATATGATAAAATCTTAGATGGAAATGATGTAGTGTTAAAAGCAGCATCAATATTTTGGGTACAAAGGCCTATTTGACATTTTTGAATAAACTTCAAATATTCTTCATTCAACTTAAGTCCCTCATATATTACTTTTGTAGTACCATAACTGTTATTAACTTCATTAACTGCATTTTTTATATCGGCTATATCTTTTTCACTACCAAAGCCCAAAATGTGTATTAGATAATTATTGGGTAAATATTTTGCAACATTAATTGCATTTAATGCTCCTTTATTTTGAGCTAATGTTCCCGCATATAAGCAGTGAATTAAATTGTCATTAAAAGCTTCTTTATATAGTGTTGGTATTTCGTATGTCCCATAACACGTAACATAAGGTAATTGTTTTGTGTTAATTATTGAATTAAGGTAATCGTTTGAGAATATATATGACGAAGCATTTTTAAAAGCTTTAAGTTCTTTTGTTTTAGCTTTTTCATCATTAATTACGTCACCATATATTTCTTCTACTTCATATACGATTTTATCAGTAATATTCTTTTTGATATATTTGACTAACTTCATATTAGCAAGTGAATGATATACAACAACAATGTCATCTTTTTTCACATTTTGTTTTAGGTATTTTCTTATTTTTTTATCGTACAATTTATGATTAAGGTATCTTATTATTCGATTATTACTATATTTTCCTTTGAATAAATGGCAAATAACATTTTCACTTACTTGATAGTACACTTCATCTTGACTATCTTTAGTTGGATATGCAAGTGATACTATTTCAACTTCGCTAGAACAACTTGCTAGTGCACTTGCAACATATTTACCTTTAGTAATGGCAGATGGGGTAACATTACGATTCGTTTTGTTATCGAAGTGTATCAAATAATATATTTTGTTAGCCATATATCCTCCTTCTTATTTATAGTTTTTTATACTCTATTAAATAATTATCAAGCATTTTTTGATTAGAATATTTTTCTTTAGCCATATTAGCTATTTCTTTTTTGTTCAAAGATTTATTTAACCAATTCTTTACGGCACTTTCTAATTCATCTATTTTTCCATATTCAACAAACTCACTATATTGTTGAATTGATATTTGTTCTGGAGCTCCTGCTTTAAATCCTACTACTGGGGTTCCCGAACATAAACTTTCAGCACAGACCATTGAGAATGTTTCAAATTGGCTAGTTAAAATTGTTAAATTTGCCATTGAATAATACTTAGCAAGAAGTTCTTGATTTGTGACTTTTCCAAGTAAAATTACATTATCTGGCATTTCTATTTTAGTTGTAACATTCCCCGCAACAACAAACACTATTTCTTTTTCATCTTTAAATTTTTTTGCAAGTTCTAAAACATAATATCCGCCCTTAATGTGTTTTTTATCATCATTAAAGTTAGGTGTTGCATGAAATATTATTTTCTTATTTTCTAAGTTAAGTGATTTTCTTAAGTCATCAGTTTCATAATATTTAAATGTGTTAGTATCTAAACCATTTAATATTACTTTATGATTAAAATTACCAAGAATTGGTGATCTAGCTACTCTATTATCAAGCCAAGGTGATACTGATATAATTCTTATTTTATCAGTAGAAAATCCCGTAAATGCTTTCTTCATTTTTTTCCACATTTTATTGGTTTGATTAAATATTAGTGAGCCTGTTTCTTCTCGATATTTTTTACAGTTTTTGCAACCATTATCATTCTGCCATTTATTACATAATCTAGAATGGCTACAACCACCCGTATACATGAACTCTGCATGTAAAGTTAAGATAGTTTTTATTTTTGCTTTTTTTAAATAATTTATTAATTTATAGATATCAACAAAATAGCCATTCAGACACTGTAAGTGAACAATGTCAGGTTTTTCTTTTTTTATAATTTTTAGCAAATGATTAGTAGGTATTAAACCATGTGAATACATCATACCATCAATATTGGCTAGAGCGTGATTTATTTTAGCATTGAATTCACTACAAGTTTTATAAACATTTTTTTCTTTTATTGAATTTCCTCTACCATAACATACTATTGAAGTTATATTATGTTTTTCTAAAAAAGAGTGTAATTCATAAACAATTTTACCAGTACTACCTGTTTTATAAACAACATTAATTTGCATCACTTTCATTGTCTTTTCCTCCCCTATAGGTTGTAAAAACTTCTTTTAACGCTAGGCTAGATTGTTTTTGATTATGAAATTGATTTGCTAAAGACAATCCGTTTCTACTCTTAGCTTCTAGTAACTTATCATCTTTTAATGCCTGTTCTAATAATTCTTCAAGTTGATTATCGTTTGTACATACGATTGCGGCAGAATTATTTATTAAATGGTTTATTGATGCTATGCATTTTGGACCATACGCAAATATCGGTATTCCGCTTGCAAGACTATCAGCAATCTTAGTAGATACTGAATATTTAACTCTTGCTATTGAATCTTTTGCAAAGTCTTCAACAAAGAATAATAGCCTAGTATCTTTCATTATTTCGTACATTTGATTAGCATTAACAAAGCCACAATATTTTATTGTTTTTACTTTATCAAAACTTTCTTTGACTGTTTCATCAGTAATTACTCCATATACATTTAAAACATATTCGGAGTTATTTTTTTTGTTTATTTCATCAAGGGCACTACCAATCTTAACTAAACTTTTATATCTACCAATACTAAAATTACCAAAATAGTTTAATGTTCCATTATCAATTATTTGAACATCCTTATTAATGGGAATATTAGCACCAGTACAAATTGTCTTGGTATTTACACTAAATTCTTCTTGATAATACTTTGATAGTTCATCACAAATAGTAACTACACATGTTGATTTCTTCATTAATTTCTTTATGTGTTTATCAATTCGGTGATAATGAAGTTTTTGAATTAAACTCTTTTTAGTTTTATAAATTTTATAGAAATTATCACATATATAAGATATTATGGGAATATTATGTTGTTTAGATATATATATAGCCATTTTATACATTATTGACGCATCACCTGGCGCAACAAACAAAAAATCAGGTTTTATCTCTTCTATCCATTTATTCAAATTCCGGTTTTTCCATTTAGCTAAGGTCCAGACAACATCACGAGCCCACATTGCAAGTCCTTCAAATTTTAGTTTGGGACGATTAAAGTTAGCATTTTCAATTTTATCAACAGGTTTAACAGTTTGTCCAAATTTTTTAAAATTTAACACACTTTTTAAAGCTTCTCTATCTGTCATTCGAAAATAACTTTCACACATGTCAATATTAGGAAGCGATCCACAAATATAGAGTTGATATAATTCGTCACGTGAAAATTCACTAAATAATGAAGCAAAGGTTTTTCCCATATTGGTATAATCACTAATTGGATTATGGCTAATTAGTAAAATTTTCATGTAACGTTCTCCTTTTCATAATTTAAATAGTTAATACTTTTATTAAGTTAATTAAATAATCTTTGGTCCAGTAAAAATGATGGGGATTAGGCATAGCCCAAGATGTTCTACTAGATAATTGATATATTCCGTATGTTATAAAAAATCCAAATACTAATAAATAACATACATACTTTGCAACAAAACGATCAGATTTAACAAAGAAACTAACATTTTTAATAATTGATGGTATAAATATTATTACATAGATAGTGTAATAAAATCCAAGTCTCCCCGCAATCGAGTATACATCAGAGAATACTTGACATAGGCAAGCCACATAAAATATATTTCTAGCACCAATTTCAACTTTATTACCAGGTGTTTCACATAACATTGCAAGAATATATATCATTGTGTAGAAAATAAATAGCATAATTGAACCATTCATATCCGGTACTATTGCATAGCCCAGGATTGACATTGCCAAATTAAAAATATTTACTCTTGCGAAATATACTATTCCTAACACAACAATTGACATTACTTTTCCAAATTTATCAAGTTTTATATTATAAATTGGATACATTGCTAGAAAAACAATTGCTGATTTATGAAATAATGATGCAAGTATAACTAACAATATAAATTGAACTGGTTTTTTCTCTTTTATAAAATTGAATGATAAAGCTGTTATCCCCATTGCAATTGCTTGTCTAAGTCCTGAAAAGTTTAACAAAAATACTGGTAATCCCATATACATTATTACTGATAATAAGGGATATTCACTATTTTTATATACTAAATATATAATTGGAAAAATACTTAGAATGCAAGATACAATTAATAAACTTTGCTCTTTGGTTGAAATAACACCTATTAGTTTATTTAGAATTATATATCCTCTTTCGTAATTTTGATATTTAGTTGTTAAGACTTCGCTCCATGACATATTATTGATTGCAACAAATGAACCAAGATAGCCACCAGGTTTACCATATTGTAGGTCAACTCCCATCGATGGATGTCTAAAACCTATTATCACTAATAAAATAATGCTTGCGCTGATACAGATCAATTTTCTTGTTTCTAATCTATGAGATTGACGATTTAGGCTTAGTATAAAGCCTATTATAATCATTATCAAATAGCTATAGATATACGCAGCCATTACGCTATCTCCTTTCTTTTTATCGATTTCTTAATATTTTGAAAAAAGCGATTGGTGATATTATAAATGCTCTAAACGAATACCACAAAGTCTTAAAGATTTTTTTCATTCGATAGTATGCAAATGCAATTGTTAAATAATGTCTTGTTTTAATATAATGAATTGAACTTTTTTTGAATTCATTAAATCTTTGTTTTTTATAAGCATAAAGTTCATTTTCACCTTTTATCTTTCCTATTCCACTAGATACCCCATTTGTACTACGGTGTATATAGGTTTTTACAGAGCAATCATTTACATAAAGAAATTTACCATTACCAAGAATGGCCTTTTCCATTAAATAGAATTCATCACCAACATCAATTGATGAAAAACTACCAATTTGTAATAAATATGTTTTTTTAAACATAAATGTATCAGTACATGTTATATGATACATATAGTGCCAAACTAAAAGTTTATCTAATTGATTTTCATCGATGTAATCTCTTGTTCTTTTTTCAATGAATTTGTTGGTGTCTTCATCATATTGTTCCAAATTAGTTACTGAATAATCAGCATCTTGTTCTTGCATTTTTGTTACTTGATTTAAAATCTTATCAGGTAAATAAACATCATCATCATCTAGGAAAGTAATGTATTTGCCACTTGCATTTTCAATTCCCACATTACGAGTTTTTGCGGAACCAAGATTTACCTGATTTTGGATGAAAACAATTTTTAATATTCCGTTATCAATGAATTTTTGAATAGTGTTTTCTACATATTCTTTCCAAGTTTCTTCAACGCAATCATTAACTACTACTACTTCAATATTTTTATAAGTTTGGTTTTCTAATGATTCTAATGCTCTAACTAAAGAACTATCGCGTTTATATGTTGGAACTATGACGCTTACTAAATCCATTATTTATTTTCCTCTTCTTCTTTAATAGCTTCTTCTTTTTTTATTGCCCCAGTTCCCCCTTCTACAACACCATCATGTTTTAGCACAGCTTTAATTGTGCCAAAGAAACATTTACAATCCATTTTAAAGCCTAAATGTTCAACGTAATATCCATCTAAAGCTGCTTTTTCTTTGATTTCTAATTCATCACGACCATGAATTTGCGCATAACCAGTTAAGCCTGGTTTGATGTTATTAGCTCCATATTTGTCACGTTCTTCAATCAAATCAGTTTGATTCCAAAGTGCAGGTCTTGGACCAATTATTGACATCTTGCCAAATAAAATATTATACACTTGAGGTATTTCATCTAATGAAGTTTTTCTTAAAAATTTCCCAATTTTAGTAATATATTGATCGGGATTTTCTAATAGATGGGTTGGACAATCTTTGGGAGTATCAATTCTCATAGTTCTAAATTTCCAAATTTTGAACAATTTCTTATTTTTACCAACTCGTTCTTGTTTGAATAATACTGGTCCTTTTGAACTACACTTAATGATTATGGCAATTATTATCATAAATGGAATGAGAAGTATTCCTCCAATAAGTGATAGTAGGAAATCCATCAAGCCCTTAAAAAATTTGTACATATTATACTCCTATGTTTTAATATTTTGATTTGTCAATTTGATATGTTGGAACAAGTTCTTTAACAAGTTCTTTCATATGTGTTGTTTCTTTGTATGCTTCTTCATATAAATCATCTAATTGATAGAAGAATCTCTCTTCATCTAATTCAATTGGTTTAGCGATTGATATCAAGCCATTAGCAGTTTTTTGTAAACCTTCTTCAGACATTAATCTTTCTTCATATAGTTTTTCACCAGGTCTTAAACCGGTTATTTTTATTTCCATATCTACACCAGGAGTATATCCTGATAATTTAACTAAGTTTTCAGCTAAATCATATATTCTAACTGGTTCACCCATATCTAGAACATATATCTCACCACATTTTGCGTAAGCACCTGCTTGTAATACTAAAGATACTGCTTCACTTATAGTCATAAAGTATCTAATAATATCTTTGTGAGTTACGGTTACAGGTCCACCTTCATTGATTTGCTTCTTAAATAGTGGAATAACTGAACCATTACTACCAAGAACATTTCCAAATCTAACAGCCACAAATTTGCAAGTTTTTGAGTGTCTACCAATTGTTTGAATAATCATTTCACAAATACGTTTTGAAGCACCCATTATATTAGTTGGGTTAACCGCTTTATCAGTTGAAATTTGTACAAAACGTTTAGTTTTAAAACGATCTGCTGCTCTTGCTACATTTAAGGTACCAAATACATTATTCTTAATCGCTTCATTAGGTGAAGTTTCCATTAGTGGAACATGTTTATGCGCTGCCGCATTAAACACAATATCTGGACGATATTTTTTGAAAATGTCTTCAACTTTACCTTTATCTCTAATACTTGCAATTAAAACTACTAAATTCAAATTAGGTAATTTTCTTCTTAATTCTTGTTCAATGTCATAAGCATTATTTTCGTAGATATCAACAATTATTAATTGTTTAGGATTGTGGATTGCAATTTGACGGCATAGTTCTGAACCAATTGATCCACCACCACCTGTCACAAGCACTTTTTGATTTTCAATATATCCCATTATTTCATCAAGATTAACTTTGATTTGTTCACGTCCTAGTAAGTCAACTATTTCAACGTCGCGGGCTTTTGAAACCGAAACACTACCATTTAATAGTTCATACATTCCAGGTATAACTTTAACCTTGCATTTTGTTTCTTTGCATATATTTAAAATTTCGGCTTTAGATTTTGAATCCAGCGAAGGTATTGCTAAAATAATTTCCGCAATATTATATTTTTTTGCCATTTCAACAATTGAATTTCTTGTTCCAACTACAGGAATACCATATATATAAGTATTGGTTTTTGACGCATCATCATCAATGATACATACAGGAAGTTTTGATATTTTTTCACTATCCAATAATTCTTGAACAATTGTACATCCTGCATCTCCTGCCCCAATTATCATTACTGGATAATCAGTAGTCACTTTTTTAGTAAATTTGTTGCTATTGCGAATGTATTTTATTAGTCTATATGAAAAACGTGATATTACCACTAAACATGCAACGATTACTCCATATATAACAGGAAAACGAATTGGTAACAATGCAACGTCATTGATAATTGCAATATCTTGAAAAAATATTTTAGTAGATATTATTACAACAAAATTAACGATTGTAATAAAACCAATTGCTACTATTATTTTTAATAGTTCTACCATTCCTGCGTATTGCCACAAGCTATGATACAATTTCATTGCTAGAAAAACGCTTAATACTAAAGCAATTTCGAAGGGAATGTATAATAATAATGCAAATTTATTAGCTTCTAAATTGGTTGTGCCATTTATTAGCCATGTTGTGGCAATTGTTGAAAATAGTACGATAATAATATCTATTACCATAAAAACTATTTTGCGTATATGGCGGTTGTTCTTTATAGTCATTTTTAACTCCTTTTCTAATTGTTGTAAATCAGAATTTGAATGTTATTTTGTTATATTTTTTCCTTGTTTTTTAGCATTATTGAGGTTGCCATAATTGGCAACCCCAATTTTTTTAAATTGTGTGTTGTACTTCTTATTTTATTTTTTTACCATCAACAATTAGTGAAAATGGTTCAATGTAAGTTCCAGATTTTATTTTAGTGTTACCTCTAATTATTGAACATGCATCAATTGTAACACTTGGTTCAATAACTACTGTATCTTCTATCAAAATAGAATCAGGATTTATTAAATGCACACCGTTTAACATATGATTTTCATTAATTACTTGTTGGTACTTTTTCTCGACTTCTGCTAAGGCATACAAATCGTTAATACCAGTCAATTTGAAATCATTGTTTGCAAGGAATGCATTTACTTTTTTTGTTGTGCTTAATATTTCGATTATATCAGTCAAATAATATTCATGTTTAGAATTATCATTTTTTATTTTTAATAGTGCATCTTTTAATATATCTGTGTTAATACAATATAATCCAGTGTTAATTTCTTTAATTTGTTTTTGATTTTGAGTAGCATCTTTTTCCTCAACTATTTTAGTGATTTGACCACTTTTTCTAAGAATCCTTCCATAACCAGTTGGATTATCAACTATTGTTGTCACTACTGTTAAATAATTACCGCTGTTAATATGTTGGTTCACTAAATCGTTGATAGTGTGATAATCAATTAATGGCATATCACCAGGGAAGATTAATGTTACTCCATCTTTATTAGAATAAAAATCTTTAGCACATAGAACGGCATGTCCAGTACCTAATTGTTCTTCCTGACAAGCGTATTCTACAGTATTATTTAAAATTTTCATAATTTCTTCTTTTTTATGTCCTACTACTACACATATATCTTCGATACCTGCTTTGTGGCATGAGTTAATAATATATGTAATCATAGGTTTGCCAAAAAATGGGAAAACACATTTTGGTAAATCTGATTTCATTCTTGTACCTTTTCCAGCCGCAAGAATAATTGCATTAAAGTTCATTTTGCACCTCGTATTATTGTACCTTGTTATAAAGTTCATTATTTTTCTTTATGATATAGATAAAGAAGCATATAACATATGAAGCAATTAAGCTTAAGAAAAAGGCCTTAATAGGTGTTTTTATTGAACCTCTTCTTACTTCACATTTTGTTGCGGGAGAAAGTTTTCTTACGGAATTAGCAATTAAATCACCATATTTATAAGTTGATTTACCTGTTTCTGGATTTATTACCTTTTCATTTAATAATTCTTGAGTTTTGTTAATTGTATAGTTAACAACTTCCAAAGAAAATCTTTCAATCTTATTTTCAGGAATTTTTTCTGTGCTTGTTGTGAATTTAATTGAAATAATTATGCTATCTTGTTCACAACTGATAGCCAAGCCATTACTAATTATTTGTTTTAAATCTTTTTTAGTTACTTCACTATAATTGCCCTCAAAAATTAATTGCTCAATTACTGAATCAATAACAATATCATCACGGATGAATTCTTTAAGAGTATTGACTTTTTTGAAAGCTTCAGTCATTGTACCACTATTTTCATCAGATGTATTTTGAACAATTATTATACTTGCTTGAGTTGAATAAACAGGTTTTTTTATGCCATAACTATATATAGTGCTTACTACAGTTACAAAAACTGTTGCACAACATATGGCAATCCAATACTTCTTTAATGTCATTAATAAATCTACAAATGACACACCCTTATTATTATCATTTGTAATTCTTTCATTATTTTCCATATTTTTATTCCTTTTTTAATTATTTTTTTCCATATACTTTTTCTTATTATACTACAAGCAGGTCGAAAAAGCAACCAAATAGTACAGATAGTGTAAAATGACAGTAAGTAGGTTTTAACTCTTGCTGTCATTTCCAATTTTTCACAATATTTTTGTTTATTAATTTAAGTCACTACGGTCTTCCGCAATTTTCTTTATTGCGTCAACAAACCCTTGTTTACTACCAACGTCAAAGCGAATTCCCCTAAAGGTTGATGCGACAATTTTTCTATTTTCTAGAGCCATTGCAATAGCATCTGTTAATTGAATTTCGCCACCAACTCCTACTTTTGTTTTAGCGATACAATCAAAAATATCATTAGTCAAAATATATCTACCAACACAGGCCATATTAGATGGTGGATTGTCCTTGGGTTTTTCAATTATACCATTTATTTCGAAGTACTCAGATACTTTTTCTTTCGGGCTAACAATACCATATTTATACGCTTTATCATATGGTACTTCATTTACTCCTAAATAGTAGCATGGGTCTTCTTCATAATTTTTACAAAGACTACCAATACCATAAACCGGCTCGCCATTTTGATAAACGAAATCATCTCCCAAAATTAATGCAAAATCCTCACCCTTAGCAAAATCTTTTGCATAGTATACTGCATCACCTAAGCCCTTAGCACTTTCTTGGACTACGTAACTAATTTTGATTTTTTGTTCTATATTTTTAATTTCTTCAATTTCTTTATATACTTTACCATTTAAGTTTTTAACATATTCACTATTGGTATCAAAATAATCAATAACATCTTTTTGATTAGGGCCAATTATTATTAATGCTTCTTCAATCTTAGCATTTATAGCCTCTTCAATTAAATATTGAATAACTGGTTTGTCAATTATAGGTAGTAACGTTTTACTAATAGTTTTAGTTATCGGTAAAAATCTTGTTCCTTTTCCCGCAACAGGAATAACTACTTTTGTTATTTTTTTCATATAATCCTCTTATATTTCGTATCCTAATTCATTTAAAGTTTCTTTAATGATATTTTCTAATTCATCATAGTGTTTTTCGATTTCTTCAACTAATTTTAATTGGTTTCTAGCTCTTTCAAGATTAATCTTAGGACGAGTACGCTTTTGATAATTATTAAGAGCAAAATATTGGTCACCACCTAAATAGTCAGTTAAGAAACGCATTCCAAGTTCTAAAGTCATTATATAGTATCCTGATATCAAGAGTTTTACTTCCTCTTTTTCGATTACCTCTTTTATAGTTTCTAAAAAGCCTTTAGTAAATGCTCTAACAAGATCCATATTAATATTTACTTTAGATAAATCTACTTCATCCTCGGCTGCAGTTGAAGCACCTAAACGAAGAGCATCACCATAGTCGTAAACTAATGAGCCTTTCATAGCAGTATCAAGATCAATCAAGCATAGAGCTTCTTTACTATCTTTTGAAAAGATAATGTTATTAAGCTTAGTATCATTGTGAACTACTCTTCTTGGTATCCTTTTTTCCGCAAGTGCATCAGTAATTACACTCATTTTGTTTGCTCTTTTTTTGATAAATTCAATTTCTTTTTTGCATTCACTTGCACGATCTAAATCATCAATTTTTACTACATCTCTAAATGTTTCATAACGATACGGTGTATTGTGGAAATTTTTAATATTATCAGTTAAACAACGTGTATGAAAGCCTTCTAATAAATGTTGGAATTTGCCAACAGCTTTACCAGCTTCATAAAAAACTTCAGGATCGCTTGTTGTTTCATAAGTTTTTCCATCAATCCAAGTATAACAACGCCAATATTCATCATTTACGATTACGAAATTTTGATTTAGTTTACTTCTAACTAAAGTAAGGGTTGCATTACGATAATTTTCGCCTTCATAAATAACGCGATTACGAATGTATTCTGTAATAAGTTCAACGTTATACATAACGCCTATCGGGCTTTGAAATACGTAATCATTTATTTTTTGTAGAATATACTTTATTTCTTTAAATTCAACAATATATGTATCATTAATATGCCCTGAGCCAAATCTTTTGATATTCAACACTTTGGCTGGATTAAAATATTCCTTAACCACTTTTAGAATATTTTGGTCTTCTGTTAATGTGTTCATAAAGTTTTACCTTTTTCTTTCCTCTAGATTGTGCATTATTATATTCAGTTTTCAATTTAAATATTCTTAAGGTGATATAATTATACCAAATTTTAGCCTTTTTGTCAAAATAAATATGAACAACTATTGGTTGTTTTAGTTTTTTTATGATTACATTTGCCACAATTGTGAATTTTTGTTATAATAAATGTGATAGGAAGGTGTTATAAATGAAAAGAAATATAACAAGAATACTAGTAATTTTAGCAATAATACTAAATATTAGTTTTCTTTGTTCATGTGTACCTAGTGTAACTAAAGTAAGAACAAAAATGAATAAAGCAAACTACAATGGTGAAAGAATTTATTATGATGACTTAATGACATTTGATGAAGCAGGTAATAAAAAATATACTTTTGGAAAGAACATCAGAAACGCTAATTATATTTATTTTTTCACCAATAATGATAATGGCTTTACTGGCTATACACTAGAAACATTTAGAACAGAGCATCTATTTGTATTGTATTTTCAATCAAAAACTGACGCTGAAGATTTCTTAACTGGAGCACAAAAGGCCGTTAATTTAATTGTTAAAGACTTAGAAGAACAAAGAAATGTCATTAAAGAGACATCGTCTGAAGATAGTGATGAGTACAAAAAATATTCAAAAGCTATTAGAAATTTAAAAAACTATACATTTAAAGTATCTAACAAATGTGCATACTTAGGAACAGCAGATATAGCAAGTGCTTTTGCAAAGTAGGAAATATTTGTATTGTAAAAAAGTAGTAATCAAATTATAGATTACAACTTTTTTTATTCATATGGCGTCCCTGAGACAATTCAAATATCCAACACCCAACTTAGGAGTTTTTGTAGTTGTTCGTGTCTATCTATGTTTGGGCGATTTTTTTAAAAATGAACGTAAAATTCACCTAAAAGCAAATTTTACGATCGTATGTTGTATGTTTACGAGTGCCTTTTGCAATGCTAAATATCTGGCAAGTGTACAAAAGATATACAAAATCAAATTATAAACTCGGCTACAATAGCGGCGTGATCGCTACCGGCTTTTGTAGCTTTGTCATATAAATACTCGCAACTCGTTATCGTAAAATCGTTGTTAGAAAACAAAAAATCATACCGAACTGCACCTTTTCGTTTAATATTATGAGATACTGTAATTGGCTTCCCTTCCTCACAGTCTGCAATGTTCTTGTATTTAACAAACGTATCACACAAGCCTTTGTTTTTTACTTCATGAAAAAATATTTTTGCGCCCTTTCCATTATCAAAAAATTTCATTTTTTCGATATCATAAGAATCTATTTGCGGTTCGTTAGCATCAATTCCAATAATATCAGGAGAATATGAGTCTATAAACTCCGCAAATGAATCATATTGAACGGATTTTGCCATATAATAATTACACCCCGTGATAGAATGAAGCGCCAAAATTTTCAGTTCTTTGCCATTCATATCAACTGTTGCATATAATGTTCTATCGGGAAACACATTTCGCTCTATTATGCCAGTTTCTTTTACTGATATGTTTTTGCTTAAAATTATCATAACGCCCAATTTTCTTGCGTCAGAATCAAATTTGCTTGGAGTACGATAATTTAGAGAGTAAATAATGGTGTTATCTTGATATTTGGATTTTATGTACTCATATACGTGAGGTTTGACCTCTTGTAGTAGAACACAATAATTGCCGTGCAAAAGAGAGAACAAAAAATCAAGTTTGCTTTCGTGATTCCCCATATAACTGATATTCCAATTCACCACTTGAATTTTATTATTCATAATCCCACCTCGCGATTTGTTAATTTGTTTGTATAAATTGCATCATAGAATTGTGAATAAGTCAATCGCTTTTATAGGACACGAATTTTTGAAAATGCAATTTTAAAAAACAGGATAGGCGTAGAGTATAAATTGCAGTCACGGATATAATTTGCCACATACTTTATATTTTATGAAGTGAAAAACTAACCTTGTGTAAAAAGAAAAAAGGTAGCCGTTTTCGACTACCTTTTGAGAAAATGGCGTCCCTGAGACGATTCGAACGTCCGACACCCAACTTAGGAGGTTGGTGCTCTATCCTACTGAGCTACAAGGACATTTGTTACTTACCAGTATATTATACTATATATTTGTTTATTTGTCCAAAAATATTTCTTTAAAAAATAAACTAGAATGTCAGTTGACATTCTAGTTTTCTCTTACGATTAATTTTCCTTGATAATCTATAGTGTATGATTTTGTAGGTTGAACCTCAGAAGATATAATCTTTTTAGCTATTTCAGTTTCAATATTCTTTTGGATGAATCGTTTAATTGGTCTTGCGCCATAAGTAGTATTATAACTATTATCAATTACATACTTTCTTACGCCATCAGTAAATTCAACATTTATGTTGTTCTTTTCAAGTCTGTTGCGTAAATCATTTAATAATTTATCGACAATCTTGATTTGAACTTCTCTTGATAGAGGGTTAAACATAACTATTTCATCTATACGGTTTAAGAATTCGGGTCTGAAATGAGCATGTACCTCATTCATTACTAATTCATTTGCATTAGGGTCATGATTTAACAAGTATTCACTACCTAAGTTAGATGTCATAATAATTATTGTATTCTTAAAGTCTACAGTACGACCTTGTGAATCAGTTAATCTACCATCGTCTAGTATTTGTAACAATAGATTAAAGATATCACGATGAGCTTTTTCAATTTCATCAAACAATACAATTGAATATGGTTTTCTTCTTATTGCTTCAGTTAATTGACCACCTTCATCGTAGCCAACATATCCTGGAGGAGCACCGATTAATCTAGAGACTGAATGTGGCTCCATATATTCACTCATATCGAAACGAACAATATGGCATTCGCTATCAAATAGAGCTTCCGCTAAACTCTTGCATACTTCAGTTTTACCAACACCAGTTGGACCTAAGAATAAGAATGAACCAATTGGTCTATTTTCATCCTTTATACCAGAACGTTGACGAATAATTGCATCGCTTACTAATTCTAGAGCTTGGTCTTGACCTATTACTCGCTTTGCAAGAGTATCTTTTAAGTTAAGTAACTTTTCTTTATCGCCTTGTACTAACTTTGAAACAGGGATACCAGTAGATTTAGAAATGATTTCCGCAATATCATTTTCAGTTACTACTTCTGAAATCATCTTATCATTACCAGTTCTTGTTTCATATTCGTTAATTTCTTTTTCAAGTTCAGGGATAGTCTTGTAGATTAATTCACCTGCACGATTATAATCTGCCTTTAACAAAGCATCTTCATATTCTTTACGGTAATTTTCTACTTCTTTTTGTTTTTCCTTAACACTTGCAAGTTCGGCTTTTTCTTTCTTCCATTTTTCCATCATTGTGTTGAAATTAGTTTGTTTTGTATCTAATTCTGCACTGATTTTTTGTAAACGATCTTTTGATAATGCATCTTTTTCTTTTTCTAGAGCAGTCTTTTCAATTTGTAATTGAAGAATTTGTCTTTGTAACAAATCAAGTTCATTAGGCATTGAATTCATTTCTGTTCTAATTGAAGCACATGCTTCATCAATTAAGTCAATTGCTTTATCAGGTAAGAAACGATCGGTTATGTATCGGTTAGAAAGTGTTGCTGCAGCAATAATTGCAGGGTCGGAAATTCTTACACCATGGAACACTTCAAAACGATTCTTCAAACCTCTCAATATACTTATTGTATCTTCTACAGTAGGTTCATTGATATATACTTTTTCAAAACGTCTTTCAAGGGCTGAATCTTTTTCAATATAATTACGATATTCATTTAAAGTAGTTGCACCAATACAATGTAACTCACCACGAGCAAGCATTGGTTTTAACATGTTACCAGCATCAAGGGCACCATCGGCACGACCGGCACCAACAATCAAGTGAATTTCATCAATAAATAGGATTAATTCACCATTCTTTTCCTTTATCTTATTAAGAACAGCTTTTAATCTTTCCTCAAATTCACCACGATATTTTGCACCAGCAACAAGCGCACCCATATCTAGTTCATATATATGACAACCCTTTAAGTTTTCAGGAACATCTTCTTTAACTATACGAGTTGCTAAACCTTCAATAATGGCAGTTTTACCAACACCAGGTTGACCAATTAATATTGGGTTATTTTTTGTTTTACGCGCAAGGATTTTTACAATACGCAATATTTCTTCTTCACGTCCGATTACGGGGTCGATTTTACCGGCCTTTACATCTTCAGTTACATCTCTACCAAATTTTTCAAGGATATTTTCATCTTTAGAGTAATCTTGCATTTCCATATATCTCACTCCTTTTAGCACTCTCATACCTTGTGTGCTAATATTATTATACCCTTTTTTTTGCATTTGTCAATACTTTATTTAAAAAAATTAAAATAATTTAAAAAACTTCTATTTTTGAAAAATAGAAGTCTTTATTTATTCTTTTATTCAGAACGTAAAGCATTAACAGGATCCATTTTAGCAGCTGCACGAGAAGGTATTAATCCCGAGAATAGTGTTAAGAAAATACTTAAACTAATCATAATTATAGCATGATACCACTTCAATGAAACCAAAGAATATATGCCAGTAAAATGACCTATTATTAAATTACCAATTATTTCTAAAATTAAAGTAATAATTATACCTATTATACCAGCTACTGCTCCAATAATAAATGTTTCAGCGTTGAATAGATGTCCAACATCTTTTTTACGACCACCAAGTGATCTAATAACACCTATTTCTTTTGTACGTTCAACAACTGATACATATGTAATGATACCGATCATAACCGTTGAAACAACTAACGATATGGCAGTAAAGACGATTAAAGAAGTTGTAACAACTGTAATTAGGGTATTAATCATTGAAATTACAAGTGATAAATTATCAGTGTAAGTGATAGTTGAGCGATCTGCTTTGGTTAAGGTTTTACCATTTACAACAATAGTTTCCTCATTATTCCATGCATCTAAATATTTTACTACTAAATCTTTAGTATCAAAATCAACAGGATATATCGATATGCCAGTTGGAATATTACTTCCGCCTACTTCATTTAGTGATAATGTGCACATTGTAGTTGAAGACGATGAACCACTACCACCGCCCATAATAGAACCCATCATACTTGCAAATCTTGATTGCAAAGATGTGCTGCCTACTAATCCAATGCCTTTTTTATCACCATTAAAATAGTAATCATATTCATAAACGATACCTGCTTTGATTCCTGGAGTAGAAGTGCCAGTTTCAGAATCATAATTTACTGTATATATACTAGTAAATTTATTGCCATCAATTTTTCTTAATTCTTCAGCAATTTGTGAATTCTTATTTACTGCTAATATATGATTAGTTAAGGCTTCTGTATAAAAGAATCCACTAGTTAATGATCCATAATTAACATTTTCCTTAGGACATAGAATACCAACAACTTGAAGTTCTACCGCATTCGATGTTGAACTATATTCATTATCCATATACGGGTTATAGAAGAATGGGTATGCAGAAGCAGGTTTTAAAATATTGTTGCCTTCATTTTTAGTATATATTGAGTTATTAGGATACCAATAGAATTTTTTATTTTTAAGTTCTTGGTAAGAAAATTTCTCTTTATCCAAAGCTGGGTTATATTTTTCATTATTTTTATCAAAGGCTTTATATGCTGCATTTAAAAATTCTTCTTCAGTGTAATAACCAAGTTGGGCTAAAATTAAATCAGAAACTTCACTGTTTCGATCAACTACTAACATTATTTCATTCTTTTCAGTAGCCATTTTGCCATCGACTAAATCGTATTGTGATAACAAATATTCTTTATTAGGTAATAGTTGAGTAAATGCTTGTGAAAGGGTTGATACTGCAGATGAAGATTCTTTAAATTCAGTTTCTTCTAATAACGATGCATATATATTCTTAATAGTAGCAATTGACGTACTTCTTGTTTTATTATTAACCGTAAAATCAGTATAGATACTAAATGATAAATCAACACCATAATCAAATGCTAGTGATTCTAAATAAGAACTTGGCATATTTTTCAAATACGCAACGTAGTCTTCATTTATTTCATTAGTAACTAAAATTGAATTCATTTCTTCAGCTCTTTTTGCAAGTTTTTCTAAAATTGAATCAACATAAATATAATTAGATTCTTTTAAGATTTCTTTTTTCTCACTTCGCGTCATTGAATTCATCATAGCATTTATATCGTATGCTTGTTCAGTAATTGTAATTGGATTACCGGACAACATATCTTCTTGCATACTATTTATGTAATCTGTTATACCCGATGATAAAGCTAAAACTACTGATACACCAATAATACCAATTGATCCCGCAAAGCCAACCATCAAAGTTCTTTTTAACTTGCACATTAAGTTACGCGCTGAAAGTCTAAAGGCAGTCCAAAATGACATTTTAGCTTTTTCAGGAGTTGCTGAATTGGCAAACTTTTCTTTTTGTTCTTCTTCGTTTGAACAAACCATGCTATCACTTGATACTTCACCATCTAATAGTTTAACTATTCTTGTTGAGTATTTTTTCGCAAGGTCTGGATTATGAGTTACCATTATTACCAATTTTTCTTTTGATATTTCTTTTATTAAATCCATAATTTGTATAGAAGTTGTTGTATCAAGAGCACCAGTTGGCTCATCAGCTAATAGTATTTCAGGTTCATTTACTAAAGCTCTTGCGATAGCTACTCTTTGACATTGACCACCAGATAATTGATTAGGTTTTTTATTATATTGGCCTTTTAATCCAACTTTATCAAGAGCATTTTTAGCTTTTTCTACTCTTTCATTTTTTTCCATCCCCGCAATCGTTAACGCAAGTTCAACATTTTCTAAAATAGTTTGATGGGGAATTAAATTATAGCTTTGAAAAATAAAGCCAATACGATGATTACGATAAACGTCCCAATCGCGATCGGTAAATTCTTTAGTTGAAACGCCATTTATTACTAAATCTCCATCAGTGTATTTATCAAGTCCACCAATTATATTCAATAGTGTTGTTTTACCACAGCCAGAAGGTCCTAAAATTGAAACAAATTCATTTTTTCGAAAGTTTAAATTTATGCCCTTTAAAGCTTCAACTTTAGTGTCCCCCATAATGTAATCTTTCTTGATATTAACCAGTTTTAGCATTATTCTACCTCCCTTTTATTTAATATAGTGTTTATTTGTTTAATAGTTGAAAAGAAAGCTTGGTATTTTTCTTCACCAATTTCCTCTTTTAATAGCTTTGCTTGTTCTTTATGAACCTTAAAAATATCTTTACATACTTGAATTGCTTTTTCAGTAGGGACAATAATAAAACTCTTTTTATTTTCTTCTACTTGTTGTCTAGTTATTAATCTTTTGAGTTGTAAACATACTAGTGCTTGAGAAATTGCTGATTTAGATACCTTTAATTCTTGCGATAGTTTAGATACATTCATTTTATCAATACTAGATAGTCCTATTATCATCAGTTCTAAATGATTGATTTTCAATTGATGACAAGCCTTTGAAGTTATTTCTTCAATATATTTATTCATTTTATAAATTTGGATTATTGTCTCATATTCACAATTCATAATGCCTCCATATATTGTTAAGTTCTTAACAATATTAGTATACAATATTTAAATTCTTTTGTCAATATTTTATAAAAATGAAAACATTTTCTGTGTTTATTTTATGATAATGTC
>DPOU01000028.1:0-29932 GCA_003539625.1 Acholeplasmatales bacterium
AGGAGCAATATCAGGGTGCATTAAAGGTGGAATTAATTATGCTAGAACTTCACCACTAATTAGATCTGTTAGTGCAGATGAATTAAACAGTATTAAATCAACTGGTCAATTTAGTTCTTCAGGTTATTCTGAATCTAAATGGTTTGCTACTAATTCAACTGATGCATCAAAGTGGGCAAATTGGTTTGGTCATTCAGATTACGTTGGAATCCGTGTCCCAAAATCTACGTTCAAAAACTTTTATTTTGATCCATTATTAGATAATATTGCTCCAGCATACAATATAAAAATTAGCTATTTAAATTCTATTTTAAAGGGTATTTGGTATTTTTAGGAGGAACAAAATGAATAAAAAAGTATTTGATGTTATTATTGAATGGTTTTCCAAAGATGAAGGCGGGAGAGTTGGTGTTATTCCTTTTAAGAAAATGAGATATGCTCCACACATTGGCATAAATGGTGAAAGAATAATTAATGGTTCTGCGTGGTCTGTACTATGTTATGTTTATGAACATTTGGAACCATTGAAAACTAAAGCATATATAAGATTTTTGAATACTGATGATGCTCCGGATATTTTGAATATAGGTATGGAATTTGAATTATTTGAAGGAAGCAAAAAGGTGGCTACAGGGACAATAGTTGCAAATTCAAATTTTAAATTTATTTTATAAATATATTAAAATAATTTAATGAAAGATAATATCAAAGTATTTGGCATTTTAAATAAGTTATTTTAAAAATAAAATAGATTTAGACTTTTATGGAACAAGAGTAGTTAGATTGTTGTAATTTGTAAACAGGATAAGCTGTGTAACACTTTACATCATAGTTTTACACAGCTACTGTTTTAACTGGGATACCCAGATTAAATTAGTAATGGCATATTAAAATATATGAGGATACTCGTAATAGACCCGTCGAAGCATCATTATACTATTGTAACTCTAGATATTATGATCCAGAAATAAGAAGATGGATATCAATAGATGATGTAAATTATCTTGATTCAAAAACTATAAATGGAGTTAATTTATACGCATATTGTGGAAATAATCCTATTATGAACATTGATTTAGATGGGCATGCTTGGTACCACTGGCTAATTGGAGGCGTTGCTTTTGCTGGGGCAGTTGCATTAACTGCATTAACTGGAGGCGCTTTAGCTCCTGTGTTTATAGGTATGGGAGTAAGTATTATAAGTGGTGCATTAATTCAAGGAACTATCAATGCAATACAGGGAAATGATTTTTGGCAAGGCGCTGCCGATGGCGCTGCTGATGGAGCAATGTGGGGTGGAATATTTGCTTTAGTTGGTGCTTCTATCGGAGCAATCAAATATGGATTAAGTGCAAAAGGAGCTGTTCATGGCACACAACATTTAACTACAATTACAAAAGGTCAACAGTTTGACCGATTTGGTAGGTTGACAGGTAAATATATTACAGATGTTGGCACTCCGGCCACACAGTTAGCTTTGCCGGCTACTAATACGGGGGTAAAAACAACTTTGCAAGCTAGGCGTAGTTTTAGAGTTATCTCAGGCATTGTCGATAATGGATTCGGTGGCGCTGGAGGTGGAACTCAATACGTTATGCGTTATTCAATTGAGAAACTTATTAAAATGGGATGGCTAGTAATAGTATAGGTGAAATGAATGAATATAGATTATGAATTAAAACTAAATAATGACATAAAAATAGGTTGGAAATCAAATAAAAAAGACGTATTAAGAATTTGTAAAGAAAATAATATTGATTATATTTCAAAAACATATGGTAGTATTTTTGAAATTTCATTACCTATTGAATTTGCAAATTTAGGCAAAGTGATAGCAAATATATATTTTGTTAACGACTTAATCAAGAAAGTTTCTATTTCTTCTACAGATAAAAAAGATTTTAATATCTTGGACTATCAAATCACTGATGAAAAATTAAAAAAATATTTTGGACCACCAAAAAAAGCAAAAAATAATAATACCATTTGGAAATTCAATAAAATAAAGGTTAGACACTATTTTTTAGATATAGATGGTTATCCGATTGAATATCTTACTTTAGAAAATTCATTTTGAAGGTAACCTAGATATCCCAGTTACTAAACATACGACTGTTACAGATTGTGACCATTTATCAAATGTTATATTACTTATAAATATTGTAGACCTTTTTGTATATCTCATATCAATTAATTGAAAGAATAATTTTGATTCAAGAGGACTTATTTCATTAAATCCGACTTCATCAATTATCAAAAGTTATACAAAGTATTGTAACTGAAAGTTCTTACAATGCGATAACAGTTGGAGCTGCAACTATAGGGGTGGCAGGAGCTATTATTTGTGGTAAAACAGATGAAAACGGATTTTCATGGGATAATGATTGGTCATGGGAGAATTCATCAAATGGATTTATGATAGGCTCTATCGCAGGAGCTGGTGCAGTCATTGGTGGTGCTTGGGGTGGTACGCACTATGCTTTACAAAACACAGGAAAAATGGCTATTAAAACAAGTATTAATAATTTAGTTAATAATCCAGAAGATGATTTTGTAAAGGTTGGTCCAAAAGATGGAGGCATTTCAGATTATGTACATTCAATTTCACAAACTAGTGGTTATTGCAAAATTTTTGCAAATAAATTACCAAATGGAATGTACCAAATTGCAAATGGACATCATAGAGTTGCTGCTTTAAGAAAACTAGGATATAAATTTGTAAGATTCTTTTTGGTACCATAGGAGTTAAATAATATGGGAATAGCTGATTTTTATTTAAAAATTAATTTCAAAAGTAAAAAATATGATGAATTTGAAGCAATTTATCAATCATTTGTTAGGGAAAAAATATTTAGAATTTTGGATAAAGAGTTTGAATTAAACTATATATCAGTAGAATGCAAATTTGATAACTTGATTCCATCAGTTATAATTGCATTTAATAATCTTTCTCCCTATAAAGATAATATTGTCTCTATTGAAACACATGGTATTATCGAAGGATTTATATTCACTAATGCTGAAGAGTTCTTATATTCTGTATTTTCTATTAATAAGAGCCAATTAATTGCATATTATAAACAAATGGGCTATTTAGCTATTGATTCAGAAAAATATTATGAAAACCGAAATAAACTAAAAAAATATTATAAAAAATTGAAATAAATAGTTACCTATATAAAGGATACTATTATGATAAAGAAACTCAGTTTTATTGGGTATCCTCACGTTACTATTCGCCTGAAATATGTAGATGGATTTCGCCTGATTTAATCGAATATCTAGATCCTCAAAGTATTAATGGATTAAATCTTTATGCGTATTGCAACAATGATCCTATCAATAATTATGATCCAACAGGCCATTTTACGTTACCTAACTGAGCAAAATGGGTTATTGGTGGTGTTGCTTTTGCAGGACTTGTTGTAGCTACAGTGTTGACTTGTGGTGTTGCCGGAGCGGGAGCCGCCGCTGTAGGGGCCGCTATGTTAACTGGAGGTCTTGTATCCGCAGGAATAAATGTTGTAGATCAATTAAGTGACGGTGGAGAATTTAATTGGACTGAACTAGCCATTTCAACATTATCTGGAACAGCATATGGATTAGTTGTAGGATTAACTGGTGGAGCAAGTTGTTGGGCAGTGGTAGGAAAATTTGGTATTGCTGGTGGAACTTCTTTACTAGATAGTTGGGATCAAAATGCATCAATTGGCGAAACTATGGCATCTTTCTGTACCTCTTTAGTTATTTCAGGTATTGTTCAAGGAGCTGGATATTTGGCAGGAAAATATGGACCACATATATTGTCAAAAATTATGCCTAGAAATCCCAATCATTTGATAACGATGGGGGATATATGCTCAGCATTATGGAATATTCCTGCTGTAAAAACTGGTATTACAAAATTGGTGAGTGGGGTAATTAGTGCAATCAGTAATGATTTTTAGGAGGATTTAAAAATGTGGGAATTTATTAAATATTGTTTAATTTGCCTATGTAAATTTATAAGCGCTGCATTTGGAAATAATCCTAAAGGAATGACAATAAAAACTATAATTGTTGGTGGTATAACATTGTACGTGTTAGTAGGTATATATTTGGGTAGTCTTAAGTTAATAGTTATAATCGTTAATAAATTTAGAAAAAAAGTAAAAAATAGTATATTAATATAAAAACAACAATCTAACATGGAATGGTAAAAGATTAACCTCATATGGAACAAACACTTATAAATATAACAGTGAAGGAATAAGAATAAGTAAAACAACAAGTGAAGGAGAATACAAATACCTTCTAGATGGAAACAAAATAATAAAAGAAATAAAACCAACGAATAAAGAAATATACTATCACTATGATGAAAAAGAAGAACTAGTAGGATTTAACTATAACGCGAAAGAATACTTCTACATAAGAGATATCACAGGAAACATAACAAACATAATAGATAGTAATGGAACAATAAAAGTAAGCTATGAATATGATGCTTGGGGTAAAGTAATAAATATAGATGGTGATGAAGATTTAATTGAAATAAATAGTTACCTATATAAAGGATACTATTATGATAAAGAAACTCAGTTATTCTATTGCAACTTTAGATATTATGATTCAGAAATAAGAAGATGGATATCAATAGATGATGTAAATTATCTTGATTCAAAAACTATAAATGGAGTTAATTTATACGCATACTGTATGAATAATCCTGTTATGTGTTCTGATCCAAGTGGACATCTACCTAAATGGGCTAAGTGGCTGATTGGAGGCGTTGCTTTTGCTGGGGCAGTTGCATTAACTGCATCAACTGGAGGCGCTTTAGCTCCTGTGTTTATAAATATGGGAGTAAGTATTGTAAGTGGTGCATTAATTCAAGGAACTATCAATGCAATACAGGGAAATGATTTTTGGCAAGGCGCTGCTGATGGTGCAGCTGATGGAGCAATGTGGGGTGGAATATTCTCCCTTGTAAGTGCAGGAATAGGTGCAATTAAATATACTCGAGGTTTTCGTGTTGTTGGATTGAATGAATATGATGATATTGCTCGTACAGGTAAGTTTGCCTCAAATGGTTTTTCAGAAGGAAAATATTTTTGGTCATCTAAATCTAGTGCGAGAACATTTGTCTCTGAAATGGGTATGGCTGACGACACATATAGAATTATAGGTTCTAGAATTTCTCGATCAGGACTTAAAAATGCTTTAAGTAATGGGACGGCTCATTACTTTCCATATTTAGATGAAATTGGAAGAGCGTACTTTATTGATATTGATATTGTTAATCAATTAGTTTCAAAAATATGGACAGTATTCTAAAAAAGAAGGAGGACAATAATGGTAAAAGCAATGGTGATTTGGGTTAAACCTGAAGATGGTGGTAAGAAAAAGATACCTACCATAGAACTTCCATTTTATCCTATGATAAAAATAAATGATGATAATAAAATGATAGATTGGAGTTTGTGTTTGACTAATAAGCAATTTATTTCAGAGTATGAAACCATTTCTGAAATCGGATTTTTGATGGGAAATGCACCGCATCATTTATTAAAATCAGGCGTTAAATTTAAATTATTTGAAGGAGCTAAAGAAGTAGCTAGTGGAGAAATAATGTAACTGAAAATTTTTCTTGGAGTGAATTTGGTAAAAGTGCGTGGACTGGTGCTATTGCTGGTGGTATTGCAGGGGGAATATTTGGTGGAATTCAATATTTTTTTCCTGCAAAAAATATTGCAAATAGTGCTTCAGGATTTAAAAAAGCAGAAACTAGATTAAAAAATGCACGTAAACCGTTAAGAACTACTAAAAATTTAGCTAATGCTCCTTTTGGTGGAGCGAACATTACTAGAACTATAGGACAAACTGTTGGTAATTATAATAACGCATATTCCTCATATGTTTTAGCAGCAGGAACTAATGCTGTCGTAAAGAAAGGCATGGAAGTAGTATATTTCTTACTTGAAAATTTAGCTAGTGATTTAATTGGATTGATTTTTTAGAAAGGAGTTATGATAAAAATGGAAGTAGAGACTAAAAAAGCAATATTTACTTCGGACCAAATAATAATTAAAAAGAGAAAACAAAATATTGTTATTCCCTTAGATAAAGTTGATAGAATGCTTTATGCAAAATTTACTATTAAAAATTATTTTGCTTTAATAGCATATGGGAAGTATGGACCTGGTGGTTTATATATTCATTTGAAAGAAAAGATTAATAATAAAAAAATGTATTGTTTTTATATTAAATATGAAAATATCATAAAAGTTCCAAAGAACATTTATAAAAAAATTAGTTTTTTCGGTTCAGAGATCCCAATGGGTTCAACAGATCCGTGGTATTAAATAATAATCAACACAAACTTGCAGGAGCGAGTTATCTTAACTGACTGTTGTTCTCTTCTTTATGTATTATAAAGATATTTTATATTTGTTAAGTAAGAATGATAAAAAAAAGATTATAATAAATAAAAATAAAATAATAATTAAAACTTATAATGGCGATAAAATTATAATTAACAATGAATATTATCGATGTAATGGTTTGAAAAAATATATTGAATATCTATTAGAAATAATAAAATAAAAAACATTATTTTTAATATTAAGAATGAGATTATAGCAATACAATTTCATTCTTTCTTAAATTTAGTGTACAAGGGAGTGTAGCTATGGATTAAGGTGGTTACACTCTCTTATAATAAAAAAAGATGCAAGCGAGTGTCTGTATCTAGCATCTATATTTATTTCTAATTCTAGTTAGTGAATCTTTTGCATATTTTTCAAGTTGCAAAAATAATAAAAGTATGATATACTATAAAAAAATGAGGTAAAATATGAAGAAAAGATTATATATAATTGCATTTACTTTATTGCTAGTTTTATTTACAGGATGTAAGAATGCTAAACGTTATAAAGTTACTTTCATGTATGAAAACGGTGATAAGATAATTGAAGTAAAGGTTAGTAAGGGATCTAGTATTAGTTATCCTAATACCAAAGAAATAGAAGGTTATTATTTTGAGTTTGATAAAACTCTTGCTGAATTATCAAATATTCAATCAAATATTAAAGCTACAGCATACCAAAAAGAATGTGACAAAGTATGCAGATATTATGATGGAGAAACATTATTAAAAGAAGAAACAATCAAATATACGGCTAGTTCTACTGCCCCTACTATTGAAGGCGTAGCTAATCCTAGTTGGATATTAACTACAGAAAGAGTAAATAATGTATATTATTATACTTACACCCTTGATTCAGGAGAAGAATTCGAAGTAATTTTTGAATATGAAAATGGTAGATTCATTTCTAGCGAAAAAGTTAAATATGGATCAAAAGTTGAATATCCAAATTTAGAAGATGAAGAAGGCTATTATTACGATTTCGATTCAGATGGTGATTTAAATCATGTAACTAGCAATATAACAGTAGTAGTTAGTAAATTAATTTGTGATAAAGATTGTACTTTTTACATAGATGGTAAATTAGTTGATGAACAATATCTTGAATATTTTGAAAAGCCTCAATTTCCAGCCAACCCTAAGGGAACAACAAATCAAGTTTGGAATGAAGTTAAAGAACGTATTGATAATATTTATTATGTAAAATATACTTTAAGCTATGATATTTTAGAACCTACTATTACATATTATGATGATGGTCAAGTTGTAGATTTATTACCTAATAAATTTACTTATGGTGAAAAGGTAACTTTACCAAGTTATTCTAAACCAGGATATGAATTTCTAGGATGGTATATATCTGATATATCTAATACTAGCTGTAGTGAAGTTGGTGGCTATTGCGAAGATAACATCAAAGTTTATGCTAAATTCGTTCAAATAAGTGGCTTTAAAGAATTTGTTCTTCCCGAAAGTAGTGGTAATTTTACAGGGATAAGACGAGTTGAAAATGGTAGTGGAACATATGTATATCAACCAGTTTTTCCAACAACTGCTAATTCACAAGTAACTTTATATGATTGGTCTACTAGCGATAGTAGCATTGCAACTGTATCTACTTGGTCATCAATTTCTGCTAAAAAAGCCGGATATTGCGTTTTGACCGCAACATTGAAAACTAATCATAATTACAAAATTAACTGTGTTATTCATGTTACATCTAGTGGTATAGAATTTTCAAATGTTAATGAAGCAAACAATCACATTTTATATAACGTTACATTCTTAGGCAAAAATGATGAAGTAATTGCCGTAAGAAAAGCCGAAAAATGGGGCGCAGTGATTCCACCAACACCTCTATCTTATGATGGTTTTGCTTTTGTTGGATGGGACAAAGATGTATTTAATATAACTGAAGATACGCAAATTCATGCAACATATGTTGAAGGTAGCAATCCGTACGTTGGTAAAAAAATCTCAATAATTGGAGATAGTATTTCTACTTACGAAGAATATGTGCCAGAAGGTTATAAAACTTTTTATCCATACCCTACTGCTGATGTTAGTGATGTAAATCTAACATGGTGGATGAAAGCAATTAATAAGTTAGGTGGAAAGCTATTTATTAATAATTCATATTCGGGAAGCTGCGTTTCTACTGGGGGTTCTAGTGCATCACAAAGTATGGAAAGACTTTCAAAACTTGTAGTAAATGGTGAAACTCCTGATGTAATAATTATCTATATGGGTTCTAATGATTGTCATGCTCCATACACAGTAAATAGTTTTAAATCAGCATATAAAAAAATGTTAACTAACTTAAAACAATTATGTCCAAATTCAGAAATAGTACTATGTACTTTACCAACATCTAATTTATATACAAAAGAAAACCAAAATGCATATAATAATGTTATAACTGAATTTGCAACAAATTATAAATTAGTTAATTTGGATAAAGTTGATATTACAAATTATTTAGTTGATTCTGCTCATCCAAACAAAGATGGTATGGAAAAAATCGCAGAGCAAATTGTAAAAGACATGCTAAAATAAAAGGGCTTTATAGCCTTTTTTGGTTTTTTAATAGTTGAATTAAAAAATACCTCTTTTAATAGATTAAGTTAAATTATTGAAAAAAAATAGCAATTGTGCTATAATAAAAAAAGTTAAAATAATTGGAGGCGTACTATGTATAAAATAATGGCAGTAAATGCAGGTAGTTCATCACTTAAGTTTAAATTATTTGAAATGCCTGAAGAAAAAGTTATTGCGGAAGGAATATTTGAAAAAATTGGTTTATCTGATCCATTGTTCAAAATCAAATATGGAACAATTGAAGAAAAGCAAAGAGTAGATATTAAAAATCACCAAGATGCAGTTGAAATGTTATTAAAAGTTTTAGTAGATAAAAAGATTGTATCAAAATTAGAAGAAATCTCTGGTGTAGGTCATCGTATTCTTCATTGTGGTGAATTCTATAATGATTCAGTTTTAATGACTGAAGAATCAATTAAAAATGTTGCTTCTGTTAATGATTTAGGCCCATTACATAATCCTGCTAATTTAATGGGTGTAGATGCGTTTATGAAAGCTTTACCTGGTGTTCCAAACGTAGGTGTATTTGATACATCATTTCATTTAACAATGGAACCAGAAGCATATATGTATGCAGTGCCTTATGAATGGTATACAAAATATGGCGTAAGAAAATATGGGTTCCACGGAACATCACACAAATATGTTTCTAAAGAAGCTGCAAAATTCTTAGGAAAACCAATTGAAGAATTAAGATTAATTACATGCCATATGGGTAATGGTGTTAGCCTTGCCGCAGTAAAATATGGTAAATGTGTAGATACAACAATGGGCCTTACTCCACTTGATGGAACACCAATGGGAACTCGTAGTGGTACACTTGATCCTGCTGTTGTAAGTTTTATTGCAAGTAAAGAAAACTTAACTGCTGCAGAAGTAGTAAATATTTTGAATAAAAAATCAGGATACCTTGGTATTTCAGGAATATCAAGTGATTCAAGAGATTTAAGAGCAGTTGAAGATACAAATGAATTAGCCGCATTGGTATTAAGAATGCAAGAAAAGAAAGTTGCAGATTACATTGGTAGCTACTATGGATATATGGGTGGTGCAGATGCAATTATCTTTACTGCTGGTATCGGTGAAAATTCTTCAGAAACAAGAAAAGCTATTTGTAATAGATTAGAAGAAGCATTTGGTATCAAAATTGATGAAGCTAGAAATCTTGCCGCAAGAGGTCATAATGCATTAATTTCTGCAGATGATTCAAAAATTAAGGTATTAGTAATACCTACAAATGAAGAAATAATGATTGCACGTGATGTAATGCGCATTGGCAATATTAAATAAATTGTTGCAATTCTAAAAAAAACGTGTTATAATTAATACACTAAAAAGGAGGAATACTATGAATCAACCACAAGATATGCTTTCTGCTAAACCGGTTTTAAAGGTTATCGGTGTTGGTGGAGGTGGCGGGAATGCCGTAAATCGTATGATCGATAATGATGTACATGGAGTTGAATATATTGCCATTAATACAGATTGCCAGGTATTAAGACTATCAAAGGCTGATGTTAGAATTCCAATCGGTAGTGAATTAACAAAAGGTCTTGGTGCTGGTGCAAATCCTGAAATTGGTAGACGTGCCGCTGAAGAGTCAGAACAAGAAATAAGAGAAGTATTAAAAGATACTGATTTAGTATTTATTACTGCAGGTATGGGTGGAGGTACCGGAACTGGTGCAGCACCTGTAATTGCAAGATATGCTAAAGAAGCTGGTTGCGTTGTTGTAGGTATTGTTACTAAACCATTCAGTTTTGAAGGAACAAAGAGAATGCAACAAGCATTAGCCGGAATTGAACAAATGCGTCAATACGTTGATACACTTGTAATTGTACCTAATGATAAATTATTAGTAGGCGGAGATATTCCATTCTTACAAGCATTTAGCGAAGCAGATGACGTTTTAAGACGTGGTGTACAAGGCATTTCGGAAATCATTACTTTACCAGGATTAATTAACGTTGACTTTGCGGACGTAAAAAATGTACTACAAGGAAAAGGTTCTGCTCTAATGGGTATAGGTATAGCAAGTGGACCTAACCGTGCAATTGAGGCCGCAAGACTTGCAATTAGTAGCCCATTACTTGAAGTAGATATTAATGGTGCGACTGATGCAATCGTTGAAATAACAAGTGATGTTGATATTACAATGAAAGAAGTTGAAGATGTTATCTCAGAAATTAGAAATGCGTCATCAACAGATATCGATATAATTTGTGGAACAGGCTTTAACTTAGAATTAAATGGTGAAGTAGTTGTAACTGTTATCGCAACAGGTTTCGATTCTACTAACAGAATGTCAGATGATGAAGAACAATCACAACAACCTCAAGATCAAGGAAGAAACTACAACTATTCTCAACCACAACAAAGTAATTATGGATACCGTCAAAATAACAATAGTTATTCAAATTACAATAATAGTTATAGCCAAAGACAACCACAACCACAACAACCTCAAGAACCAAGAAAACCTTATGTCAATGGTGGTAGCACTAAAGAAGAACCAAAGGACAATAGTAATACAAAAGTTCCAAGTTGGTTACAAAATCGTTTTAGATAAAAATCTGTTTCAAAAACAGATTTTTTTTAATATTCCTTGCAAAAAAATTAATCACTATGCTATAATATAATTGCTAACAAGCAATAGATAAAAAGGGGAATAATATGGAACAAAATCAAAACGAATTAAACCAAAATGAATTAAATCAAACAAATCCAGTGGAGGAAAAGAAAAACAGATTTGTTAAATTTATGGATGACAAATTAATTAAAGCATTATTTATTTTATTAATATGTAATGCATCATTAACAGTTTTATCATCTATAATGGCCGGGAATAATATTTTATCTTTAGCACTTGATGCAACATTCCCAGTACTTTTCACTGTATTTTTAGGATTGGCAATTAATGCCAAAAAAAGAGGTAGTGATGATTTACAAAAATCAATGAACGCTATCGCAGTAACTTATAAAGTATACGCAATTTTATTATGGGTATTGCTAGGGATAGTAATCATTGCATTACTATATGCTTTATCTGCAACTGATATTATTAGAACCATTCTTGTTGAATCTGGTGGAAATCAACAGGAAATTGATTTATTTTTATATGTATATAGTTGGATTATGGTAGTAGTGCTAGTTGTTTTTGTAATAGCTACAGTTATCATAACAATTTATAATGTTAACTTAATGAAAGTGTTAAAGGGTATGGCTGATGCAGCTAAAACTGGCGAACATAGATATGGTAAATACATAAAAGTAACTAAAATATTTTCACTAATAATGGGTATATTTATAGGCCTTAATGCCCTTTATAACATTTCAAAGATGTTTGATATCGCTTCTTGGGAAACTACAATACAACAATATGCCGAAATGATAAAAGAAGCTTATGGAGTGGATATATCTGCTTATTTAAGTGCAAGTAGTACTGCCTTAGTCGTAATTAATGTCTTATTTAATGCCGTTTCTGCCGCAATCTACATTTTACTTTATGCTATCTTAAATAAAGTTGAAACTGAACTTGTTTTAAATCAAGGACCAACATCAGTTAGTGATTATAGTACTAACCCTATGAATCCATTTTAATTAAAGAATCTCACATTTTGTGAGATTTTTTCTTTTCTATCTTACTTTTTTCATCAAGATATTCTAATAAAAAAATATATAATAGCTATTGGTGATATAGATGATTGTATATTGGGATCTATTAATACTTTCAACCATAATTGTGAATTATGCTTTTATTAGAACAATTGCAATGTTACTTAATGATAGGCTAAAAGTATATCGTGTGATACTTGCTTTAATTGTTTCGGTTTTAATGTTGTTATTATATTTTTTACCATATAAAACCTATTATGCAATTAGATATATAATGGGAGTTTTGGTTGGTTTAATTGCTTTTTCTAATAAATCAATAAAAATAAAGATAATTGAAATAGTTCTTTTTTATTTACTTACAATGACTTTTATTGGTACATTATTTGTTTTTAAAATTAAAAGTATTATTTTAATGATTATAAGTTTGATATATGTTATTTGTTTATATATCATTCAAGGTTATGCTAAACACTTTAAAAATATATACTCTTTAAGGATAGAAAATAAAAAAATTAATGGGTTGTATGATACTGGTAATAACACAAACTATCTAAATGTACCTATAGTTTATTTAAGTCAAAGTTTATACAGTGAACTTTTTTTATATGTAACTGATATCGAAATATCAACAGTTAATAACATATCTAAGATCGCAATATATCAAGGCCCTAAAATAGTAATTGATAAAAAAAGTTTAAATGTATATTACGCCTTTTGTAATATAGATACCAAAGAATATCAAGCTATTCTACCAAATAATATTTTTGATTCATCCCATAATATAACAAAATAAGTAGTATTATTTTGTTAAAATAACTTAGAGGTGATGAAATGATAAAACTACTTAAAAAACTTTTAGATAAATTGTTTGTTAATAAAGGCAAAAATATATGCTATTACATAAATAGTAATAATGTTTTACCACAGCCCCTATCTGAAGAAGATGAGGCTAAATTGCTATTAGAGGTCAAAAATGGTAGCATAGATGCACGGAATGAGTTAATTGAACATAATTTACGGCTAGTTGTTTTTATCGCTAAAAAATTTGAGTCAACAAAGATAAATATGGAAGACTTAATTAGCATTGGTTCTATTGGCTTAATTAAAGGTATTCAAACATTTAAAATGGAAAAAAATATTAAACTTGCAACATATGCATCAAGATGTATAGAAAATGAAATATTAATGCATTTACGGAAAACCCAAAGAACTAGACAAGAATATTCATTAGATGAAGTACTTAGCATAGATTCAGAAGGTAATGAAATGATACTATCAGATATTATAAGTTCAAACGAAACTTTAGCACTTACTAAAATGACTGAAGAAGAAGATGTTAAAAATTTATACTATGCAATTGATAAATTAACACCTAGAGAAAAAGAAATTGTAATTATGCGATATGGTTTGTATGGTGAAGTACCACTCACCCAAAAAGAGGTTGCGGATAAACTTGGAATATCACAATCATATATATCTCGACTAGAAAAACGCATCATTGATAAAATGCGTCAAGAAATAGAAAACTTAGTGAAGATAGCTTAAAAATAGACTTTATTTTAAATGAAAAATTCAAGTATATTTAACAACTTTTTTAAAATTGCATAAAAACTTTCAAAAAAACGCATACTCCTTTTGGAAGGTGAAAATATGCGAAATAAAGTTGAAATAACAGGTGTTAATACCCTTGAATTAAAAGTCATTCCTCAAGAGGAAATGATGGATTTAATTAAAAAGAGTCAAGCGGGAGATAGATCCGCAAGAGATATGTTAGTAGAAGGTAATCTAAAACTAGTACTTAGTGTTATTAAAAAATTTAATAATCGTGGTGAAGACTTAGATGACTTATTTCAAGTAGGTGCAATGGGATTGATGAAAGCAATTGATAATTTTGACTTTATTCATGGAGTTAAATTTTCTACCTATGCGGTACCGATGATAATTGGTGAAATAAGAAGATATTTACGTGATAATTCAGTAGTTAGAATAAGCCGTTCAGTTAAGGATACTGCATATAAAGCTCTACAATTTAAAGAAAAATTCTTTAATGAAAAAGGAGAAGAACCTACTATTGAACAAATAGCAGATGCTCTTAATGTTGATACAATTGATGTTGTCATAGCCTTAGAAGCAATTCAGGACCCGGTTTCAATATATAGCCCTATATATAGTAATGGTGGTGATGAAATATATTTGATAGATCAGATTGCGGATGACTATGAAACCGAAGAACAAAAGTTGAACAAAATGATAATTAATGAGGGAATTGCTAAACTAAACAGTCGTTTAAAAGGCATAATATATAGTAGATACTATGATAACAAAACACAAATGGAGATAGCTGAAGAACTTGGTATTTCACAAGCACAAGTATCAAGATTAGAAAAAAGTGCTTTAAAGATTATTTTTGAACAAAAAGACAAAATGAAGTATCAATAGTAATTTATCTCTTGCTAAAAATAGCGAATAATGATACAATATACCTATAAAGATAGAGGTATGTTATGAAAAAAATAATCGGATTCATTATAACAATATTAGCAATGTGTTCTTTTGCATTTTGCAATATTGAAAGTAAAGAGGTAGTATATGCTAGTGGTGAAGAAGAGGCTGTATTTAACACACCTGAGTGTTATCAACAAGCAAAAGGATTATGGAGTAGTTTTGTAATTGGTGGTAGTTCAATTGCCACAAGTGGTTGTGGACTATTGTCATTAACGAATGCGGTAAACTATTTAACTGGTAATTTTATAGAACCAACTAATCTTGCTAAATACGCTTATGCGATTGATGCATACAATGGCTCAATTGGTGGTGGTACCGCAAGATGGGTTTTATATAATCAATTACAAGCATATGAGAAAAAATATGGTTTTAAAGTAACTAGTGCTGGTCGAGATGGAACTATTACTAGACCAGATGTAAAAGCACACTTAAAAAAAGGTGGAACTGTTATTGCTCACGTATATGGACATTTTATTGCAATTGTTGGTTACAATGAAGTAAATAATACATATTGTGTATATGACTGTGCTGCTAATGCAAGTAAAAGATATTCATATCCTTATGGCACATGGCTTAGCGAAGATATTTTAAAAAATTCTCAATATATGTCAGTTGACTGGTATTGCTTATTAGAAAGAGCAACAAATTCAATTGTTAAATTAGACCAAGAAGGCGGTACATATAAGAACAGTAAAGCTACTGTTTCATATTTTGTAACAAGTAATGAAAATACTTTAATAGATGTTTCTGGTTTTGCATTAGATGAAAGAGGAATTGAAAGTTTCTTCTATATTGTTGATGATAAAATAACTGAACAATATCCACTTTCAACTGTCGCAAGATATGATATATATGATAAGTTTACTAATTATCAAGTATGTGATCCTACTAAAATAGGTTTTGAAGGTCAAATTGATACTACAAAACTTACTAAAGGAACTCATCGCATTATTATTAGTGCTAAAACACCAAATGGTGGTGTATGTGATGTTGCAACAGTAATGATTAATAAAGGAACTGTTGATGGCACAATTGATAAGGTAAATAAAACTAATACGGTTGAAATGTCAAGATATTCTAATCAAGCCGGTTTAAGGGATACTTGGCCGGAGGCTGGTATTTATCAACCTTGCTTTAGAGCAGAATACAATTATGTTTTAGATTTAGGCCAAATTGATTTTAGTAATTATAAAAGAGCAGATATATATTATTCAACTGATCAAAGCTTCATTTCTAATAAAGATGGCGTTCAATCAGTAATTGGTTTTAAAAATAGTAATTATTCATTTGGATATCACGGAATGCCTTTAGACTTAAAAGATAGTATAGCCTATACTAATATGATAAATGCAAGAGGTGGATGGACAACTGATTCTGTTGTGAGTGTTGATTTAACAAATATAAATTACAATGGTCCTACATATCTAAGTGGTTATAACCAAGAAAGTGCACTATATGTTGTAAAAAAAGTAGTCTTCTACTATAATGATGGTTATGAATTCCATAATTTCAAAGAAGCAACATGTACAGCTCCTAAAACATGTACAGATTGTGGCGCAACTGAAGGAGAGGCTTTGGGACACTACTATTTACCAGCTACTTGTTTAAGTCCTTCTAAATGCTTTAGATGTGGCGATGAAGTAGGCGAGGTAGGTAGCCATGATTATATAGAAGCAACATGTACAACTCCTAAAACTTGTAGATACTGTAATGAAGTAGTAGGTACAGCTAATGGTCATAATTATGAAAGAAAAACCAAAAAAGCTACTTGTAAAGAAGCCGGTGCAATTTATGATGAATGTAGCGTATGTAAAGATGTTCAAATAATACAAACTGAAGATAAACTTCCACATGAACTTGTTCATCACGATGGTAAACCTGCCGAATGTATCAAGACAGGATATGAAGCATATGACACATGTAAAAACTGTGATTATACAACATATAAAGAACTACCTATATTGATGCATAATTATGTAGAAACGGTTGTTTCACCAACATGTGAAAGTAAAGGTTATACACTTTATAGTTGTACAAGATGTCAAAATAGTTATCAAGCTAATGAAAAAGCAAAATTGCCACATAAAGAATCAGATTGGATAATTTCTGAACCAGCTACATGTGTAGATTCAGGAAAAGAAATAATTGAATGTGAAGTATGCCATACAATAACCAATGAAAGAGAAATTGAAGCATTAGGTCATGACATTATTAACCATGAAGCACTTCAAGCAACTTGTGAAAATATTGGCCATTATGCATATCAAACATGTTCTAGATGTGATTACACAACTTATGAAGAAATTCCTGCACTTGGTCACGATTATCATATTGTTATAATTAATCCAACTAAACAACAAGATGGTTATACAATTCATAGATGTAATAGATGTTCAGAAAGTTATACTGATAACTATACAACATTAAAGAGTAATTGTAAAAAATCTAGCATAGCGACAATTATTGCAATGGTAACTACGCTATGTTCATGTTTGTATATATATCGAAGCAAAAAGAATTAATAAATAAAAAGTGCTATTTAAATAGCACTTTTTTAAACTTTGATATAATATATATGTTGATTATGAAAGGATGCGATAAAATGTTAAAAATTAACACCAAAAAGTTAGTCTTCCTAGCAATTATGATGGCACTCGGTATCGTCCTAAAATCATTCCTATCAATAGGTAATAATAGTTTTCGTATTAGTCTTTGGAATATTCCAATATTTTTTGCGGGAATAGTTGGAGGTCCCATTTATGGGGGAATTTGTGCACTTGGTGCCGATCTCATATATGGCTTTTGTTTTTCAAGTTATCCGTTTTCAGCTATAATGACCTTAACTTGTGTAGTTTGGGGGATAAGCGGTGGATTATTTTTCAAAAAAAATATAAAATTTATTCCACTTGGAATTACTGTGTTGATAACTTGCCTACTCGAAACAACTATTAATAGCATATATTTATACACATATTTTGAAAGTGTTGAAAGAGTATTAGCAGGTCTACCATTAAGATTATTAGTACAGCTAGTAAGGTGGCCACTTTCAACAACAATAATATACACTTTGTATAATAAGGTATTGATTAACGCAAATTTTGAAAATCAAAAAGAAAAGTCTAAAAACTAGAAAAAACTAAAATAAAGTAATATAATAAATGTTAAGAAGAGGTATAAAAAAAATGAGTCAAAAAAAATTAGTAATGTTAGTTATTATGGATGGCTTTGGAATTAGAAAAGAAACTGATGGTAATGCAATAGCAGCAGCTAAAAAGCCTAATCTAGACAAACTATTCGCAAAGTATCCTCATACATTAATTGGCGCATCTGGTGAAGCTGTAGGTTTACCTGATGGACAAATGGGAAATAGTGAAGTAGGTCACTTAAATATTGGGGCAGGTAGAATTGTTTTCCAATCATTAACAAGAGTAAATATTGCTTGTCGTGAACATAAACTTGATACTATGCCTGCAATTGATAACGCAATTAAACATGCAATAAATAATAATTCTACTTTACATATTATGGGATTAATGTCAGATGGTGGTGTACATTCACATATAAATCACATAATATACTTAATGAATAAAGCAATCGAACGCGGAGTAAAGAAAGTAGTTGTTCATTCATTCTTAGATGGTAGAGATGTTCCGCCAACTTCCGCAAAACAATATCTTACACAATTGAGTGAAGCACGCGAAAAGGGTGTTGAACTAGGTGTAGTATGTGGTAGATATTACGCAATGGATAGAGACCGTAACTATGATCGTACCCAACTTGCATATAATGCATTAGTATTTGGTGATGCACCAGTTAAAGGTTTATTAGAAGGAATTGATGAAAGCTATAAAGAAGGTATAACTGATGAATTTGTTAAACCTTACATTGTTACTAAAGGTTGCACAATTGAAGAAAATGATTCAGTAATATTTGCTAACTTTAGACCTGACAGAGCAATTCAAATTAGTGTTGCATTAACAAATCCAAAAGAAGCAACTGGTGAAAAAGGAAGTTTACAAAGATATGTAGAATTCAAGAACTTATGCTTTGTACAAATGATGCTATACTCTGAAAAAGTAAAAGGTGAAGTAGCATTTGGATTACAAGAATTAGATAATATGTATGGTGATGTTATTTCTAATCTAGGATTAAAACAATTAAGAATAGCAGAAACTGAAAAATATGCTCATGTTACATATTTCTTTGATGGTGGTGTAGATAAAGAGTTAAAAGGTGCAGATCGTATTTTAGTACCTTCTCCTAAAGTTGCTACTTATGATTTAAAACCAGAAATGAGTGCTTATGAAGTAACTGATAAAGTAGTTGACGCAATATTATCAGAAAAATATGATACTATCATTCTAAACTATGCTAACTGTGATATGGTAGGTCATACAGCTGTATTTGATGCTGCAGTAAAAGCAGTAGAAACTGTTGATACTTGTGTTGGTAGAGTATATGATGCAATTATGAAAGTTGGTGGCACAATGGTATTAACTGCTGACCATGGTAATGCTGATATGATTTGGGATGAACATCATAACCCATTCTCTGCTCATACAACAAATCCAGTACCATTCTTAATTACTAATGAAAATGTAGAATTAAGAAAAACAGGTAATTTAGGTGACATTGCTCCAACAATGTTAGATTTATTAGGCATAACTAAACCAGTAGAAATGACTGGAACTAGTATGATAGCAAAAAGAAAATAATATTATGCAATATAAAAAATCTGTAAATTGAGAAGTATCTCATTTACAGATTTTTTTGTTTTATCAAACAAAAATGCAACTTGAATATATTAATACATAATATATTATTGATGGTACCAAAATTACAAAATGTCTTGACAAAAAGCATAATGTACGTTAAAATATAATTGTCAATCGTCAAAAATGTCAAGACTCATAAAAGTATCGACATATTCGACATTGATTATCATTATAATTTCTACAAAAAATATTAAATGAAAGGGGGAACGAGATGAAAAAAAGGATTTTCTTAATATTAATTCTTATAATGGTAATGACTTTAATTTCTTGTAAGAAAGAAACTACAAAAGGATGTGAACACGCATTCCAAGAAGCAACGTGTACACAAGCAAAAACATGTAGTAAGTGTGGTGCAACAGAGGGAGAAGCATTGGGACACACATTCCAAAAAGCGACATGTCAAGCACCAAAAACATGCTCAAGATGTGGAGTAACAGAAGGCGCAGCATTACAACATAATTATGTTCTTAATGCACAAGGTAATTATTTTTGTACAATTTGCAAAAAACATATTGTTGATATACTTGGTAAAAACTACTTCTTAAATAAATTTTCAGAAATGGATGGATACCAATATGAAAGAGTAAACTTTTGCAGTTTTGGTGACCAAAGTATACCAGTTTTAGATAATTTTGCAAGATATAAATTATTAAAAGAACAAGCTGTATTTGATGAAGAAAAACAAACATACCTTGTTCCAATAATTATTGAAAAAGTCTATGCATTAGACAAAGACAAAGGCGATATTGAATATGTAGTACAATCTGCAAAACCTGGAAATAGTGGTTCTAAAAAAGTAACTTTAGATGAATTAAATAGTGAATATAATATATATGTAACTATTTCAAAAGCAAATTATGAAAAGTTAGCTAATATAGATACTATTATTTCAATAGCATCAGTAAAAACAGAAGAATCTGAAAGAGTTGGTAATGATATTACTGAAGCATTCCATACAAAAACTAGTTATTTGTTTGAAGAAGATATTGATATCGAAGAACCTACAATTAAACTAGCAATAGGGTTAGATAATTACTCATATATAAAAGATGGTAAATTTTATATTAATAATAATGAACATTTAGAATTAATAGCACATTATTACTATCAAGCATTAAAAGATGGAATGAGCAGTGAAGAATTTGATGAATGGGCATTCATTGCGAGTTATCGTCATATGATGCGACTTTTAGATCCAACAAGTTTGGATTTATCAAAATAACCATTTTTGTTTAAAGATAATTGGATTCTACTTAAAAGAGAGTTACTAAAAATAACTCTCTTTTAACTTTTTTTACTAGATAGTAAAAAAACAAAAAGGAGGTTGTAAAAATAATAATACTAATCTATAATTAAATTGCAAAAAGGAGAATGACTATGACAAAGAAAACTTATCGATTAAATAAAAAGGCTCATAAAAAACAATACAGACTTTCAAAAAAAGAATTAAAGAATAATTACAAAAACATTAGAAAAAATTTACGAAATCAGTATATAAGTGAAATTGATTTAGAAAGCAAAGAAAAACAAATAGTTAATCCACCATATAGGACAATATTAGAGGAAATAGGTAATTCAGTAACACACGGAATTGGTTCTATTCTATCAATAGTCTTTTATGTTTTAATGTTGATTCACTCAAATACGGTAAATGAATATATTGCTTCAACGATTTATTTTTTAGGATTATTTTTTGAATTTACAATGAGTACTCTTTATCATGCATTTCCGTATGGTAGCAAGGTTAAAAGAATATTTAGAAGGTTTGATTATTCATCAATATATTTACTAATAGGTGCTAGTTTTGCGCCAATATTGTTGTGCTATATAGGTGGAATATATGGAACTATTTTTGTTATTATTCAATGGATTATAATAATAACAGGTGTTACTCTTGTTGCGGTATTCGGACCAACAAGATTAAAATTTATTCATTTCCCTTTATATTTTATTCTAGGATGGAGTGCATTAATATTTGTTCCTAAAATGTTTGTTAATGATTTCAATTTATTTTTATACATCTTAGGAGGAGGTATAATTTATACACTAGGTATAATTCCATTTTTCATAGATAAAAAAGTATCACATTTTATTTGGCATTTCTTTGTATTAGCGGGTGCAATTGTTCAATGGCTTGGTATATATATCTATTTATACTTAAAGTAATTAAATAAAAAAACTTAATATTTGAAAAAAACTTATATTTCGGTTATAATAATATAGCTTATAAATGTCAAATAAAGGAGAAAGAAACATGAACATGAACTATACAAAAGAAGTCGAAGAAATGTGTAGTGTTAAAGTTGGTGCAAGTCATGGTTGTGCTCCAATTCCTCAAGAAGGCAAATGGACATATTCACGTGAAATAAAAGACATCAATGGGTTTACACATGGTATTGGATGGTGTGCACCTCAACAAGGCGCATGTAAATTAACATTAAATGTTAAAAATGGTATTATTGAAGAAGCATTAATTGAAACTGTTGGTTGCTCTGGTATGACTCACTCAGCAGCAATGGCAAGCGAAGCTATCGTTGGTAAAACTGTATTAGAAGCAGTTAATACTGACTTAGTATGTGATGCTATCAATACTGCAATGCGTGAATTATTCTTACAAATAATTTATGGTCGTACACAATCTGCATTCTCTGAAGGTGGATTAAACATCGGTGCTGGTCTTGAAGACTTAGGTAAAGGCTTAAGAAGCCAAGTTGGTACTGCGTATAGTACAAAAGCAAAAGGACCAAGATATCTAGAACTTGCTGAAGGATACATTACTCGTTTAGCATTAGATGATCAAAATCAAATTATCGGATATGAATATTTAAATTTAGGTAAATTTACTGATTTCTTAAAGAAAGGCTTAAATGCTGATGAAGCAGTTAAAAAAGCTATGGGAACATATGGTAGATTTGCTGAAGGATCTAAATATATTGATCCACGTCAAGAATAGGAGGCAGTAATAATGGCATTATTTGAGAACTACGAAAGAAGAATAGATCAAATTAATAAAGCATTAAATGAAAATGGTATTGCTTCAATTGAAGAAGCTAAAGCTATTTGTGATGCTGCAGGTATTGATGTATATAATACAGTAAAAGGTATTCAACCTATTTGTTTTGAAAATGCATGCTGGGCTTACATAGTTGGTGCTGCAATTGCTTTAAAGAACAATGCAAAGAGTGCTAGTGATGCTGCTAAGTATATTGGTGTAGGACTTCAATCATTCTGTATTCCAGGGTCAGTTGCAGATGACCGTAAAGTTGGATTAGGACATGGTAACCTTGGCGCAATGTTACTTTCAGAAGAAACTAAATGTTTTGCATTCTTAGCTGGTCATGAATCATTTGCTGCAGCTGAAGGTGCAATTGGTATCGCTAAAACAGCTAATAAAGTAAGAAAAGAACCACTTCGTGTAATTTTAAATGGTCTTGGAAAAGATGCAGCTAAAATTATTTCTCGTATCAACGGCTTCACTTATGTTGAAACTGAATTCGATTATAAAACTGGTAAATTACATGAATTAAGTCGTACTAAATATTCAAACGGTGAACGTGCATTAGTTAACTGCTATGGTGCTGATGATGTACGTGAAGGTGTTGCAATTATGCATTATGAAGGTGTTGACGTATCAATCACTGGTAACTCAACTAACCCAACTCGTTTCCAACATCCAGTTGCTGGAACATATAAGAAAGAATGTATCGAAATGGGTAAAAAATACTTCTCAGTAGCATCAGGTGGTGGAACTGGTAGAACACTTCATCCAGATAACATGGCTGCAGGTCCTGCTTCATATGGTTTCACTGATACAATGGGAAGAATGCATTCAGATGCACAATTTGCTGGTAGTTCATCTGTACCTGCTCACGTTGAAATGATGGGCTTAATCGGTATGGGTAACAACCCAATGGTTGGTGCCACAGTAGCAGTAGCAGTTGCTGTATCACAAGCTTTAAATAGATAGTTATAAAAGGTCTATGAGTATATCATAGACCTTTTTAAACGCAAGCAATTACATTGAATTAAAAAATTAGGTGTGGTATAATAATTATGAAAAATTTGGTTTTTTTCAAGTATCAAAAAATACTAAAGATATATGCATGATGTATATATGAAATACGCGAATATTCACACAAAACGTAAATACGCAAAAAGTTATACATCTGTAACTTTTTGCTTTTTTTCAACTAAGGAAACCAAACAAAAAATAAATAGAAAAGGAGTAATAAAATGGGTGTAAAAATTGTTGATACTTGTTTAAGAGACGGACATCAATCATTACTTGCAACTCGTCTAACAACTGAAGATATTCTTCCAGTAGCTACTTTATTAGACAAAGCTGGATACTATGCTTTAGAAGTTTGGGGTGGTGCAACATTTGATGCATGCCTAAGATTCTTAAATGAAGATCCATGGGAAAGATTACGTGCTATTCGTAAAGCTTGTCCAAATACTAAATTACAAATGTTATTTAGAGGTCAAAACATTTTAGGATATCGCCATTATTCTGATGAATTAGTAGAAAAATTTGTTGAAAAATCATTAGAAAACGGAATAGACATTATAAGAGTATTTGATGCCTTAAATGATTTACGTAATTTAAAGAGTGCTGTAGATGCTACAAATAAGTATAAAAAACAATTTGGTGGTCATTGCCAAATCGCATTATCTTATACAACTAGTCCAGTACACACAATTGACTATTATGTTAATTTAGCAAAAGAAGTAGAAAAGATGGGTGCTGATTCAATTTGTATTAAAGATATGGCTGGTGTTTTACTTCCAAATGCCGCATACGAACTTGTAACAAGAATTAAAGAAAGTGTTAAACTTCCACTTGAATTACATACTCACTGTACAGGTGGTGTTGCTGAAATGACAGTAATGCGTGCAATTGAAGCAGGTGTAGATATCGTAGATACTGCTTTATCTCCTCTTTCTGGTGGTACTAGCCAACCTTGTACTGAAGCTTTAGAATATGTATTACAAGGAACAAAATACGATCCTGAATTAAACTTAGATTATTTAAAACAAGCATGTGATAAACTAACTGTTGTAAAAGACAGATTTCTTGCTAATGGTGGGTTAAATCCAAAAGCATTGACTACTAATCCAAATATCTTGAAATATCAAGTACCTGGTGGTATGTTATCTAACTTAATGAGTCAATTAAAAGGTCAAGGTGCTATGGATAAATACGAAGAAGTATTAAACGAAATACCTCGCGTTCGTAAAGACCTTGGTTATCCTCCACTAGTAACTCCACTTTCACAAATGGTTGGTACACAAGCAGTTATGAATGTAATTAGCGGTGAACGTTATAAGATGTGCCCTGCCGAAATAAAAGATTATCTAAAGGGAAAATATGGTGCAGCACCTGCTCCAGTAAACGAAGAAATTCGTAAAAAGATTATTGGTGATGCTCCAGTAATTACATATCGCCCTGCTGATGATATCGCTCCAGAATTTGAAGCAATGAAAGAAAAATACAAAGATATAGTAAAATCTGATGAAGATGTATTATCTTGCGCATTATTTGAAAATGTTGCAGTAAAATTCTTAGAAGCTCGTAATAATCCTAAAAAGGATGAAGACGAAGTAGTAGAATTTGATGTAGTAATTGGGTAGGTAAAATATGAAAAAATTTATTAGAATTTTAACAGTTTTAATGTTAGCTGTTGTAGCATTAACATTTACTGGTTGTAAACAAAAGAAACAATATGAAACAAAAGAAGTATATTTAATTGCTAATACTCCAATTGTTGCTACTGAAAAAGAAGGATGCACTTTTGTAGGATATTATCAACTTGAAGAAAGTTCTAAACGTGCAATTCTTTACCGTGAAGGATCAATTGCTCCTGCTGGTAAATACGAATTAATTTATGTTGAAAATAGCAAAAAAGATATAACTGGTAAATATTCATTCCCCGCAATGGTTGAAGATGGATTAACATTTGCCGGATGGTATTCAACTGAAGAATTAAAACAAGGTACAAGAGTTACAACAAATGCTTCAACTGAAGCCAATGTACTTTATGCGCGTTTCATCACATTTGGTGATGCTGCATTAGTAACACTTGTTTGTATTATTATAGTATTTTCAATGCTTGCATTACTTTGTGGAATTGTAACATTATTAAAGTTTGTTGCTCCAAAAGAAAAACCAGTTCAACAACAAGCTTCTGCTACAAAAGCTGAAAAAGCATTAACAATGGAAGATATTAAAGATGATGATATGATGGCTGCAGCCTTAGTTGCTACAATTGACTATCATGAAGAAACAGGCGAAAATGTTCGTGTTGTTTCAATAAAAGAAATTAAATAGGAGAGTGTAATTATGAAAGTATATAAAGTTAAAGTAAATGGTAAAGTTTACGAAGTAGAATTAGAAAGTGTTTCTGAATCAAGTGCTAAAATTGAAGCACCTGCTAAAACTGAACAACCAAAAGCTGCTGCACCAGTTGTAAGTGGTGAAGGTTGCAAGTTAAATGCTCCAATGGCTGGAACTATTCTTGAAGTTAAAGTAAAAGTTGGACAACAAGTTAATGCTGGTGATGTATTATTCATCTTAGAAGCTATGAAACTTGAAAATGAAGTAGTTGCTCCAAATGGTGGTGTTGTTAAATCAATCACTGTATCTAAAGGTGACGCTGTAGAAAACGGTAAATTATTAGCAATAATCGGGTAATAAATATGATTGGCGAATTATTTGAAAATTTCTATAAACAAATGGGATTTTTAAATGATGGTTCATTCGATTTAACAAGCTTTTTACTACGTGTAATAATGATTATCGTCGCTTGTGTATTAATTTACCTTGCAATTGCAAAAGGCTTTGAACCTTATCTATTAATCCCTATTGGAATTGGTATGCTATTAGTAAACTTAGCTCCATCTCTATATAATGATGGATCAAATGGTGAAGCTTTAGGTCTATTGTATTCTTTCCACAAAGGTATTGAATGGGAAATCTTCCCTCCACTTATCTTCCTTGGAATAGGTGCAACAACTGACTTTGGACCACTAATTTCTAGACCTAGTAGTTTACTTTTAGGTGCTGCTGCTCAACTTGGTATTTTCATTACATTCCTTGGAGCTATTCTTCTTGGATTTAATGCATTAGAAGCTTCATCAATTGGTATCATTGGTGGTGCTGATGGACCTACAGCTATCTTCTTATCTAATAAATTATTGAATGGCGCTGATGGTGGTGCAATGTTATGTGCATCAATTGCGGTTGTTGCATATTCATACATGGCCCTTGTTCCAGTTATTCAACCTCCAATTATTAAAGCACTTACAACAAAAGAAGAACGTCAAATCAAGATGGTTGAAACAAGAAAAGTTTCTAAACGTGAAAAGATTTTATTCCCTATCGTAGTAATGGTAGTTGTAATTATTCTAATCCCTTCTTGTGCTGCTTTAATCGGTATGCTTATGTTAGGTAACTTAATTAAAGAATCTGGTTGTGTTCCTAACTTAGTTGATGCTGCTGCAAAAACATTGTTATATGCAATTACTATTTTCTTAGGACTTGCTGTTGGTGCAACCGCAATGTTATCTGAACTTAACCAAGCAATTAACTTTGCTAAGATATTACTACTTGGTATGATAGCATTTAGTTTTGCTACTGCTGGTGGTGTATTAGTTGGTAAATTGATGTCTAAATTATCTGGTGGTAAGATCAACCCTATGATTGGTGCTGCCGGTGTATCTGCTGTACCAATGGCCGCTCGTGTAGTCCACAAGATTGGTCTTGAAGAAGATAAGTCAAATTACTTATTGATGCATGCAATGGGACCAAACGTTGCCGGTGTTATCGGTAGTGCTGTTGCTGCAGGATTATTATTAAGTATTTTTGGATAAAAAACAAAGCAGGTACTAATGTACCTGCTTTTTGTCTAACAATAGAGGTGAAACATGAAAGTAAAAAAAATAACATTAATTGGCCTTTTAGCCGCATGCTTATGCATCCTTGCACCAGTATCATTTCCAATCGGTGTAATACCTATTTCGCTTGCAACTTTTGCAATATATATAATTGCTTCTTTATTGGTATGGCATAACACAATATTAGTTATTCTTGTATATATAGTTATAGGAGCTGTTGGCCTTCCAGTATTTTCTGGTTTTAGGGGCGGATTCAGCATACTATTAGGGTATACTGGCGGATATATTTTCGGTTATATTTTAATGGGTCTAGCTATCTCACTTTTATTAAAAAATAATAAGAATAAACTTTGGATGTATCCTATTGCTATGCTTGTTGGAACAATATTCTGTTATTTATTTGGTAGCATTTGGTATATGGTAGAAAGTAATAATAACTTAGCTTCTACTTTAGTTGTTGCTGTAGTACCATTTATATTACCAGATTTAATAAAAATAGTTGTGGCAAGTTATGTAACATATATTCTTAATACAAAAACATCTATATCTTCAACACTTTCTTAAAAATGTTGAAGATATATGGAAAATTACTCAAGCGGTTGAAGAGGATGGTTTCGAAAACCATTAGGGTGTAACAGCTGCGGGGGTTCGAATCCCCCATTTTCCGCCATAAGAAAAGTAAAGGTTTGATACAAAAGTATTGAACCTTTTTTTCTTTGCATAAAGGGAGTTAGATCCTTTCTGTAAGTAAACAGCAGAGCCTTGTAGGAGTGTTTAACCGCACTTTTGCAAGGCTCTTTTTCCTTATATATACTAACTACGGAACGAAAACATCATCAACGGGACGATAGGTATATCAACGGAACGAAAGTTTTTTTCGTTATACGGTAGGCGAATATATTGAAAAAATTCGATTTTTGTGCTATAATAAACTGAACGATAAATGAGAATTTATTTTGCTAATGCAAAAACATTTGACTTAAATACAGATGTTGCGGTATAATGGAAACGCAATATTTGTATGCTTACAAACGGGTTTATAGTGTTGTAAATCTATATTTTTAGGAGGATAAACGATGAATCATTTACCTTTACATGTGCGTGTTCCAATCGAGGGAAATAATCCGAGTATTACTCGTTTGGAAGAAAAATGTATTAAATGCGGAATGTGTAAGGACGTATGTACAAATGCCATAGGTGTGCATGGTACATATACATTTGAGCAGACTTGTGGAGAGGCTGTGTGTATAAATTGCGGACAGTGCGCAAATGTCTGTCCTGTAGACAGTATTATAGAAAAGTATGAATATTTGGATGTAAAGAGAGAGGTTCAGAATTCGGAAAAGATTGTCATTGTAAGTACGTCACCATCCGTACGAGCTGCGCTGGGGGAAGAATTCGGTATGCTTGATGGCAGCTTTGTACAAGGAAAAATGGTTTCGTTGCTTAGAAAATTAGGCGTAAATTATGTCCTTGATACCTGTTTTGCAGCTGACCTTACTATTGTTGAGGAAGCTAGTGAGCTTATTGAGAGAGTGACCAAAAAAAACGCTCCCTTACCTCAGTTTACCAGTTGTTGTCCTGCATGGGTTAAGTATGTGGAAACATATTATCCGGAAATGATTCCGAATCTTTCATCGGCGAAAAGCCCTATCGGAATGCAGGGACCTACAATTAAGACCTATTTTGCTGAGAAGAAGGGTATAGATCCAAAATCAATTGTAAATGTGGCACTTACTCCATGTACTGCAAAGAAATTTGAAATTCGCAGAGATGAGATGAACGCTTCTGCTCATTATCTTGGTGTAGAGGGGATGCGTGACATGGATTACGTGATCACGACCAGAGAGCTTGCAAAGTGGGCAAAAGAGGAAGGGATTGATTTTGCCAGCCTTGAAGATGGTGAATATGACAATTTTATGGGAGATGCATCTGGAGCCGGTATTATTTTCGGCAATACCGGAGGTGTTATGGAAGCTGCTCTCAGAACTGCTTACGAATTTATTACAAAAGAAAAATCACCGGAACAGTTATTCAACCTTACACCTGTAAGGGGATATGAAGGCGTCAAAGAAGCTACTTTAAAGGTTGGCGATTTAGATGTGAATATCGCTGTAGTATATGGTACAGCCAATGCCGG
>DPOU01000028.1:30206-31164 GCA_003539625.1 Acholeplasmatales bacterium
GGCCAACCAAAGGATATCATGAAGGATAAGGACGAGGTACGTAAAGCGAGAATTGCAAGTCTCTATACAAGGGATGAGGCGATGACACTCAGACGGAGTCATGAGAATCCGGAGATTATTCATCTTTATGAGGAGTTTTATGGAAAGCCGTTAAGTGAATTGGCAGAAAAGATGTTACACACTTCTTATGAAGATAAGAGTGAAATATTAAATCGAAAAGGAGATATAAAAATGAGTAAATGGGTATGTAGTATTTGTGGTTATGTGCATGAAGGAGAGGCGGCACCGGAGCAGTGTCCAGTATGTAAGCAGCCTGCATCTGTTTTCATGAAGGTGGAAGAGTCGCCTGCAAAGAGTAAGTATGCTGGGACAAAGACAGAGAAGAATCTTTGGGAAGCGTTCGCAGGGGAATCTCAGGCCAGAAATAAATACACTTATTTTGCTTCAGTAGCAAAGAAGGCCGGATATGAGCAAATTGCAGCATTATTCCTGCAGACAGCTGACAATGAGAAGGAGCATGCAAAACTCTGGTTTAAGGCGCTTGGTGAACTTGGAGATACCGCAGAAAATCTTCTTCACGCTGCAGAAGGCGAAAATGCAGAATGGACAGATATGTATGATAGAATGGCTAATGAAGCGGAAGAAGAAGGTTTCCCGGAATTAGCCGCTCAGTTCAGAGGTGTTGCTGCGATTGAAAAACTTCATGAAGAAAGATATCGTGCACTTCTTAAGAATGTTGAAACTATGGAAGTGTTTAAGAAGAGTGGCATTACAATGTGGGAATGTCGCAATTGCGGACATCTTGTAGTTAGTGCAGAAGCTCCTGAAAAATGCCCTGTATGTAATCATCCTCAGGCTTACTTTGAGGTAAGAAAAGAGAACTATTAAGATACCGTATTTATTTGATCAAAGACTATTTACAGTGTACAAAAATGTAAATTTACAAAACAGTTAGACA
>DPOU01000026.1:0-50945 GCA_003539625.1 Acholeplasmatales bacterium
TTCAAATTGAAGAACTATTTTTTACTTACTAGGAAAAAATCAACAAAGAAAATAAAATGTATTTGTTAAAAGTAACTAAATGTATAAAAAAATAGAGTAAATAATTTGCAAAAAAAGGTTAAAAGCGTATAATATAAAAGGCTATTTGAAAGGCAGTGATATGCGAGGTTGCTGACACACACGGAAGAGTTGTCATGAGTGTGTATGGTCAGGTAATTCGTGTTGAGCCATAAGCTTATAAAATCAAGCTAGGAGGAAAAACATGGCAAAAGAAAAAAAGTTAAGAATAAGATTATTATCTTATGATCACAGATTATTAGATGAATCTGCGAAGAAAATTGTAGAAGCGTGCAATAGAACTGGTGCTAAAGTTTCAGGGCCTATTCCACTACCTACAGAAAAAGAAGTATTTACTATCATTCGTTCACCACACAAAGATAAAGATAGTCGTGAACAATTCGAAAGACGTACTCATAAACGTTTAATTGACATAGTAAATATGACTCCAAAAACAATGGATGCGTTAGTTCGTTTAGAACTTCCATCTGGTGTCGACATCGTTTTAAAATAGTGAGAAATAGGAGGTGTACTCATGGCCAAAGGAATCTTAGGTAAGAAAATCGGGATGACACAAATTTTTACTGAATCTGGCTCTTTAATCCCAGTTACAGTAATTGAAGTGACTCCAAATGTAGTATTACAAAAAAAGACTGTTGAAACTGATGGTTATGCAGCGATCCAATTAGGTTATGCTGATAAAAAAGAAAATTTATCAAATAAACCTGAAAAAGGACATGCAGCCAAAGCTAATACAGCCCCTAAGCGCTTCGTTAAAGAAATCGCTGGGGAAGAGATGCTAGCGTTTGAAGTTGGACAAGAGGTTAAAGGAAATATTTTTGTTGAAGGCGAATTAGTTGATGTAACAGGTACTTCAAAAGGTAAAGGATATCAAGGCGTTATCAAACGTTGGAATTATCATCTAGGACCTGCTGCTCATGGATCTGGTTACCATCGTGGAACTGGTTCAATGGGTTCAATTCAACCTGCTCGTATTAAACCAGGTAAAAAATTACCAGGTCGTATGGGTGGCGTAACAAAAACAGTTCAAAATCTTGAATTCGTTAAATACGATGCAGAAAACAATGTAATTTTGATTAAGGGTAATGTTCCTGGTGCTAAAAACTCATATGTTGTAGTTACTAATGCAGTAAAAGCAAAGAAACCAGAACTTAATCCTGAAGCATTAGCGTAGAAAGGAGATAACACATGCCAAAAGTTGTATTATACAATCAAAGCGGTTCACAAGTAGGTGAATTAGAATTAAGCAATAATGTATTCGGCGTTGAAGACAATCAACAAGCAATATATGATACAGTTGTTGCTGAACGTGCAGCTATGAGACAAGGTACTCAAAAAGCAAAGACTCGTTCTGAAGTTAGTGGTGGTGGCCGTAAACCTTGGCGTCAAAAAGGTACAGGTCGTGCAAGACAAGGTTCAATTCGTTCTCCACAATGGCGTGGTGGTGGTGTTGTATTCGCTCCAACTCCAAGATCTCATGCTATTAAAGTCAACAAAAAAGTTGTTAGACTTGCAATGCGTTGCGCATTAAGTACTAAAGTACGTGAAAACAATATTGTTGTTTTAGATCAAATCGTTTTAGACACTTTCAAAACTAAAGGTTTAGTTGAAGTATTAAAAGCATTTAATTTAGAAAACAATAAAGTAGTTTTAGTTTTAGCAGAAGCAAATGGTACAGTAGAATTAGCAGGAAGAAATATTCCAAATGTTTTAGTTCAACAATACAATCACGTTTCAGTATTCCAAATGATGAATGCTAAAAACTTAGTAATTACTAAAGCTGCTGTTGAAAAATTTGAGGAGGTTCTTAAATAATGAAATCTAATTACGATATTATTAAAAGACCTATAATCACTGAAAAATCAAGTGGTTTAGTAGACAAACTACAATATACATTTGAAGTTGCAGTAGATGCTAACAAAGTTGAAATTAAAAAAGCAATCGAAGAAATTTTCAACGTAAAAGTTGTAGAAATTAGAACAGTAAATGTTCACAGAAAACCAAAAAGATTACAAAGATATGAAGGCTATAAAGCTGCTTACAAAAAAGCAATTGTAAGACTTGCTGCTGGTCAATCAATCGATGTATTTGAAATTTAATTAGGAGGAAGAAAAAATGGCTATTAGAAAATATAAACCTACCACAAACGGTAGACGTAATATGTCAGTTTTAACTTATGAAGAAATTACAACTGATAAACCAGAGAAGAGCCTTCTAGTTCCTCTAAACAAGAAAGCTGGACGTAATGCTCAAGGCGTAATCACAGTTCGTCATAAAGGCGGAGCAGAAAAAAGAAAATATCGTGTTATAGATTTCAAACGTAATAAAGATAATATTCCTGCAGTTGTAAAAACTATTGAATATGATCCAAATAGAAGTGCTAACATTGCTTTATTAGCATACGCAGATGGTGAAAAACGTTATATCTTAGCTCCACAAGATTTAAAAGTTGGACAAACTGTTATGTCAGGTGAAAATGTAGATATCACTGTTGGTAACACATTACCAATCGTTAATATTCCTGTTGGTACTACAATTCACAACATTGAACTTCACCCTGGACATGGTGGACAACTTGTTAGAGCAGCTGGTGCAAATGCTCAAATATTAGGTCGTGAAGACCGCTATGTATTAGTTCGTTTAGGAAGTGGCGAAGTACGTCGTATCTTAAATGAATGCCGTGCAACAATCGGTGTTGTAGGAAATTTAGATTATTCACTAGTTAACGTTGGTAAAGCTGGTCGTACTCGTCATATGGGTATTCGTCCTACAGTACGTGGTTCAGTAATGAACCCTAACGATCACCCTCATGGTGGCGGTGAAGGACGTCAACCAGTTGGTCGTAAGGCACCAATGACTCCTTGGGGCAAAATTGCTCTTGGTTTAAAAACTAGAAAAACTAAGAATAAAACGAACAGACTTATTGTTCGTCGTAGAAACGATAAATAGGAGGGAACCAAATATATGTCACGTTCACTTAAAAAAGGTCCTTTTATTGATGAACATTTAATGAAAAAAGCTGTTGCATTAAATGAAAGCAATCAAAAGAAAGTAATTCAAACTTGGTCAAGAAGATCAACAATATATCCTGACTTCGTTGGACACACTGTAGCTGTATACAATGGTAAAGAACATTTACCTGTTTACGTAACAGAAGATATGGTAGGTCATAAATTTGGTGAATTCGCACCAACTAGAACTTATCGTGGTCACGGCAAGGATAAGAAAGTAGCTAAGAAGTAGAGGTGGAAAATATGGCAGAAGCAAGAGCAGTCGCAAAATCAATTAGAATGTCACCTCGAAAAGCAAGACTAGTAGTCGACCTAATTCGTGGTAAAAAAGTTGGCGAAGCAGTAGGTATCTTACATGGTACAAAGAGTACAACAACAGAAAGTATCTTAAAAGTACTTAACTCTGCAGTTGCTAACGCAGACCATAACTATAGTATGGATGTTAATTCATTATATGTTAAAGAAATTTACATTAATGAAGGCGCTACATTAAAGAGAATGCGTGCACGCGCAAAAGGTAGCGGTAATAGAATTTTAAAGAGAACTAGCCACATTACAGTTGTAGTGGCAGAAAAGAACTAGAAGGAGGAAGCATATGGGTCAAAAGGTAAATCCAATTGGAATGCGAATCGGAATCATTCGTGATTGGGATGCAAAATGGTACGCATCAAAAACTAAAGTTGCAGATCTATTACATGAAGATTTAAAAATTCGCGCATTTCTAAATAATTTCTATAAAGCAGCATATGTTTCTTACATTGAAACAAAACGTACTGGTAAAAGAGTTATTGTAACTATTCATGCTGCAAAACCTGGACTAGTAATTGGTTCACAAGGTTCTAAGAAAAATGAAGCTGTTAAAGAATTAGAAAAAATCACTGGTAAAACAGTATTCTTAACAGTAGTTGAAATTAAACAAAATGAAGCTGATAAGGATGCTAGACTTGTTGCTCGCAAGATGGCTGAAGTTTTAGAAAATCGTGCATCATTCAGAAGAGTACAAAAGATGGCAATTCAAAAAGCATTAAAAGCTGGCGCTAAGGGTATTAAGACTATGATTTCTGGTCGTCTTGGTGGTGCTGAAATCGCTCGTAGCGAATCATATATCGAAGGTAGTGTTCCACTACATACACTTCGTGCTAATATCGATTACGCAGTAGCAGAAGCAGCAACAACATATGGTAAACTTGGTGTTAAAGTTTGGATTAATAAAGGTGAAGTTTTACCAACTGCTAAAAAAACTACACCTAGTAAGGAGGCTAAATAATTATGTTAATGCCTAAAAGAACTAAATATCGTCGTCCTCATCGTGTAAGCTACGAAGGAAAAGCTAAAGGTGGAAAGACAATAGCATTTGGTGAATTTGGTCTTCAATCTTTAGAAGGTGCTTGGATTACAGATCGTCAAATCGAAGCAGCTCGTATCGCAATGACACGTTATATGAAGCGTGATGGTAAAGTTTGGATTAAAATTTTCCCTCACAACATTAGAACTAAAAAACCGCTAGAAGTTCGTATGGGTTCTGGTAAAGGTGCTCCTGACGGATATGTAGCAGTAGTAAAAGATGGTACAATTATGTTTGAAATTGGTGGTGTTTCTGAAGAAATCGCTCGTGAAGCTTTAAGACTTGCAGCGCACAAACTTCCAGTTAAAACAAAATTTGTAACTAGAGAAAGTGGTGATTGTTAATGGCAGCAAAAGAAAAAGTAGATAAGAAACTTGCAAAGAAAATTGCAGAAAAGAAAACACCTGCTGGTAAACTTCGTGATTTAAGCGTTGCTGAAATCAAAACAAAGATTGCTGAGTTAAAACAAGAATTATTTAATTTACGTTTCCAAGCTGAAGTTGGTAAATTAGAAAATACAGCTCAACTTAAAAAAGTTAAGAAAGAAATTGCTAGATGTTATACCGTTCTTACAGAACGTGAAAACACTAAGTAAACGGAGGTAAACGATGGAAAGAAATAGTCGTAAAGTTTACGTTGGTACAGTCGTTTCTGCGAAGAATGATAAAACAATCACAGTAATGGTTGAAACTTATCGTAAACATCCATTATATGGTAAAAGAGTAAAATATTCAAAGAAATTTAGAGCTCATGATGAACTAAATACTGCTAAAGAGGGAGATATTGTAGAAATTATGGAAACTCGTCCACTTTCTGCAACAAAACGTTACCGTTTAGTGAAGATAGTTCAAGAAGCTGTAATTATTTAGTCGGAGGTAACATATGGTTCAACAAGAGACTAGATTAAAAGTAGCTGATAATACAGGTGCAAAAGAACTTGGTATTATTAAAATTTTAGGTGGTTCATTCCACAAAACTGCAACAATAGGCGATATTTGCGTATGTTCAGTTAAATCAGCCACTACTGGTGGTATGGTTAAAAAGGGCGATGTCGTTAAAGCAGTAATCGTTCGTACAAAAAAAGCCGTTAAGAGAGCAGATGGTTCTTATATTAAATTTGATGATAACGCTGCAGTTATTATTAAAGAAGATAAAAACCCTCGTGGAACTCGTATTTTTGGCCCTGTAGCTAGAGAATTACGTGAACATGATTTCATGAAAATTGTATCTTTAGCTCCAGAAGTACTATAGAAGGGAGATCGCGTTATGAGACTAAAAAAAGGCGATGTTGTAGTAGTTACAACTGGTAAGAATAAACCTAATCATGGTACATATACAACTGGTGAAATACTAGCAGTATATCCATTAACAAACCGTGTTTTAGTAAAAGGCGTTAACATTGTTACAAAACATAACCGTCCATCAAACGCTAATCCTGATGGTGGTATAACAAAAAAAGAAGCACCAATCCATGTATCTAATGTTGCTTATCTTGATCCAGTAAATAAGAAACCAACAAAAATTGGATACAAAGTAGTAGATGGTAAGAAGGTTCGTTATTGTAAATCTTCTGGTGCTGTTATTAAATAGAGAAAGGAGCTTGTAAAGAATTATGAATCGTGTATTACAACAATATAAAGATGAAGTAGTTGCTAAATTAACTGAACAATTTGGTTATACAACAGTTATGCAAGTTCCAAAGATTGACAAAATTGTTGTCAATATGGGCGTTGGTGATGCTATCAGCAACTCTAAATTATTAGATGCTGCAGTAGAAGATTTAGCACAAATCACTGGTCAAAAACCATTAGTTACAAAAGCTAAAAAATCTATCGCTGTATTTAAATTACGTGAAGGTATGTCAATTGGAGCAAAAGTTACTCTACGTGGAGAAAGAATGTATGAATTCTACGATAAACTTATTTCAATCGCATTACCTCGTGTTAGGGACTTCCGTGGTGTTAACCCTAACTCATTTGATGGAAGAGGAAATTATACAATTGGTGTTAAAGAACAATTAATTTTCCCTGAGATCAATTATGATAAAGTATTAAAGATCCGTGGTATGGATATCGTTATCGTAACTACTGCAAGAACTGATGAAGAAGGCCGTGCATTATTATCATATTTAGGCATGCCTTTCTCAAAGAAGTAGGAGGTAAAAAATGGCTAAGAAATCATTAAAAGTAAAATGTGCTCGACCAGCAAAATTTTCAACAAGAAATTATACTAGATGTGAACGTTGTGGTCGTCCTCATGCAGTTTATCGCAAATTCAAAGTATGTAGAGTTTGCTTTAGAGAATTAGCATATGAAGGACTAATCCCAGGCGTTACTAAATCTAGTTGGTAGAAGGAGGTTAATCTATCTATGATGATGACTGATCCAATTGCTGATATGTTAACAAGAATTCGTAATGCTAATCAAATGAAACATGAAACTGTTTCAATGCCAGCATCTCGTTTAAAATTAGAATTTTTAAACGTATTAAAGAACGAAGGTTATATCAGTGAATATGAAAAAATCGAAGACGGAAAACAAGGTATTATTAAAGTAACTTTAAAATACGTTGATAAAGTACGTGTAATTAAAGGTTTAAAGAGAATCTCTAAACCTGGATTAAGAGTTTATGCTAAAGCAAATGAATTACCTAAAGTACTTGGTGGTTTAGGTATCGCAATCGTTTCAACTTCAAAAGGAATCATGACTGACCGTGAAGCTCGTGCTAACAAACTTGGCGGCGAAGTTCTTGCATTCGTTTGGTAGGAGGTATATATGTCAAGAATAGGCAACAAACATATTGACATCCCTGCTGGTGTTGAAGTAAAAGTTGAAGGAAATGTAATTTCCGTTAAAGGTCCTAAAGGGGCTTTAGATTACGAATTTAACCATGAAATGAAAGTTATGGTTGATGGTAATCAAATATTTGTAAAACGTCCTTCTGATGACAAAGATCATCGTGCATTACATGGTACAACTCGTGCATTAATACACAATATGGTTGTGGGTGTTTCTGAAGGCTTTACTAAAGTATTAGAAATTAATGGTGTTGGTTATCGTGCTCAAATACAAGGTGATACACTTACAGTATTTGCAGGATATTCACACAATGTACCAATGAAATTACCTGAAGGCATAAAAGTAGTTTGTCCTACACCTACAGAAATTCACATTAGTGGATATGACAAACAAGTTGTAGGTGAATTTGCGGCTGAAATTCGTGCTATACGTAAACCTGAACCTTATAAAGGAAAGGGTATCCGTTATCAAGGCGAATATGTACGTCGTAAAGAAGGAAAGAAAGCTAAGTAGAAAGGAGAGACTATAGGAAATGATCGTTAAAAAATCTAAGAAAATCGCACGCCATGTTAGACACAATCGTGTAAGAGCAGTTGTTGAAGGCACAAGTGCTAGACCACGTCTTGCAGTATATCGTTCAAATAAACATATCTCTGCACAAATCATCGATGATGAAAAACAAATTACTTTAGTTTCTGCATCTACATTCGAAAATGGAAGTAAATTTGAAAATGGTTCAAACGTTGAAGCAGCTAAACAAGTAGGTGCAACTGTTGCAAAACGTGCTCTTGAAGCAGGTGTTACAGAAGTTGTATTTGACCGTGGCGGTTTCTTATTCCATGGACGTGTAAAAGCATTAGCTGAAGCGGCTCGTGAAGCCGGACTTAAGTTTTAGGAGGTATCTACATGAGTGAACAAGAAAAAGTTGTAGTAACTGCTCAACCAGAAGAAAAACAATATGATGAACGTGTTGTTGTTATCAACCGTGTAACTAAAGTTGTTAAAGGTGGTAGAAGATTCCGCTTTGCTGCATTAGTTGTTGTTGGTGATTACAATGGCCATGTAGGTTTTGGTAGTGGAAAAGCTCAAGAAGTTCCTGAAGCAATTAAGAAAGCTGTAGAAGACGCTAAGAAAAATATGATTGAAGTTCCTATCGTTGGAACAACTATCCCTCATGAAATTACTGGTGTTCATGGTGCTGGTCAAGTATTCTTGAAACCTGCTCCTGCTGGTACTGGTATTATCGCTGGTGGACCTGTTCGTAACGTAGTAGAACTTGCAGGTATCAAAGATATCGTTTCTAAATCACAAGGTTCAAATACACCTATCAATATTGTACGTGCTACATTTAAAGGACTTGAAGCACTTCGTACAGTTGAACAAGTTGCAGAACTTCGTGGAAAAGATAAATCAGAGATTAAATAGGATGGTGAACAAATATGGAAAAAACTGTAACAATTAAATTAGTTAAAAGTCCTATTACTCATCCAAAAAATCAAAGAGAAACTTTAAAAGCTCTAGGTTTATCAAAAATTGGTCAAACAGTTACAAAAGTTGATAATGCTGCTATTCGTGGTATGATCAGAACAGTTTCTCATTTAGTAACTGTTGTTGAAGCATAGGAGGCGCATTTATGAATTTAAATGAATTAAAACCAGTTGCTGGTGCAAGACATGCTAAAAAGCGTGTAGGCCGTGGTATTGGTAGCGGCATGGGTAAAACTTCAACACGTGGTCATAAGGGTCAAAATGCTCGTAGTGGCGGTGGCGTAAGACCAGGTTATGAAGGTGGACAAACTCAATTATTTAAACGTTTACCAAAACGTGGTTTCACAAATGTAAATCATAAAGATTACGCTATTGTAAATCTTGGTGATATTAATGAAAAATTTGAAGTAGGCACAGTTGTAGATTTAGTTGCGCTAAAAGAAGCTGGCCTTGTTAAAAAAGAATATGAAGGAGTGAAAATTTTAGGCAATGGTGAATTTAGCAAAGCTTTAACTGTTAAAGCTGCAAAATTCTCTAAAACTGCTGTTGAAAAAATCAACGCTGCTGGCGGAACAGTAGAGGTGGCTTAAAATGAAGAAGTTTTTCGGGAAGTATAAAAAATTAATAGGAATGATTCTATTTACAGCTCTTGGCCTATTGATATGGCAAATTGGGCTTAATATTCAATTTCCATTTGTTGGATCTAATTCATCAATAATCGATTTTGGATTCTTAGATGTATTCACTGGTGGAGGTTTATCTAGTTTGTCAATTTTATCACTAGGTATTAGTCCATACATCACTGCATCAATCGTTGTTGAAATGTTACAATTGGATGTAGTCCCTCAATTCAAAGAATGGGCTGATGAAGGAGAAGAAGGCAGAGAAAAACTAAATCGTTGGACAAGATATATCGCATTATTTATTGCGTTTGTTCAAGCTTTAGCAACAATATTAGGATATAAGGCATATGAAAATAGTGGTTATGCATTTTTCTATAATCAAGGAAGCTTAAACGCATTTACGTATATATATATCGCTTTGGTTATCACTGCAGGTACAGCATTTACAATGTGGTTAGCTGATCAAATTACAATGCATGGTATTGGTAATGGTTCTTCAATGTTAATCACTGCAGGTATTTTAGTATCTTTACCAAAAATGTTAGTTGAATTAGGAAAATACTTCTTAAGTAAAGATCCAAATGAAAATCCAAATTATTTAATTAAAGAAACATTAACAATTAAATGGCAAGGTATAGTATTATTTATAGTATTATTACTTGTGTTCTTAGGTATCATTGTTGGTGTTGTTTGGATGGAAGGTTTACAAAGAAAGATTCCAGTTCAATATGCTAATCGCCCTTCTGGTTCAAAATTAGTTGGACAACAAGGTTCTGATATTCCAATTAAATTAAATTCTGCTTCAGTTATTCCAGTAATTTTCGCAAGTACATTATTATCATTACCAATGACAATATTACAATTCGTTGCTGAAATATCTGGTAAAAACTCATTATTGAGTGACAATAGCTGGTGGAATATGATATTCAATTATACAAAACCAATTGGATTTGCAATTTACATTATTTTAATATTTGTATTTGCATTCTTCTATTCATTCTTACAAATCGATCCTGATAAGATGGCTGACAATCTTAAAAAGCAAAATGCTAATATCATCGGTGTTAAACCTGGTGAAGCTACAGCCGTTAAAATTTCAACTATCTTATTCAAAGTTACTCTTTTAGGTGCTACATATTTAGCAGTTCTTGCATCTATTCCAATTATTATTACTTGGATATTCCCTGCATTCTCTGGAACATCAATCACAATCGGTGGTACATCTATTATGATCGTTGTTGGTGTAGCATTAGAAACAGTAAAACAAATTAAAGCTGAAGGTCAATCTCAAGATTACCAAGGATTTATGTAAAATAAGGTGAAAATAAATTATGCATCTATTAATTATGGGTGCTCCTGGATCTGGCAAGGGGACATGTGCTGATTGCTTGAAAAAGCATTACAGCATCCCCCACATTTCCACTGGAGATATGTTTAGACAAGCAATAGCTGATAAAACTCCAATTGGAGTTATAGCAAAAGAGTATATTGATCATGGGCATCTTGTTCCTGATGAAGTTACGAACGAAATTGTTCGTGAAAGATTAATGGAAGATGATTGCAAAAAAGGATTCTTACTCGATGGTTTTCCAAGAAACATTGAACAAGCTAAAGCATTATCAAATATTCTAAAAGAACTTAATATTGAACTTGATGCAGCAATAAATCTTGTTATTGATGATGAAGTTATAAAACAAAGAATTGTTAATCGTCGTATTTGTACAAATTGTGGTAAAGGATATAATCTAATTTCATTAAATCCTAAAGTTGCTGGAATTTGTGATGAATGCGGTTCACCTCTTTATCAAAGAGATGATGACACTGAACAAACAATTGAAAAACGATTAGCAGTTTACAATAATCAAACAAAACCAATATTGGCGTATTACAAGGAACTTGGAATTTTAGTTTCAGTAAATAGTAATCAAAAAATTGATGAAGTCAATGCTGAAATTATTAAAAAATTGGAGGCAAAATGATAACTATAAAAAGTGATCGTGAAATTGCTTTAATGAGAGAAGCTGGAAACATTGCTATGCTTGCACATGAAGAAATAAGAAAAGCAATTAAACCAGGAGTTTCAACTAAAGAATTAGATAAAATAGCATATGATGTTATAACATCACATGGTGCTACACCATCATTTCTTAATTATAATGGTTTCCCTGGTACAATATGTGCATCAATAAATGATACAGTAATTCATGGAATTCCAAGTGAACATCAAATTTTAAAAGATGGCGATATTATATCGATAGATATTGGCGCTAAATATAAAGGCTATCATGGCGATTGTGCAAGAACATGGCCATGTGGTAATGTATCTAGCGATAAGTTAAAACTAATAGAAGTTACGGAACAATCATTCTTTGAGGGGTTAAAGCATGCTCGTCCTGGGAATAGATTATCCGATATATCTCATGCAATTGAAATGTATGCAAGACAATATAACTATGGTGTTGTAAGAGATTTTACAGGTCATGGTGTTGGGTCTCAACTACATGAAGATCCTGCTGTTCCAAATTATGGACATGAAGGAGAAGGACCTATATTAAGAAAAGGTATGACACTTGCGATTGAACCAATGATAAACATGGGTACACATCGAGTAAAAATTTTGAAAGATGGTTGGACAACTGTTACTGCGGATCATAAGCCAAGCGCTCATTATGAGAATTCAATTGTCATTACTGATACCGGTTATGAAATTTTAACAAAAATAAAGGAGAACAATTAATGTCGAAAAATGATGTTTTCGAGATGGAAGGAACAGTCGTAGAAGTTTTGCCTAGTACAGTCTTTAAAGTAAAATTGACTGCAAACGGCCAAATTATAGTAGCCCACGTTTCTGGTAAAATCCGTATGAATACGATTCGCATTTTACCAGGTGATAGAGTGACTGTTGAAATATCGCCATATGATTTAACACGTGGACGTATAACTTATAGACATAAATAAGTTATATAAATAAACAAAAATACATAGGAGGTACACAATGAAGGTTAGACCATCTGTAAAACCAATTTGTGATAAATGTAAAGTAATTAAAAGACATGGACGTGTTATGGTAATCTGCTCAGCTTACCCAAAACACAAACAAAGACAAGGATAATAGGAGGCTTATAAAAAATGGCACGTATATCTGGTGTTGATATTCCTAGCAATAAACGCGTAGTAGTATCATTAACATATATTTATGGTATTGGCAGACCAACTTCAGAGGAAATTCTAAAAAATGCCAACGTTAGTGAAGATAAAAGAGTAAAAGATTTATCTGAAGCAGAACTTACTGCAATTCGTCAAGAAGTTGCTAAGTTCCATGTAGAAGGTGACTTACGTCGTGAAGTAGCAATGAACATTAAGAGATTAATGGAAATTGGTAGTTATCGTGGCTTACGTCACAGAAGAGGCTTACCAGTTAGAGGACAAAGAACTAGAACAAATGCTCGTACTAGAAAAGGCCCTGCTAAGACTGTAGCTAATAAGAAGAAATAGGAGGCGTGAATTAAATGGCTAAAAAAGTAATTCGTAAACGTCGTGTTAGAAAGAATATACCTAGCGGTGTTGCACATATTCATTCTACCTTCAATAATACAATCGTAACAATCACTGACCCAGTAGGTAATGTTGTTTCTTGGAGCAGCGCTGGTGCAGTAGGATTCAAAGGAAGCAAAAAATCTACTCCATTTGCAGCACAAATGGCTTCTGAAGCTGCTGGTAAAGCTGCAATTGAAAATGGTATGTCAAAAGTAGAAGTAACAGTAAAAGGACCAGGTCCTGGTCGTGAAGCTGCTATTCGTTCATTACAAGTAGCTGGTCTTGAAATTGTTTCAATTCAAGATGTTACTCCAGTTCCACATAATGGATGCCGTCCTCCAAAGAGACCTCGTGGCTAATAGATAGCCTATTATAAAGTGGTTAAACCCAACACAATTAATCGTTAGAGGGAGGATTAAATGAGAAGAGTGGAATTTATTAAACCAGAATTAAAGATTAACGAAGATGTAACTAGCGTTAATGATAATTATTGTAAATTAAAATTATCACCTCTTGAAAGAGGTTATGGTATGACTATTGGTAATTCACTAAGAAGAGTATTGTTATCATCTCTTCCTGGTGCTGCCATTGTTGCAATCAACATTGAAGGTGTAGAACATGAGTTTTGTGCTGTTGATGGCATTCGTGAAGATGTTACAGAAATAATTTTAAACTTAAAGAAAATTGTTTTTACAATTAATGCAGAAAAGAATGAAACTGGTGACTTCGGTGATCAAGATCAAACTTATCGTTTAGAATTAATAACAAATTTACCAACTATTGAACAACAAAAAAAATCAGGAGTTGCTGATGAAGACCTTGTGTATTCAAAGGTAGTTAAAGCTTCTGATATCAACACTGCATCAACTGAAGATATAAAGGTTATCAATGGTGATCAAGAAATTTGTACCCTTTCTGCTGGTGGTTCATTAAAAATGGAATTATTTATTAGAAATGGCGTTGGGTATGTAAATGCTGATGAAAATAAAAGATTCTGTAAAGATGAAAAAGGCAATCGTATTATTAACCGTCTTCCAATTGATTCAATCTTTACACCAGTCTTAAAATGTACTTATGAAGTTACAAAGACTCGTTATGGAGATAATTTCAATTGTGATCAATTGATTCTTGAAGTTTGGACTAATGGTTCTATAAAAGCTACTAACGCTCTTTCTCTTGCATCTAAATTCTTAATTGAACATTTTGCTGTAATTCAAAATTTAAACAGCGAAATTGAACAAAGAAAGTATATGATGGAAAGTGAAGAAAAAGTTGTAGATAGCAAATTAGAAAAGAAGATTGAAGATTTAGACTTATCTGTTCGTTCTTATAACTGTTTGAAACGTGCTAATATAAATACAGTACGTGAATTAACACAAAAGACTGAAGAAGAAATGATGAAAGTTAGAAATCTTGGTCGCAAATCATTAAAAGAAGTAGTTCAAAAACTTCGTGAAATCGGTTTGGATCTTAAAAATAGTAGTACTTTATTTGATGATGATGACGATGCTGACTTCGATGATGAAGATGGCAATGATTCAGAAGAATAATCAAATACCAAATATTCTTTAGAAGGAGAAATAAAATATGGCATTAGGATATCGTACTTTAAGTCGTAAGAGCAACCAAAGAAAAGCCCTATTACGCGACTTAATTACAGATTTAATATTAAATGGTCGCATAGAAACAACTGTGTCAAAAGCAAAAGAATTAAAACGCCTTGCTGACAAGATGGTTACTCTTGGTAAAAAAGGTGATTTAGCTGCACGTAGACAAGCTGCTGAAATGATTCGTTTTGAAACTGATGACAAAGGTAACTATGCACTACAAAAATTATTTAATGAAATCGCTCCAAAGTATGCTGAACGTAATGGTGGATATACAAGAGTTTTAAAACTTGGTCCTCGTCGTGGTGATGCTACTGAAATGGCAATTATTGAATTTGTTGAATAATTAAAATTTTGTATTTAAAAAAAGTCTCTCAAATTTTGAGGGACTTTTTTGTTACATGTATATTGTAATAATGATAACTAAACTTTAAAAATAAGCAAATAAAAGCTTCCTATTTAATTTTAAAACATATGATTTGATTTATAATCTAAAAATTGTATAATTTATATGAGGTAATAAAAATGTTAGAAAACTTAACTGATTATATATATATTGTAGTAGCCGCATTATTTGCAATAATACTACATGAAATTGCACATGGCCTTGTTTCAACTTGGCTAGGTGACCCAACTCCAAAAAGGCAAGGAAGATTATCACTAAATCCCTTAAAACACTTGGATCCAATTGGTACTTTATGTTTAATATTTTTCCATGTAGGTTGGGCTAAACCCGTGGTAGTAAATCCTGATTATTACAAGAATAAAAAAAGAGGTATGGCACTAGTTGCTTTAGCTGGACCACTCATGAATTTTTTACTTGCTATATTTTCAATAATAATTATGGCTATATTTGTAAAAGTAAATGCTTATTCAAATGTACTAATAATAATTTATAATTTCTTATTGTATTTTTCAGTAATAAATTTAGGACTTGGTTTATTTAACTTAATACCAATTCCACCACTTGATGGCTCAAGAATTCTTGGTGCATTTTTAAAAGATGATACATACGAACAATATATGAAATATGAAAGATATGGATTTATTATAATTGCAATTCTTCTAGCATTATCTTCACTTAGAGGGAATGGTACTTCTTTCATATCTGAATTGGTAGATATAATATTTAATTTTATTTTCAGATTAGTTTTAAAAATATTTGGAGTATTGTAAAGCAGAATATAACTTTAGTTAAAGTCTAAAGTTATATTTTTGTTTGTTTTTTATAAACTCAAGTATTTGCTAAAAAGAGCTAAAAGTGTTATAATATATATATATATATAATAATTAAAGAAAAGAGGTGCAAGCATGAAAGTAGAATTTAAAGACGTGTCATTTAAATATTATAGCAGCGAAGAATACATATTCGAACATTTATCTTTCATTATTGAAAATAATGGTATGCTTGCAATTTTAGGACATAATGGTAGTGGAAAAAGCACCATTGCAAAATTAATTGTTGGTTTACTTACCCCTACATCTGGCAAAATACTTATTGACGACGAAGAAGTAAACGATGATACTATTGATAGAATTAGACAAAAGATGGGAATTATTTTCCAAAATCCTGATAACCAATTTGTTGGAGTTACGGTAAAAGATGATATTGCCTTTGGTTTAGAAAACCATCAAATTCCTCGTAAGGAAATGATTGAACAAATTGATAAGTATGCAAAACTTGTTGATATGCAAGAGTATTTAGAGTATAATCCAGAAAACCTATCTGGAGGGCAAAAACAAAGAGTTGCGATTGCGGGAGCACTTGCAATGGAAACTGAATTAATAATTTTTGATGAATCAACATCTATGTTAGATCCTAAAGGCACAAAAGAAATCAATCAAATGATTTATAAATTAAAAAATGAATTAAATAAAACTATAATCACAATAACTCACAATTTAGAAGAAGCAGTAATTGCGGACAGAGTAATCGTGTTAAATAATGGTAAAATAGTTTTAGATGGTAATCCTAAAAACGTATTAAAAGAAAAATCCGTTTTGGAAGCTAGCGGATTGAAACTTTTAGATTGTCTTGATTTGATTGATGAATTAAAAAACAAAACATATAATAACAAAGAAAAAATAGAGGAAGCATTATGGGAATTGACTTTCAAAATGTAACTTTCAAATATTATAAAAAAGCTTCCTCAAAACAATTAGATAATGTTACTTTTCACATTAATGAAAAAAATGAGTTTGTTACAATACTTGGTCAAACAGGTTCGGGTAAATCTACACTTGTTCAACACATGAACGGTTTACTATTTGCTAGTAGTGGAATAGTTGATGTATTTGATCAAAAAGTGATAAAAAGCAAAAAAGTAAAGTTGAAACCAATAAGAAAACATGTTGGCCTAGTATTTCAGTTTTCTGAATATCAACTTTTTGAATCGACTGTATTACAAGATATTATGTTTGGACCAAAGAATTTTGGAAAAACAAAAGAAGAAGCACATGAATTAGCTATCAACGCATGTAAACTAATTGGCATACCTGAAGATTTATATGAGAGATCACCTTTTAGTTTAAGTGGTGGACAAATGCGAAGAGTTGCGATTGCGGGGGCTCTTGCAATTGACCCAGATATTCTAATACTTGATGAACCAACTGTTGGGCTTGATCCAAAAGGTAAAGAAGAACTAATGAATTTATTGGTTGATATTCAAAATAAAACGCATAAGTCAATAATAATGATTACGCACGATATGAATATAGTTGCAAAATATGCAAAACGAGTATTGGTAATGAATCATGGCAAACTTGTCTACGATGGCAACAAACACACGTTATTTGAAAATCAAGAATTTTTAGAAAAATATAATTTAGATTTACCAAATATAGCAAGTGTTGCAAAAGAATTAAAAGAAAGACAACTAATTGATTTTGACACTCTTCCTCTTACTAAAGAAGACTTGTACAAAGTTATCGTAAAGGAGGAGAAAAACAATGAATGATCAAATGGTATTTGGGCAATACATTCATAAGAAAAGTCTTGTTCATAAGTTAGACGCAAGAACAAAAATTATTGTGTTAATATTAATGATGGTATCGGTTTTCTTAATACCAAAAGATAATTTCATTATTTTAGGTATTGCTTTAATAATTCCATTGATTGGAGTGATACTATCAAAAATTTCAATAATAAAGTATTTAAAAAGCTTAAAGCAAGTTTCTTTTGTTGTTTTATTTTCTTTTGTGTTTCAACTAATATCTACAACAGGAGAGGATCTAATAGTTAAAAATCCAATGAATTTTACTGCTATTAATATATTAATCGTTTTGTGTGTTTGGGTTTTGTATTTTATCTTAAGAAAATATATATATCTAAAGCTTTTATGTTTTACAATCTTATTAGTAGCTAGTGTTTATTTCTTTAGATTCCCTATATATGGCACAGTTTTTAAAACAATATATTTTGACATATATAAAGAAGGATTAGTTCATGGTAGTTTTTTAGTAGGTAGAGTATTTGTTATTATACTTGCTTCGACAACTATGACGTTAACAACTAAACCAACTGATATGACTAATGCAATAGAGTGGCTATTAAAACCGCTAGAATTGATAAAAATCAAAACGAGTATATTTGCAATGATGATTTCAATTGCTTTAAGATCTATTCCAACTTTATTTAATGAGACAAATAGAATATTAAAAGCCCAAGCATCACGTGGAGTTGATTTTAACGAAGGCAAATTACATGAACAAGCAGGTCAAATAATTTCATTATTAATTCCTATGTTTGTAATATCAATTAAAAGAGCAGAGGATTTAGCTGATGCTATGGAAGCAAGAGGATATATTCCTGGTGCTAAAAGAACAAGACTTGTTAAAATGCAATTTAAAGTATTAGATTATATATTACTTATAGTTATGCTATGTCTATTTGTTTTGCTAATTCTTGGAAAGTGTGGCGTTTATGCGATATAAGATTACAATAAGCTATGATGGTTCATATTTTCATGGTTTTCAAAGACAAAATAAATATATATCTGTACAACAAGTTTTAGAAGAAAAAATAAGTGAGATTTTAAAAACTGATGTAATTATTAAAGGAGCTGGAAGAACAGATGCGGGAGTACATGCAAAAGGGCAAGTTGCTCATTTTGATTCAACACAATTTGTTCCACCAACAAACTTAAAAAAGATAATAAACAAAAAAGTTTATCCTCATATATATGTAACAGATGTAGAAATAGTTGATGAAACTTTCCATAGCAGAATTAATGCTAAGAAAAAAGAATATAGATACTATGTTTCACTTAATACTTTTGACCCCCTTAAAGCAAATTATATGCATTTCTTTCATGATAGAATTGATATAGCGAAAATAAGAGAAGCAATGAAGTATATTGAAGGTACTCATGATTTTAAAAGTTTTTCAAAAAACCATGAAATAAAGAATACCATTAGAACAATTGAAAAATTTTCGCTTAACATAAATGATGGTGTATTAGAGTTTTCAATAATAGGTACTGGTTTCATGTATAATATGGTAAGAATAATAATCGCTTTAATGCTAAAAGTAGGAGAGGGAAAGTTACAACCATCTGATATTGAAAGAATAATCGAAGGAAAAGAAAGAAAATTAGCGCCTTATGTTGCCCCTGCACAAGGGTTATATCTTTGGAAAGTATATTATGAATAAAAAATAAAATGATTCAATCGAATCATTTTATTTTTTACTTTCTTCAATAGTATAACTTTCTTTATCATATAAGGAAGGGCTATCTTTTAATTTGCTATTAAACTCTTTAGCAAACTCAGTATTATCATCATACTTTCTTTTTATGTCATTCTTTAATTTTGTAGAATTGTTAATAAGCTTGTTATTCATTTTTTTACCTCACTTTATTATATGTAAATTTTATATATATATTCAACATAATACAAATTTCTATTTGCGTTGTAAAAAAATATATTTTATGGTATAATATATATATAATAAGAACTAAGCGGGGTGTTGACATGAAAAGTATGTTTATAACATTTGAAGGCAACGATGGTAGCGGAAAATCAAGTGTGATTGAAGCAATTAGAGAAGAACTTACTAAAAGAGGCTACGATATTGTTTTGACACGCGAACCAGGTGGAAGCAAAATTGCGGAAAAAATAAGAGAAGTAATTTTAGATGTAGATAACACTGGAATGGATGATAGAACAGAAGCATTGTTATATGCCGCAAGTCGTAGAGAACATTTACAAAAAACTGTTATACCTGCTTTAAAAGAAGGAAAGATTGTACTATGTGATAGATTCATTGATTCTTCACTAGCATACCAAGGGTTTGCAAGAGGTATCGGTATAGATGAAGTATATAATATGAATCTTTTCGCAACAGAAGGAATGTTACCAGATTTAACATTATTGATATGTGTAAGACCAGAAATAGGACTTGAAAGAATAAAAACAAATCATAGAGGTTCATACGATCGATTAGAAAATGAAAAATTAGTTTTTCATCAAAAAGTATATCAAGCATATTTAGAAGTGCAAAAAAAGTTTCCTAATCGAATTATAATTATTGATGGTGAAAAAACCAAAGAAGAAGTAAAAAAAGCATCTTTAGAAGTAGTGCTTAAATATCTTGGTGATAAATAATATGAAGAACGAAGATTTATTCAAATATCAAGAAGAAGCAATGACACTTCTTACTAAAGCATACAAAAAGCAAAAATTTGCGCATGCATATTTACTTGACGGCGAAAATGGCACGGGAATAACTGATGCCGCAATATATATGGCAAAGCAATTAATATGCAAAAAAGATAATGCACCATGTATGGAATGTGATGATTGCAAACAAATAGACGCAAAGACTCATCTAAATTATATATATATTGAACCAGAAAATGATACTATAAGAAAAGAACAAATAGAAAAACTAATTCATGATTTTTCTATGACTTCCTTAGATGGTACACCTCAAGTATATATTATTCAATCAGCAGATAAGATGAATACATCTGCTTCAAACGCATTATTAAAATTTTTGGAAGAACCAATTCCCAATAGATATGCATTTCTAACAACAAATAACCATAGTAGAATGTTAGATACAATCGTATCAAGATGTCAAATGATTCATTTCAAACCAATACCTAAAGAGTATTTAGTAGAACAATTAAAATCTTTTGGCGTAGAAAGTGATATTGCTTATGTTATTTCTTACTTAACTACTGAAACTGATGTTGCAATGAAATATATTGAAGATGGTAAAGTTTTAAATTACTTAACTGTTGCAAAAAAAATTATTGATAAAGATTTAAAAAATAAAGATCCATATATTGAATACTATCGAAATAGACAAATGTTTATTGAAGAAAAAGATAAAACATATCATCGTTTCTTTCTTGATGTGTTAGTGCTTATTTATCAAGAACTATTGAAAAAAGCAAATAATATGAATGAAAAATACTTTGTTGATATTTTGAACATTTTGCAACCAGAAGAAATCGATAAAGAACAAATTATAAATAAACTAGAGTTAATAAATTTATATCAAGAAAGATTTAACTATTATGTGAATATAGACTTACAATATGCTAGTTTATTTTCAAAATTATAGGAGGGACTTATGAAAACTATAGTCGGTATCCAATTTAAAGGTGGAGGCAGAGTATATTACTTTGACCCATTGGAATATACATTTAAACGGGGTGATCATGCCATCGTTGAAACCGTAAGAGGTTTAGAACTTGGGTTAGTAGCAATTGGTAATCGTGAAGTAGAAGATGAAGATTTAGAACACGAATTAAAACCAGTAATAAGAATGGCTACACCTCATGATTTAGAACAAGAAGAAAAAAATAATGAACTTGCTAAAAAGAGCTTTGAAATATTTAAAACGTATGTAAAAGAATTTGATTTAGATATGAAACCTCTTTACTGTGAATATACAATTGATTCTAGTAAAATAATATTTTATTATTGTGCTGATGATCGTGTTGATTTTAGAGAACTACTAAAGGTATTAGCTCCAAAATTTAGAATAAGAGTTGAACTAAGACAAATAGGAACACGTGAAGCCGCAAGGGTAATTGGTGGTATAGGTAGTTGTGGCAGAGAACTTTGTTGCAAAACTCATTTGGTAAATTTTGATTTTGTTACTATGAAGATGGCTAAAGAACAAGGTATGTCACTTAACACCAGCAAAATTAGTGGTATATGTGATAAACTTATGTGTTGTATTGCTTATGAACATGAACTTTACAAAGAATTAAAGAAAGAAATGCCAAGCGTAGGACAAATGGTAAAAACTCCAACTTGTGATTGTTGTAAAGTAGTATCTGTTGACTATTTGAAAAAAATGGTAAAAACTAATGAAAATCCTAATGGTGCACCAACCTGCCACAATGCAAGTGAAGTTGAAGTAATTAATTTCAATAAAGAAGTAAAAGATGAATCTAAACTTGTCGCATCCATTGAAGACGAAGTAATAGAAATAGCAGATGATAACACTAACACAGCAGATGAATATGAAACAGCTTCAATAGAAAAAGAAGAACCTAAGACAACAAACAACAATCATCAACGCAAATATCATAATAAAGGAAAACAAAATAGTGGCAAAGGCAAGAGATGAAATCATTAATGATTTATTAGGATATGAAGGTTTAAAGATAATACAAAGACCGGATATTTTCAACTTTTCACTAGATTCTACAATTCTTGCGGACTTCGTTACTATTAAAATGAAGGATAAGAAAATAATAGATTTAGGATGTGGAAATGGGTATATTCCCATTTTTCTAACATTAAGGACTAAGGCAAATATAATTGGTGTAGAAATCCAAGAAGAAATTGCAAATATAGCTAAAAGAAGTGTTGAATTAAACAAACTAGAAAATCAAATTGAAATTATCAATATTGATTTAAAAGAATTGCATAAACAATTTGGACCTTCTTCGTTTGATGTTGTTGTAACTAATCCACCATATTTTAAATATCAAGAAAGTAGTAATATTAATGAAAGTATTTACCAAACAATTGCAAGGCATGAAGTAAAAGCAACTCTTGATGATGTAGTAAAAGAAGCTAGCATTTTGTTAAAAGATGGCGGTACATTTGCAATGGTACATAGAGCCGAAAGAATGGTAGAAATTTTATCAACAATTTCAAAATATAACTTAAGTTTAAAAAGACTTCGATTTGTTTATCCTAAAACTACATCAAAAGAATCACTTGCAATATTAGTAGAAGCAAAGAAAAAAGGTGGCGACGGCGGTTTAAAAGTATTAAATCCGTTATATGTCGAGAATGCAAATGGAACTTATACAGAAGAAATATTAAAAATATTTAATTATAAAAAGGATGAAAAAGATGCTAGTAAGACAAAAAACATATGAAGAAAATAATGCAAAGTTATATATGGTAGGTGTACCAATTGGTAACTATGATGATATGAGTTATCGTGCTGTAGAGACATTAAAAAATGTTGACATCATATTTTGTGAAGATACTAGAGTTACACTAAAATTACTAACTTATTTTAATATTTCCAAACCATTAAAAAGCTATCATACATTTAATGAAAATGAAATCACTGATATTTTAATTAACTACATTGAAGAAGGCAAAAATGTTGCGGTGGTAAGTGATGCGGGAATGCCAATAATTAGCGACCCTGGGTATGTTGCAGTATTTGAAGCAATCAAAAGATCCATCGATGTTGTTGTTATACCTGGTCCAAGTGCATTTGTCAGTGCCCTTGTTGGAAGTGGAATATCTTCTAGAAAAATATACTTTGTTGGCTTTCTAAACAGTAACGATAATAAAAGAAAAAAAGAACTTGAAAAATTAAAAGATTTGGAAGAAACATTAATAATGTATGAATCTCCACATCGCATAAGAGAAACATTAGAAATGATTTCAGAATTAATGCCAACACGTAATATATGTTTAGCAAGGGAACTCACTAAAAAGTATGAAGAATATTTACATGGTACCGCAAGCGAGATTCTAGAAGTGATAGATGAAATAAAAGGAGAAATTGTTTTAATTATTGATGGCGCAACAACTAAGGAAATAAAGTCAGATTTGATTTCTCTTTCTGTTCAAGACCATATGAATCATTATCTTGAACAGGGTATGGATGAAAAGGAAGCAATGAAAAGCGTTGCTAAAGATCGTGGCGTCTCAAAAAGTATAATTTACCAACAAATAAAGAGAAAATAAAAAGTAATGATCCTTCTGGATTATTACTTTTTTAGTATAAATATAAAAATATCAAATAGGAAATAATTATAAAAACAAAATATAATAGAAAACGCAAAAAAAGAAGGAAATCGATTAAAAAAACTAAAAAAAGCCAAAGATAAAAAAATTAAAAAAGTTTAATATAAGCGTTTTCATTGTGTCAGACAAGCAATTGCTATTAAAAAAAGCGCAAAAAGTGCTATAATATATAAGTAAAATAGATACCAAAATAGATGACTAAAAAGGAGGTTTCTTGAATGAAAACAAGGAAATATGCGATTATAACTGGCATAATTATTCTATTAATGTGCCTAAGTGGTTGTAAAAGCAATAAATATGATAAGTCCGGTGTTAAAGTAGTATTTGAACTAGAAGGTGGCACGTATCAAAATTCAACTCTTCCTGTTGTTTATTATTACAATTTTAAAACCGACAAAAACTATCTCATTACTGACCCGACGTCAATTACTGATAAAGCAATTACTCGGCCTAACTACGATTTAGAAGGTTGGTATACCGAAAAAGAATACATAAATAAATGGAATTTTGAAACAGATCGCGTTTCAAAAGAAGGCATTACCCTCTATGCCAAATGGAAAAAGAAAGTGTCACATACTTTCAACTTGTGCTATAAAAATACTAAAGGAGAAATAGTAACACTTGGAAGTTATGATGCAAGTAACGGTAAAACATTCCCAGAAACTTGGGGTTACAAGAGTATTAGTAAGGTTAAATCACCAGAATATGGTTATACGGCAATTGCTTATGTAGATGAAAATGGTGATCCATGGGATATGAATTATAAACATCCTGGTGGAGAAGAAAGCCTAGCAATAAACATTTATCTTAAGTGCATTAAAGGTATATATACAGTGGTGACTACTCCACAAGAATTGATTTCGGCAAAGAAAAATAACATTTATTTGGCAAATGATATTGACATGAATGGAGCTGAATTCAATATTTTAGATTATGGTAAAGAATTTGAAGGCAATGGATATACAATTTCAAACTTCAGTTTAAGCTATGATGCTAGTAAAAATGCTCTAAAGGAGGACTTAGAAGATAATTCACGTAAAAGTTTGTACATAACTATTTTTGGCGATTGCAAAAACGCTGTAATCAAAAATGTCAACTTTGAAAATGTATCTATAAGTATAAAAACAAAATATAAACCAACTTACAAAATCTATGTACTTCCTCTTGCAAAGACATTGGAAAACACAAAGATTGAAAATGTTAAATTTAGTGGTAGTGTTACAATTGTAGAATTACCAGAAGAATTTAACAAAGAAACTAACCTCATCGTTGTTACAGATGAAATATATTATAGCAAAGATGACAAATCAACAATTGAAAATTGCGGAATCAAATTAAATGAAAAACCAAATTAAAAAGGAGAATAAAAAATGAAATTTAAGAATCTAAATTTAAAAAGAACATTTGCAATAATTTCTACAGCAATTTTAGTATTTTTTGCTGCAAGCTGTAAAAAGTGTAAAAGTTGCAAACCTGAAGAAGAAAGAGGTGTTCGTTATGACAATGAAACATCAACATTAATTTTTTCTACACAAGAAGTAGATGGTGTTTTTAACCCATTCTTCTCTACATCAGGTACTGATAGTAACGTTGTAGGTATGACACAAATAAGTATGCTTTCTAATGATAAGAATGGTAAACCAACTTATGGAGACAAAGAAGCAGTAGTTACAAAAGACTTACAATACTTTACAACTGGTTCAAGAGAAGCAGGAGACCAAATTACAACATATTATTTTGTTTTAAAGAACAATGTAAAATTCTCAAATGGTTCTCCATTAACAATTAAAGACGTTTTATTTAACTATTATGTATACTTAGATCCAGTTTACACAGGTTCTAGTACAATTTATTCAACAGATATCGTTGGATTAAAAGAATATAGAACACAAAATGAATCTGAGACTGAACAAGAAGCATTCAAAGAAAGATTTAAAGATGAAGCAGAAAAACGTATTGAAGCACTTTCTTCTGCTGCAAACGATATCTTTAAATATCATAAAGGTGAATCTATCAGTGTTGAAAAATTTAAACAATATTTACAAGAAGAATATGTATCTGTAGATGAACAATATGAATATGCTGTAAAAGACTTCGAAAAAGCTATAGCATTATTCAAAGAAGAACTTTTAAGTGACTTTAATAATGCATCTGATACATATCAAAACATTACATTTACTGATAAAGATGGAACCCTTTACAAAGATTTATTAACAACAAATGTTGAAGCTTTCTTATATAACGAAGGATACTTAACATGGGATAAAAAAGAAGCTAAACTTGTTTCAAGTTTAACTAACTCTCCTGAAGAATTAAAGAATTGGACAAAAGAACAAGCAATTAATACTGTATATCAAGATAAAATTCCTAACTCAATTGAAGAAGTTATTAGTTTCTGGGGGACTGCTTCACAATTATATGATTTCATAGTAAACGAAGCAATGTCTGAATACTTCAGACTTAATGGTAAAAAGATTAAAAACATTTCTGGTATCACTTTCGCAAACTTAGAAGGTTCTGTTGAAGTAAATGGTGTCACATATGCAAAACCTGAATATAACGAAGATGGTTCTGTTAAAGATGGCTACAATGAAGTTTTATGCATAAAAATTCACAATGTTGACCCTAAAGCTATTTGGAACTTTGCTATTGGCGTTGCACCAATGTATTACTATTCAGATGAAGCACACATTAAGGCATTTGATTATAAAAATAATTTCGGTGTTGAATATGGTAATCAAGATTTCATGGAAAAAGTAGTAAGAGATCCTGCAAAAATTGGTGTTCCAGTTGGTGGTGGTGCTTATGCAGCAAGTAAATCAAGTGGTGGTATCACTGGTATTGAATCTGGTGACTTTAACCAAAATGGTGTTATTTACTTTGAAAGAAACCCATACTTCATTATGGGACCTGCAAAAATTAAAAAAGTATGTTTCCAAGTTGTTGCTTCTAACCAAATGTTAAATGCTCTATACAATAACGAAATTGACTTTGTAGAACCAAATGCAAAATATGAAACTGTACAAGAATTAAAAAATAAAGCAAGTAGCGGAATTGGTAGTAAATCAATCAAAACTTCTGGTTATGGTTATATTGGTATCAATGCTGGTAAAGTACCTGATATGGCAGTAAGACAAGCTATTATGCATGCAATAAATACGCAAGAATGTGTTGACTACTATGTAAACACTGCATCAGCAATTTATCGTCCTATGTCTACAGCAAGCTGGGCATATCCTGAAGATTGCACACCATATTATCCATACATTGGTTCAAAAGTTCCTGAAGATTTAAGTGTTGTAAATCCTGCATATGCTGAATATGTTACATCACTTGGCAAACATACAGGTGATACTCTTACTCAAGCAGAACAACAAAATTTCATTAAGAAATTAGTTGAAAGCGCTGGTTACACAATTAATAGCCAAGGTGTTTATGAAAAGAATGGTTCAACATTACAATATACATTCACAATCGCTGGTGAAGAAACAGATCACCCTGCATGGAATGCTATGTATCATGCTGGTGAAATCTTAAATAAAGTAGGATTCAATATCACTGTTACACCAGATGCACAAGCATTAAAGAAATTATCTACAGGTGCGTTAACTGTTTGGGCCGCCGCATGGGGTTCAACAATTGACCCAGATATGTACCAAGTTTATCATAAAGACTCAAATGCAACTTCTGTTCTAAACTGGGGTTATAAGCAAATATTACAAAATACAGGCGACAAGTATTCAGTTGAAAAAGCACTAGTTGAACAATTATCAGAATTGATTGATCAAGGTCGTCAAACAACTGATGAAGCACAACGTGCTAGTATTTATGCTGAAGCATTAGATATAATTATGCAATTGGCAGTAGAATTACCTACTTACCAAAGAGATGACTTGTTTGCATATAATTTAAATAAAATTGATGAAAGTACATTAAATAGTGACACTTCACCATATAAAGGCTTAACAAGTGATTTACATAATGTTTCATTCAATCAAGCAAAGTAAAAAATAAAAAATGGAAATCGCAATAGATATTTCATTTTAAACAAGGAGTAATATATATATGTTTAAATACATTGTAAAACGACTATTAATATCATTACTTGTCCTTTTCGGTGTATCAATTATAATTTATACATTAGTTCGTTTAATGCCAAATGATTACATAGATTTAAAATATGCATCACAAATCCAACAAGGTCAAATCACTCAAGAAGATGTAGACCGCTTTAAGGAATTATATGGTATTGGCGATAAAACATTTAAAGGATTAGTTAATGGTTATGTTAAATGGTTGGGAAATGTTTGCCGAGGCAATCTTGGTATATCATTCAAATATAATAAACCAGTTAGCACAGTAATTAAAAATAATATGTGGATATCTTTTGCGATTGCAGCAATAGCGACAATACTTCAATTTTTAATCGCAATTCCACTAGGTATTTCGAGTGCTACACATCAATATTCAATGCGAGACTATTTAGTTACAATATTCACGATGATTGGAATTTCACTTCCTACTTATTTCTTTGGAGCAATAGTCATAAAAATATTCTCAGTAAACCTAGGATGGTTCCCATCAAATGGTTTAATAAGTGCTGGTGTTAATTACCCTGATACTTTTGCTGGTGGCCTTTCAAAACTAGGTGATATGATATATCACCTAGTGCTACCAATATTCGTCAGTGTAATATTATCAATTGGTGGATTAATGAGATACACTAGAACAAATACATTAGAAGTTCTAGGAGCTGATTATATAAGAACTGCTCGTGCAAAAGGCTTATCTGAAAACAAAGTAATTTATAGACACGCTTTTAGAAATACAATGATACCATTAGTTACATTATTGGCAGGTATATTACCTTCATTATTCGGTGGTATGATGATAACTGAACAAGTATTTGGTATTCCTGGTATTGGTAACTTGGCATACAAAGCGTTAAAAGAAGGCGACATTCCTTTCGTAATGGGATACAATATGTTCTTAGCGGTACTTACTGTAATAGGAACGCTATTATCTGACTTAATGTACTCAGTGGTTGACCCACGAGTTAAACTAGGAAAGTAGGTGAAATAGATGCAAAATAATAATGAACCTACAAATAAATTAGAAGAATTAGAATCTGCTTGTGAAGAAACTAAAATTAGCAGTATAGCAAAGAAAAAGCAAAAACTTGCTCAAGATGAAGATCTTCTTGAAAATGAAATTATTGAAGAATTAGTTGAAGAAGATACTACAGAAGAAGCAACTTATAAAGAAATAGGACCTAAAAGACTAGTATTAAGAAGATTTTTCCGTTCTAAATTATCAATAGTCGGAATAGTTATGATTGTTTCATTATTCTTATTTTCATTCCTTGGACCTGTCATTTATCAAAAATGGGGCGAAAGTACTGTAGACCGTTCAAGTACTGTAAAAGTGCTTGAAACACCACATACTTGGACTGATGAAGAGGGCAATAAAATTCAAGTTATCGAAGAATTAACAATTATTACGGAAATTAATTCCTATGCAGATCCTAGCAAAGACCATTTACTTGGAACTGATGATAAAGGAATGGATGTATTCGTAAGATTAATGTATGGAGGAAAAATTTCCTTAACAATTGGATTTATCGTAGTTATTCTAGAAACCTTAATTGGTATAGTGCTAGGTGGTATATCAGGCTATTTTGGCGGTTGGGTAGACCAACTAATAATGCGTATAGTTGATATATTTAACTGTATTCCAACATTACCAATTCTATTAATTGCATCTGCCGTTATCGATTCATGGAACTTAGATGCAGATACAAGAATATATATTTTGATGGTAATTATCACAATATTTAGCTGGAGTGGTGTTGCAAGACTTGTTCGTGGACAAATACTTTCACTTCGTGAACAAGAGTATATCACCGCAACCGAAGTTATGGGACTTTCAACATGGCGAAAAATATTTAAACACTTAATACCAAATGTAATGCCTCAATTAATAGTATCTATGACACTAGGACTTGGTAGCGTAATTCTATATGAATCTACATTAAGTTACTTAGGACTTGGTGTACAACTTCCAAAAGCCGCATGGGGTACTATGATTGCAACTTCAAATGATCCACAAGTTTTAAATTATCATCTTAATATGTGGCTTCCTGCTGGATTTATGATTGTAATTGCAGTATTAGGATTCAACTTTGTTGGTGATGGCTTAAGAGACGCTATGGATCCAAAGGCTAAGAAATAGGAGGATATATATGGCAAAAGATAAAAAAACTTCCGATTATATATCAATAAAAGAATCACGCGCAATAATAAAAGACAACATTAAGAAGATGAAGTATTATGAAGGTTTAAAGAAAAAGAATTTACCTGTAGAAGAATATACTTCATATATGAAAGATGAAAATAATATTATCGAAATAGATGGTTTAAAGACTTGCTTCTTTACTGATAATGGAACAGTAATGAGTGTTAATGGCGTATCTTTCAACATTCCTAAAAATAAAATTGTTGGTGTTGTTGGTGAATCAGGATGTGGTAAAAGCGTTACATCTTTATCTATTATGCAATTAGTACAAGCACCACAAGGCCAAGTTATCGAAGGTGAAATAAGATACAATGCGGATGCATTAGGTTATAGTGAAGATGGTAGAAAGAAAGCATATAACATTGCTAAAATGCCAACTAAAGAAATGTATCAAATTCGTGGTAAAGATATAACAATGATCTTCCAAGAACCAATGACTAGTTTAAATCCCGTATTTACAATAGGATATCAATTAGATGAAGTTTCTTTTATACATACTCCATCGATTACTAAAGAAGAAGCAAAAGCTCATAGTATAGAAATGTTAAATAAAGTTGGTATTTCTATGCCAGAACGTGTGTACAAATCATATCCACATGAATTATCAGGTGGTATGCGTCAAAGAGTAATGATTGCAATGGCGCTTGCGGGGAATCCAAAATTGATAATTGCGGATGAACCAACAACTGCCTTAGATGTTACTATTCAAGCTCAAATATTAGAATTATTAAAAGATTTACAAAAAAAGCAAGGCTGCTCAATTATGTTAATTACTCATGATTTAGGAGTTATTGCTGAAATGGCTGACGAAGTAGTTGTAATGTATGCAGGAAGGGTAATCGAAAAAGGAACTGCACGTGAAATTTTCCATAACCCTCTTCACCCATACACAATTGGACTACAAAAGAGTAAACCGTTGATTACTTCAAATTCAAATGAACCATTATATTCAATACCTGGACAAGTTCCAAACCCTATAAACTTACCAAATGCATGTTACTTTAAAAGTAGATGCAGTAAGTGCATAAACAAATGTAATGGTGAATACCCAAGAGAAATCAAAGTAAGTGACACCCATAGTGTATCATGCTATTTATACGAAGAAAGTGAGGTAGGAAAAGATGGAGAATAATACTGATAAAAAGTATATTTTAGAAGTAAAAAACTTAAGCAAATACTTTCCAATTGCTACTAACTTTTTTGGTAAACCTACATGCTATCTAAAAGCCGTAAATAATGTTTCCTTTTCTCTAGAAAAAGGTAAAACAATTGGTATTGTTGGTGAATCTGGTTGTGGTAAAACTACTCTTGGAAGAACAATCTTAAAACTATATGAACCAAATGAAGGTCAAATAATATTTGATGGTCACGATATCACAAAGATAAGCAAAAATGAAATGCGTAAATATCGTACTAGTATGCAACTAATATTCCAAGACCCTTATTCAAGTCTTCCACCAAGAATGACAGTTGGTTCAATAATTTCTGAAGCAGTTACATATCATAATATCGTTCCAAAAGAACAAGTAAATGAATATGTAAGAGATATAATGAAAAAATGTGGATTACAACCACAATATTATGATCGTTATCCTCATGAATTTTCTGGTGGACAACGTCAAAGAATTTGTATTGCTAGAGCCCTTGCGGTAAATCCAAAATTAGTAATTTGCGATGAACCAGTAAGTGCACTAGATGTATCAATTCAAGCTCAAATAATAAACTTATTAAAAGAATTACAATTAAAACTTGGTTTAACATATGTATTTATCTCACATGATTTATCAGTTGTAAAATATATAACAGATCAAATCTTAGTTATGTATTTAGGAAATACAATGGAACTTGGTGATACTGATGAAATATTTGATAATCCTCTTCATCCGTATACGCAAGCACTTTTCTCTGCTGTTCCTGTTCCTGACCCTGATGTAAAGATGAATCGTATAATTTTAAATGGTGATATTCCATCACCTGCTAACCCACCTAAGGGTTGTAAATTTCATACTCGTTGTGCAAAATGCATGAACGTATGCAAATTCAAAGAACCAAATTATATTGAAGCTGCACCAAATCATTTTGTTGCTTGTCATTTGTATGATAAAGAAGTAATGGCAAACTTACCAAAATACGATGAAGAATATGCAGAAATTTTAAGAGTTGAAACAGAAAAAGCTGAAAACGAAAAAAAGGTAAAAAATGAAAAAAAATAAAAAAGAAAAATATGTTGACGATGGTCATACCATCTATAATATGGATGTAGATGGTATGCCACATCGTAAACGACACAATAATGATGACAACTTTTCGCTAACCAAAAATGAAAAAAAGGCAGCAGCAAAAGCAGCCCTTGCCCATTATATGCCAATTATATTAGGCGTTATAGTTTGTTTTTTCTTAGCAATGTTATTTATATTGTTGTGGTTAAAATAATGAGAGGAAAGTAAAATGAAAAAGAAAATATTATATGGTGTAATATTGCTTTTGCTAATAATTACTTGTCCTAGTTGCAAAAATAAAAATAAAGACAACAACGTTCCCAGCGTTGATCCAGTAGTTACTCCTATATCAAATTCACAAAAACTACAAATATTAAAGAGTGACTTGAAATTAACACAAGAACAAGTAATGTCAAGAATTAAAGCAGAAAATATAAAGAAAAATAATGGTTATTTAGATACTGATGAAATCATTACAATGGTTACATTAGATGGTGAATCCCTAATAGAATCATATAATAATCGTTATAGTGTTTTATATAAAACTGTTTCAGAATATGCAAACTCGGCAACAGGTATTAAACAAGCTTCTAAAATAAAAGAAGAACAAGATCTTTTAGTTGAAGAACTAAAGGAAAAAGGTTTAATAACTGAAGTTGAATATTACTATTCAACAATTATTAATGCAATAGCGGTTAAAACTACTTATGGTAATTTTAAAGAAATTGGTAATTTAGCATCAGTAAAATCAACTATTTTATCAGATACTTATAATTTACCACAAAGCATAAGCGGTGATGCTTCCGCAATCGTAAATTTAGTAGATGTATATGAAACTGGTATTTTTGATTCAAGTAGCGTTAGCTATAAAGGTGCAGGTACTGTAGTTGCTGTATTAGACTCAGGGTTTGATTGTACACACACTGTTTTCCAAAAACAACCTACTGAACAAGTTATTACTGACAGAGACATTTCATCAATTTTAGGCAATATGAATGCTTCAAAATTCACAAAAGGTCTAGAACTAAAGGATGTATATTATAGTCGTAAAATACCTTTTGTATATGACTATGCTGATAAAGATTCAGATGTTTTCCCATATGATTCAGAACACGGAACACACGTTGCAGGAATCATTGGTGGATTAGATGATAAAATCACTGGTGTTGCAGTAGACACACAATTAGTTCTTATGAAAGTTTTCCCCGATTTGAGTGAAGGTGGAAAAACTGAAGATATCCTAGCTGCTCTTGAAGATGCTGTATTATTAGGTGTTGATGCAATTAATATGTCACTTGGTTCATCTTGTGGTTTTGCAAGAGAAGAAGATGGCAATAAGATAAATGAAGTATACGAAAGAATAAATGAAAGTGGTATTAGTTTAATTACTGCCGCAAGTAATAGTTATAGTTCAGGCTATGGTGGCGAACAAGGAAATACTAACTTTGTTACAAATCCAGATTCAGGAACAGTAGGTTCACCATCAACATATGATGCTGCATTATCAGTTGCATCTATTAGTGGTGTTAAGAGTAGATATATTATCGCTAATGGCGAACAAGTATTATTCTATAAAGAATCTAATTCTGTTACCGCAAAACCTAATGACTTTATGAATGAATTAGTTAATAGCTTACCATTAGAACAACAAGAAAAATATAGAAATGGTGAAAAATTAACATTTGAATACGTTACTATTCCTGGTGTAGGTAAAGAAGTTAACTATGCAAATGTTGGTGATATAACTGGTAAAATAGCACTAGTAAGACGTGGCGATAATAGCTTTGAAGAAAAAGCAATGATAGCTAAAAATAAAGGTGCAATTGCTTGTATCATTTATAATAACATTGATGGTGATATTTTAATGTCAATGGGTAAAACTGAACATATACCTACAATATCTATATCAAAAGATGATGGTACTATTCTTGCCTCAAAAAATACAGGTACGCTTACAATGCGTTCAACATATCAAGCAGGTCCATTTATGTCTGATTTCTCAAGTTGGGGTCCTACTCCTTCACTTGGAATTAAACCAGAAATTACTGCTCATGGTGGCGAAATTATGTCTGCTATTCCTGGTGGTGGCTATGACAAATTAAGTGGTACATCAATGGCTACTCCTAACCTTTGTGGAATTGTTGTATTAATTCGTCAATATATTAAAGAAAAATACCCAACTTTAAGTGCTAAACAAGTTGCTGTAATGACTAACCAATTATTGATGTCAACCGCAAACATTGTTTTAGATGAAAGAGGGAATCCTTATTCACCTAGAAAACAAGGTGCAGGTCTTGCAAGTTTATATAATTCTGTTAATACAAAAGCATATATAACTGTAGATGGAATCGATCGTTCTAAATTAGAATTAAAAGACGATGCTAAACGTACAGGTATATATAATATGGAATTTAATTTGATTAACTTATCTAATGAAACTCTTACTTATGATTTATCTGTAGTAGGTATGACTGAAAGTGTTTCAACATCTGATGAAAAACACGTTGCTGAAAAGTCACAAATCTTAAACGGAAATACAGTAATATCATCTGTAGAAGGTGCTAAATTAAATGGCACAACAGTAACTATTGAAGCTAATAAAATTGCTAAAATAAAATTAACATATAATCTTAGCGATGCTGATAAGAACTTAATTGATGAATTATTCCCATATGGAATGTATGTAGAAGGATTTGTTAAATTAACAACTAATAAAGATGATGAAATTGATTTGAATATTCCTTTCCTTGCCTTCTATGGTGACTGGACAGAAGCTCCAATGTTTGATAAGACCTACTTTGAAGTAGAATCAGAAGCTCATAATATGGCAATTGATGATGAAGATAAGATAAAGGCTGATTATTATGCAACAACACCATATGGTTCTTATTTCTATAATTATCTAATTCCACTTGGAACATATCTATATGATATCGATGAAGAAAAGTATGATGCTATCCCTGCTTCTTTAGATCACATTGCTATTTCTAATTCACTTGGAACAATTGATGGTATTTCAGCTATTGCTGCAGGTTTACTTAGAAATGCTAGAAAAATGGTATTTACAATTACTGATAAAGTAACTGGCGAAGTAGTTTGGGAATATATAGATTATAATGCTTCAAAAGCATACCCTAATGGTGCTTCTCCACTACCTTATTATGAAAATTTAAAAGCTAAATCATCTACTCTTGGTCTTGTTAACAATCGTCAATATGAATTCAAAATGAAAGGTACACTTGACTTTGGGGATGGTGGTGAAAGTACAAATGTTCGTAATCAATTTAGTTTTGATTTCTATCTAGATGATGAAGCTCCAGTATTAAAAGAAGTAAGCTATGAAAAAGTATATGATAAGACTTTAAAGAAAGACCGTTATTACATTAATATGGTTGTATATGATAACCAATATGTACAATCAATTACACCTATTATTTTCACATCTTCATCTACATACACTTTCTTAACTAAAGATCCTATTCCTGTATACAGTGAAAAGGGTAAAGACAATGTAGTAAGATTCGAAATAACTGATTATTTAGATGATATATTTAATGATGAATTGATAACAAATGCTTTAGCCTTCTCAATTGATGACTATGCGCTAAATTCAAATATATATTTATGTCAATTACCGGGTACTCAAGGTGACTTTAAGTTCACAAAAGATGGTACATTAGAAGGAACTGATTTAACAATCTTATCTATGTATGAAGATGAAGTTTTAGATTTAACTAAGTATCTCGCAACTGCAGATACAACAGTTGATGATAACAAGGATTATTTAAAATTCTTAGAATGGGCATCTTCTAATGAACAAGTTGCTACAATAAAAGAAGGTTTAGTATACGGACTTAATGCTGGTAGAACTACAATAACTGTAAGAGAAGCATTAAATGGTAAACAAACCGTATTAATAGTTAATGTTAAAAAACGTACTCAAACTAAGGAAAGCTTAGCTTATAAACCTCAAAGTGTAAGTAGATCAAGCAATAAGGAAACTAGTGAAGGTTCTAAAGCAACCATTGAATCAATTAGATTTTCTTATTTTGATACACTGTTTGCATATTCTAGAGCTGCACAGACTAGTGAAATAGGTAAAACTGGTGATCGTAAATTCCTATCTAGTATGTCAGGAATTAGTTTCTACCCAGGTGAAAAAATAAAATTAGCGTATGATGTTAATCCTTGGTATGTTGAAGGAAACTACAACATAAGTTATAGTTCAACTAATCCAAGTGTTGCACAAGTAAATGAAAATGGTGAGGTAACTGCCCTTAAAGAGGGTAATGCTAATATCCTTATAAAAGTAGAAGGTTCCAATGTAATGGACCGTGTCAGAGTTACAGTTAAGAGTGAATTTGTCATTGAAAACCGTATGCTTGTTGCGTATAAAGGTTTAGGCGGTGATGTAGTAATCCCTGATGATGAAGGTATTTTATATATTGGTGCTTATGCTTTCTGCTTATATGATACAGATCAATCTATAGAATTAACTGATGATGATTACGATGCTAATAAAATACCATCAATGAATACTTCTGTTAAGTCAATAGTAATTCCTGATGGTGTTGAAGAAATTCAAAAATATGCTTTCTATAATTGTACAAGTCTAGAAAGAGTTGTGATTCCTAGTAGTGTAAAATATATTAGAGAATATGCTTTCTGTAAAGATGAAGAATTAAATACAATCAATCTAGAAAATATACAGGTTATAGGTAAACAAGCTTTTGAAGATTGCGTATTATTAGACAATATTAGTTTAAATAAAATATATGCAATTGGTGTTAGTGCTTTCGAAGGATGCACAAGCCTTTCAAAAATTGATCTTTCAACTTTAAGAAATACTGGTGAAAGAGCATTTAAAGATTGCACAAACTTAAAGCAAGTTAAATTGTCTGAAAATACAAAATTAGCAAGTGCTATGTTTGTAAATACAGGTATAGAAGCAATAGATATTTATGAAAAAGTACAAATTCCAACATTCTGTTTTGCACAATGTGAAAAATTACAAACTGTCAATATCCATAACAATTTAATAGTTATTTCAAAGGGTGCATTTAGTGAATGTCATAGTTTAAAAAATGTTAACTTCATTGGTGAAGTAAAAGAAATAGGTGAACAAGCATTCTATGAATGTAGTTCAATTCAAAAGATTGTTTTACCAAACAATCAGGTTACACTAGGAAATTATTGTTTTTACAGATGTGAAAGTTTAACTGAAGTTGAATTCCAAAGTAATACTGAGATAGTAGAAAATTTAGGCTCTGTTTTCCAAAATACTAATTTAACAACATTTATAGTTAGTCCAAAAAACACAAAATATACTACAGCTGATGGTTTATTGTTAGATAAACTTGGTACAACAATTGTTTTTGCTGCAACAGCCAAAGCATATGGTGATTTAGTTTTAGATGAAAAATATGTTGCTATAGCAGATAGTGCTTTCTGTGGTGCTAACATTACTACTCTTACTGTCTTAAATAGCAAATTACGTATCGGTAATTACGCATTTGTTAATTGCGAAAATTTAGAAAAAGTAATTTTACCCGCAAAAGCAGGAGTTGTAATTGGTAATCATGCATTCAATTATGCAAGTAGTTTAGTTGGAGTTGAAAATTTAGTATATGTTAAAGAAATTGGTGATTATGCATTTGCTAATACTGGTTCACTAAAAGTAGAACTCGGAGCTAACGCTAATGTTGGTGAAGGTGCATTCTTCCAATCTAAAATTGTATATGTAAAACTTGGTGCTAATTCAAACTTTGGACTTGGTGCATTCCAAAAATGTTCATATTTAGAAGAAGTTGCAATGCCTGAAGCTGGTAATGTTCATTTTGGTGTTGCATGCTTTGCAAATGATATTAAGCTTTCAAAAATTGATTTAAGTAAACTTGATGAAACAATTGAAAGAGAAACTTTCTATGGATGTGTTAGTTTGAAATCAGCGAACTTATTAACTGTTAAAAACATCGGTGATTACTCATTTGCGGATTGTAAATCTTTAAACTACTTAAATATTCCTGTAGTAGAAGTAATTGGTTCTGGTGCTTTCTCAAAATATAGTGAAAGCGCATCTTCTGGTGCTCCTACATTTACAAGTGTAACTTTACCAGACACATTAAAAGAAATTGGTGAAGGTGCATTCTTAGGATGCAGTGGCTTAATTGAAATAACTTTACCTGCAACTTTAGAAGAAGTTAATAATTATATGTTTGCGTATTGTATCAATTTGCAAGAGGTAACACTTCCTGCAACAATCAAAAAAATTGGTTTATTTAGTTTTGCAGGATGCGTATTGCTAAGTAAAATAAATCTTGATAACATTGAAGAAATAGCTAATTATGCTTTCACTTCATGTAATGTGCTAGATAATGTTAATTTATCAAAAGTAAAAACTATTGGTGAAGGCGCATTTGCCCAAACATATACATCTGGCATTCTTGATTTAAGTGAATTAGTTGAATTAGGTAATTATGCATTCCAAGGTACTCGTTTCGAAAAAGTAAATGCTCCAAAATTAATAAAAATTGGTGAAGGTGCATTTAGTAATAATGCAAGTTTAGCAGAATTCACTTTTGCTAACGGAATTGAATTAGTTGGTCCATATGCATTTAATGGATGCACAAATTTAAAATCATTCTATTTTGTAGATAGTTCAAATACAAGAACTAATGATGGTACTATTAATGATTATGCAAAAATAAGTAATGGCGTTTTATACACACATATGAAATCTAACCACTGGTTACTTTCTTCTGTTCCTGCAAATCTAGACATTGAAAAATTAGTAATTGATGAAGATACATATCGTATTGAATCATTTGCGGGTAATGCCAATACACACATAAAAGAAATAGTATTACCAGATACATTAAAGATAATTGGAAATTATGCATTCTTTGGTTATACTAACCTAGAAACTGTTGAATTCAGATCATTTATCGCTCCATCTCTTGAAGCAAATTATAATAAAAATGCACAACTTACTGAAGATGATCCAGGATATGAAATTCTACACAAATATTTTGATGTCTTTAGTTTAGAATTGTACTACTATAATTTCATTGACTTAGTTGGTAAAAAAGCTCCAATCAAAATGATTTTACCAAAGAATAGTGGTTTGATTGGATACGATTCAATTGTATATGAAGTATATTTTGGTAAAGATAGTGAAGCAAATCATAGTGATTATGAAGCAATGAATAAGAGCTTAATTCAATTTATTGATTATGCTGAACAAATTGGTAAATTAAATGTCATAACACTTTCTGATGAAACATTAATTAACAATGCAATTACTGCTCTTAATAGTGTTAATCAAGATGCAACTAAATATGGTTATAGTGAAACTGAATGGAATAATTTAGTTAAAATTGCAAAAGATGCAAAAGAAAAACTAGCTAAATTAAAATTAGCTAGTGCTAGTAAGAATGTTAGAGAATTACAAGAAAAGATTAATAATTTACCAACAACATTTGATATTTCTAAAATAACTTTATTAAGAAGTATAAATGAAGAATTATCTAATTTAACTTTTGAAAATCGTTCAATCTTAGATTTAACAAATTACAATGCATTAGTTGCTTCATATGAAGAATATGTAAATGCAATTAATGATGAAGCTGTAAAAGTTGTAAACTCTACAAATAAAGCATTTACTCCTTGGAACATTATAGGCATCGTAACTACATCGCTTGCGACAATGGCGTTTGCTTATTTTGGAATAAGACGTAAATATATGTAGGAGGAAAAAATAATGAAAAAGAAATCAATAATAATTCTTTCTACAATCGCATTTTTAGTGGTTGTTGGAATAATAGTCACAATTGTTTGTGTTTCTAGTTCTAATTCAATTGCTAAAAAGATGAAAAAAGCAACTGAATCTGTTAAAAATGTTACTAAAGTAACAACAGTATATTCAGTTAAAGATGGTGAAGAATTAGTTTATAACAATGAACAAGTAGTTTCTATTGATGAAACTGGTACTGCTGATGTTGTAACTAATGAATCTAAATTAAATAGTAAATTTGTTCTTGAAGCAAAAACAAGTGTTAATACTATTGAAAACTTTAACCGTGACAATTTAATAGGTTTAAATTTAACTAAGAAATTAGTAACAAATTATAAAAAGACTAAAACTGGTTTTGAATGTGAAGTTACAAAAGAAAACATCAATGCGGTTTTAGGTACTGAAGATTTTGAAATTTTAGATAACGCAAAAATAGTTTTTGTGTTTGAAAACAAAAATTTAGTTAGTATAGAATGTGTATTTAAAACTACATCTTCAAAAGATGTAACAATATACACAACATACACATACTAAGGAGGTATTAAAATGAAAAAGTTTAAATTAACTTTTCAAAAAGGTATTCTCTTTTGCTTAGTGTTGTTGATGATTTTTTCAGTAACTAGCTGTAAAAAACATGAAGATACACCTAAAGATGATGTTAAAATCACACTTGAAAGTGATAAATATACATTACAAAAAACAGATGTAGCTAAATTGACAGTAACTGTTACGGGATCAACTGATACAACATATTCTTGGATGTATGACACCTCTTTACTAAATATTGATGCAAATAATCAATTAAAAGTAATTGGCGATTATTCAACAAAAAGAACTGTCGAAATAAAAGCTGTTGCTAATGCGGACAAAACAAAGAGCGCAACAATCAGTATAACTCTAAATGTAACTCCAATAAAACCTCCAGTTAAAGATAATATATCTGTAGGTATTAAAGGAAGTTCAGAGGTAAAGAGTGGAAAAACTATCAACCTTGAAGCTGTTGTTACTGGTAGTGATAATCAAACAGTTTTATGGGAAGTAAAAAGTGGTTCTGAATTTGCTACAATTGATTCAGAAGGTAGACTTACTGCAAGTAAGGTAAGCGGTGATAAAGTTATTGAAGTTACTGCTACTTCACTTGCTGATACAAGTGTTGTTGCAACTAAAGTAATAACAATAGTTGCAAAACCAGAATTAACTCAAGAAATGCTAGATGCATTAAACGTTGATACAATTGGTTTTGAAGGATATATAAACATTAATTTATATACAATTGGTCTTTATTCTAAATTACATTCAACTCATATAACAGTTGTTAAAACTGCAATGGATGGAACTAATTGGTATGCAGAATATCTAAATGGTGATACAAATACTCAGATGGGATTATATTATCGAAATCATGATCAAAAAGCTTGTCAAGTAAGTGTAAGTTTTATGAATGAAGAACAATACACTCCAATGCAAGCTGATGATGGATCATCTGTATCTTGGGAAGATGCTGGATTATATAATAATTTGAAAGGGTTAAAACTTTCTGATTTCCAATTTAATGAAAAGACTTGGCGTTATGAATATGTGGGAAGCGATGAAAGACTAGATGAAAAAATAGTTGCTTCAGCAAACCCTTATGATTTCATTGCTGATGGATTCTCACTAATTATTGAAGATGGTGAAATATTAGGTATCTACGCAAAGAGTAAAGATGATTACTCAATTGCTGTTGGATATAAAGCAATTCAAGAATTAATTGTTGCTATTAACTTTGATGAAACAGTAGATGTTAAAAGAATTACAAAATTCTCTCATGAAAATGGTGTACATGATGAACTTGCAGAAGCAATTGCAAATATGAGAGCTTTGAAAAGTTACACACTAGATTTTAAGAGTATTGTAGCATCATATATGTATACTGGTCTTGTACAAAGTGGTTATACAGAATATGTTACACAAAATGATTGCTATTTCTTGCCTTACTCTGTAACATATGACAAGAAAGGTAATGAAATTCACAATTATAAAGAAAATGCCGATTATGGATATCATAAGATAAATGATAATTTATATAACACATTCTTTACAAATAAAGCTGGTGGATATAACGCAACAAGAGCATATCAAACAGATTTTAGTGCTGCTAAACCTACATTTGCCTTTGCGGCAGAAATATTTAGAAGTTACTATATAAATGCTAAAGATGGAACAACTACATATTATGTAGATAACGTTATGTCTTCAGTTGCTTCAACATTCTATTATGGTGTTGGAAATGATGAAAATTTATATGGATTGTTTGCTACTGAAGGAAGAATTTCTTCTACAGAAACTTTCACACCATATGTAGTAGTAAAAGATGGTTATATTATTGAAGCTGCATTCTACTTCTATGTTGGTTCAATGTATGGTGTAGTTGAAGTTAAATATAGTGATTTTAACGAAACTGAAATACCTCAAGATGTGAATATTGATTTCACACCTAGACAAGTTCCAACTTCTTGGAGTGAATTAACAGTAAATGTGTCTAGTGATGGTCCAAGTACTGTTGATGATGAAGAAGTAAATGCTTTAGAGTATTTCAAGACTTTCTATGGGAATGATAATATTGATAATGAATTACCATTCTTTGGGAATGTTTTAGGAGATACATATGGCTTTGGATTAACAACTATTTATACACCTGGAGGAACAAGTAATGCGGAACTAAGCGTTGTACTTTATTATGACGTACCGCTTGGTTTAGATTACACAATAGATGCGCCGTTAAAGGATATAAAAGATTATTTGGTTAGCCTTGGCTTTGTAGAAAATAAGTATGGAGAATTTAATAAAGATAATATTTGGATTAGTCCTCAGGACTCAAATCTAGATTTAGTAATCTATGTTTGGAAAAAATAAGAAAGAAAGGTGAAAAATATGAAGGTTTTAAAAAGTATATTTTCAAAGATTTTCGTTTTAGCTTTGATTCTTGGTGTTGCAATTAGTTTTGCTGGTTGTAAAAAAGATACAAATAAAACAGAAAATGTTCAAATTGAAGCTACTGTAAATAAAAGTAGCATAAAGAGCGGTGAAACTGCTCAACTTACTGTAACTGTAACTGGTTCTAGTGATACTAGTTATACATTACAATATGATACTTCAGCAATCAAAATTAGTGCTGATGGTGAAATTAGCGTTGTAGGCGAAATAACAGTTGATCGTAAAATAGATATTATGGCAATTGCTAACGCAGATAAAACAAAGAGTGCTACAACAAGTATAACTCTTACTGTGAAGGAAAGCGTAAAAATTTCTATTGAAGCTGATAAAACAACTATTGATAAAGATACATCTGCAGTTTTAACAGTAACAGTTTCAAATGCTACAAACAAAGCATATACATATGTATGCTCAAGTGATATTGTAAAAATTGAAAATGATGTTGTTTCTTTAGTTAAAGAAATTACTGTAGATAAAATTGTTACTATTACAGTATCTTCTGTAGAAGATCCACTAGTAAAAGCATCAATTGCAATCTTAGTAAAAGCTCCTGTAGTTGAAGGTAGAGTTGGTGATTTAACATCAGATATGATTAAAGCTATCGGTAATTCAAGTATTACTGTAACAGGTATTTTAACTGACTATTATCAAGATTTCGAACAATCATTCAATAGTACTACTCATGAATACAACATTGAAGTAAGAATGAATGATGGTGCTTGGGATAGTGTTTGGTCTATCAAAGGTGAAGAAGAAACAAGCCGTCTTGAAGATAATTATCGTAGAGGTAAAACAAATGGTTTAAAAGACCAATATGGTAATATCGGTCATGGCCTTGAAAAGATATATATTAACAAGAAAAATGAAGTTGAATCTGCATTAGTTAAAGACTATATGAGTGTACCTTCAGTTTGGGAAGCTCAACACTTATGGAATCATTTAGGTAATTTACAAATTTCTAAATTTACATATGATGCTGAACAAGAAGTATATGTTTATAACATTAATCATGAAAATATTGATGATTTATATTTAATGACTTATTTATCTTATTCATTAACTCCAATGCTTTCAGATACATTAGATCAATTATTCTTAGTAGTTGAAGATGGTAAGATTACAAAATTACTTGCTCAAACAGAAATTTTATATTATGGTGCTGATACAAGAGAAGATGCAAGTGCCATGAGTTATACTACAATTGAAGTTTCATTCTCAAATGTTGGTACAACTGAAATTAAAGATCCAACACCTTTTGAAGCATCAGAAAATTCAGAATATTTAGCACAAGCTATTGAAAAGATGCAAAAAGCTGATAACTATACATTCCATGCAAAAGATATACAAACTTATGCACCTTCTACAGATTCTGGTGATTATTCAACATCTAGCACAAAAGCTGGTAAGAAAGTAGCAGATAATACTTCTGCAACAGGTACTCCTGGATGCTATGGTCAAGTTACAAAAGAAGCAATCTTATATGCTACTACAATTGAATACACACAAACAATGGATGGCAAACCTTATCGTACTGAATATACTGGTTACAAGCAAATTGATGAAGAAACTTATGATCAATTTGCATATGATTACAAAACTGGTTCATTAATTGGTACTAAGAAGATTAAAGGTAGCGTAACAGATCAATTACCTAAATTTGATTTATCTGCAAACATCTTCGAATTTGCAGGTCAAAAGAAGGTAGGTAGCAAGATGCAATATACATTCGTATTAAGAGAAACTGCAATTACTAGAGATGTAGCAATGGAAGTTAGTGCTTATACATATGCTAAGAATGGTCAAGCTTCAACAAGTAGCTTAACATACATCGTTGTAGACCAAGATGGTAACCTAGTTTCTACTACTTATCCATATTCAATCAATGATATTTATGAGGGTTATGTAACTACAACATATTCTGAAATTGGTACTACTGTTTTAGATGATGATTTATTTGATGGTTATGTTCCAAGAGTATTAAAGACTTCATGGGATCAATATACAGTTAAATACTACAGTGCAACACACTCAACACGTGATTCACACGAAGAAGCTGCATCAGTAGTATTAGATGCTATTTATGGTGAAGCTGTAAAAGATTTACCTGCTCCAAGTGTATTATTAAATATCTTAGGTGATAACCTTAATGGCCCATTCTTTAGTTGGAAAGTAAAAGGCACAGATGCTGATGGAAATGATATATATGCTGATTATATTGAAATGACTACAACAAGTTCTGAATATGATGAAAATGGTAGAATTACAAATTATGAAGAACTAATGGAAGAAATTAAAGACGCTTTAGTAGCAGAAGGCTTTGTATTATCTGTTGCAAATACTGATACTACAGGTGGTGAATCTGGTAAAAGTAACAGATATGTATGTTTTGTTAAAGGTGATATAGAAATTGTTATTGAAAACAACTACACAAAATACTTCTGGATTTATTTCTATGTAACTGGAGATTGGACTTTAAATCGTAATAAATAAGACCAATAGTTAAGGGGATTAATATTATGAAAAAAACAGCAAAGTTTATTTCCCTAATTACATTAATGTTGATGATGGTAACCACATTACTTGCAGGTTGTGAAAAAACAACAGAAACAACTAAAAAAGTAAGTGTGGTTGCTAGTCAACCAATAATAGATGTAGAACAAGATGCGGTAGACACCCTTGATTTTACTAAGTTATTTAAAATAACTGTAGATGATGAGCAAATAGAAGTAAAAGCATTTTATATAGATATGGGTGGTTTATGTACTAAAGTTGGTACTTACACGGTAACTTGCACTTACGAAGAAAAATCTGCAAGTATAATAGTTAATGTCAATAAGAGTGAATCAAATATAGTAGTTAATAAAAAAGTAACTTCAATTGATATAAAAATCACTGAAGTTGATACATATGACTTTACTACTTTATTTACAATATTTGAAAAAGGTAACAATGTTACTGTTGAAGAAAGTTTTGTAGATCATTTAAAAGTAATCGCAAAAGCTGGTACTTACAAAGTTACTTGTACATATAAAGGCGTAAGCGAAACAATTACAGTTAATGTAAAAGATACCGTTTACGAATTAAGATTATCAGTTGATGAAGTAAAAGTAACTGTGGATACTGCTTTAAATTATGATTATCTTGCTTTATTTACAGCGTTTGTTGATAATGAAAGAATTGATATAACTAGCGAAATGGTTGAAAGTACTGTTAGAGCTGAAATTGGTACATATTATGTAAAAGTTACTAATGGTAAGGTTTCTAAAACTTTAAAAGTTGTCGTAACAAGTGGTAAAGTTTTAGAAGTAATACCTTCTTATAAAACGCTTGATTTAACTGAAGAAGAATTATCAACATATGATTTTACTAATTTATTTAGTTTATATATTGATGGAGCTGCAGTAGAAGTTACATTAAGTATGATTGATACATCAGCACTTAATAATGTAAAAGTTGGTAATACATATAATGTAGTATTTAACTATACTTACGAAGGGTTAAAATATAGTGAAACTGTTAGTATAAAAGTTGTTGAAAATGCAACAGTCCAAATCAAAGCAAAAAATGTAGTAACTTATCCTAACGGAGAATACATTGATTTAACAACTTTATTTGAAATTACTATCGGTGATAAGAACATTCCTGTAACAATGGATATGATTACTGGTACTATTGATTATACTGAAGTTGGCGAAAACATTATTACTTTAAATTACAATGGTTTAACTAAACAAGCTATTGTTGAAGTAAAACGTGGGGTAATTATTGAACACTCAAAATCTGATACAATTACAATTTTAAAAGGTACAAATAAAGATAATTATAATTTTATTGAAGACTTTAAAGTAATTATTAATGGAATTAGATTTAGAAATATATCTGATACATATTTAAATCTTAGTACAGTAGACTTTAATACAGTAGGAAATTATACTGTAACATTAAAGATACCTTACAACGAAAAGAATATTGGTCTATCAGGTGTTAAATTTACTTATTATGAAAAAACTATAACTTATGTTGTTGTTTCTAATAATTATAAAGTTGATGTTGTTAAAGATCTTGTAACACTACCTATTAATTCAACAAGTTATGATGTTTATAGCAATTTAACAGTTACAATTAATGGTAGAAAACAACAATTAACTGAAAATCCTAATTATGCAGATCCGATAACATGTTATGCAAAATTATTATCAAGTAAAATTGATTTTAATTATGTTGGTGAACAAACTGTAAAAATTGCTGTATATGTAGATGGTCCAGATATGGAACCAGTAATAGTTACATATCGTGTAATTATTGAATCTAATGTAAAAGTAAATGCTATTGACAAAGTAATATTTACTGGTGATACTTTATATACTACACAATTATTTAGTATAACTGAAGATGGTAATAGAGTAGATGTACTTTCTGAATATATAACTGGAAAAGTAAATACTTTCAAAGCTGGCGTTTATTATATTAATATTAATTATAAAGGAATTGCAAAAACTTCAAAAGTAGTAGTTATTAGTAATTCTATAAAAGGTGTCTATACAACAAAACTAACAACTATTCCTGAAGTTATTGATGATGGTGATGTTGATTACACTGGTGAATTTGGTGATGAACAACCTTCATATGAAGTAGTAAAGTCAGAAGTAAAAGTGTTAAAGAACTTAGTAATAGATCAAGAAGGAAATATAACTGTAAATGGTTATAACGCAGAATTAATTGACGCAATAAATGAAAATACTTTAATTATTAAGATAAATACAATGACATATACAATGTATTTTGATAATGGCATTGTTGTGATTAATCCTGATAATAGTATTAAAATGACTTTCTCGGAAAATCGTAGACCGCTAATATATTTCCATTCAGATATTTGGGAAACATTAACTTTAGTTACTGTTAACTATTCTGACGATCATGTATTAGAAGGAACTACTACTGTTTATTCAATTGATTGTGTAAAAATAAGAAACATCGCTACTGATGAAATTATGTGGTATGGTTTAAAAATTAGACTTGCTGAAAAAACAAGTACTGATACTGTATATGTAGTTGATTGGGGTAAAGCAGAATTTGATTTATCGGGTGATTCTAAAATTCCATCAACGTTATATTTCAATGGTGATATATATTCGTTTACACAAGTAAATAAAAATACTGGTAAAATAGTAAAAGAAAGTGGCGAGAAAAAATTCGCCAATATGGTATTTAAAGGAACTATTGATGGAAAAGAAGCTGAACTTAGAGCTGATAGATTTGAAGGATATACACTAGTTGTAGATTCTAAAACAATCTTTACTATTAGTTCATATGAAATTGGTACTATGACTTATGGTGGTTCAAATTATGTAACTAATGTTGTAATGTTATATCAATGTGATAATGATGATTACTATTCATACAAGTTTAATGTAGACCCTGTCAATAAAACTTTTGAATATGTTGAAAAAGATAGTTTCTATGGTAAATACGGAAGTACTAATCAATATATATTCTTAGATGGTTATGGAAGAGGTGTAGTTAAGTTTGATGCCAAGAACTATACAAAAACTGCAATAAACTATACAACACGTAATCAAGAAGTAATGGTAAAATATGTTGATACTACTCCAAGTTTTGCACATGGTACTGAAGCATCATTCTATTTAGATCCGCTTGGCAATGTTTTAACAGCAAAACAATTTGACAATGGTAAAAAAGATGGAATGGCATTCGAAAATACTAAAGTAACTGATGGTGCAATTATTCGTATAAAATCTTATGAAGTTGGTCAAAACTCTGACTCTGTTGCTAAAGCTAATCTTTACAATAACATTGAAATTATTACAAAAGATGGTGTAATTAGTAATGATGAAAAAGCTAAATATATAGATACTTCAAAAATTAGATTTAATACTCCTGGTTTCTATCAATTAGCTATAAAAGTAACTATTAATGGTGAAGAAATAACAGCTTATTACGCAATTCAAATTATTGCGACAATTTATAAAGATAATCCTGTTGTTGGTTCATATGGAAGTGGTGTAATTGCCGAAACTAATCAATTAGTAATTGATGAATATGGTCGCGCATATCTTGAATGTTCTGGAATATTATTTGAAGGAACTGTTAAGATTGCGGAAGATAATAGCTTTGTAATAAAAGCTAAAAATGCTACAAAGGGTAGCATAGTTGCAAATGGAACATATATTGCCCCTGGCATAATCTTATTAAAGTGCGGTGGCGCAGCATCATTCTCTGACTATTTCACATTTGGAACTAGCAAAGTAACAGGAAATAAAAATCTTGTATTAAGACAAATTATTGTAGATGGTAATATAACATATATTATGTCTATTACAGCAACAAGTATTGGCGAAATTGTAAACGTTGAATCAGCTAATGGAGTGAGTCCTACTGAATCTGGTTCAATCGTTAAAGTCGTAGCATCTTCTGGCATATCTTACGTAAAAATCGTAAATTGGGATGATGCTAAAAACGGAATACAACTAGCCGATGAATATCGTGGCACTTATAAATTAAGTGGAAGCGATGACTTAGTGTTAGATGGCTTTGGCAACGCAACACTAGGTGATAAAGTAGGAACATACACTATTGAAGATGATGTTGTAACTTTATCAATGGACTCACAAACAAAAGTATATCGAGTTGACAAAGTTGCTTATACATATGAAGTAGTTAACATAAGCTTAGATAATAGTTTACTTGAAGGAAAAACTTATGAAGCTTCACATGTGTTTACATGTGGAAACTTTAGATACACTGCAAATACTTCATTCCAATTTGGCGCAAATGGTGTTGTAAAAGTAATTTCTACATCAGCTTCACATGATGATGGCGAAGATGCATGTGGTGAAGATCTTTATGAACCTAAATATGCTTCTAAAAAAGGAGTTGAAGGTACTTATATTGTAACTGGAAACCGAGTTACAATAACTGTCAATGGTTATGTATTTGTATTTACTATTAATAATGTTGTTAAAACAAATAAAATTACTTGTAGTAGTACAACTGTGCAAAAAGATGCACATGGATATTTTGCTGTTGACACGGTGTTTACATTAAAGTAAACACCAAGGTTTAATGGATAATTCCATAAATAAACTATTAATGGAAAGGATGAAAAATTATGAAACGTAGTAAATTATTTATAGTTGTTGCTATCTTTGCTTTCTTACTATTTGTTACTACAGGTTGTGCAGACGATTCTGGTGCTGGTGTACATACTCATAAATATGGTGAATGGACATTTGTAGTAGAACCAACTGAAACTACAGCTGGTGTTGCTGCTCGCAAATGTGATTGTGATCATGTAGATAAAGTTGAAGTACCTACATTAACTGACACAAAAGTATGGGCATGCGTAGTAGTTGACCCAACTTGTACTGTTGATGGTAGTAAAACATATACTTCTAAATACGGTAAAGTAGTAGTTACTCTTGAAAAAACAGGCCATAGTTATGGTGAATGGACATTTGTAGTAGAACCAACTGAAACTACAGCTGGTACCATTGCAAAAGTTTGCCCTAAATGTAATGATAGACAAGAAGTAGAAGTAGCAGCTTTAACTGATGCTTCAGTATGGTCAGTTACAGAAGTTCTTTCAACATGTCAAAAAGCAGGAAGTAGAACTTATGTATCTGAATATGGTACAGTAGTTGTTGAACTTGCAAAATTAGAACATGTTTATGGTGAATGGACTCTTGTTACAGAACCAACTGAAACAGCAACAGGTAGCGCAACAAGAACTTGTAAGTATGGTGAAACTGATACAGTAACAGTACCTGCTTTAACAGATGCTTCAGTATGGACAGTTACAGAAGTTCTTCCAACATGTCAAAAAGCAGGAAGTAGAACTTATGTATCTGAATATGGTACAGTAGTCGTTGAACTTCCTAAAGAAGAACATGTATATGGTGAATGGACTCTTGTTAC
>DPOU01000026.1:51216-58024 GCA_003539625.1 Acholeplasmatales bacterium
CTTTAACAGATGCTTCAGTATGGTCAGTTAAATCATTAACTCTTTCTTATAATGAAAAAGGCGAAAAAGTATATACATCCGTTTATGGTGAAGTAAGCGTTGAAGTAGCAAAACTTGTTGCACCATATGATAATAAGACCTACTCATCTGTCTTATTTGATGCAAGAGGTACAGATAACCAAACATTTAAATATGGTATTACAACAGTAGAAACTGCTTGGGCAAATGCAATTATTTCATTGAACGGAAATGGCGAAGGTGAAGGTACAGCATATCCATTTAGAGGACAAATTAAGATTATCATGGAAGATGAAAAAACTGGTAAAGTTAGATTCGTTCAAACTCCATATAAAACAATCACAATCGGTGGTTCTGAAGATCCATACGATCCATACGATCCTGGATATGGAACTGTAACAACAGAAGTTGTATTAGATCACGAAAATGCAGAAACATTTGTTGCTTATGTTGACTTTGCAAGCGGATTACTTGTAAGAGCAAACGACGGTTTATTCAATAGACTATTATTCTGTACTCCATTTGAAGTAAATGCAAGTACATCTGCATTTAGTACTTCATGTTGGAACGATGCAATTGCAATCCAATACACATATAACGAAACAGTTTATTCTGTATTCTATTATAAAGGTGTAGTATACTTTGGTGTTTCTTTTGTAGATGCTGAAGGTAATGCATTGTCTGCTGAAGAATGCTATAACGCAGTTTATGTTTGTGTAAAAGATGCAAGTGGCAATGTAATTGAAAAATTTGGTTATAATGGAACTGAGTTAGTTGTATTAGATGGTAATGAAGGTGCATATACAAATGCTGAAGAAACCATTGTTGTATCTGGTTTTGGAACAGTTACATTAAATGGTGTTTCTGGTACATACACAGTATTATCTGATAACAAACTAGGAGTATATGTTTCTGAGGCTTATTATGAAGTTCAATTAAACAAAGAAACAGCTACATATACAAGTGTAAAACCAATGGTTACAATTAATTTTATAACAGGAGAATATGCAACTCTTGACCCTGCAACTGTAAGTGCAAATATTAATGTTAAATATGTATTACCTACTCTTACAAATGATTTATATAAATTCAAAGGGTGGTACTATGATGAAGCTTGCACAAAAGCAGTAGGTAGTGAATTTGTACCAACTGAAAACGTAACTTTATATGCTTTATGGAAAGCAAAAGTAGTTATTAACTTAGTTGGTGTTGCTGATGGTGATGCATCGACATTATACCTTGGTGAAGGTGATAAGATTGGTGATTTCCTTCCTAAATATGGATTAGACTTAGCTAATAGACGTATATTTAAAGGTTGGTATTTAGATAGTGAATTCGAAAACACATTACCTGAAGAAGCAGCAGTAACAGTAGATGATACTGATATTACAATTTATGCTAAATGGGATGAACTTCCTGCATACTATGGTACATATTATGGTACAGAAGCATACAATGCTGGATATGGTAACTATGGAGGAAAGAAATTAATCATTGATGAAAATGGTAACATTTCTGGCCAAGTTACTGGTATCGTTGTATCTTATGATAAAGCTACTCAAAAGATAGAATGGAAGACTAGCGCTACAGCAACGACGAAAGATGCCTTCTACTTCGATGAAGAAACAGGTGTAATTGCTGGTATTTATTCAAAAGGTGAAATTGGTAATGACTATTATATCTTTAGTACTGAAACACCTTCTGATGGTAAGATTGTTGCTAACTTTGGTGTAAAAGCTCCTAAATATCCTGGAAGTAGCACTACTGGTTACTTTGCACAATTTGTAACAATTAACACTAAACTTGGTGTTAAGACATTATTCTTGTACAACAATCATATTTATAACAATGTTTCAGTAGCAACTTCAACAGGTGAAGAATTTACTAATATTAAAGATATTGAAAATGCAAAAACTGTAGTTGTAAAAGAATTAACTACTTCTGAAGTATTGATTGCTTTAAGTGCGGTTAATGACACATTTGGAACTGGCTCTAATACTAAATTATTAGATGAATATTATGGAACATATACAAATGGTTCTGAAACTATTGAACTTGATGGTTGTGGTGTTATTAAGTATGGTTCTAAGACCGGTACTTATACAAAAGTAACTTCTGGTGAATATGGATTTGATGTATATCTTGAAAATAATACAGAATATTATCGTTTAACTTTAGATACTGAAAATAATACATTCGTTTTAGTAATGCCTAAAGCAACTATATCATTTGTTGTAGGTGAAGGACATACTGAAATTGCAAGTATTAGTTGCAATATTAATGTTCCTGTTAAACTTCCTTCTGGTGAAGATGCGGGTTATGTATTCAATGGTTGGTTCTATGATCAAGAATTTACAAAAGCAGTACCTGCAAATTTAGTAATAACTGAAGACATTACTTTATATGCTAAATATTCTAACCCAGCTAAATTAACAATCGTTTATAACGATGGCGTTACTGAAAATACAGAAATTATCTATTCTGTTGGTGATATTGCAAAAGTTGAGAAACCTAAATATGCTAAACATCGTTTTATTGGTTGGTATACTACTGAAGAATGTGTAGCAGGTTCTGAATGGACTAGTGGAACACAAATCAACGCTGATACAATAATTTATGCTAAATGGGAAATAGCCCCTATTTACAATGCTATCTATGTTCCAGTTGAATTTACTAAGACTGAGAAAAACGGTGGTGTTGACGGTGGCTATGCTCGTACAAGTTGTATTCTTGATATTGATCCAGATGGTATGACAACTGGTAAGGGCTATCCTTATAGAGGCTCTTATGTAGTTAAAAATTATGATGCCGAAAAAGGTACTTTAGATTTCTGCTCAAGCAACGGTTCTACTGTTTACCATGGATTCATTGATCCTGTTACAACAATCATTTTTGTAAACACTAATAGTGGCGATGTAGATTTCAATGCTATGAATATGTTTATTCCAATTGAAGGAAAATATAGTTATAGCGAACATACTTATTCTTCATCTTATTGGGCTGGTGGAAGCACAAAAGCTATTCAATATACTACTAAAGGTAACACTTATTCTTACTTCTTATATAAGAATCATGTATATATGAACGTATCATTCAAAGATGCTGAAGGTAACGATATTGAAGGTAAGGATTGCTATACAGCAAGTTCATTAACTGTATTAGCTGCAGATAACACTGTAATTGCTAAATTTGGTTATGATGGAACTACTATGCAATCATTAGATGGCTTCGAAGGTACATATACAAATGGTGAAAATTCTCTTACATTAGATGGTATTAAAACTATTACGATGGGTGAATACACTGGTACTTATACTAAAGCAAAAGAAGGGTCTAGTTATACATTTGATGTATATATGACTGAAGGAACTAAGCAAGTTTATTATCAATTAACTGTATCTAAAGAAGCTGGTACTTATACTATTGCTAAACCTGAAGTAACAATTAGTTTTAATGCTGGCGAATATGCTACAGTTGGAGATGTAGTAGCTAACATTAATGTTGCATTAGAATTACCTGTTCCTCATAACGCTGAATATGTATTCAGAGGCTGGTATTTAGATAGTGAATTAACTAAGAAAGTTAGTGGTGAGTATGTTCCTACTGAAAATGCAACTCTATATGCTAAATGGGATAAGAAAGCTACATTAACAGTTATCTATGGTAATGGTATGGAAGATGCTACATTAGAATATGGTGTTGGTGATACAATTAACCCAGTAAAACCTGGATTCACTAATGGTAAAGTATTCTCTGGTTGGTATTTAGATGCTGAATGTACTGAAAAGTTAACAGCAACAACTATTACAGAAAATATGACAATTTACTGTAAGTGGGCTGAAGGCGTTCCTACATATGGTTCATATAGAGGTTGGAACATGTATGGCAATGATGCAAAAGCAAATAAAAAACCAACTGATGATATGGTAATCAGCGTTGATGGTATTGCATCTGGTCGTAAAGAAGGTAAAGTAACTGGTACTACAGGTGTAATCAAAATTGATGATTACTATGCATACTATGAAGAAACTCTTGGAATCATCTACATGGCATACGGAAGCAATACAAGTAGTTGTGGTACTGATACATTTGTATTCGTAAAAGGAGGCTATACAGTATCTCATGAATCAGCTAACTTAAGAATTGGAGGTTCAGATTCATTTAGTAAAGTAGTAACACTTGAACTTTCTGATGGTACAATTCATACAGTATTATTCGCAGAAAATAAAGTTTATGCAGATGTTATTGTTAAAGATGCAAATGGTGACCTTTACACTAAGAATATGAGTAATGTTACTTCATCAACAAGTGTAACAATCTACGCTTCAGATGAAACAACAGTTCTTTATTCTAAGTAAAAAATTAATGGAGATAGCAATATCTCCATTTTTATATTCTTATATCTAATAAATGATCAAAATCTGAATAGTTAATTCGTACATTATTTTCTTCAAAGTAGTTTTCTCTACCTTTTCCAGTAACTAAAATTATATCATTTTTCTTAGCAACTTTAAAAGCATAAATCATTGCTTCTGTTCTATCAATAATAACTTTGTAATTATTTTGATTAGAATTAGTTGTAGAAAGCATTTGATTAATAATATCTGTTGGCTTTTCAAGTCTTGGGTCTTCAGATGTAAATATTACGAAATCAGCATATTTTAAGGCAATTTCTCCCATTAAAGGTCTCTTAGATTTATCTTTACCTCCTGCTGCACCAAACACTAAAATGACGTCATTTTGGGCCTTTTTTCGTATTTCTATTAGTACATTCTTTAAACTATTAGGGGTATGCGCAAAATCAATATATACATCAAAAGGATACTTAACAGGAACCTTTTCCATCCTTCCAGGAATAATAGGTAAATCGACTAAAAGTTCATATAATAGTTTAATATCAATACCTTCTTTTAAAGCTATAATTATTGGTGGAATAATATTATATATATTATATTCTTCACTACGATTTACTTTTAAATCCTTTAGGATATAGTCTTTAGCTTTTAAATCAAATGTAGTGTAACCATTATAATATTTAATATTAATAGCTTGAAAATCAGATGGTGAAAATAAACTATAATAAACTACATTATCAAAATCTTCGAAGAATCTTGCATAATAATCATCTTTATTGATAATCATTAAACCATCTTTTTTTAATTGTTTAAATAACTTTAATTTAGTTAAAAAATAATTATGCATTGTTTTATGGGTATTTAAATGTTCATGGGAAAGATTAGTAAAAATAGCATAATCAAATAAAATATTATCAATTCGGTGATTTGCAATACCCTCACTAGATACTTCCATTGATGCATACTTAATATTATTTTTATTAAATTCGGTAAAAAGACGATAATTCTCACATAAAATTGGGGTAGTAAATAAATTATCATATATCTGATTATTATAAAAGATACCATTTGTCCCAATATTAGCAGCTTTAGATATATGATTTAATAGATAAGTAGAAATAGTTGAAACACTTGTTTTACCATCAGTACCAGTTACACCAATTAATTTTAAATTTTCAAATGGTTTTCGATATATTAAATTTAATAAACGTTTGAGTTCTTTGTCTAAATCATCAACTACAATCAAAGGAACTACTAAATTAGGTATATACTCATCATAAACAATAGCGATAGCACCTTTAGTAATTGCTTCAACAAAAAATTCATTGCCTAAAAAATTCTTACCGTGTTTTGGCAAAAAAATATATCCTTCTTTAATGAAACGTGAGTCAGTAGTTACTCCTCTTACTTCCTTATTACTATCTAAAAAATCATATAATTCTTTTAAAATCAAGACAAATCACCTAGTAATATTATATGAAAAAAATTTTTACATATGTATTCAATGAAAAAATAAAAATAATAAAATCGAAAGATTTGTCTAAAAATAAAAAAAAAGTATAATAAATATGAAGGGAGTGATAAACTATGGTTAAAAAAGCATACTACGGAATAACGTTAATTATTGCAATAGGATTATGCTTTGCTTTAGTTTGTTTTCCTGTTTTAAAATATAATAAAGATAGTGTAAATAAGAATGCAAGATTTTTAATTAATACATATATTGAAAAAGGTTATACTGAAAATGAATCTATTGATTTAACAATAGATGAAATTAGTAAAGCTCTTCAAATCTTTGGTAATATAGATGCATATAAAGAAGACGGCTCGGTTGATTATGATTTACTTAATATGACTCTTAGTAGACTTAGAAACAAAGGCATAAAATATATTGATTTAGTAAGTGGAATAAAGAATCAAGTAGAATATAATAGTAAATTAAGAAAAGCATTAAAGGCAGATGAGACACTAACGAGAAAAGAAAAAAGTGCTCAACTAAAGGCTAATAGAATAAATCCATTTACTTTTATTACTTTGGTTATTACGATTGCTTTAGTTTTTGCAAGTGCATTCTTGATAATAATAAGATCAATTAAGGGACTTTTAGAGTTGAAGAAAGTAAAATTATTTAGAATTAGTTTATTTGGAACAATCGTAAGTTTGGGCTTAATTATGTTACCATATATATTCAAAAAACAAATTACTGAAATAACTTATCCTAGTCAATATGTGAATTTGTTTATTTCATGTGTCAGTGGTTCTGCATTATGCTATTATTATTTCTTTGGCTTTTTGATTTGTTTAATTTTGTCGATTATTGCAAAGTTTGCCAAAAGAGAAAGAAAGTTTTAAAAAGATAAATACTTCTGAAGTAGATTATATACTTTAGAAGTATTTTTAATTAAAAAAGTTAGACTAGATAGAAAATTGTATGG
>DPOU01000016.1 GCA_003539625.1 Acholeplasmatales bacterium
TATTCTTCAGAAGATATTAATACAGCTATAAATGCCTATATTAAATATTTTAACACGCAAAGATTAGCTTATTCGTTAAAATATAAAACCCCCATTCAGTATAGAACTGAGCAGGGATTTAATTAATGCTTTTTTTGTGTCTACTTTTTCTTGACTATTTCAAGTATAAAATCTAATTATACTTTAGTTTTTATTTAATCTTTTAATTCTTTTATTGGAAAAAGTAGATAGTTTTTCCTAGTTTTTAAATCAGTATATTCTTGAACTGAAGCAATTACTTCAATGCTATTTTCATCAAAATATTGCATTGCTTCATTAAAAGTCATTTCATTGAAAAGGTTGTCATCTTCTACACACTCTACCTTTATATATTCATAACCTGGCATAATCCATTTGTCCCATCCTCTCGGTGGTTCGGCATCTTTTACGCATTCCACCCCCGCAAGGTAAATTCCTTCGGTGTGATTATTTCCCCAAGGTTTAAAAGAATAGGAAAAATCACTTTTTGCTCCCCACACACCATCAATCTTTCCTTCTTCATTTCTGATGATATATTGTTCAATTCTTTCGTGGCGTAGATTGGCATACTTCCAAAGTTTTAATATAATTATTGGATCCCCGTGAACACTTCCTTCCATTCCTAATAATACAAAAGATTTTTTGGTATATTTTTCAAATTCCATGTTTTCACCCCTTAATTAGTTCGTTTCTCGTTGTAAATAATATTATATAAAATCTTTTTTATATAATGGGTAATTCTGTTTGCCCTATATAATTATAGACCAATTTTTAACATTTATCAAAAACAGAATTAATCTCCTATTTAGTTTTTTTCCAAACAATAATTTTTTGATCGCAAACATATGTAAAAGAAAAGCCACCAATCATTTCTTCTATTATACAACTATGAAAAATCTGGTTTTCACTAGAAATCATAATGACTACCAAATTTTCATAAATACCTATACAACGATTTATGATAATCTCTTCATCATCTTTTACTTTGTATACACGTCGATAATCATCTTTGATTTGATTAGCTAAATCTTCACTTAAATCAAAATCAGTTTCTTCATAATATTTTCTATTTACTTTTCTTAATTCGTCTCGCGTAAGTAGTTTATCATTATAAATCTTTTGTAAACTATAGAAAGGATCATTTTCCATAATTTCGCCTTCATTTCGCTCGCAACCACAAAGACAAAGTGTCAATAAAAATAAAATTACTATTGCTATTTTTTTCATATTTTTCCCCATTTCTTTTTGTTTTAATTTTGCTTTTGTTGCATATCATGCAACTAAAAATTCTCTGATGATTCTTTAAACACTAAATAACTTTTCATGTTTTTCCCCCTTAATCCTTGGCCTTTAACGCAAAAATCTCCCTTATATCTAAGAGAGTAAATCTTTTCCCCCGTATTATACTACTATACTTTAAGGTAATTACGTAACCATCTTAGAGTATGGATTTTGCCCCACACAATCATTATATCAAATTATTTTATTTTTGTAAATTTTTTTATTAATTTTTATTAAAAAAGACAATTAATAACAATAAAAAAACTGATATTTCTACCAGTTTTTCCAAATTATCTTGTTTTATAGTAATTTGTATACATACCGTTATGACTTCCATCAGCACTTTCAACAAATAGTTTAAAACAGTAGGCATTGCGATTAGTATCAAATTCATATCTTATTTCAAAAGTATATACAGTGCCTTTTTTGAAATAGCCATCTTCTAATGTGTTATCAGTTACATAATAAAATTCATATAATTTACTAGGGTTATCATCAAAGTAATCTTCAATATTATTACTTTGTTCAATTATATACCAATTTTCATTACTACTAATTGAAAGTTTTTCAATGGTAATTTTACCAAATAAGCCACTATAATGTTCTTTAAAATATTCGAAATATTTTTCAGCGTTTTCGAAGAAAACATCTTCATTTGGACATACTTGTGAAAAAGAATAACCATTATTAAACCAACTATCACTAGTAGACATTTGACCACTTAAACCAGTTGGTGCACCAAGGCCTGACAAACCTTTTTTTGAAAGTTCCTCTTCAGTGAACCATTTAGTACTATCGTGTAATTTAGTTTCTGGTTGACTATTTTCTTTCTTATTACAACCAACAAAAAATACACAAAGCACAACAATAATTACAATACTTAATTTTAGTAAAATTTTTTTCATATTTCCTCATTATTTTTTCTTTAACAACATTTCTCCTGTTTGATATGATTTAATTGTATTATTCTCTTCAATTAAGATTCCACCAAATTTATCTATTCCTACAACTTTACCAGTTCTTTCTTCGTTGTTATAAATAAAAGTTACTTGTTTATCTTTTAAGTAGAAATTATCTTCAATAATTTGTAAATATGTTAAATCATTTTTAAAATAATTAGTTAAGTCACTAATAAACGTTGTTGCAATTTCTATTATTAATGTATCTATATCTGTTTTTTGATTTGTTATTTGTCTTACTGATATAGCATTTAGTGAATCTTCAAATTCACTTTGATTAACATTAATACCAACTCCGATAATAACGTATTCTACATTATTGTTATTAATCTTACTTTCAGTTAAGATTCCTACAACTTTTTTATCTTGATAATATATATCATTAGGCCATTTGATGGAAAAACCTGGTGTTATATTATTTAATACCTTCAAAACACTTGTTGCCATTAATAGGGTTAAATTACTAATGTTGGAAGTATTAAGATGGTCTTTAATTAAAATAGTAAATAAAGCGCTATTGGCATCTTTATCTAACCAAGTTCTACCAAGTCTACCTTTCCCAGCAGTTTGATGTTTTGCGATAATCACGGTGTTATTATCAAGTTCTTGATAAGCAATTTTAGCATATTCATTAGTTGAATTAATCTCTTCAAATTTAATTACTTTCATATATGTACCTAAACTATTTCATTTGCCATTTTATCTTTTTTTAGTAATTTATGATATATTACTTCATAACATGTTAAATGAATAGCAAAAGTTATAATCCATGATATTGGATATGATATATATAAATAGTGCAAATCTTGCCAACGAGTAAAATCAGTTACATTATAGAAAATTAAATATATCCAACCAATTCTAAATCCACATACACCAAGAATTGAAACAATCATTGGCATAATTGAATATCCAAGACCTCTTAGAATACCAACCATTACATCCATAATACCACATAAGAAATATGGTAAACATAAATAATTTAATCTAAAACATGATACAGCTATTTGATCTAAATAGTTAGCTTCATTCTTATTTGCATAGATACTTGATAAAGGTCCACCAAGTAAGTAGAATGAACCCCCCATTACAACCCCAATGATTGTTACTAATGCTAAACAATTTATGGTTACTTTGGTGACATTTTTAAGTTTGTTAGCACCTACATTTTGACCTGTAAATGCAAGAGCTGCATGATATACGGAGTTCATCGATGTATATACAAAGCCTTCTAGACTTTGAGCTATTGAGTTACCATCCATTACGAAATCAAAATAAGGGTCAAAGCGATTTACTGATGTTTGAATTATTACATTTGAAATTGAGAATACTGAACCTTGGATACCAGCAGGAAGTCCAATTTTAGTTATTTCAATTAATTCATCTTTATATATATGAATCTTCTTAAATGAAAAACCATAAGCTTCTTTAGTTTTTAATAAACAATTAATTATTAAGACACAAGATATTACTTGAGAAATTACTGTTGCTATAGCAACCCCATCAACATCAAGATGGAATACTGCAACAAATATAATATTTAAAACTACATTAATAGCTCCGGCAATTGTTAGATAATATAACGGTCTTTTAGTATCACCAATACCACGAAGAATACTTGCGGCAAAATTATATAACATATTAAATGGCATACCAATAAAATATATTTTTAAATATGTTACAGCAAGACTTCTTTCATTGTTCATTAATTGTAAGAATTGTTTTGCGAAAATAAAGCCAATAATTCCAAGAAATATCCCAAAGATAAAACTTACAGTTATAGATGTATGTACTACTCTAGATAATCCATCATTATCTTTTGAAGCAAAGCGTCTTGCGGCAAGAACATTAGCTCCAACTGATAATCCCATAAATAAGTTAACTATTAGATTTATTAAAGCAGAAGTTGAACCAACTGCTCCAACAGCTCCACTAGTTGTACCAAACTTTCCTACGATAATTAAATCAGCCGCATTATATAATAATTGTAATATACCTGTTAACATTAAGGGTATACAAAAAAGGACAATCTTTTTAAAGAATGGCCCTTCTGTCATATCCATTTCATAACTTCTTTTTTTAATTACTTTCTGCATATTATTCATCCTTCTATTTCCTATTATACTAAATGTTATATATTTATGCTTTGTTTTTGCTACAAGAAAACGTTTAACTAATTACGTTTAATATATAGCTTGAAGAATTCATTGAATGCTTGTAATACACACTTTCTTACCTGAGGATCTAGATCTTTTACTTTCTTGTTAATTGTTACTAAATTCTTAGGCCAATTCTTTAGAAATTGTGAAATTCTTTCCGCTTTTGTTTCTACTATTAATTCATATATTGTATTAACAAAAACTTTTCTTGTTTCCATATCCATATCACTAATCCAAGAGTTCATAGTTTTTCTGGTATGTTTAGAAAATTTATTTACATCACTTACATAATCTAAATGGTCATCAACAATTTGCCATTTTAACAAATCATGTTGTAATAATAAAACAGCTTTACTATTAACAACTTTATAATTATTATGTTGTTCCATTATAAGACCAACTACAGCTGCTTTAGGAATAATTTTACATATTCTACTTTGAATATTTTCAAATTCTTGAGTCTTATAAAAGTTTGGTAAGAAGCCAGGTCCATCATGGCTATACACCATTTTAATTTTTGCTTTTAGTTCACTTGGGGCAAAGGTTGCGGCGTATACCGCAAGATTTCCACCCTTAGAGTGACCACCTATTATATATGTACCATCATATTTACTTGCAAAATTAACAAAATAATCTAAAGCTTCTTTTTGAGAAGGAATAACATCTAAATAACCTAAATTTAAATCTTCTTTCCATCCTACAAAACTAGCATCAGTCCCCCGGTAACCTATGTAATATAAACTATCAGTTATTGAGAATACACATGCGGAAAATTGTTTTTCCGTCTGATTACATATATCAAAACGATAAAAACCAACCCCACTATTATAAAACCTAGAACTCTTTTTCAATTCCATTGCAAACCTATGATTTTCTTTAGCATTCCAGATTGCGGCAACCCTTTTCTTATTATAATCATTATCAAGAAATGATTTTAAACTATAATCTAGATTTTCATTACAACATGGTGTATCAGAAAAATCAAAGTAAGATAATTGACTATATACTAATGCATCTACTTCATTAAAGGGTTTATCAGTAAAACTGATATTACCATATTTTTTTAAATAATCGATTACATTCATAAATTACCTCTCTAATTCTAGTAATTCTTCTTTTAGATCTGTACCATACGCAAAACCTACAAGTTTACCATTTTTACCAATAACTCTGTGGCATGGCACAACAATCATAATTGGATTCTTATTACATGCATTGCCTACTGCTCTTGATGCTTTAGGTTTACCAATTAATATTGCAACATCCTTATATGATAAAGTATGCCCATAAGGTATTGACTTTAATACTTCAAATACCTTCATTTGAAACTCTGTTCCAAATTGTTTAATTGGAACATTAAACACAGTTCTCTTTTTATTAAAGTATTCATCTAATTCTTTAATGCATTCATCAATTGCCATAGATGAAGAAACATCATCACAGATTGAATCTACAACCCCAATTTTGACAATATAGCCATTTTCTTCTACGATTTCGTATAAATACTTACCACTGTTATAATAACCTATGTTTTTCATACTTCACCCACACAATATATTATACAAAATTTTGAATAACTTAAAAAGAAAAATACTTAAAAGAATTTAAATGGAAGTAAAAAGTGATAATAGATTTGTTAGTCTATTATCACTTTTAAGTTATTTAATTAACAAAAGCACGGATAAGTTCTAGAATTTCTTCCCATGTAATTAATCCTTTTCCTACTGCTACTTTTAAGTATGCACCATTGAATGCTACAAATTGCTCATATGTTACATATTCAGCAAAGTCTTCATATGTATATAAACCATACTTTTCAATATCTGCTTGCATTTTTTCTTGGTCATACATTAAGTTATCGCCCATTTCAAAATAAGATATCAATGCATCAGTAGCCATTGGAGTAATAGATAAGGCACCATCAACTACAAAGTTAATTGTATAAGCAGTTTGCAATGAATATACACCAATTGTTTCTTCTGTTATATATGCATCTATAAGTTCGAAACTTTCATTTATAAATGTTCCATTTACGTACGTAGTCTTAACGAATGTATGATGTAAATATGATTCGTAATTATTTTCGTTAATAAATACATAACTGTTTTCACCAATATCAAAGAAGCCATGTTCTTCAACAACTCTTATAATTGTACCATCGGAGAATTTTAAATTAATAACATTTGTTAAATATTTACCATGATTCCATAATATTGAAGCAGGTACACTAACATACTTACCAGTTACAAAATCCCAACCTATTAACATATCATCATAATTTAAATCTTCTATGTTCTTTGTGCTACCATCTGCCAAGGTAATTTTTGATCCCTCTGCTACACACTTGGATGCAGTAAGTTCAATAGTTGTATCGCCAGTAATTTTATATGAGCCATTATTAGCTTGATTTGATCCTGCTATCTTAGTAGTTACAGTATATTTTGTATCATCATGAGTAGCGCTATAGTATATTTCAATTTGTTTAGGAACATAAATTGTGGCATTTGCCATATAAGTTTTTCCGTTATTTCCTACTGTTATATTAAATTTAACATTATTTTCTATTTTTATGGTTATTGCTGCCTTTTGCTCCCATACAGCAACAAAAGTTGTATCTGAAGAAATATCAATTTCTTGACCAGCTGAATATATTGTACTAGTTCCATTTATTTGCCAACCTACAAAATATTTTGTATATTCGAAATTATATTGATAATTATTATACGTATTTTCAGTAATGTCAGGCAATCTCACTTTGCCAGTGCCTTGCAATATATCTTTAACTCTTGTTAATTCACCAATTTCAGTTCTATAATTTATTTCAATAGGCTTTTCATCAATAAAATTACAGAATAATGGAATTGATTGATTTTCACCATATTTTTCAATAAAGGCATCTAAATATTTAGTAGTAATTTTATCGATAATTACTCCAGTTGATTTATCTATTCCAACATACCAACCTTCAAAATATTTTTCAACACCTTCGGCGTAATATTTCAAATCTTTAAATAATGATATTTCACCATTAATAAAGTCATTAATTGTAAACTCTATTACTAAGTTTTCAACATTAGTTAAATCATCTATTGAAATATAATTTATCTTTCCATCCTCTGTTTCACCATATCCTGCCATATAACTAATACTATATTTCTTAACTTCCCATTGTGCGTATAAATTAATATCATTATTAGTACCATTTTTAAGAGTATTATTTTCTGAATTTAATTTAATTGTGCCTGCTTTATCCAAAGTCCATTCAGCAAATTTATAGTATTTTTTTGTTGGTACATACTCACTTCCGTTAACTTGATAAATTGTTTCATTTTCTAGCAACATTACAATAACTTTTGTTTCAAGTAGTGTATCTCCATCATAGAAATGCAAATTAAATTGTGCAACATTTGTCGTTTCAGTCCAATAGTGTGTACCATTATTATTTACAGAAACATACATTACTTTTTCAAAATTTGAATTACTAGTTCCATTAATATTACCAGTAGCAGCAAGTGTTTTTTGAATGTAATATGGGTCATCAGAGCTAATCATCGTCCTATAAGTAGATATTGTGTTTTGTCCACCACTTATATTTAATATCGCACTCTCTTCGGTAGATTCCCAAATTCCACCAATACTACCATTAACTATTACCGCTCCATTTACTATTGCTTTTGCATCAACTGTATCTTTGCAATGATTTTTAAATCCTCCACTAAGGCCATTTATTTCGGACCAAGTTGCCATAGTTACATCAACATTAGAACCTATTGTTACTGTTGCTCCTTTTTTTACGGTTAAACTAGAACCAGGAAGGAACAAATAATCTGATTTAGTCAAGGTGAATTTTGAACCTTCCTCAACTGATATGTCCATATATCCAACTGTAGCCGGTTTATCTGTGCTTGTCTCCATATTTACAGTTATTCCAAGTGCAGTTAAGGCTACGTTTAAAGTTGCATCTTCACAGTTTCCATATATTTTTACGGAATCTCGTTGTCCTTTTTCCTGATTAGAACCGGTTACCAAATATAACGCTTTATCGTTTTGAGTACTTGCGGCAGGGGTAGCTATTTTTTCGGCATACCCACTTGTAATTTTGAATAAGCAATTTTGTGTTTGAGAATCTCCAATTAGTATTGCACTAGCATATATGTCTTGCAATCCAAGTATTGGCAATGTTCCATTTGCATATACAAATGCTTTATATATTGCCCCTGCATAAATTGCTACTTTGCAAGAGATATTATGTACAGACCAAGCATTAGTCGGTAATACTTTCTTATACATTTGACTACCAGCTTTACCACCAGGCCAGTCATATGTATGCATACAATCAATTGCACTTGATCCTTTTGCTAAATCTATTGTTCCAAATCCTTTTACATATCCATATGCATTTAATGAACAGCCATTAGCTATTGATATATACCCGTTATTATAAAGAACTCCTCTTGTACATGTTATGGTTGTATTAGGCTGTGAAAATCCTATCACACCATCTGCTAAAAGTTCTGAACTGCTTACGAAATTAAGGGCTATTGCTTCAGGTATGTATACTGAAGAATAAACGTTGCCAGGTTTTGCTGTACTACTATATTTTTTTTCTGAAACTGATGTACTACAAGGTACAATAAATTTTCTACTACTAATTAAATATTCATTTTTATTGTTACTATAAGGATTAATGCTGCTTGCAAGATTTGAAAATGCACTATAAACAAATGAAGTGGCATTACTAGCATCCCCCTCAAACGTTATGTCGCCTGTTGTACTTGTTATTGCATCTTCTACTGTATAGTATGCTCCATTTACTTTTGCGGTTTTATATTTAAATATAATTGGATTAGTAATTTCTAACGTATAGTTAGCCGCAGAAGAACCTGATAAGGCTGCAGTTACAACATAGGTACTTCCGACAACATTTGTATATGAAGTTATACCTGTTTTGTCATTATTGTTTATACCTGTTATACTTGTATCGCTTCCATATCCAAATGTACCATCATTCATGCCACTAATTGAAAGTGATACTGTATCACCAGATAATAGTCCACCTAGCGAAAGTTGTCCAGAAATATATGTTTGAATTAGTGCCCATGTACGTTTACTACTATCATAATTCATTTCAATCAAATATTTATTTAGACTAACTCCTAGTGGTTTTATAGTAAATGAACTGCTTTCACCAGATTTTATTGTATAGTTTGCAGCGTATTCGCCATAAACTTTTGCATTAGCAGTATAGTTACCTGCGTTAGTTTGTTTACCTGTAACTATTAGTGTTGTACCATCATTTTCCAAATCAGTCGATTTAGCAGTTGGGCATTGTTCTGTTTTATTGTATACAAAATTTAAATTTTCCCATGTAACTGCAATTTCTTTTGGATTTATTGTTACTTGAACTTTTTTTGCATCTGAATCTTCATAACCATCTTTTTTGGCAACAAATTGAATCCAATATGTCCCTTTGTGAGTAGGTGATCCTGTTTCATAAGTTGTTCCAGTAAGAGTTGTATATTTTACTTCTATTGTTGCATCAGTTATAACATCTGATCCACATTTAACTATGTATTCAGGTAATTGTGATTTACCATTGTAAGTAAGTTGTTGCATATCTGTACATACAATTTCAAGTTTTCCTGTACCAACAATTGTAAATTCTTGATTTAAAGTACCTTCATAATTTCCTATGCCTGTGATTATGATTTTAGCATTACCTAAAGCAATGTTGTTTTCATAATCAAGAGTATAATCTGTTCCTTCTATGAGCGTTGTTGTACCATCCATTAATGTGATTTTTGGAGTTATTGCGGTACCTGTGTGAACGAATTTATCACCCTTAACTTGGACAGTAAAATCATTATTAAAAGGTTTTGGTTTTATTTGGTAACCTACATCTACTTTTTCATTATTTTCTTTTATTGTAACACGAATATCGTATATCCCTGCATTCGTAGGTTTACCAGATATATAGTCTGTATCACCACTTTTTCTATACTGATAAGATAATTCATCTTCAGCAAATAATGGTGAAGTTGGAGCTTGACTTGTTCCATCATAAATATCTTTTTGATTATCTAGATAATACTTAGCAACTGTACCTGGTTGGTAAATTGGCTTTTCAGTTATTTCATCAGTTATTAGCCAAGATGAAAAAGCAATTGTAGCAATTGTTACAACAATGAGTAATATCAAAGCCATAACGATATTAAAAGGTTTCCTAATTTGCTTCATCTATTCCCCTCCGTTATTTTAGCACTGAGTCCAAAATATACTTCTTTGTTATAGAAAGTGTTATAAATTATTTCTTGAAAATTTAATGAGTCGTTTTTAGTAAGTTTGTATTCAAACCTAAGTGTTAGTGAACTTTGCGATAAATCATTAATAACATATTTAGTTACTGCACTAGTATTATTCTTAGTAACTTGAGAATCATTTAGTACAGTACCATTTATTGATACTGTAAGTGGTAAATCAGCATTATTGAATAAGTTAACTGTGTCAGCTCCAATTGTTCTTAAAGTTAATTCAAGTTCTAAACTACTACTTGTAAACTTAGTTTTACAATTATCAATATTGACAACTAATTCAACACTAATAATTCCGTCGTTAGTGAGTTCTCCCGTATTACTTACAAAACCAGTTTTATAATAACTAAATGGTGTTAATGTATAGCTTAAATAATCATTATATTTCATTACATCATCAACAATAATTATGCTATCATCTTTTATTTTTACATCATTTGAAATGGTCCACGAAGCAAAGCCTATACTAATTAGTGATAAGCTTATTAAGATCATTGTTATGTAATATTTTAGTTTACTACTTTTCATATAGCCTTTCCTTTCTTTTGAAGTTTTATATATATATTTTAGTATGTTTTTTACTAAAGTGCATATATAAAATTTCAAATGGATTCTTAGTATCTAGATAACTAGATACTAAGAATTATTTTTGTTTTATTTTTTAGCCCATTGTGCGTAAAGTTCTAAATCAGAAAGTATTGGTGTTAAATCTGTTAATACTCCACTTGTTGGGCCAATGGTTTTAGTTGTATACCATCCAAGGAATGTATAACCTTCTCTTGTTGGAACTGGGATATTACCATAACCATTTTGTTTAAAGTAAGTATTTCTTTGAATGTAACAATAAGGAAGATCAAAGCCAGCAGGCATACTTGCTTCTGGGCCACCATCTGTTTTATCGTTTAAGTTAAATATTACTTTATATGTTTCTTGACTATCGTTGAAACTAATTACTAATGTCCATACACCGTCACGTTTAGTGTAGATTATTTTATGATATGTATCAAAATAATAATCGTTTTCATTTCCTACATCTACTTTAGGAAATGAACTTCCACTAATCCATTTGTTTGTTGCTGGTTTTTCAAGAGTTATTTCTTTAGTAGTTTTATCTGAAAAAATAAATTTTACGATATATTCAGTTGATGTAGTTGTTCCAATTATATCAGTGATATATATGCCATCCTTACCATCTTTACCGTTAGAAATCGTATAAGTTGTTGTTGTATTATCAGTGAATGTTATTGTATAAACATCATTTAATTCATCTGAAGAAGTTTTTTCGATACTTAAGATTCCACGGCCTGTTTCACCCTTTTCGCCTTTTGGAATTGTGAATGATACAGGTTCTTTTTCTTCATCGGTGTAAGTTATTGTAACGGTTGTTTCACCAGTTTCTTCATTAACAGTTGTTTCAATTCCTGCTATTGATATACCATCTACACCATTTTTACCATGAAGTAAAGTAAACTCCGTTGGTTCAATCGTTTCATCTGTATAGTTTACACGAATCACTATACCTGTTTTGTCAATTGATTCATACGTAAATATACTCTTAATACCATTTCCTGTAACACCTCTTGGAAGAATAAACTCATCATTTGCAAGTTCTTCATCGGTATAAGATATTACCATTTTGATAGTACCATCTTTTTCTTCTTTAGTAGTAATTGCTTTTATTATTTTACCATCTTCAGCTGTGCTAAAACTACCACAGCTTGTTAAAGCAAAACATGCTATTAATAGGATGGATAGAATAGAGATAATTTTTTTCATGTTTATTCTCCTTGTGCATTTTTAATTAATTCCAAGGCTTGAGGTGCACGTGGACCTTCATCAAATAAATAGCCTTGTTTATTTACAGATATGAACTTAAATGGTTCATAGCCTGTTACGATTGTAACACATTTTAACATAACGTTTTTAATAACTGCTAAATCAAGTTTATCTAAATCAACATTAGATGGATCAATTCCTTTCAGTGATAAATATTTATCTAGTAAATCAACAACTGTTAATTTGCATGAGTCATATTTTAAATCTTCTGTATCAAACGTTACTTTAGAGAGGTTAGCACCACCACCATAGTAAGCAATTGGAATATTAACATAGACTTTACCATCACTTGATGTTGTTGTAACAACACTTGATTTTAAGAAACTCTTAATTGGGAATATTGTATCTATTGATATATCACCAATATTTGCGTCAGTAACACCAAAAATTTCTTTAGCATCATCAACAAAGCTTGATATATTTTCATTTATTAATCCTGTGATATCTAAGTTGTTCCATTCTTTGTAATCATAGAATTTAGTCTTACCGGTAATATTAAGTTCTACTGGATATGACATACCTCCAACATGATTTGGAATGTATGGCACATTTAGTCCTGTAAGCAACATATTCACAACTGATGGAGTGCTTGATTCAAGGAACGGACCATTAAACATCGTGTCCATACCAATTGAGGCAATACCACTTCGATAAAACATTGTATCTTTAATGTTCATACTACCTTTATAAATATCTTTTATAAAACTTTCATCGTTTAAAGCGTTTTGGATATCTAAGATAGCTTTACGCATTTTTTCTTTATCAGTAAATGAACCAATTACGAAAGCATTTAAAGTGTCGTCTCCCGCATTGCTTTTCATCAAATAGTTGTTTATTGTGCTAGTTATTTTTTCACCATTTAAAAGAGTAAACTCGTATTCTTTTAATAAATCTGCTTTAATATAATCGTTAGAGCCAATTGTTAATAAGAAATTTCTTGCGTTACTTAACATTGAATTTAAGATTGATACGTTAGTAGAAGAGAAACTTCTAACAACTTGTTTACCATTAGATAATCTTGAATTTTTAATTGTAATGTTATTACCATTAGTTTCAAGAACGGTACCAACATAATCTAAGTTTGACATTAAGTTACCAAAATCACAGTTTTTTAAATTAACGTCATTAATTAAAATATTACTGCCATCTACATACATACCGACATTATCTTGACCGAATGCTTCAATAAGTGGCATATTATCATGTTCGCCTAAACTGTAAAATGGTAGAGGTCCTCTATATAGATCATCTTTTGAAAGAGCAGGAATTGTCGTTTTATTACCATTACTATCAACTACATCCATTGTACTTGATGGGAATGTTAAATTGTGAAGATTTATTGTGTAACCATTACCATAGAAATCTTTTTGAACTCTTATCCCCGCAAGCACTCTATTAGATATCTTCTTATAACTTGGATTGCTATTTACAAATTCGTTCCAAGCTTTAATATAATCTTGATTATAGGTTGTTTCAAATGAATATACATCAGATGTAAAATCAATTTTTTTACCATCTGTATAGTTGCCAAAACATACTACGTTATTATCAGTTGTATTATTTAAATTATTAACAGATTCAAATGACTTTCTAAGTACAACAATTTCACCATTGGTTGATTTATTTGTACATGCAAGTAGTTGATTATAGTCATAGACATTTACGCCATCTTTTACTACTTTAAATGAATAAGTCATTGGTTTTACCATTTCATCATTGTTAGTTTTTACCGTAAAACTTGCATCACCTGATGTTTTAATTTTAACAATTTTATTTGCTTCATCTATTTCAATAATATCAGGGGTGTTATTTACATATTGTAAGTCATTTATTTGTAAATCACCAATAGTTTTTACTTCAAATTCAAAGGTAGCTTTTTGCTTATTTAGGCTTTTGTCAAAGTCATATTCACCATAATAGATATTAGGATCAATATTATTTTGTGATGCTTTAATTTTGCTTTGAACAACAATTGCTCCTTCTTTAAAAATTATAACGGTCATCGTTTTAAAGATGTTGCCTTTTTTATTTGAGCATGTTACTTTAACTTCGCCAATTTGTAATGGTTGTAAATACCAGTTATCATTTTCATTTACAATTTTTGCATATTTATTTCCTTCAGGATTATCGCTATCATAAACGCTCCAAACCAGCGCTTCTTCTTTTAGTGGGGGATAACCTTGTTCATAGATAGGACTTGCAACTAATTTGTGAAGTTTATCTTCTAATTTGATGCCTTCTATTTCATCATAAGACCAATCTATCCCAATCATATCGTTTTCAATAAAGTTAAAGGTTGTGTTAATGGTAATTACACCAACAAGAGTAATTACAAAAGGTATTAATAATAAGATTATTAAGTTTTTCTTTTTCATTTAGTTCACCACATCCAAATCCATAAACCATGATTTTGCATTCTTCTTAAGTATAATTGCCATAATAACTCCTATTATTGAAATTAGAATTAAACCTATAAAGTAAGCAAGTATTAGGTTAATTTTTAAATATGATAATAAAGCTGTAATTACAAAGTAAGCAATTGGTAAAAGATATGCACATAAATTAGATCTAAATGTTGACCTAGGTTTTAAATGTCTTATGTGTAATTCTTCTCTTAAACAAATCATACTAAAAATTAAGAGTAATGCAAGGGTTAATAAGAAACCAAATATGAAGGTTGGGAAGTTTATTAGTTTACCAACTAATAGAACTAATGTTGTTACAAATAGTGAAGATATTGACATCACTAATGGTATTAACACTTTTATCATTAATTGGGTTTGCGGTTCAACTGGAAGTATTTTTATTACTTTAATTGTTTTTTTCTCCATTGATATGTAGCTTGATGCGCCTTGCGCAATAATTACCGTAAATAACATTAGGATAAGCACATCCATTAATGGTAAGAAATTAGGTACAACAGATACATAGTATTTAAAGATACCTTTAGAAAAAATTGTATTCATTGATTTGGTTACTAAAAATACTAAAAATGGTTGAACGATTAATAAACCCGTAAATGATAAAATATATCCAGGATTTTTAGTAATTAAAAGAAATTCTTTTTTTAGTAGAGCTTTTTTAGGACTAACTAATTTAGGTTCTTTTTTAATTTTCTTTGCTTTATTTTTAATTGAAATATTTCTTACATAACCATAAGCTGCTATACAAATTGTACAGCCAATTGCAAACACGCCTATTGCAATTAGTAGATACATCCAAATTCTTGATGTGCGATAACTTATAAAAATATCTACTAGAAAGTTAGTTGGAAATTCATATTTTCTAAGATTCATAAAGAAGTTTATTGAATCGGTAGTAAATAAAACATTTATATTGTTATCTGCGACAATTGCAATAAATAAATTCAATACTTTTGAATATAGATAACAACATATGAATATGATTACTAAAGCACAAATAAATCTGATTATTAGATGTTTTCTAAGATATTTATTAATAAGCCATACGGGATAAACTAAGATTAAAGCAATTCCCATTTCAAATAAGAATGAACATAATGGATAAAATAAAGCCAAATAGTAGAATATGAAACTTCTTGAAAAGATAATTCCGTATGCTACAAACAGTGGATAAACAAATAATAAACTTGTACCATAATGCATAATAAATAAGAAAACCATTTTAGAACTTATTATTTGTCCATTACTTACTGGTCTATTGGCTAGTTGTTCAATATCTTTTTCATTAAAGAATAATCTTTTTGCTTGAAAAATATTTGCAATAATTATTAGTATTGATATTACGGTAAGAAATAGGTTCATATAAGCAATTGGTGCTTGACCATATTTACTGATTTTATTTAAAATTGTAGTAAATAGAAAAACTTCAATTGCAATAAAGCACGCTATAAATATAAGGGTTACAAGAATAGTTGCAATTCTTCTTGCGATACTTTTTTCTTTTCCAAATAGAAGTTTAAAGTCTTTTGCTAAAAGGTTTAGCATCTTTAACCTCCATATGTGTCAAGAAAGATTTTTGAAAGTTGTAATCGTTTATTAGGGTTTTTATTTAAGTCATATAATGCAACAACTTTACCATCATTTATAATGGCAACTTTATCACATATTTTAGATACTAATTCAATGTTATGGCTTGTAACAAAAACCGTATTATTGTGATTTGCATATTCCCTTAACATTTTTTTAAGTTCTTCTACTGCCATTATGTCAAGCCCAACTGTAGGTTCATCTAAAACCCATACTTTAGGGCTATGTATAAGGCTTGCAACCAAACATAGTTTTTGTTTCATACCATGTGAATAATCAGAAATAGGGTTATTTAATTCATCTAAATTTAGTTGTAATCTGTTACAAAGATATTCACTGTTTCTTCTGAAGTCACCTTCAGTCATACCATATATGCTTGCAACAAATTCCAAATAGTCATAACCTGTCATTTCCTCATAACAAGTGGGTTCACTTGCAACGTATCCAAGACTTTTTTTAGCATCAATAGGATCTTTTACAATATCATAACCGTTTAATTCAATTCTACCTTTATTGAATTTTTTAGCGCCAATCATGCAATCTATGGTTGTTGATTTACCAATACCATTTCGGCCAATAAATCCAAATAATTCGCCTTCATGAACTTCTAAATTTAGTCCAAGTAGAACTTCTTTTTCACCATATGATTTATATAAGTCTTCTATTAATATAGTGGTTTTTTTAGGTTCTTGGATGTTTTGTTCCATGCGAGTTACCTCCTTAATTTAATAAACCAAATTACATCTTTCGTTTCTTTTTTGAATGTATAAATTGATTTACAATTGTTACAATGATATATATCATTTTCAATTGTTAAGTTTCTATCTTTACATATTGGGCAATATTTTGAGTAAATCATTTTCTTTGCAACTACTTCTTGAAGTTTACTCATTACCCATTTTCTAGCAATTTCTATTTCACTTGCTTGATTGTTGAAGACAAATTCATTTGTATCAACGTTATATAAATTCCAAAGGGAAATTACTTCTGTTGTTATGTAATCTTTATCTTCAACGTATTCATCTATTAATTCACGATCAGTTGATAGAATTAAAAGATGTTTATAGACATTATTGTGATATTTAATTTCTAAACTAATTTTAGAATTTTCTTCATTATCTACTAGTTTTATTTTTTTGTCTTGATAGTTAAATACTAGACTTTGATTTTTATCATCAAGCTTAAATTCATTTAATTTAAATACTCTTAATATTTGATAGTAATAATACTTTTTAAAATCAATTTGTAAGTTTTTATTATCTTCATAAATAACAAATTTACGATAGAATTTATAACATAAATTATATAGTTTGTTTTTTAATAAAATATTTGTGGGTTGTATTTTTCTTAAATTTAAATTAACTTTAGATATTTCTTTGTAAAAAGCTGTATTTTTAATATGTAACATTTTACGTTTTAAACTATCTATTTTTGTTAATGTCTTTTCAATTTTTTCGCTTTCTTCAATAAACAATGCATCAGTTTGCATACTTGGAATAAGTCTTTGATAGAAAACATCATATTTAGTAAGTTCTGTATCAATTAGATGAATTAGCATACCAATGAAGATATTTTCATAAATTTTTAAATCATCAATGTGTTGATGATAATGAATATATTCAGGAACTAATTCAAAATCTTTTTCTTTCCACAAACTTGCATCACGTATTGTTTGTTTTAATGCTTCATTAGTAATGTTGCCAACTTGTTCAGCTCGTTCGATAATATCTTCATCACGGTTAGATATTTGAGGATGAGCAATTATCGAAGTGATAACACTTAAGATAAAGGTTACTTCATCGAAGAATTCATTATCTTTTTCGAAAGAAAGTTCTTGTAAAGATGTAAACTCAATTTCTTCTAAATGAGTAAAACGTTCTTTTACATCTTGATACTCTTTTTCGTAATTATTTAGTTGTGTTATCATCTTTTTTAAAAGATTTTCTTCGATGATTTTCATATTGTTATAACCTTCTCATTAAATTTTGAATTGTTTTTTCACTACGTTTTAAAACATCTTTTCCGTATGTTTTATGAATTAAGTTAAGTAATTCTCTTAAAGCATTTTTAACATATTCTTCAAAACGGCCTTCAATTTTGCTAATAACTTTTCGTGAAAGTAAGAAGTCAAGAGCTTCTTCTTTTGTACCACCACATGATACAAATACTGGAACAAGTTCAGATATTTGATTTAAAATACGGTTACCAAAAGTAATATCAAATTGATCATAAATGTAATCACTTATAGTTTGGAATTTTTGATAATCATTATCAGTCATTTGATAACTTTTATTGTTTTTAGCTTCTTGATATAGTTTAGCAAGGGCACTTCTACTAAGGTTAATTGTTGATGCGTCACCATTTACATTAAATGCATCATTACGATTGTCAAAATCAATTGTGATTGCACGGTCATAAACTTTATCAGTAATTGTGAATGTTGAGTCATCTTTGTTTGCGGTACCTACAAAGTATACGTTATTAGGTATTTGAATAACACCATCATCTAATTTTGCAGGAGGGATGAAATTATATGGAAGTTGCATTATTTTTATTTTCCATTCTTCTTCAGGATATTCAAGCACTGATAAGAAGTCAGCAAAATAATATTCAACTCTTGAAATGTTCATTTCATCAAGTACAAACATATGTATCATATCAGGATTATAGTTAGCATGATATAGGCTTGTTAAGAATTCAGTTTCACTGTAAGCTTTAGAGAAATCATTAAAGTAACCGATTAGGTTAGTTTTATCTCTCCATGTTGCTTGGACAGGAACAAATAATAGATTAGCATTGATAAACTTTGCAAAATATCTTGGTAAGCTTGATTTACCTGTACCAGATAAACCTTCTAAAATCATGAAATGACTTGCGGCAAATCCGCTTACAAAGAAACGAATTGTATCAATATCAAAATATAATTTTTCTTCTTTGGCAAGATAATTCCTAAATCTTGTTGCAATTTCATTTAATGTTAAGTTATCACTAACAACACTTTCAACCGCATAACCTTCGTATTCTTCATCCATCATTGATAATGCTGGGAATACTTTTTCACGGTCATCTAGTTCTTCTGTTTGACGAATAACACTTGAATTGTTGTTGTCAGTAGCAGCAGGTTGACCAATTCCAACCTCACCACTTACTGTGCCACTAACTTTATTTGATGGTACAGCATCAAAGTTTGAACTAACATCATTTTTAACAAGATCATCGTCATCAAGTACTGGATAGTTTTTATCTTCAAATGCTCTAAATGGTCTATCAACTTGAGTAAAGTTTACAATAAACATCAATATTCCACCAATAAAAGCAAATGCAAGAATATATATACATGTTGTTATTAATAAACTTTGACCAGTAAATTGATACATTGTTTTGATGCCATTTTTTCCACAAATTAACATACCAACGCCAAATGATAATATAAAGCATGCTACTAGTGATGCAAGATAAGATAGAATCATTTTTAGACTATATGGCTTTTTATTGTTTAAAACTGCATATCTTTTTTCGTATAAGAACAATGCTACAAATACAGATATATATATTGCAACAAGTATTAAACTTACATATCCTGTTACACCACATCTTATTGGTTCAAAATTTATTTTTTCCGCAACAAGTGCTATTGGATTCTTTTTACCTATTAGTAGATGAGATCCATCTAGGCATAAACCTACAAATAGTAGTAAGAAAGAATAAAAGAATGCAAGTGATAAAACTATCAAGTTCTTTCTTGTAAAATAGGGTTTTTTCATAAGGTTACTCTCCCTGTTCTTCATTTATTGTAATTTCTTCAGTTTTGGTTTCTGAAGTTTCTTGGTTAGTCAATTCTTTAATCATTGTACTATCCGATTTTTCTAAGTATTCGTTGTTATTTATTTCGGTTTTATCAACAAAACCATTTTCATCAAATTTATACGCATAGCCTTTGTAATAAATTGTTTCAGTATAAATAGCTTTAAATTCATTTAAATTATCTTCATTTTCATATTCTAAAGCTTCTTCAAGTTTTTTGATTCGTTCTTCTTGTACTTTATCAATTTTATTTGCAATGCGATCAATCATTAATAAGCAATATATAAGCGATGATACTGTAATTATCCCCGCATATGATTGTAGGAATAAGATGAACATTCCTACACCACCAAGACGTTTTCCAGTATATCTGCCTATAACTTTATCAAAAGTAGGCTTTTCACCATCGGTTCCTTTTTCGTCGTATATATCTCCTCTAGTAGTATATTTATATGGGGTACTACTGTAATCAATATCGATGATACGGTGAATGGTATTACTACCTTTTGAATTTCTAAACGCGATAACATCATATTTTTTTAAGTCGGTTTCATTGTTCACTTTTTCAAGAATAATGAGATCGTATGTATTAAACTGATTGTTTAATCCTAAACTGTCGTCAAATAAGTAACTATTAGCTTCATTTTTGTAACTCATTGAGTTACTTGCAACAACCATAACAGTTCTATTGCCTATCATTGTGACATTGTTTTGAAATCGATTAATCAATGAAAAAATAAACAATGGAATAAGTACCACCATAATAGCATAAAAGACAACTGTACGTATAGTTCCAGTTATCTTTCTGCGCCTTCTAACTTTTTCTTGTTTTTCATAGATTACTTCATCAATTAATTCAATGTCTTTTTTACCTGAATTAAGTTCTGCAATTTGCGAGTTTGCATAACTTTTGTATAATATCGTAAATATTGTTGCGAAACTAAATACCCCGATAACAGTAACTATGATTGAAAGTATTTCAGAAGGAGACATAATTACCTACTAATTAAGTTTTGCAGTAACGACTACTTCGTATGTAGCTGTATCTAATAGTTCATGGAATGCATTTAATACACTCTTAATGTAAGCTGTTATTTTTTCTTCTTGTGTGCCTTCAAAGCTACTTAATTCTTCTTCACTTGGATTAAATGCAGCACTGTCATAATATTCACCAGGGTTTTTACCACCAAATTTAGTTCCCCATTCAATTGTTATATTATAAGTAAATTTCTTTTCAGTTTCACTTCCACCATCAGTAAGAGTTAAAACAACTTCTTTTCCAGCACATTCAGGTAAAACAATGTAACCATCAGTAACTGCTTGATTTACCTTATCTTGTACATTCATCTTAATTGTTGCTTCTTTTAAGAATTGTGTATTCTTAATAGTACCAGTTACTGTTACAGTTAATGATTCAAAATTTGTACCATCACTACGAACACGACCTGTGTCGTCTCCTTCTTTTGGTTCAAACTTGAAATCTTTAACTGTTAATTCATCAAGAATAACCTCAATATTTCCTTCTGTAACAGCACCAACAGTTACATTGCCTGATGTAGATTGTTTCTTTTCTTGTGACATTACCCATGCGGCAAAACCTGTAGAGATTAGTGCTATTGACATGAATACTATTACACCGAAAAGAATAATTTTTCTCTTATAAGAATTTCTTGTTAACTTTGCCATAATTTAAAACCTATTTAGTTTTATTTTTAACTGTTATTTTAAATTCAAATGTAATATTATTTAATGCTTTTATAGCAGTTAATTTATTAAATGCTTCTTGTGCAAGAGCATCACTATACTCTTTTTCATTATAATAAACGTATGGATTCTTTCCTCCAAAATCTGTACCCCAATCAAAGTCTAATTGTAAATAGTATATTCCATTTCCTTTATTTGTAACTGTTAATGTAGGTAAAGCAACGTATTTAGGGTCATATGTTGCGTCGCTGCAACTAACTATTCCGGTAATTTCATCACCAGATAAATTAGAAACAAATTCCTCTCCCTTAGTTTTTACAGTAAGTTCATAAACAACAGTTAATTTTTCAGTTGTTCCCTTCTTGTCATTTGTAAGCCAAGCATCTGTTTTATCCATAGTTGCAGGAGCGCCAAAAGAAACTTTTGCTGAATTATCATCTGAAGTTACTACTTCATTTTCTCCAGAATCTTTAGTGATAGTAATCCATCTACCAGTTGCTTCTAATCTGTTATCAGTTACAGTATCAACTATGAAACTGCCTTGTGCAGTAGTAGAAGTATCTGCTGAAATTATCCATGATGCAAAGCCTACACCAATTAATGCTAGGCAAGCAAGAATACTCAATGTTAATGTTAATGTTTTTCTTTTCATTTTTAAAATAATTCCCTTTCTTAAAAATCTTTTATTTTAATAATACATTATATGAAATTAGTCATCGTATATGACAACTATACATACAAGTGTATTATATCACTTTTTAGGTATTTTGTCAATTTTTATCATAATAAAGGCGTATTTGTAAGATGGTATTTTTTAGTATATATACTTTTTTTAGTAATTATTGTGTTTTTTAATAATCGATTATTTCCTTGTTTGTTTGCTTTGTTGTATGTTATTAACAGTAAAATTTGTTATAATTTACCCATAACTAAATGGAGGTAAATAAAATGGAATATGGTTATGTTAGAGTATCTACTACTACGCAAAATGTTGATAGGCAGTTAGATGAAATGTTTAAACAAGGTCTTGATGAAAAACAAATTTACATTGATAAGCAGAGTGGAAAAGATTTTGAAAGACCTAATTATCAAAAGATGAAAAAAAGATTGAAAGAAAATGACTTATTAATTATCAAATCAATTGATCGCTTGGGGAGAAATTATGAGATGATTATTGAAGAATGGTCTAGTATTACCAAAGATATTAAAGCAGATATTGTAGTTTTAGATTTTCCACTACTTGATACTAGAACCGATAATAAGAACTTAGTTGGCAAATTTATTAGTGATATTGTTTTACAAGTTCTTAGTTTTGTTGCCCAAAATGAGAGGGAAAATATTAGGCAACGCCAGGCTGAAGGTATCAAAATTGCTAAAGAAAAAGGAATACATATGGGTAGGCCTCCCTATCAAATTACAAGTGATTTTATACAAGTTTTTAAAAGTTATTGTAATAAAGAAATAACTAGTGTTGGTGCCGCAAGCCTATTAAACATTAGTAGGGGTACTTTTATTAAGTATGCGAAGAGGTGTAAAAAAGAAATAGAGATTTGACTATCCATCAAATCTCTATTTTAGTATTTGCTAATAATAATATGGTTTAAAATATACCTTTTTCTCTTTGAAATCTATTGATGTTATTTGATATTTATATTCTTCTAATAAATCAATATTCATTATCATTAAGTAATTAAATTTATCTTTTATTGTTTCTTCAATTTCTTCAAAAGTTAAATAGTTTCTATCATTACATATATTATCACATACTTTTGCTATGCTTTCAAATTTAGGAGTTAAAGTAGTATAGTCATTATTTTTTATAATTGGTTCAGTAGATAGAATCCAATTCCTTATGATCTCTTTTATATCATTATGGTTATTACATATTTGATAAATCGCATAAATCGAGGCTTTAAGATTATTAATTGTATTAATCTTGTCATATTTGTTTACAATACTTATTAGTTTTTTATCTGTTAATAAATCTTTTTCAATATATTCTACTAATTCTTTATTTTCACCTATTTCAAGAATTTCACATTTAATTTCTTTTATTAGGTTTTCACCCTTTTTAACTAGTTCTAAATCTACATCTTTTTGTAATGCTAGGTTTAATAATTTATTATCTGAAGACTGTATATCTTTTTGATATATATCTTCAAATATTTCTAAATCATTTTTCTCATCATAGCGATAAAACCTTATATCATCATAATTATTAAGATTATTATAACCTGCTAATTGAAATTTTCCAAAACCATTATCCATAGCAATGTTTCTACAAATACTTGGATCAAGTACAAGTATTACTGTTGTGTCAGAATTATTATTAATTTCAAATAAGTTATTAATGTCGTTAATAAATTCTTGTGAGTTTTGATAGGTATATTCTTTAGTTATTAAATTATTCTTAATAATAACTTTACTTGGATAAGTACCTTCTAATAAGTATAATCTAGCTTTCATCTTTTATCACCTAATGATATATTATACCATTATGATTTTTTTAGCAAACAATTCATTTCAAAATATATTATTAGTATAATCTAGTAGTTACTAAGTTAGTAATATCTCCAACAAGACCTTTTTTAATTACTACTATTATATGGTATGGTGCAACAATGTCAGGAGCAATTAGTGAGATAGAAATATTCTTTAAAGTTAATTCTACTTTAGCATTTTCTGTGTTTATTTTAATATCTTCTACCGAAACTATTGTACCATACTGTATTTGAGCTGATAGAACAATTAAATCATATTTTTTGAAAAACTCATCATTATATTTATTTAAGTCTAAAGTTGAATACATATTATTTTGTTCAAGCGTTTCACTAATTTGTTCTTTAGTTTTAAAGATCCCTTAATATTCAACACATAAAGATGGCGTTTCATTTCTATAGAAAAGACTACCAACATTAGATTCTTCTACGTAATATCCTTTTGTGCTTAATAAATCTTCTATTTTAGCTAATTCATAATATCCTTTTAATGTTGGTTGCCCTTTAATTATTGTACCATTATTATTCTCATTTACCTCAACCGTCATTTCAACAAAATAAAGTTTATCGCTTGTTTCAAAAATATAATATTCGTATGATATTGCGGGCTGATTTGTCGATAATTCAGGTTCATCTTGAATAACAGTATTATAATATGGTTCTGTGATTGTGTAATAACAAGAAGTACCTTTTTGATACACAACTAGTTCAGGTTCACAGCTATTATCAATTCTTATCCAAAACCTTAAATCTTCTTCTAAAACTTTCTTTTCAAATTTAGCATTATTATACTTTTCGTCTTTAATGGTAATAGTATATGATTCGGGGATATTTCCGTAATGCAATGCTTTTGCGGAATAAGTTCCATCTATTTTTTCTTGTTGATTATAGTTAGGATCATTGGGGTTAGTTTCAGGATCAACGCAAATTTTGCAACTACTAATGAATAGTGCACTTAAAATGACACATAACAAAATAAATGTTTTTCTCTTCATTTTCTTTTTTCCTCCTTTTTCTTCTTTGCTAGCATTATATCATTATATTTATATATATTCAACCATTTATTTGAAATAATGGGAAAATCAACCACAAGTAGACTGATAGTATATGTGTATTATTGTTTATTTAAATAAAGATTAACCAGTTTTTATAAAAAATATAGTTCAATACCTCACCATGGCAATTTGAATGTTTATCATATTAATATATTTTCATAGCATTTTATTTATTATTTGAATATTAATATAAACTATGGTATAATTGCTCTATAATTTAATATAATTATTTTAAAAATATTACTTGAGGAAATTTTTAATTATGGATGAAAACAAAGAAAAGAAATTAACTTACAAAGTTGTAGGTTGGACGTGGTGGTCAAATTATGACTATATTGATGCACCATTAACAGATGATGTTATTGAAGCAGTGGCCGAAGAAATTCGTGAACATGGTTATTGCTTTGGTGGTGATGCCCATCAACGTTACGACGGGTGTGTACCTGTTTTGAATACTGGACAAGCAGTACGTTGTAGTATGCGTGAATGGGGTGGAGTAATGGCATGGGCTACTTTTAACGACCATTATTCACTAGACTATATGGGATGGTATACAAATAGTTGTATCTATGAAGAGGACCTTAAATATCCAACCGAAGGCGTTGATGAAAATTTATTCACGCATCCTCATTACTTTAAAACAGGAATTACTGATAATAGATTTGAAAAGCTTAAAAACGAAGGCAAAGTTATCGATGTAATAGCAAGTTATGATGAACTTTGTAACATCGATGTAAGTGATATTGGTGTATTATGGGCTTATAATAGTACCGTTTATGAGGTAGTATATGGACAAATAACAAAGATCACTAGATTCAATAGTCCTAAAGAATTTATTAATAGTGACCTTTTTAAAGAAACAGATCTTGTTGGTCTAAAAGGTGAAGAACTTATGGAAGCAATTAATAGTTCTAGAAATCATGTACCTGTAACAGATGAAGATGCTATAACTGTATATCAATATGAGCGTGTTGAGGAATAATATATGCTTTAAGATGGCCTTAATATAAGGCCATTATATATATTTATTATTATATTATTTTTTTAGTCAGCATAAATAAACTATATATACTGTCGATAACTTTGCAAAATGTCCAAAAAAGATTTAATTATAAGCATAATCTTCAGTACGTTTATTACT
>DPOU01000005.1 GCA_003539625.1 Acholeplasmatales bacterium
GAAGCTATTATATCACATCAGTTAGAAATTGTCAAGATAAGTTGACACTTTTTTTACAAGGATTTTTTCTTAGTAACATTTTCAGCCCCGAAGGGGCCGATCTGAAACCACTGAGGAGCGTAGCGACGAATTGGTTTCAGATCGCGACGCAAACCGTTCCATCTATATCAGGCAACTCTCTTGGCCGAAAGTTCATACCTGCGTCGCTTTTCCATAGGCGGTAAGCCTCCGTTTGCAGTGCAGATCCTGCGATTATTCCAATAGCTCATAAAATATCGCCAGATAATCGTTTTCAGTTCTTCTATAGTTAGCTTCTCCGTGTTATACCTACCGTAAAGTAGCTCCTCCTTCATCCTTGCCCACATACTTTCGCAGCGGGCATTATCGTGACATCTGCCTCCGGCACTGTTCATACTCTGAATCGAAGTGAGTGAAAACCTTTACGCTCGATATGCAAACGCTTTTGCAAAAGTTCAAAAGTTCTTTGATAAGATCGCACCGTAGGCGGCTCTCCATTTTCCGATTCCACAACATATTCCGAAATGCTTTTTCGTTTATACTCTTTCAGAACGGGAAGCAACTGCTTCGGAAGCGGAATCATTCTTTTGGAAGAAGCTGTTTTCGGCAAGTCTGTAATCCGGCAGAGATTCCCTTTTTCATCTCGTCCGTCGTGGCAAGTTTTGTTCACCGCAAGCGTTCCTTTCGTGAAGTCAATATCCGACCAAGTAAGCGCAAGCAATTCTCCGATACGCAAACCCGAATAAAGACAAATCACGATCCCGATAAATTTCCGTTTCTTACTCGATAACGCCGCCTGCTCTATCTTCTTCTGTTCGGCAAGCGAAAAACAGGATACTTCTTTCTCTTTCGTTTTCGGGCGTTTGATTTTGTCTGCCGTGTATTCTTTGAGTTCTCCGAGCGTGTAAGCGAGTTTCAGCGAATTCTGTATCACCGTAATAATTCCGTTCACCGAATTCGCCGCCAAACCTTTTCCTGTTATAATATTCCCGCTTCTCAACAGTTTCGTAACATATCTCTGCAAAACAAGCGGCGTCAGTTCGTCAAGCTCATATTCTCCCAATTTTACTTTCAGGTGCTTCTCAATGATTTCAGAGTACCTTTCGCAAGTTTTTATCTTCGACGACGGCTGTATGTAATTACGAAACCATTCGTCCAACCACATTCCATATTTCATATTGTTCTCCTTTTCGTTATTACTATAATTATAATTTTTCTTATCACCTTTGGGAAACTACACTCAAACAGCAACAAAAAAGAGAGAACCTAAAAAGCGCAATTCCCATAGGGAATGAAAAAACGAATAACGATAAAGAACTCTCGAATAAATTGTTCGAGAGTTCTTTTTGTTTGTAATTAAGTAAGCTAAATTGGAATTTGTCACAATCTGTTTTTTATCTGCACTGTTTTAGTCGCTATCGTTTCTCTAAAGACTTTATCATGTTCGACAAAAATCAATGTAGGCGAAAACTCTTTTATTAGCTGCTCAATTTGCATACGGGAATACACATCAATAAAATTGAGAGGTTCATCCCATACATAGAGATGCGCTTGCTCACAAAGACTTTTTGCTATTAACACTTTTTTCTTCTGACCGCCTGAAAAATCTTGAATATCTTTCTCAAACTGTACTCGCTCAAAGTCCATTTTTCGTAGAATTGCTTTGAACAAGCTTTCATCTATATGACTTTCGTTTGCAAAATCTGACAGATTGCCTTTCAAATGTGAGGTGTCCTGCGACACATAAGAAACTACAATTCCAGAGCCAAGTTGTATCGTACCGGTATGCTCGATTGGCTCACCGATCAAGAGTTTAAGCAAACTGCTTTTGCCGCTTCCGTTTTTACCGTCAAGTACAACACGATCCCCTCGCCGTACTGTAAATGAAACAGGCTCGCATACTGTGTTTCCATCATAACAGACTGAAACATCAGAAAAGGTAGCGAGTGTATCAGCGTGATATATCAATGGAGTGAGTTTCAAATTTTCGGCAGATTCGATATTTTTCAGAAGTCCCGATTTCTGCTCAATTGCTTGCTGTTGTCTTGCTTCGATTGCCTTTGATCGTTTCATCATTTTTGCCGCTTTATGACCGACATAACCCTTGTCAGCTGCTCCTATTTTGGATGCTTCTACACGATCAGACCATACCGCAGAGCGTTTTGCCGCTTGCTGTAATCGAACAATATCCTTTTGTAAGCGCTCATTTTGTCCGAGTTCAAATTCTTGCTGCCGTTCAAAGTTCGCCATCCAAGACGAAAAATTTCCGCTTTGTACTTCAATACTTGCTCTGTTCAGCGACAAAATGTGGTCAACACATCCATCCAAGAAGCGACGGTCGTGAGATACGAGTATAAAGCCCTTTTTCTTTTTCAAATAGGTAGCTACTATTTCACGAGCTTGCACATCTAAGTGGTTGGTAGGCTCATCAATTAAGAGAAAGTGTCCTTCATTGCAAAACAATGCCGCCAACAGCACCTTTGTCTGCTCACCGTTTGAAAGAGTTTCAAAGGGACGATAAAGCACATCTGCATCTACATCCAAATAGGACAGCTCTCGCATTAACTCCCATTCTTCAGCCGCAGGTGCTATTTCAAAGAAAATTTCGTTGGTGAACTTCGCTTTGTCCACTACGGGATATGGAAAATAATCGAACTGCACAGATGAGTGAATTTTCCCGCTATACTCATACTTTCCGAGCAAAAGGTTTAACAGCGTAGTTTTACCTCTGCCGTTTCTTCCCACAAAGCCGACTTTCCAATCGGTGTCGATCTGAAAGTTTACATTTTCAAAAATGTTATCATAACTCGTTGGATAGGAAAATGTAAGGTTTTCTATTTTAATCATTGACATAAACTAAATCCTCCTTTGTATGCCTTATTAAAGACAAAGTCGGTGTTTCGGTGATATTGCGCTCCGTATAGATTTCACCGCATTATACCGACACTATACGGAGCAAATCATGTGTAACAATCGATTCTTCTGCTTTCATCAATAACACCTCCTGAAAATTGCTGACTGCTTTCGTCAAATTACTGTTTATCGCTCTGTTATTATACAACAAATAAATGAACAAGTCAAGCAAAAGCGCACTTGCCTTGCTTGCAAGGTATAGTGCGCTATACTTATCTATATTTATGTGGAAAAATTCCCTATGGGAACAGCGGTAAACTTGTTCTCTCTTAAAAATTATTATAAAATTGTAGTACCCTATCGAGCAAAAACGATATGTCGTAAGTTCAAGACCTGTTTTTTGAAAAAAGTGCCGAAATGCAGCTGTTAAATTCAAAGATTTTGTCCGATGACAAAAACACGAGATATAGTAAAAAAAGCACAAGATACGCAATATCTTGTGCTTTTTGTCTGTTGTAGCTTTTTCGTACAACAAAGATGCTCCCCCCTGTAAGATTTAAACTTACAACTTACATTTCCCGGCACTTTATAGATAATCACTACCAATATCCAGAATTTTATTTTCATCAAGATGTAAGGATTTTAACCACTCATCCTTTTCCTTTTGTAGTTTACGGTAGCTTTCACTACCGGGATCGCAGAAAGACATCAATAGGTTATAATGTTTCAGTTTGTTCCTTACTTTATCATTCGGATCATCCTCGTCCGAACAAGGTTTGCGGTATTGAATATAGAAAAGCCCAAAACTCGCCCAGCTGTATGCTTTCAAGTTTTGCTTTGCCGCTCGTTTGCAATATCTACGCCAGCAAAGCCGTAAAGACGACTGATGCTTACGCATCTGAAACTCTTCCCATTTAAAGTCAGGGATTAGATAACCTTTATCTTTTTTTACACGTTCGGGAAATAGTAAAATTCGAAGCTCTTCCTCGCTCATTCTTTGAATATCAGCAAATATAGTTTCGATTTTATTAAACCTATTTAAGACTTCCCACACAACAGTTCGTGAGCAACCGCAAAGCGTTGCAATTTGACTATTGTTGTTACCTTTTTGATAGTATTCGATAATTAACTTATATTTTACCATAAAAACACTCCATTTTATCGCCCTCTTTTACCCATATCCGTAGATACGGGAAAGTGTTCATTTTTATTGGCCACCCCCGATTTTGAGGCCTATTTTTCGGTTTTTGCGAAACTTGGAGAAGAAAAAAAGCAGTCGCTCTTTCTCAAGAATGACTGCTTTTTGCTTGTTTTAGTATAAAATATGAGTTTTTAAGCCGTTTTTGACCTTATTTGGTCGCCCTCGGATTACGGATATTCGCCTGTGCAGCTGCAAGTCTAGCAACAGGAACACGGAATGGAGAGCAAGAAACATAATCTAATCCTACTTTATGATAGAATTCAATTGATTTAGGATCTCCACCAGTTTCACCACAAACACCTACATGTAAATCACTTCTTGTAGAACGACCAAGTTTAACAGCCATTTCAACAAGTTTACCAACACCATTTTGGTCTAAAGTCTTGAATGGATCTTCTTCGAAAATCTTGTTTTCATAATAAGCTGGTAAGAACTTACCTGCGTCATCACGAGAGAAACCGAATGTCATTTGTGTTAAGTCATTTGTACCAAATGAGAAGAATTCAGCATCTTTTGCGATTTCGTCTGCTAATAATGCGGCACGTGGAATTTCAATCATTGTACCAACATGATATTGCATATCTAATCCTGATTCAGCAATTAATTTATCTGCTGTAGTAGAAATGATATTCTTAACAAATTTTAATTCTCTTTCTTCAAGAACAAGTGGTACCATAATTTCTGGAGAAACTAATTTACCAGTTTTCTTAGAAACGTTAATAGCAGCTTTGATAATAGCAGTAGTTTGCATTTCGCAAATTTCTGGATATGTAACTGCTAGACGGCATCCACGGTGACCCATCATAGGGTTAGCTTCGTGAAGTTCAGCAATACGATCTTTAACTTCTGCTACGCTCTTATTAATAGCTTTAGCTAATTCTTCGATTAGTGAATCTTCTTGAGGTAAGAATTCATGTAGAGGAGGGTCTAATAAACGAACATTAACGTTCATACCATCCATGATTTCATATAAATCTTCGAAATCTTTTTGTTGCATTGGTTCAAGTTCAGCTAATGCTTCACGACGACCTTCAACTGTATCTGCTAAAATCATCTTTCTCATAGAGAAAATACGATCTTTATCAAAGAACATGTGTTCAGTACGGCATAGACCAATACCTTGTGCACCAAAGATAACTGCTTGTTTAGCATCACGAGGTGTATCAGCATTAGTACGAACCTTTAAAGCACGCATTTCATCAACCCAACCCATTAATCTACCGAAGTAACCAGCAGTTAAATCTGGGCTAACAGTTTTGATTGCGCCAAGGTAAACATTACCTGTAGAACCATCGATTGAGAAAGTATCTTCAGCAGTATAAACTTTACCATTGATAGTAACAGTTTTTGCTTCTTCATCAATAATTGCAGAACCGCATCCACATACGCAGCATTTACCCATACCACGTGCTACTACGGCAGCGTGTGAAGTCATTCCACCACGCATAGTTAAGATTGCTTCAGATGCAACCATACCAACGATATCTTCAGGAGAAGTTTCAGCACGTACTAAAACAACTTTTTCACCATTAGCATGTCTTGCTTCAGCTTCTTCAGCTGTGAACGCAAGTTTACCAGTACCAGCACCAGGACCTGCTGCTAAACCAGTTGCGATTGGAGTTGCATTCTTTAATTCTTTCTTATCAAATTCAGGTAATAATAATTTATCGAAAGATTGAGCATCAATTCTTAATACCGCTTCTTCTTTAGTGATTAATCCTTCATCTACTAAATCACAAGCAATCTTTAATGCTGCAGCTGGAGTTCTCTTACCATTACGAGTTTGTAAAAAGTATAATTTACCATCTTCAACAGTAAATTCCATATCTTGCATATCACGATAGTGATTTTCCATTAATTTAATAGTTTCCATGAATTGATCATATACTTTAGGCATACGACGTTTTAATTCATCGATATGTAAAGGTGTACGAATACCCGCAACAACGTCTTCACCTTGTGCATTAGGTAAATATTCAGCTGAAACAACTTTTTCACCAGTACCAGGGTCACGTGAGAAAGCAACACCTGTACCAGAAGTTTCACCCTTATTACCGAAAGCCATTGATTGAACGTTAACTGCTGTACCCCAAGAGTAAGGGATGTTGTTCATCATACGGTATACGTTAGCTCTAGGGTTATCCCATGATCTAAATACAGCTGTAATAGCTTCTAATAATTGAGTATATGGATCATTAGGGAAATCTTCACCAAAAGTTTTATGATAATATTTTTTATATCTATTAACTAATTCCTTAAGTTCTTCTGCAGTAACTTCAGTATCTAGTTTATAGCCTCTTGAACTCTTTAATTCTTCTAACATCTTATCCATATCAGTTCTAGGATGACCTTTTGCGATGTTTGTGAACATTAAGATAAATCTACGATAGCTATCATAAGCAAATCTTTCATTACCAGTTTCTTTTGCTAAAACATCAACAGTTTCATCATTTAAACCTAAATTTAGGATTGTATCCATCATACCAGGCATTGAAACTCTAGCACCAGAACGAACAGAAACTAATAGTGGGTTATGATCTCCACCAAATTTTTTGCCAGTTTCTTTTTCAATTGATTTTACAGCTTCGTAAACTTCCTTGATAAGATAGTCAGGTAAAGTTTTACCAGAATCATAATATAATGTACATGCTTCAGTAGTAATTGTAAAACCTTGAGGAATTGGAACGCCAATATTAGTCATTTCTGCAAGGCCTGCCCCTTTACCGCCTAGAAGATTACGCATTGATGCATTACCTTCTTTAAATAAATAAACATATTTATGCATATATTTTTCTCCTTTTCTAATATAATAATAGTTTTTTACTATTAAAATCACTTATTTATTATAACATATTTTACCATTCTTGGCAACAAAAACATATATAAAACAAAAAAAATAAGCTATTTTTTAATATTTAATAGCTTATTTTAACTTTTTTTATTCATTTTCTATGATTATTGAAGTTTTTACTGCGTTAGTATATTCTCCACTTGGATAGTACTTGGCATACTCACCTGCTAATTTGTCTGCAACAGTTCGATAATTCTTTATAATGATGGTAGCAAGGTCCTCAACATTATCCTCGGTAGTTCTAATACTAATCTCTTCTACTCCTGTAAATAAATCCTTTTCAAAGATTTCAACTGATTTAGGAATGAACAGGTTAATCTTCTTACAATTTCTAAAAGCCCCATACGAGATTTTCTTTAAATTTTTTGGCAAATTCACTAAACTTAAAACTTTACAATTACTAAATGCATTACTTTCAATTGTTTCAAGTTTATCATTATATGTTATATCATCTAATTTTTCGCAATAACTAAAAGCATATTTTCCAATTGAAGTGATGTTTTCTGATAATTCTATTCCCTTCAAATGCTTTGAATTATAGAAAGCATAATCAGCAATCTTTTCGACTGTTGTAGGAACTTTATAAGTTAAAGGATTATCATTTGTAGGACCTTTTGCGACAGGGAATTTAACTAAAATAGTTTTTTCTTTATTAAATAAAACTCCTGAAATACTAGAAAATTTAGTGTTTTCATCTGAAACATTTATTTCAGTTAAACTTGTAGCATTTACAAAAATACTATTCCCAAATTCATTTGTAGCTAATTCTTCATCACTAGGTATACTATTTCCAATCCATTTAATGTTTTTACCCAATTTGATTGTTATGACATTAGAAAAACTAGCAAAATCATTAGAATCGATTAACATTGTAACTGGGATGTTATCAATTGTATCAGGTATTTCAATTTTAGCTTTATAAGTGTTAGAATTATTTTGTAATCTTTTCAAAATGTATTCATTTTTCTTTTCATCAAGTATTACTTCAGAAAATATTTTTTCTGCCGCAAGTAATTCTTCACTTTTTCCGTTTGTTGTTTCGCTTTTCTTATTTTTAGCAACTATAACAATTAGTGTAGTTAAAACTACTAATAATACTGATATGATAATAATTAAATTACGTTTTTTCATATTACACCTCGCTTTTATTATACACCAATTTAAGGTTTTTTAAAATCCATTTGCGATAATTTCATCATTTTTTAGATTATTTAAATGGTATAGAACAACAAGATGCTTAATTTTTTCTTCTTTTTGAACTTTAATATAGTTCACAACGTTCAAATAGACTAAAACTAAAAAAATAATAATTACTCCATAAAGTTTAAATATTAATGAAAAGATTATAGAAATCATACAAACTATCAAACTAGATAAAAATATAATTTGTCGAATAAGATACCTATATTTAAAATTTACAAAAAGATTATTGATAATGCGATATCCATCTAAAGGATATATTGGTAATAAGTTAAAGCAAATCATAAATAAATTGTAATTTAATAAATATGTGCAATTTATTTTAGTAATCTTAACTGTTAAGACAAGGGCGATATTTGTAGTAATTCCTACCCATATCTATTAGTAAATTTTTTAATTTATTATTAGTTGTTAATTTGACTTTTATCAACCCACCAATAGGCGTTAATACAATTTCTTCAACACTACCTTTGAATATAATAATCCAAAATATATGACCTAGTTCATGCAAAAAAATTGTTAAGAAAATCATAAAGTAAACACTAAGAAATCCACTAAAGGCATAAAGTACTAGTATTAGTATACTTAAATAATGTACTTTTATTTTAGGTAATATCTCTAATGTCATATTTTACTCCTTCTTTTTCGATAATTAATTTAAATTGATAATTTCCATTTTGATCTTGTAAGCCATTTCCTATTATAGTTTTTTTAGATACATAACTATATAAATTGAAATTACAAGTAGTTAAGCCAATATAGGTGTAACAAATATTATTTTGTGATAAGACTGTTATTGTATATAAACCATCTTTATCTTTGGTCTTTTTGATAATTATTCCTGCCTCAAAATTATAAACGCCTTCAAAGCTGTTATTATCAATGTAATTTATACCTTCTACATAATTTATACTACCATACAAAGTAGTTGCATCTACTAAAACATCGTTTCCACCATCAATGGGAATAAAATTTCCAAATATACTATTAAAAATGTTGGCAATCTTAATGAAATTAGTATTTTTTTCAATTGTTTTCTTACCAAAACTAATTTTATCATTTTTTACCGCATAATTATTTCCTAGTATTAGTAACAATAATAATAACGAACTTAAGAAAATTCTTAAAAATAATTTTGTTACATAATTAGATCTTATTTTATTTTTTTCTTCAATTGTTGCATTACTTTTTTGCTTCATTGCTTTACGATATTTTAAAATTAAAGAGTCTTCACGCATATTATCACCATATTAATATATGATTTTCAATAAATATTTAGAACAGTTTATATAACTTTGAACTTCTTTTCATACTATAAAAATCATTTCCTATTATTATGTGGTCTAATATAATCATATCAACATATTTTGACATTTGAATTAATTTTTCAGTAGCTTTTAAATCGGCTAGACTTGGTGTAGGATCCCCACTAGGATGATTATGAACAAGAATAATGGCGCTAGCAGAAAGTTTTACCCCCCATTTAAAGATATCTTTACCATCCATCAAGGATGAATTTATTGTTCCTTGCGTTATTAATTGTTCTTTGATCAATTGACCTTTTACATCTAAATACATAGCATATAAACATTCTTTGTTTTTTAATCTCAATTTTGGATAAAAATATTCAAAAACTGCTTCAGGACTAGTATAGAAAGTATTTTCCTTACTTGTTTCTAATACCCTTAGTCCTAGTTCAATTGATGCTAGAATTGTAATTGCCTTAGTTTTTCCAATACCTTTAAATTTCATTAATTCAGATATTGTCATATCTTTTAATAAACTTAATTTTTCAATATCATACATTAAGTTTTTAGCAACATCCAATACATTATCTTGTTTTGAACCAGTTCTAAGTAATATAGCAATTAATTCAATATTACTTAGTGAATTAACCCCGTACTTTATTGCTTTTTCTCTAGGTCTATCAAATACTGGCACTTCTTTTAACATTACATCACCTTCATATTAATAATACGTGTGATTTTTATGTATTACTAAAAAAATAGCCAAAAATCGGCTATTTTTTTAATTTATTTCTTATTTCGCTTGCTAAATACAAACTGCCTAAAAATATCGTAATTGGCTTTTTATTAGTAAGTACGTATTTTACTGCTACATCTAAATTTTCAATACATTTTTTGTTTTTAGATGAAGAAAGGTTATACAAATCTTCAGCTTTAGCACTTCTTGCGTAGGTGTAAGAAGTAAAGATTATTTCATCAAAAGTTTTATCAACCATCTTAATCATTGGTAATAATTCTTTATCATGAGAAATTGAAATAACTGCTCTTACGTTTGGAATATTTAGTGATTTTACAAACTCCGTAATTCTAGATATACCATCAATGTTGTGTCCACCATCAATGTAGATAACCGGATCATCATTAATTTTTTCTAAACGTCCGACCCATTTAGTATTTTTCAAGCCATTATGTAAATCTTGGATTGATAGTTTTAAATCATCTTTTAACAGGTTAAATGTTTCAATAACTAATAATGCATTTTCAACTTGGTGAAATCCTAATAAAGATAATTGATAATCTTGACCTTGATAAGTAAAGCAAGTCTTTGATAAATCGCACTTTACGTTTTTTACTTCATTATATTTAGGAAATACAATTTGCGAATTGTGAATATTTGCAACATTTGTCGCAATCATCTTTAGATTTTCTTCTTTTAATCCGCAAACAACAGGGATATTATCTTTTACGATACCTAATTTTTCTTTTAATATAGCTTCTTTAGTATTACCTAGTATTTGCATATGATCTAACGCAACATTAGTAATTATACTAACTATTGGAGTAATAACATTTGTTGAATCCAATCTTCCACCCATTCCCACTTCTATTACCGCATAATCTAAATTATTCAGACTTTTAAAGTAACAAAAGGCACATAGTGTGATGAATTCGAAAAAAGTTGGCTTTGGAAAATTATTTTCTTCAAGAATTGGATAAATTTCAATTACTCTATTGGCCATTTTCAACAAATCATCATCGTCAATAGGCTTAGTATTAAAAGCAATTCGTTCATTAAAGCATTCAATATATGGTGATGTAAATGTACCTACATTGTAACCTTTTGCCATAAGAACACTAGTTAGCATTGCGACAGTACTACCCTTACCATTAGTACCCGTTACATGAATAGCTTTGAATGAACTTTCGGGATTGCAAAGTAGTTTGCAAAAATATTTCATATTGTCTAGATTGGTTTTTTTTGAAAAGCGTTTTTGGGATTGAACCCATTCAATAAATGACTTGGCATCAACAAAATAATTCATTATTTTTCAAGTCCTTTTAATACTTTTTCAGCTTCTTTTAATTGTTCTTTATAACTTGCAACATTATTCTTTTCTGCTTCTACTTTTTGGGCAGGTGCTTTTGCAATAAAGTTAGGATTATTCAGCATACCTTCACTTCTCAAAATGTCGGCAACTAATTTAGCAATTCTTGCTTTTAATTTAATTATTTCTTCTTCAATATTGATTAATTCTTTTAGTGGAATAACAACATTGACATCATCTAATACACTTACAACTGAATCATCATGTTCAACGTCTTTATCAATTTTTAGTGAAACATAATTAGTGAATTTAGCAAGATATTCTTTATGATGCAATAAGAAATTTCTTAAATAATTTGAAGAAGTTTCTATCGCAACATTAATTTTCTTACTCATTGCAACATTTTTTTTGTTTCTGACATTACGTATAGTAGTAATAATTTCGAATAATTTATCTGTTGCCATAATTTCATCATTATCAAATTCAATACCAGTTGGTTTTGGCCATTCACTTACGGTAATTGAATCATCATAGAAATTTTGATATATTTCTTCAGTTACAAAAGGCATAAATGGATGTAATAGTTTCAATATTGTTACTAATACTTTTGTTAAAATTGCACAAGTATTGCGTTTATGAACCTCATCACCTAACGCAAAATCAACTTTTGTCATTTCTAAATATTTTGAGGCAAAATCATCCCAAGTAAAGTTATATATTGATCTTGCAACTTCACCAAATTCAAAACTATCATATTTTGCGTCAGTGTCTTTAATTAATGCGTCAGTTTTTGCTAAAATCCATTTGTCTAAAGAATTTAAATTATTATAATCAATTTCTTCGCCTTGATAATTATTAGCCTCTAAATTAATCTTAACAAATCTTGATATATTCCAAATTTTGTTGATATAATTCCATGAAGATGCCATTTTTTCGTCTGAGTAACGTAAATCTTGACCTGGTGTAGAGTTAGTAGTTAAGAAATAACGCATTGCGTCACATCCATATTGATTTATTAAATCAAATGGATCAACACCATTTCCAAGTGATTTACTCATTTTACGGCCTTGTTCATCCCTAATTAAACCATGAATTAAACATTTTTTAAATGGACGTTTCCCCATAAAATGGCGTGATTGAATAGCCATTCTTGCTACCCAGAAGAAAATAATATCATATCCTGTTACTAAGCAATCAGTTGGAAAATATCTTTCTAATTCTTTAGTATCTTTTGGCCAACCAAGAGTTGCAAAAGGCCATAGGGCACTTGAAAACCAAGTATCTAAAACATCTTCATCTTGAACCCAATCGTCTCCAGCTGGTTTTTCTTTTCCTACATATACTTCATCGCCACGATACCAAGCAGGAATTCGGTGACCCCACCATAATTGCCGAGAAATACACCAATCTTGAATTGTATCTAAATCTAACCATGTGGTTAAAGTCTTATTAAATCTGCTAGGAATAAACTCTATTGGTTCATCACTTGCTTGCATTTCTAAAACATCTCTTGCGAGTGGTTCCATTTTTACAAACCATTGTTTTGATAAACGTGGTTCAACAATGACACCAGTTCTTTCAGAATGGCCTACTGAATGAACCATTTTTTCAATTGATGGACATAAACCTGCATCTTGCAAGTCTTTAACAAGTTGTTTACGGCATTCAAAGCGATCCATACCAACATATTTTCCCGCAAGACTGTTCATAGTACCATCTTCATTCATACAAATAATACGTTCTAAATTATGACGATTGCCTACTTCAAAGTCGTTAGGGTCATGCGCAGGTGTTACTTTAACAACTCCTGTACCAAAACCAATTTCAACATATTTGTCGCTAATAACAGGAATTTTTCTAGTTGTACCAGGAATATAAACTTCTTTACCAATATATTTTTGATATCTTTCATCATCAGGATGAACCATAACAGCTGTATCACCAAACATTGTTTCAGGTCTTGTTGTTGCAATTTCAAGTCCACCTTCACCATCTACAAATGGATAAATAAAGTGATAAAAAGCACCTTCTACATCTTTATATTCAACTTCAATGTTTGATAAAGCTGTTTTTGCTTCAACATCCCAGTTAATAATACGTTCACCACGATAAATTAAGCCTTCATTATATAATTTTGTAAAAACTTCCGCAACCGCATCTTGCATACCATCATCTAAAGTAAATCTCTCTTTAGTATAATCTAGTGATAAACCTAAAGCAGCCCATTGTTTTCTAATAAATTCGGCATATTCTTTTTTCCAACTCCAAGCCACGTCAAGAAATTTTTCTCTTCCTAAATCGTATCTACTGATACCCATTGTTTTTAATTTGGCATCAACTTTAGCTTGTGTAGCTATCCCCGCATGGTCCATACCTGGTAACCATAAAGCATCATAGCCTTGCATTCTTTTACGGCGAATGATAATATCTTGTAATGTAGTATCACATGCATGTCCAATATGTAGTTTACCAGTTACATTTGGTGGAGGAATTACGATTGTATAAGGGATTTTAGTATTATCACCACTGGTGAAAAAGCCCTCTTTCAACCAATATTCATATTTTCCTTCTTCTACTTTCTTAGGATCATATTTAGTTTCCATTTCTGATTTTTTTAATCTAAACATTTTTTATCTCCTTTCATTAAAAAAAGTTTCGCCCCTATAAAAAGGACGAAACGAATTCCGCGGTACCACCTTAATTAGAACAATATGTTCTCAACTTAGTATTCGATAACGTGAATAAAACGATTTAGGCTAATGAACCTTTCTCACCTAAATAACTCCAAGGCTACCTTCTAAGCATTACTTCAAGTTTTTCACCAACCAACTTTTCTCTTTACAAGTATTTGTGCTTATACTCTTCCTCTTCAACGTCTAAATTTACTATCATTATATCATTTATTCAATTAATAGTCAAAAGATTAAACTATAATTATTTCATATCACCAGGGAAGCGATAATCGCCTCTTGCGCCAAAACTAAATGAATAGTATTTAACACATTCAGGTGAAGCTAAACGTTTATATTGATTTTGTTTAAAACGTTTAATGAATCTATCATAGTACAGACTAGCTTCTGTTTCGGTAATTTCAAAAGTGTTTAGCAATAAATAAACAATTCGACTCTTTGAAGCGCCTTTTAAAAACATATGATACATTATGAAGTCATTAATTAGATATTTACCGATATTGTCTTCGGTTGCTTGATCAGAACCAGTTAATTCTGGTGAAATTACTGCACCATATACCTTAAGTAATTCACTTTTTACAAGAGGATATTTTCTACTAAAGTATCTAACCAATTCTTTAACTACCGTTTTAGGTAAATTAGCATTCAAGTTGTACATTGACATTTGGTCACCATTAAATGTAGACCAACCTAAAGCAATTTCACTCATATCGCTTGTTCCAAGCACTATAGCTCCATTTTTATTGGCAACATTCATTAAATACATTGTTCTGAGTCTTGCTTGAACATTTTCGTATGTAACATCTTTATTTTCTAAATCATGTCCAATAGTTTTCAAATGTAAGATAGCTTCTTTTTTTATTGAAATTTCATGAGCTGAAACACTTAGTTTTTCCATTAATTTATTGGCAATATTTTTTGATTTACTACCTGTTCCAAATCCTGGCATTGTTATAGCTATTATATTTTTTAAATCAATATTGTATCTTTTGAAACATTCGTACGAAAACATCAAAGCAAGGGTTGAATCTAAACCACCACTAATACCAATTACTACTTTATTAATACCAATATGATCTAAACGGTGTTTTAATGCAAGCGTAGCTATATTTATCAAACTTTCGAATTGTTCATCACTTTTTGGAACAAATGGTAAATAATCAACTTTCTTTGATAATTTGTATTCATTATCTTCATTAATATGAAACTTTACAAAATTTTCAGTTGGGAAATGATCTTTTTTTGCATAACTATCGCTATATTTAGCAAATCTGATATATTCAATATCCACATCTACTTTGTTAACTACCGTTTCTAAACTATTAGTTTCTTGGCTTAAGACAATTTCTCCCGCAATACAAGCAATTTGATGGCCAGAGAAAGTAAGATCACTAGTTGAATCACTTGGACCGTTTGAAACATATAAGTAACCACCACGATGGCGATGACTGGCGCTTTGAACTAAACTAGTTCTAAGACTTCCTTTTCCTAAATTATATGAAGAACCACTTAGATTTACAACAAAGTCAGCCCCTTCGCTGTAAAGTAAATGATGCGGATTATTTTCGCCCCATAAATCGCCACAAATTTCAACTCCAAAATTAAATTTATCAGTGTCTTCTTTAAATAAAATATGGCCAAAAGGTACATTTTCCCCCGCATATTCTACTTCACTTATTTTATCTTTCCAAGCCTTTCCACTAGTAAAGAAACGCTCTTCATAAAATTCTGAAGTATTTGGCAAATTAATCTTAGGTACAATTCCTAATAATTTTTTGTTTTGAATTACAATACCACAATCATAGATAGCTCCTAATACATCAACAGGCGCACCAATGACTAGAATTTGTTCATTACTAGCATCTTTAATATAGTTTACTGCTTGTCTTGTTTCTTCTAATAATTGTGCATTATAAACCCAATCACCAATTGAATATCCCGTTATTGATAGTTCAGGATAAACAAGCATTCCAGAATCTTGGTTTTCTGAAGCAACTTTAATAATTTCTTTGGCATTTTCCAATGGTTTACCAAGCGTTACTTTAGGAGTTACAAGGGCAACTTTTAAATATTTATTGTTATACATAACGATCTCCTATTTATATAAATTATTTTTTTTAATATATTCTGCTACTTCTTCATTTAATTGTTCATAGCTTTTTAGATTTCTAAAGTTTGTTGAGGAAATATTTGATAGTTGTAAATTAACAAATTCAAAATGATCTGAATAGCTTTTTAACAGTTCATCTTCATTAACAATTTTTTTCAATTCATCTATAGAGTGATTTCTTGAAAATACTAAAAAGCGATTTTCCGATAACAATATCTTTGGTTCTTTCCAAGTTGAAATTTGATCAATGCAATCATCTCCACATGCAAAAACCGGATGATTTAGTTCTCTTAAGCTTTGAAAAGTACCATCAAATTTCTTTTCAAATTCAATTGTTGATATGACAACATTGTTATATGGCTTTATAATTATATTTAGCATTTCAACACGATTTTTATAATCAATTAAACCAACTTTATTATAATCGTTACCGGTTGGTATTAAAATTACCTTATCATAGTGGTTGGCCAAATATGAGATAATTTCTTGATGTGCGATAGTAGGTGGATTAAAACATCCTCCGTATACTACTTCCATATGTCCTCCTTAATTAGTTCTATTGTCTTATTTGATGTGGCTACTGCACCAGCAAAACTTGACGAACCTGTAAGGTAATCACCTGTTAAAAGTACTTTTTGGTTTTTATATTTATATATTTTTGAGTTAGGCCAGCCCTTCTCATCAAGTAAATCAGGAATAAATGATTTTAAATAATCATAATTGGCATTTGTTCCTAAAGCCTCTACTACTATATCACATGGTACAGTTTCACATTCGCCTGTACTTTTAAAGCTTAAACGAGTTGAATTGTCATCTTTTATAAGTTCGGTAATTTCTACTTCTAAACCAATCAGTTTATTTGCTTTATCAAACACTAGTTGTTTGGGACTTCTAAGTTCAATGAAGTTTACGCCATCGTTTATCGCCATCTCAATTTCTTTTTTGGAAGCAGGTGAATTAGCGATATTTCTCCTATATACGATATTTACTTTATTATCTGATCTAACTAGTAATCTTGATACATCCATTGCGACATTACCAGCACCAATAACTAAACTATTTGCATTATTTATTTTCTGAATGTTATTTTTGCCATCTTCTAATAATTTAATACCATCATAAACAGAGGCATTATCTTCAAATATTTTTTTTGATAACATTGTACCCGTAGCAAAAACGATATAATCAAAATCGTTTAAATCATTAAAATTAAGATTATTGCCAAACTCTTTATTGAAAACCATCTCAACATTTAATTTTTTAAGTATTGCGACTAGGACATTTACAACATTATCATTAAACCTAAAATTAGGTAAACTATCAGTAATTACTCCCCCTATTTGATTATTTTTATCAAATAGCGTAACGCCTAAACCTAATTTTGCAAGTTCTATTGCTACATTCATGCCAGAAACACCAGCTCCAATTACCGCAATCTTAGATTTAATTTTATTATTACTAATTTTTTCATAGTCACTTTCTGATATTAGTGTTGATAGATAATTTTCAACTTCATAGAATGCTATAGATCCATCGCTAGTATTTCTTAATGCACAGTGTCCATAGCAACTTTTTTCATGGTCACATAACTTTGAACAAATAAAACTCATATTAGTAGTTTTTAATAGTTCTTTTTTAGCTTCAACTATTTGATCATTATTAATATAATTTAAAATAACAGGTATATTATTATGTAAAGGGCAATACTCTTTACATAAAGGTTTTTTACATTTCAAGCATCTTTGTGCAATATTTTTTATATTGTCAAGTTTTTCTCTCATTTTTTTACACCAAATTTACCTTTTTTTATTATTTACAATAAAATTATACCATTTTTTTGTATTTTTTTATATTATATGCTTTAAAACGTTAAAAAACACTATAAATTATAGTGTCTTTTAATTAATTTGTTAAATTCACTACCTCGTTCGATGTATGAACTATATTGATCATAACTTACACAACTTGGTGAGAATAATATTAACAATGGTTTTTTTAATGGGAGCTTTTCTATTACTTCTTCTAAAGTATCGAAAACTTTTACTAAATTATTACTAAAGACTTCCGCAAGCTCATTCCTTGACGTACCATAAGTATAAACTTCATCAATAAAATCACATTGTTTGGCAAGACAATAGTAATTTTCTTTCATTATTCCACCAACTATTAGGACTTTGTAATAAGAGTTATAATTATTTTTAATACTCTTTGCCCCCGCAAGACTTGCATATGGGGTTGTCGATTTTGAATCGTTAATTATTATTAAATCATTTGTATGATAAACCATTTCAAAACGATACTTTAATCCCTCAAAATGTTCGATTACTTCATTAATATGATTTTTTTCAATATCATATATCTTGGCTACACATATGCTTGCCATATAATCTTCGATGTTATGTAACTCTGATTTTTTAACCTCATTAATGTCGATTAATTTTTCATTGTTATACATTATATAATTATTATCGAAATAGCAATTAGCATTTTTTTCATTAAGTGAATAGGAAATTTTATTTACATTACTCATTTTACTAATAATTTCATCTAAAATTACATCTTCTTTATTATATACAACATAATCATAGTGATTCATATTTCTAATTATCTTTAATTTATCTTTTATGTAACTGTTATATGTTTTGTGATAATCAATATGATGCTTGATAATGTTTGGTATAACCATTACATGAGGTTTAGTTTTGTAGGTGTAATGTAACATAAAACTTGATGCTTCAACCACTAAACAAGAGGATTTTTTACTAGCTAGAGTGAATGTAGGTAATCCAATATTTCCTACTAAATTGTCTTTAAATTCTTCTTTTATTGACAGCATTCTAGAAATTAGAGTTGCAATTGTTGTTTTACCAACACTACCAGTTACAAGTACCATATCAGTAGGTTTAAAGAATTGATAATAAAGTTCAATATCAGAAATTATTTTCTTATTTAATGCTTCTGCTACTCTTAAAAAAGCAGTATCAAATTTTATTCCTGGACTTTTCACGATAATATCTATTTTATCTAAAATAATTTTTGCAAGTTGAGTATCATTCGTTGTATCATCACAATATATTAGATATTCTATTTCTTCTTTATCAAAATAGTTTTTAATTGCTTTATTGGTTATTCCTAATCCATATAATAAATATCTTTTATTTAAAATATTTTCACCCCCAATATTATGCCAATTATCGTTGTAAACACTGATATAGTCCAAAATAATAAATCTATTTTATTTTCACTATAACCTAAAAGCTCAAAATGATGATGTAATGGTGTCATTCTAAATAGTCTAGATCCTTTGGTCTTTTTAAAAAACCATACTTGTAATATAACCGATACGGTTTCAACAATATAAATAAAGCCAAAAAATATTATTAATAGTTCTTTATTTAGACTAATTAGCATTGCAAACATTATAGCTCCTACAGCAAGTGAACCAGTATCCCCCATAAAAATTTTTGCTTTTGGTAGATTAAAGAATAAAAAAGCTAGTAAAGCTATGATTATGCTGATGGAAAGATAAGCCACGACGTAGTTTTCTTCATATATTGCGATTAAATAAATGCCAGTAAAACTAATAGTACTACATCCTCCCAGTAATCCATCTATTCCATCAGTCAAATTTGTGGCATTACTGAAGCCTACAAAACCAATAACTATCCAAATTAGATAAAAGAAAGATAAATATAGTGATTCACCAAAAAAATTAAGAACATTATTCCTATTCATTAATTGATATAATAGGGTAGAAATTATGGCAATTAAAATTTGTAACAAAAGTTTAGTCTTTGGATGCAGTCCGACATTATTTTTTTTGATTATTATCAAAAAATCATCAATAAAACCAATTAAACCAAACCCTAAAAAAGGGATTAAAAGTTGCAATATATTAAAAATAGTTTGAGAATTAATATAATGATTAAATAAAAGCAACGTTATCCAAAGAAAAAAAGATACTAAAAATATTACAATTCCACCAAGAGTTGGGGTGCCTGATTTTAAATTATGTCTTTTTGGTCCTTCTTTTCTAATAGATTGCCCAAATTTAAAATGATACAGTAAGGGAATAGTAGTATGAAATGTACAAATTCCTAATAATAAGCCTATAATTATTAATATTAATAAAGCAAAATAACTATTCATTCTTATTATTTAACGATTTTACATATTCAATATCCGAAAAGTTAATGATATTTTCGCTAACTATGTATCGTTCTGCTCCCTTTCCTAATATCAATATAGTATCATTTTCATTGCTATTTGAAATTGCTCGTTCAATTGCTAACTGCCTATTAGTTATTATTTTATAATTTTTTTGATTGGTTGTACTAATTATTTGTGAAATTATTTCATTTACGTCTTCATTTCTGGAATTATCTTCAGTAAAATATACCTCATCTGCTAACTCAGTCGCTATATTCCCAATTTTATGACGTTTATCTTTATCACGATTGCCTCCACACCCTACTACAACAATAATTTTATTGGTAGTAAATTCTTTAAAATACTGAATTACTTGCCTTATACCATCAGGTGTATGAGCATAGTCGACTATTACATTAAGATGTTTATTATTTACATTTAAATCAAAATAGTTCATTCTTCCTGCTACGGGTTTAAAGTCTTCAATACACTTAATAATTGTTTCTTTGTTTACGCCTAAACTATCAAGAATTAAGTATGCGGCTAAAATATTGTCTAAATTAAAGTTACCGATTAGTTTTGTAACAATTTCAAAGCATTCTTTGTTTTTCCAAATTGCTATTTTCATATTTTCAAAACTCTTATCAATTATCTTACCAGTTAATGTACATTTATTGGATTTTAAACCACTATTATAAGTTTTTAGTTTTGCTAAAGAAGCATTTTCAAATAAAGAGGCATAATTTGCATCGTTATTGACAATTAAGAAGTCTTCTTCAGTTAAATTAAAAGCAATTCTTGCTTTAGTAAAGGCATAGTTATCCATTGTATTATGGTAATCAAGATGATCTTGAGTTATATTTGTTAAAGTAACAACATTAAAATGAATTCCTAATACTCTACCTTCTGCTATTCCTTGACTACTTACTTCCATGATTACATAATCATAATAATTTTTATAAATATAGCGATATATTTTAACAATATCTGGCGTTGTATTAGTAGATTCAATCACTTTTTCAATTTTATTTATCGATGACTTTATACCACCAGTACCAACCCACAATACTTTTTTATTAATTGTCTTTAATGATTCATATACAATACTGCTCGTTGTCGTTTTGCCATTAGTACCAGTAATTCCAATTATTTTAGATTTTGGATAAAACTGGTAATACCACTTTAATAATCTAGCAAGTTCAACTTTTGCAGATTTAACATAAATTAAATTGATATCTTTGTAACTAGGTTCAATATAATTAGTATCATCATAAATAATTGTTTTAGCCCCATTATTTATAGCATCTTCAATAAAATTTATTCCATTATTTGAATAACCTTTTATTGCAACAAAAATACTACCATCTATAACATCTCCACTATTATTACAAATTTTTGTTACAAAATGATCGATAATATCATGTTTATTAATTTGATAGAATTGAAAGAAATAATCTGATATATACATGTTATCCCTCCCCTTTTTTATGTATATAAAATAACTGTTCCACCTTCTATTATTGATTCACCAGCTTCCGGCATTTGTCCAATAATAATATCACCAGTTCCTTCAATAATAAAATTATAATATGGGTTATATTTAACATCTTTTTTATTCATACCAATATATTCAGGAATTTTGTATAACGGTTTATCAACCCATAATCTTGGTTGATAGGAAATTCCTTCATAATTTTTTTTGACATTTAGAAAAGACAATGATTCACTCATAATTTCTTTTACAAGTGGTCCAACAGTTGTACCGCCATACTGAATTGCGTTATGAGGATTTTGAATAGCTAAGTAAACACCGATTTTAGGATCATCCATTGGGGCTATTGCAAGAAAAGACAAAATAAATTTATTACTAAGATAATGACCATTTTCGGCGATTTGCGCAGTTCCTGTTTTACCACCAATTCGATAACCATCTATATAACATGCTCTACCTGTGCCTTTTGCGACAACCGATTCTAATGCATTCGCAACAATTTTTGAAGTTTCCTCACTTATTACCCGCCTTATTAAAGATGGTTTATTTTCAATAATGAAATTATTTTGTTTTCCTATCGCATGTAAAATGTATGGCTTATGCAAATTTCCACCATTGACTGCTGCGCTTGCGGCATTCAAAATTTGTAATGGCGTAGTTGAATTACCTTGTCCAAATGATGCGGTGGCAAGTTCAACATTGCCAATTTTATTGGTGTCAAATAGTATTCCTTTACTTTCTCCTAATAAGTCGATACCAGTTTTACTACCATAGCCAAACTTTCTAATATATTCAAATAGTTTTTCTTTACCAAGTCTTAAACCAATAGTCATAAAACCAGGGTTACATGAGTTTTCCAATACCTGTAAAAAGGTTTCATCCCCATGACCACCCTTTTTCCAATCTCTAATTCTGGTACCATCTACAATCATATATCCTGGATCATAGAATTTTTCATCAATTCTAAACACTTTTTCTTCTAACCCTGCCGCAAAAGTACATATTTTGAAAGTTGAACCAGGTTCATAAGATTTCCAGATGGGAAGATTTCTATTAAATATTTCTTGCGAATAATCTTTATAATTTTCTAAATCAAAAGTTGGTCTTGATGCCATTGCGTATATTTCGCTAGTCATTGGATTTATAGCCAGACCTACAACATCATCTGCTTCATATCTATTATAAGCATTGTCCATTACACGCTCTAATGAAAGTTGAATATTTAAATCAATTGTAAGATAAATATCAAGCCCGCTAGAAGCGTTTTTATAATAACCACTCAAATCATCCATTGCGGCACCATGAGCATCAGTAAAAATTTGTAATGCTCCTTTTTTTCCTTTCAAATATTGATCATAAATATATTCAATACCCGATATTCCTTGATTATCAATACCAACAATGCCTATTACTTGTGCTAAACATGTCGGATATGGATAATATCTTGATGAATCACCAACGATGTAAATCCCATCAAGATTTAATTTAGCGATTTCAATAGCTTGTTCAACAGATATTTTTTGAGCTTCTGGTTTAATTATTTCGACAGATACAGCTTTATTAAGATGTTTTAAAATATCATTTGTTGTACAATCAACAATATCCGCGATTTTTTTAGCTGTTGTAGCCTTATTTTTTATTTGTCTTGGAATTGCAACAATTGTAGGTGTTAACTTACTTCCAACAATTAAATTACCATTTCGATCATAAATATTGCCTCTTCTACCTTCAATAGGAGCATTTCTAGTCCATAAATCTAAAGCTTTTTCATAATATTCTTTACTTTTGTAAGTTTTTACATAAGTAAGGCGTAAAAATAGGGCTAAAAATGCAATACCAATAATTATATATGTAAATATTATTCTTTTTTTTACTAGCAAAGTTATCACCAATTCATTTTATGAAATATAATATTTTTAAGAACAAATATCTTTATTCTTGATATAAAAAAAACGCCTATCACTAGGCGTTTTCTCTGCTTTCATCAATATATTTCTTTGGTGAATTTAGATATTTCTCAATTTCTAAAAAGGCTAAAGAAAGTGGGTAACCATCTACTAAAGCATGGCTTACTTGAATATTAAAATCAATGTAGTATTCGTTATCTATTTGATAGTATTTACCCCAACAAATTCGTGGTACATAACTACTATCATCGTTTGGCATTGGGTGAATCATACTATCAAAATCTATCCATGGAAGTGAAGTAATATAATATTGATCAAATTTAGATAAATCATTATAGCTTGCATCTTCATCAATATGCTTATTCCGTTTGTCAATTGCTATTTTTGCAAGTTCATAAAATTTATCATAATTTTTATCATATAAACTATCGCAATTATCAAATACGCCATCACCAGTCATTACAGTATAGGCCGGATTAACTACATCATATAAAACAACTTCGCTATTTTCTACTCTTAAACGCATTTCTTCAATATTATTTAATGCGGTAGTAACAAAGTACAACATTGTAATGAAAAATGAATTTTTGTTATTGTTATTTTTTTCATTTTCAAGATACTTTATTAAATTAGTTATTTTAATTTTTTTAGTAATACCATAATAATGAGCTGGGTATTTAATAAACCATTCGTAATGTTTCTTACCCTTCCAGTTTTTAACGTCAATTATTTTTCGATGATTAGCGTTGTCCAGGCTCATATGGTATACCCTCGGCTTTCGGTGCGTATGATTTTCTTGATGTAAATCCTAAAACGATTAAGCATACTATATATGGTAACATTTTATAAATACTTGGATTCATATTTAAGGCTTGTAACCAATCAAAGCTTGTATAAACTGCACCTAATGCTCTAAAGAATCCAAATAATAATGCACCTAAGAAAATGCTTATTGGTTTCCATTTTCCAAATATCATAACCGCAAGGGCTAAGAATCCAAATCCGGCAACTCCATTATTAAATGACCATGTTGAATTAGCTGAAGCAATAAATGCTATACCACCAAGTCCGCCTAAAGCACCTGAGATAATTACACCAATATAGCGCATTTTTATTACATTTATACCAACTGATGCGGCAGCTTGTGGATGTTCACCACAAGACATTAATCTTAAACCAAATTTAGTTTTATAAAGTATTATGTAAGAAATAATAACTAATAATACTGTTACTACAATGAACCAGTTTAGCTCAAGTTTACCAATATTAAATATAAATTTCTTTTGTAAATCAATGTAATCCAAACGTGGAGCAGCTTTACCATCTCTTGCAAGTGTAAGTGCTTTAACAATAACGGTTGCAAAAGCAGGTGCCAATATATTAAGGGCAGTACCTGTAATTGTTTGATCAGACTTAAATGTAACTGAAGCTACAGCAAGTAATAGTGAATAAAGAATACCAGATAGCATACTTATTCCAAAAACAATTACAATTACCAAGAAGGCATTCAAATTTGTTGGTAGATATTGCATAATTAAGGCGCCACCCAAAGCACCAATTACCATACATCCTTCAAGTCCTAAGTTTATTACACCACTTCTTTCCGCAAACATACCACCAAGAGCAACCAAAGAAAGAGTTGCAGCATAAATTAATGTATATTGTATTAATATATTCATACTTATTTTTCCTCCTTCTTTGCAGTTTGTTCAAGTTTTTTGTTAACTCGTTTAGTAATAAATGTTTTTATAAACAGTACGAATGCACATAAATAAATAATTATTGACGTAATTAATGTTGCAATTTCAGGACTATAATAAGTAGTATCTAAATTTCCACCACCTTCAATAATGAATGTAATGAAGAATGAAGAAATAATAGTACCAAATGGATTAAGACCACCTAAAAAGGCAGCTGAAATACCATCAAAGCCCATCGAAGGTAAATTAGCAGGATTATACCAAGGCATTATACCAGTAAGATATAATGTTGCACCTGATAAACCAGCAAGTCCACCCGCAATTGCCATTGTCAAGATAATGTTTCTTTTTTCATGCATACCTGAATACTTTGCGGCATTGCGATTGAAACCAGTGGCTTTCAATTCATATCCAAAAGTTGTTTTATTTAAGACAATATAAATAATAATTGCGACTACTATGGCAATAATAACGCCAATACCAACATATTGGTTACCGCCAAATACTTTATCAAGGCCCAAATTTGGTAGTCTCACTGAAGCATTTGCATGTTTAGCATCAAATAAAGACCACGTTTCAGATTTAACACTATCCCAAGATGCTGGATTATCCATAATCAAGTTACCTAAATATAGACCAATCCAGTTCAACATTATGCTAGATATAACTTCATTAACATTTAAATATGCTTTAAGGATACCTGTCAATGAACCCCATATACCACCAACAATAGTTGCTAATAATGTGCTAATATACCATGGTAGATTTAATACAAGGGCACAATATAAAGCGGTAACAACACCCATAGTGTATTGACCAGCTGCACCAATATTAAATAAACCAGCTTTATAAGCAAACAGAACTGATAAACCAGTTAGGATTAATGGTGCTGTTTTTGTCAATGTAGTACCCAAATATTTTAATCTTCTTTGCTTATTTGAAGAATACATAAAGCCTTTAACTAAGTTAATAAAGTTTTTATTAGCTTGACCTGGTTTTATAATAAGTAAAACCAAATATCCAATAAATAATCCAATTATGGCACACAATAAAGATGCTATTATTGACTGAACAGCTGGTTTTTTTAAGAAGCGGATAAATGAATTATTGTTATTTTCAACTTTCATTTCCCGTTTATCGTTATTAACTACTTCTGTATTATTTAAATTTGTAGGTTGTTTATTATCATTCATTGTTGTTTCCTACCTTATTGATATTTTGTTTTTTCGCACCAGCCATATACAAGCCTAATTCTTGCGCAGTAACTTCTTTAGAATTAAATTCGCCAACAATTTCACCTTTATGCATAACTAGTATTCTATCAGATAAACTCATAACTTCATCTAGTTCAAGTGAAACTAATAAAACGGCTTTATCAGCATCACGTAGTTCAACTAATCTACTATGAATGTTTTCAATAGCACCAACATCAAGACCACGAGTAGGTTGAACAGCTATTAATAAATCAGTATTTCTGTCTATTTCACGAGCTACAATAGCTTTTTGTTGGTTACCACCAGACATACTTCTAGCGACCGTTATTGAACCTTGACCAGATCTAATATCAAATTTTTCAATCAAATCATCCGCATATTTACGAATATTCTTAAATTTAATAAATCCTGCTTTTTGGAATCGATCTTCAAAATAATTTTGTAATACTAAATTTTGTTCTAATGAATAATCTAAAACTAATCCATGTCTATGTCTATCTTCTGGTATGTGTGCAAGTCCTACCTTGTTTCTTTTTCTAATTGATAAATTAGTAATATCTACATTATTTAAATATACTTTACCAGATTTAATTGGTTCAAGACCTGTAATACCATAAACTAAATCAGTTTGACCATTGCCATCAATACCAGCTATGCAAACAATTTCACCTTTTCTAACGTCAAATGAAACATTGTTTACAGCATTTGTTTTATGTAGTTTATCTATAATAACAAGATTTTCTACTTTTAGGACAACATCTTTTGGTTTAGCTTCTGTTTTATCAACAATTAGTTGTACTTTTCGGCCAACCATCATTTCTGATAATTCTTCTTTAGTAACATTTGCAACATCAACAGTACCAATACATCTACCTTTTCTTAAAACAGTACAACGATCAGCAACTTTTTTTATTTCGTTAAGTTTATGAGTAATGAATAAAATTGATTTCCCCTCAGATGCAAGTTTTTTCATAATTTCCATTAATTCGGAAATTTCTTGTGGAGTTAAAACGGCAGTTGGTTCGTCAAAGATTAGAACATCATTTTCTCTATACAACATTTTTAAAATTTCAACGCGTTGTTGCATACCAACAGTAATATCTTGAACTTTGGCATTAGGTTCGATAAATAATCCATATTGATTTGATAATTTAACAACTTGATCATATGCTTTTTTACGATCAATAACTTTAAAAATATGCTTATTTAAAAAAGTCATAGTTTTAGAAAAACCTTTTAAGAATCCATTAAGAACTTTATTTTTGGCAGAAAAGTTATATTCTTTAATTGGTTCATCACCTAAAATGATATTATCTAATACACTATACACCTCAACAAGTTTAAAATGTTGATGTACCATACCAATATGCAAACTAGTTGCGACATTCGGATCAGTAATTTTTACTTCTTTACCATCTTTCTTTATTATTCCACTATCAGTTTGATATAAGCCAAATAAAATAGACATCAAAGTAGATTTACCAGCACCATTTTCGCCTAATAATGCATGAATTTCACCTTTTTTTAACTGTATAGTAACATCATCATTTGCCTTAATTCCCGGAAATTCTTTTGTTATATGCAGCATTTCAATTGCATAATTATTTTCCATATAATATCTCCTTGTTATACTCTTTTAAGAAAAAGAAGGTGGTATACCCACCTTCTATAATAATAGTTTTCAATTATTTAAGGTTACCTAAATATTTTACATTAGGGATTTCATTGAAATTTACTTCATCAGCGCTTGTTGCAGATTTAACAGTAATTTCTTTGTTATATAATTTTCCAACTAATGTCTTATAGTCTTCAACTGTAAATTTAGTCATTGACCATGTTGCAGTAGGTAATTGTACATAGTTGCTTGCTAAATCAGTTGCAGAAACTAAACCTAAAGTTTCAATCTTAGATTCAAATTTTCCTTCTAAAATAGTTTTTGAAAGTTGTGTTTTAACTGTTACAGCTAAACCTTTCATAGCAGATGTAATACACATACCTTTAGCATATTTTTCATTGATGATATAAGATTGGTCAGTGTCAACACCGATAACTTTACCATTAGTTTTTTGTGCAGCTTCACATGCAGATGTATAAACACCACCACCGCAAGCAAATACTACTTCAACACCGTCACCATACCATGTATCCATAACAGCTGTAATTTCAGCATCACCAAAGAATTGTTTTGCGTAAGCATATTTAATTTCAATAGTTGTATTAGTTTCAGTAGCAGCAGCATTGCAACCTTGAACAAATCCATAACCAAAACGAACAACAGCAGGAACACTCATACCGCCTAAGAATCCAAGTTTCTTGTATCCTTCTTTAACAGCAGCGTAACCAGCCATGTAACCAGCTAATTCTTCTTGGTATACTGCACAGTAAACGTTAGATGGTAATTCGTAATCAGCAGCGAAATCACCTTTTGAAACGTCTATAGCAATAAATTTAACGTTTGGATTTTTACCAGCAACTTCTTGAATAGTTGGAGCAAATGCATAACCAGGCATAACGATTACATTATAACCTTCATCAATTGCTTTTTCTGTAGCAGCAATTCTATCTGCGTCAGAGTCAGAAACAGGTTTTTTGTATGTGAAGTGAACTTTATTTTCTTCACACCATGCTTTTGCACCTTCATATGTTGCTTGGTTGAAAGATTGGTCAGTAATATCTCCGTAGTCTGTTACCATAGCTACTTTGTAGTCTTTGTTCCAACCATCATTTTCTTTTTCTTTTGTTGTACAAGCAACTAAAGAAACAAGAAGTAATGCAGCTAATAAGCTAAAAAATACTTTTTTCATTGTTTATCTCCTTATTTTTTTGATATGATGTACATATCTAAACATATTATAACAAATATAGATTTTTAAGTAAAATAATTTGTTAAATTTTTTTTACTTTTCGCCTTTTTTAGTTATGAAAAAGCCTTGCAAATGCAAGACTTTATTTACTATTCATTCTTTTCTTTATTTTCTTTTAATAAATCTCTGATTTCTGTTAATAATTCGATGTCTTGTGGTACTTCAACTACAGCTGGTTCAACTACTTCAGGAGTTTCTTCAACTGGTTCATCTTCTTTATTTTTCTTTACAAGTTTTTCACCTGCAGCTTTTGCTTTATTAACAATTGATGAAGTTATTTTTACCATTGCGAATAAAATCATAGCAATTAATAGGAAATCAATTACTGATTGAATGAATGCACCCCATGAAATTACAATTCCAGGAATTTGTTCACCTACGGTTGTAGCAAGACCATTAGCAACATCGGTTGCATCAGCAGTACGATATTTTAAAACAGTTTGTAAAGAATTTGTCAAGTCAGTATCGCCAAGGCATAATGCAATAATTGGTGAAATGATATTTTTATTGATGGCAGTAACAATTGCGTTAAAAGCTCCACCTAAAATGACACCAATAGCAAGGGCAATAGCATTTCCTTTATTTATAAAAGCTATAAATTCTTTAAAAATTGATTGTCTTTTTTCTTTTCTTTCTTTTTTACTTTTCATGACTATTCCTCTTTTTCTTTTTATTGTAAATTAATTATAACATAATTTTTGTCTTTTTACTACTTTTATGCTATAATACTATCGAGGTGAAACTATGAATTACACAATTACAAATCAAAATCTAAGCGTAGAAATTTCTAATCACGGTGCAGAAATTAAAGCAGTAAAATATATGGGAACAGATTATTTACATGATTCTAATCCCAAATACTGGAATAGATCAGCACCAATTTTGTTTCCTAATATTGGCACTATTAAGGAAAATGTAGCCTTATTCAATAACGTAGGCTATCCAATGAAAAAACATGGTTTCTTACGTGATCGTGATTTTACATTAGATAGAATTGAGACATCTTCAGCTACTTTTAGTTATGAATCTACTAGTGAAGATTTAAGCATTTATCCATTTAGTTTTAAAGTAACTATTACTTATCAAATTCATGGAAGCACACTAAAAAGTTATATTTTAGTAAAAAATCTTTCAAATGAAATAATGCCATTTAATCTTGGACTTCATCCAGGCTTTAAAGTTCCACTATCAGCAGATGAAAAGTTTGAAGACTATAAATTTATTTTTGATGAGGCAGGTACATATGATTGTCCAGCAGTAAATCTAACTAATGGTACAATTGATTTTAATACGGTTGCTAGACATTTCGATAATTTAAAAGAATTACCTCTTAACTATGATGATTATCAAAATGATGCCTTAGTATTTGACAATTTAGCAACTCATCGCATTCATTTAGTTAACAAAGACAAAACACATGGCGTATCTTTTGAATTTAATGACTTCCCAATGCTTGGCATTTGGACTCCAAATCATGTTCACGCTAATTTTATTTGTATTGAACCATGGATTGGATGTGCTGATCCTAGTGATCACGATAATGTTTTTACAAATAAACGCTATTTAATAAACTTAAATCCAAACGATGAAAAACTCATTAGTTATCAAATAAAGTTCTTCTAAATAAAATTGCAGCAAAATCAAATATTAGATCTTGCTGCTGTTTTTTATATTTTTTCAATAACACGCATTTTTGCACTATGAGAGCGAAGATTATTAGATATTTCACTTTCGGATGGCAAAATTACTTTACTATTTATCAATTTAAATTCAATTTCATAACCTTCTGGAATATATGGAAGGTCTTTTGGAAGTTGTAAGGTGGTTTTTTCTTTAAATAACTTCTTAACTATACGATCTTCTAAAGAATGAAAAGTAATAACTACCATTCTACCATTTTTATTTAAGAGTGATAAGCCATCTTCTAATGCTTTCTTTAGAATATCTAGTTCATGGTTAACTTCGATTCTTATTGCTTGAAAAGTTTGTTTAGCAGGGTGTGATGAATTTCTAAGTGCTGAAGCAGGTAAGGCCTTTTTAATTATTTCAACTAATTCAAGGGTTGTTTCAATTGGCTTTTTTTCTCTTTCAGAAACAATTTTACGTGCAATCAATCTTGCGAATTTTTCTTCGCCATATTCAAATAGAATTCTTACTAAAGATTTTTCATCATAGGTATTAACAACTGTATATGCATCAAGTTCAGCTGTTTGATCCATTCGCATATCTAGTGGGCCATCAAAACGATAACTAAACCCACGTTCAGGGATGTCTAGTTGAAAACTTGAAACACCTAAGTCGTATAAAATACCATCAACACCATAAACATTTTCTTCTTCTAGTGCTACTTTAATGTTTACAAAATTTTCATTAATTAAGGTATAGTTACTAGCTATTTTTTTTAATTTTTCATCGGCAGTATTAATTGCAAAACTATCTTGATCAAAAGCATAAAGATGCCCATTAGGTATTCTTTTTAAAATTTCCGAAGAATGGCCACCGCCCCCAAGTGTGCAATCAACATAAACACCATTTTTTTTAATATTCAATTGTTGGATTGATTCGTTTAATAATACTGAAATATGATTGTATGGTTTTTCCATAAAAACTTCCTCCTAAAAGAAAAACGCATCCCGTGATGCGTCTTCAAGTTGTTTTACTAGTTTGCACTAGTTTTCGCTGTCTTCCTTAACTTTGATTTCCTTAACTTGTTTACCATTATAATGACCACATACTGGGCAAACGCGGTGAGACAATTTTAATTCACCACAATTTGGGCAAACTACCATTCCAGGTACTTCTAGTTTATAATGAGTACGACGTTTAAGTTTACGAGTTTTAGAAACACGACGTTGTTGAGCTATAGCGCCCATAAAAACACCTCTTTCTAATTTTTATCCTCTTCTATACCATTTGAATAGAAAAGAACTTCTTCGTCGTCGATGTCTTGACCCTCTGTATCGTCTAATACAACGCCTTCACTTTTTAAAATTTCATGTGCATTTGGTAAAGTAACATTGATTGGTTTTTCCAATAGTATGTTAGTCCAAACCATTTCATCTAAATCAACTGTATTTTTTTCAATCAAAAAATAATCATCAGAATCAACCTTACTATAAACTTCATCACATGTTAAATCAATAACATATGGAACAGGTCTTAAAGTAAGAGCACATTGCAACTCCATATTTGCCACAAACTGATAAACAAATCTAAAAGTTTCTTCATCAATTTTTGAAATAACACCAGTTACCTCAACTTTATCAATACTTATGATATCATCAACTGATTTGATCCATTCCGAAAAATCAATTGTATCACTAAAATGATATGGAGTTGGTAACTTTCTAAGTTGTTGAATTGACCATTTCATAGAAATCACCTATCGACTTGTATATTATATCATTTTTTGCATTTTTTGTCTACCTATTTGATACACTTTTTGTCACTACTGATTACAGTGTAACATAATTATTTGTATTTAATATAATAATAATAGAAAAGAGGTAAAATATGCGAAATTGGTTTAATACAAGAATGTGTAAACTTAAAGGTTGTTATTTAAGGTGCCGAAGTTATTTTTGTTGCATCTTCTTTTGGCAGTTATTTATAACCCTTTTTTGGTTTTCATTTGCTAATTTTTTACTACTTCTTATTTGTTGTTTTTTGTGGCTAACTAGTTTCTTCCTTATAATCTAAAAAGTTCTTAAAATAGCGTTTAATTGATTCACTAGTATCAACAAAAGAATTAGCATTGATATAATCATCTATTGTAATTGGCATCCTTTTAATATAAATTACTAAAACTAAAAATCTAAAATAGTCATAATAGAATAACTGATTTTCATCATAATATTTATCCAATATTAATTGTTTAAAATCAATATCGTATTGTTCATTCATCACATAAAACTTTGCCATATCTAATGAATTAATTCCTATCTTACCATTATCCAAACTTGATAAGTAATTAACTCCTTTTATATTTAATAGGTGATCTAAATCAGGATTATTATGAACAAAACTATAATTGACACCTTCATGGGCTTTAATAGAGCTAATAAGTCGCTTTTGTAATTTCACTAATTCTTTTTTGGCATCTAATATATAATGATAATTTTCTAAAATCGGTAAAGTAAAAGTATCTAAATTCTTTGCTTCAATTTTTCTTACGAGTTGTTCTAACAATCTAAATTTATAATCTAATTGGCTTGATAATTCATCAAATTTTCCTCTTGATTTACTTGGATCAAGACTTTTTCTTATTTGGGTTTGTTGATGCAAAACTGATAATTCATTATATAAATTGGATACTCTTGTGTCGTTTCTAATCTTTATTTGTTTTACATAGTCACTTATATAGTAATTACTATCGTTTGCCCTAGTAACAAAACTTTCATTTCGATTTAGAATGGGATAAATTACATTATTTACACCTTGATTGTACAAATACTGATATTTTTGTAAAGCAACAGCATTTGTTTCTTTTAAAAAGTATTCTTTGCCATTATCACTAACAATTTTATATGCTTTTAGTGTTATTGGTTCATAATCATTAATGTTTATTTCGTAATACTTAACGATATCTGGTTCAATTGATCTAATTTTATTAAAACTACTGCGATACATCATTGACGGATTCATGGATAATCACCCGATGATGTTGTTCAATATTAGTATTTTTGTTTGCTTTAAATACCTCATTAAGCGATATTTTATTTTCAATACATAAATTTTCTAATTCTTTATCATTTTTATAGTAACATACTTTTAATCTATGCTTTTTATCAGATAATCCTCTTACAATTACTTCTTCCGTGGGTAAATTATCATCTTTAAAGTTCAATGTTGATTTTAAAATTTTATCAATTTTTTGTGTTTCTTCTTCCTTTATTTTTTCAATATCATCTAAAGTAATTGGCTCTTTTTCAATTTCATCAATACTTTCAATACTGTTTTCGGATTGTAATCTTTCAAAGTCCTCATATTCTACACTAGGTGATATTTCATCGTATTCAATTTCTATATCAAAAGTAGTGTCAATTCCTCTACCATCTACCGATACGGTATCAATATCAGTACAAATTATATCATCAATATGGTAGTTTTTATCATTGAATACTACTGAAAATGGCAAAACCTCCGTAAAGAAATCGTCAGTTACGCCATCTTTTTTTAAATATTTCCCGTTAATTGTAAGTTTACCATCCAGTACATCATTTACTTGGTTATAACTTGTTACTTCTGCAGTTATGTCCAACAATTTTGAAAAATCTTTTAACTTAATAAAAGAATTATAATTCATCTTTAAATTCATAGTTTCCTCCATTATCAATTTAGTATATGATAACTTTTATGAAACTATAACAAAAAAAAAGGATTTTCATCCTTTTATGTATTGTTCAAGAATAGTATGGACTTCTTCGATGCCTTGTTTAGTTACTGAAGAAACCTTAATTAATTCGTTGTCATTAGTAATGTTAAGAGTTTTTTTAATTTCATTAATATTCTTTATTAATTCATTTTTACTAATTTTATCAATTTTTGTTGCGACAACAATTACCTTATGATTGTAATGCTTTAAGTAATCATACATTAAAACGTCATCATTAGTTGGTTTATGTCTTGCGTCAACAATTAAAAAGCAAACTTTTAAATTCTTGGAATTATTTAAATAACTTTCTATCATTTTGCCATATGATAAGCGGTCATGAACTAATTTTTGGGCATACCCATATCCAGGAACATCAACTAACAAAATATCGTCATTTACATTGTAAAAATTCAATGTTATAGTTTTTCCTGGTTTGCTAGAAGTATAAGCTAAGTTTTTACGATTAGTAATTGAATTTATAAAACTGCTTTTACCTACATTAGAACGTCCAATGAATACAAATTCAGGATAGTTACAATTAGGAATTTGTTCGGCACTTGTTCCACTAATTATATATTCTGCTTTTTTTATTATCATAATTAATTCTCCTTAAAAATAAAAGGCAAGTAATAATTACAAGCCCTTTATTGATGTAAATACATATATAAGCCATATTCTGTAATTAAGCATTATTACTTAACTGGTAACCATTTATCTCAAGTATAAAACTTGTAAAAATTGTAAGTTCGTTTCCTTCAATTTTCATGCCCCTACCAAAATTTGGGTTGCTAGCTTGTGGGGCTTACCCGTTCCACTTTTTTGTTTCCAAAAAAATCGTCTCTGTGGCGCTTTATGGATTACACCATAGATAAATCCTTAGGTTTCATCCGCCGTAATAGCCATCAACTATCCCCTGACTTATTTATTAATCAGGCACAAACACTACAGACATCACAGTCTGTGCTAGTATGGACTTTCCTAACGCCAAAGGCGCTCGGTTACCCTATGTATTTTATTTTATATCATATTTTTTCTTTTAAACCATCTAATACAATATACGCAATGGCAAGCACACCAGCACCAATATGAGCGCCTACTGTTGGTGTAACGGTAGTTAATTCATATCTTACGCCATTAGTATATTTAGTTTTTAAATCTTCTAAAAGTTCTTTTGCGTCATTCTCACAATCAGAATGAAGTACAATATAAATTACTTCTTTGGCATCCTTTGTATCTTCACTAACAACTTCTTTTATGCGATCAATGGCACGATTTCTAGTTCTAACTTTTTCGAAAATATCAATTGTTCCAGGTTTCCATAGTTTAAGGATAGGTTTAATTTTTAAAAGTGAACCTATCATACCAGACATTGCATTAAGACGTCCATTTTTTACTAGGTATTTTAAATCGTCTACGATAAAATAAGCTACTGTTTGATCAGCAAATTTTTGGCATTCTTCTTTTATTTCTTCAATACTGTAGCCTTTATTTGCCAATATTTCCGCATAATGTGCGCAATATCCTTCCATTATACATGCACTATGACAATTGATTACATGTAAATTAACTCCTTCAACCATATCTTCAAATGCGTTAGGTAAGTTTATACCATAAGCCGAAAGTCCAAAGGAAATTGGGAAGTGAATAACATCAGTACAACCCTCTTTTTTCCACTCTTCTACACGAGCAGCAATTTCACCTAATGTAGGAGCACTTGTAGTTGGTACAATATCAGTACTACGTAATTTTTTGTAAAATTCATCAGCTTTGATATCAATACCATCTACTAATTCAGTTTCTCCAAAGTGAATAGTTGTTCTTGTAATTTTTATATTGTGTTTAAACGGTGCATATTCCAAACCAGAACTGCAGTCCGATGTAATTCCTATTTTCATATATACCTCAAATAAATTTATTTAGTAGAATCTTCTGTATTTGATTCTGTATCGTGTTTTTCTTCAGTATTCTCTGGTTTTTCTTCTTCAGATGATGGTTTTACATTTTGTTTTAAAACAGCTTTTCTTGATAAAACTAGTTTACCTTTATCATCTATCTTTAATAGTTTAATAACTATTTCATCGCCAACATGTACAACGTCTTCGACTTTTGCTACACGTTTTAAATCAAGTTCAGAAATATGAACTAAACCTTCGCAACCTGGCCATAATTCAACGAATGCACCAAAGTCAACAATTTTAACAACTTTTACAGGATAAATTTGACCTACAACTGGTTCACGAGTTAAATTTTCAATTATTTCAATTGCTTTGTTAATCCATTCCATTTCTGAATGCATTACAAATACACGACCATCTTGTTCAATGTCAATTTTTACATCATTGCATTTTTCAATGATTTCTTGAATAACTTTACCGCCAGAACCGATAACATCACGAATCTTATCTGGGTTAATTCTAATCATCTTAACTTTAGGTGCATACTTAGAAAGTTCAGGACGTACTTCAGAAATTGTTGTCATCATATGATCTAAGATTTGCATTCTACCTAATTTAGCTTGAGCTAATGCTTCTTTTAAAATTTCTGGTGTAATACCTTTAATCTTAATATCCATTTGTAAAGCAGTAATACCATTTCTAGTACCAGCTACTTTGAAGTCCATATCACCATAGTGATCTTCCAAGCCTTGAATATCAGTTAAAATAGTATATTTACTGCATTCATCATCTTGGCTAATTAATCCCATAGCAATACCAGCAACTGGAGCTTTAATTGGAACACCAGCAGCCATCAATGCCATTGTACCAGCACAAATTGATGCTTGTGATGAAGAACCATTAGATTCAAGAATTTCACTAACAACTCTAATTGTGTATGGGAATTCATCTTCAGAAGGGATTACTTGAAGTAATGCTCTTTCACCTAAAGCACCATGACCGATTTCACGACGACCAGGAGCTCCATATCTACCAGTTGAACCAACTGCAAATTGTGGGAAATTGTAATGTAACATGAATCGTTTGCCTTCTTCTACTCCAAGGCCTTCAATGATTTGGAATTCAGTTAAAGAGCCTAAAGTTACAGTTGATAAACTTTGAGTTTGACCTCTAGTAAATAATGCAGAACCATGAGTTCTTTCGAAAATATCAACTCTTGAAGAAAGTGGTCTAATTTCATTTACAGCACGACCATCAGGACGAATTTTATCGTTTGTAATTAATCTTCTAACTTCTTCAGCAAGAATATGTTCAAGAACCATATCTACATATTTTTTATTTTCTTCAATTTCTTGTAATGATAATTTTTCATCATTTTCGAATATTTCATTGAAATGTTCACGAGTTTTTTCATTAACAGCTTCAATAGCAGCTTCACGAGCTAATTTTTCGTGAGTAGAAATAGCTGGAATTAATTCAGGTTCCGCAAATTCACGAATACTCTTTTCCAATTCTTCAGGTATTTTAAATAAATCTGGAACCATTTTTTCTTTACCAATGGCTTTTTGAATTTCTTCTTGGAACTCACATAAGCGTTTAATTTCTTCATGAGCAAATAATAATGCTTCTAGCATATCATCTTCACTTACTTGTTTAGCACCTGCTTCAACCATGTTGATAGCTTTTTTAGTTCCTGCAACAGTTAAATTAATATCAGAATTTTCTAATTCTTCAACAGTAGGGTTAAGAACTAATTTTCCATTAACTCTACCAACTACAACACCTGCAATAGGTCCTTGAAAAGGTATATCAGATATTGTTAAAGCAATACTTGAACCAAGCATAGCAGCCATTGCTGAAGAATAATCCGGATTAGCACACATTACCATATTGATAACTTGTACTTCATTACGATATCCTTCCGCAAACAAAGGTCTAATTGGTCTATCTATTAGTCTTGAAACTAAAGTTTCATGTTCAGTTGCACGGCCTTCTCTTTTTAAAAATCCACCAGGAATTTTTCCAGCCGCATATAATTTTTCTTGATATAATACAGTTAGTGGGAAAAAGTCTGAAGCCATAGCTTGATTACTTCCTACTGCTGCGCTTAATACCGCAGTATCATTGTAACGAACAAGGCAAGCACCGTTAGCTTGCTTTGCTAATTCACCTATTTCAACAACGATTTTTCGGTCACGATGAGAATACTCAAATACATGTTTTTCCATTTTTTTACACTAGTTTGCCGAATTGCAAACTTCCTTTCTTTGATTTCGTACATTTATATTAGACTTAAATTAATAAGATTAATATTATAATAAAAATAGATAAATAGTGTAAAGGGCACTCGATAAGTGCCCTTTAGTCCTACTTTCTCAAACCTAATTTGGCAATTACTTCACGATATTTTTGAACATCTCTATCTTTTAAATAAGCTAAAAGATTTCTACGACGTCCAACTTTCTTTAATAAGCCTCTACGATTGTGGAAATCATGAGTATGAACTTTTAAATGTTCATTTAACTTATTAATTTCAGCTGTTAAAATCGCGATTTGTACTTCTGGTGAACCAGTGTCACCTTCAGTGCGAGCAAATTGGGCAATGATAGCTGCCTTTTCTTCTTTAGAAATACAAGCCATATTTTTTCCTCCATTCTTACACAATGTGTGTATTATAGTCGCCTTAACTTAGGAAATCGTCGGAAACATCGAATATCTTAGTAAAGGTCAACATTATTATACCATATTTTTCTATATTTAGCAAGATATTTATTTAAATTCTTTTTGACATATTGCCATAGCTACTTCTTTATCTTTAGCAATTTGTGCTAAAAATTCATCTTTACTATTAAAACATCTTTCATCCCGGATAAAATCTATTAATTCAATAGTAATATATTTTCCATATAAATTGCCATCAAAATTGAATATATTAGTTTCTAAAATAAAATGATCACGCTTATTAAACGAAGGATTGTTACCATAATTGCTGAAACCATAATAGTAATTCCCATCAATTAATATTCTTGAGGCATAAACTCCTAGTTTTATCTTAGCATCATTTTCACCTATTTCGATATTTGCGGTGGGAAGATTGATAGTAGAACCAACTTGATTTCCTTTTTTTACTTCCCCACTTATTTTATAATATCTACCTAATAATTTATTTGCTAGTGAAACATTGCCCTGAAGTAGCATTTTTTTAATCATTGCGGTACCGATTTTTTCATTTTGATAGGTTTTATTATCAATAATTGTTGTATTAATCTTGCCGTTTGCTAGTTTTGAAATTGTTTCTGCCTTACCTATGCCATTTTTTCCAAAACAAAAATCAAATCCAACTACTATTTCCTTAACATTAAGTTTAATTAAGAATTGATTAACGAATTCACTATCTGTCATATTTGCAACATTTTGATTAAATTCAACAACAATTAAATAATCTATTCCCATTGAAGCGATTAGTGCTGCTTTTTCATCAAGAGTCATAATTGAAGTAGCATTAGCATCCTTCTTTAATACTAAGTCGGGATGGGGATCAAAAGTTATAACAGCACTTTTTAATTCTTTTTCTTCAGATAACTCGCATACCTTTTCAATTAAAATTTGATGGGCAATATGAATTCCATCAAATTGACCAATTGTTGCAACTAATCCGTTATTTCTTAAATTACAGTTATCTATACTACATTTTATTAGTTCCATACACGTTCCGCCTGATAACAAGATTCTTGATATTGATAAATGGCAATTAATTTTTCGCCCTGATGTATAACAATTTTAGATGGATACTGTTTAAAAATATCAAAAACTGCTTTTGGAGAAATCTTCATACCATTTTTGGCTTTTTCAATAAATTCTGGATCTTCTAATTTAGGAAAATCACTAAGTGAACTTAGCATGCTATACATAGTAAAATTTTTATTTTTAACTTCTTCTAATGTATCAGCATTTTTAATGTTATAACAACCACTACTAATTCTGCGTAATGCTTTCATGTAACCAGGATAGCCAAGTTTATTGGCAATGTCACGGCATAAGCTCCTAATATAAGTTCCCTTAGAAGCAGTTACAAGAAATTGAAAATAACATGAATCATCTTCATAGGTAATTGGAGATACCATTTTAATTGATTTGATTTCAATTTCACGTGGTTCTATTTGAATTTCTTCACCTTTTCTAGCTAAATCATATAGTTTTCTTCCATTAACCTTGATTGCAGAAAATATTGGTGGATATTGAAGAGATTTTCCTAAAAAACTATCAAGCACTGATAAAATTGTGTTTTCATCAATTTTTTCTACTTTCTTTATTTCAGTAAAATCTGATTCACTATCTAAAGTTGATGTAGTTTTACCAATACAAATTGTTGCTAAATATGTTTTTTCAACATTTTCAATAAATTGAGCAAGTTTAGTTGCATCCCCTACACAAACGACAAGTACGCCACTTGCTAAAGGATCAAGAGTGCCTAAATGTCCCACTTTTTTTGTCTTCAAAGTCTTGCGAACTTGACTAACAACATCATGGCTTGTCATATTTATCGGTTTATCAATAACAATTATACCATTCATAATATCGCCTCAAAAAGTATTATAACATAATGATGCTTTTTTTTCAAAAAAGAAGCCCATTGTAATATTTTTTTAAATAAAACAATTTTTTTATACTAGTTTACTTTATTTTATTTATTTTTTGTTGTATAATAATAAATTAGATTGGAGTTTTAAATATGAATGTAGAAATTATATCTTCTAAACTACAAGGCACAATTGACGCAGTAACATCTAAAAGTTATACTCATCGTGCTTTAATTATCCTAAGTTTACTAAATAATTGTGGAAAAATTATTAATCCCTCAATTTGTGAAGATACCATCACTACAATGAAGTATTTAAACGCTATGGGAGTAAAAACAATTATCGAAAATAACGTTATTACGGTTAGTAAACAAAGTGAATTGATTAATCCTTCTTTTTTTCCATACAATGATAATTCAGGTACATCAATTAGACTATTATTACCAATCATCACTGAGTTATTTACTGAGGCAAACTTCTTAATTAGTGAAAAGCTTTTTGAAAGATTAACAAATACCAATTTAGAAAGTTATTTTGGCTACCAATTTTCATCTCTTGAAAATAATAAAATTATGTTAAATGTGCAAAAAAAAGCACAGTTACCATATTTAAGTCTTGAAAAAACTTCTCAATATGCCTCGGGTTTTCTACTACTTTCAATTCTAAAGAATTCAAAATTTAATTTTGATTCTATAACATTACCAAGTTATTTATTAATGACTATAGATTATTTAGAAAAAGTAGGAATTAGTTTTAACATTATAAAAGCTGAAAATACTACTCAAGTTAATACTTATAATTATAATCTAATTAATTATTATAATTTTAACGTTGAAGGTGACTACTCTTTAATGGCTAATTTCATTATCCTTGGTTGTTATTATAGTAAAATAATAATAAATAATTTATCAGATAATTCAATCCAAGGTGATTATAAAATATTAGAGATTTTAAATAATCTTTTTGAGACTAAACCATTTTATTTTTCAAACAATCAATTATTATTTAATAAAACTGTTCTAAAAGGTAATGCTAGTTTAAATATAGATATTAGCAATATTCCTGATATTGCCCCACTTCTTATGGCATATGCTCTATTACTAAATGAGCCTTCAAAGTTTTATAATTTTGAAAAATTGAATTACAAAGAATCAAATAGAATTATATCTACACTAGCAACTATTAAAAATATGAATGGTAGGTATAAACTTACTGATAAAGTTATTGAAATATACCCTTCTAATTTGTCTTTTGACAAACCTTTTGATAGTTATAATGATCACAGAATTGTTTTTTTAATTGCAATCATTGCGTTGATTGAAAATAGAACTTGCACAATAAATAATTGTCAATGCTTCAAAAAAAGTTATCCCGAATTTTTTGATAATTTATTAAAATTATCTAGCAAATGCATTTTTAAGGAGGATTAAAATGAGTGAATTTCTAGCAAAATATAGTACCAAAAAAGTACCAATAATAATAGAAAATAATATTGTTGAAAAAAGTTGGAGTATTTTAGATCATTCTAAACGTTATCTAGTAATAACTGATTCTAACCTTTTAAAGACATACGACGAATTAATATATCAAATTCCTAATCTAATAACAACCATTGCCTTAAAACCAGGCGAACTAGCTAAATCAATTGAAGTTTATCAAAAAATTATCACTGCACTAACGAAGCTAGGTGTCAAAAGAAATGATGTTATCGTTGCTTTTGGTGGTGGAGTAATTGGTGATTTAGTTGGTTTTGTTGCTTGTACATACCTTAGGGGTATTGATTTCATTCAAATTCCTACCACTCTTATCGCACAAATTGATGCTTCAATTGGCGGCAAATGTGGTATTGACTTTATTAATAAAAATGATATTGGTACATTCTATCATCCATCGCAAGTAATAATTGATCCAGTTTTATTAAAATCTTTACCTAAAAACGAATTTCTTCACGGATTATCGGAATTAATTAAATATGGTTTTATCAAAGACGCATCAATTATCAACGATGTTCAACGTTTTACTTTGCCATTTAAACCAGATGTTCTTCTTTCGTTAATCGAACGTGCAGTGAAAATTAAGATTCAACTTACTCAAAAAGATGAATTTGATTTATCTATTAGAAGACTTCTAAATTTTGGTCATACTTATGCACACATAATTGAAAGAAAATCAAAATACAAAATTTCTCATGGTGAAGCCGTTGCAATTGGCATGTACTATGAATTAGAAGGTACTGAATATCAACAAGTATTACTTGACTTAATTCAAAAATATCAATTAACTAATCAACTTGAAAAATGGAATATTTCTTATGCTGCTGATTTAAAAACCGATAAGAAAGCTACTTCTACTAAAATCACTATGGTTGAACTAGAAGCTATTGGAAAAGCCAAACTAGTTGATAGGAGTATTCTATGAACACATTTGGAAAAAACATTAGACTAAGCATTTTTGGTGAATCACATGGCGATTGCATAGGAATTACGATTGATGGCCTTCCTTCAGGAATCGTAATTAACCAAACCAAAATCAAGGAAATGTTAAAAATCAGGCAAGGGCTAAAGGATATATCAACACCAAGAAATGAAGATAATGACTATCAAATAATTAGTGGTTACTTTGAAAATCATACAACTGGCGCACCACTTACTTTTTTAATTAAGAATCATAAAGCAGATTCAAGTCAGTATAAAGATGCCGGTTTAATTAGACCAAGTCATGCTGATTACCCATTATATCAAAAATATAAAGGACAAAACGATTATCGTGGTGGTGGTCACGCAAGTGGCAGATTAACTGCCGCTTTAGTAATCGTTGGTGCCATTTGTGATCAACTACTTGAAGAAGAAAATATTTTCGTTTTTTCACATATAAATTCAGTTAAAAACATCAAAGATACTTCAATCGATATTCAAAACCTATCAATTGAAAAAATTAAAGTTTTAAAATCAAGTATGTTTCCTACTTTTGATGAACGTGGAAAAACATTAATGATTGAACAGATAAACAAAGCCAAAAAGAATAATGACGCGGTAGGAGGCACAATTGAAACATTCGCAATAGGTGTTCCTATTGGTTTGGGTGAACCATTCTTTGATAGTTTAGAAAGCTTGCTAGCTCATGCTATCTTTAGCATTCCCGGTGTAAAATCACTTGAATTTGGCGATGGTATCGCAATGTGCAACCAAGTGGCAAGTAAAATTGTTGATCAAATGGCCTACAATAATGGTCAAATTACTTTTTTAAGTAATCATCAAGGTGGCATAAACGGCGGAATTAGTAATGGGAATTATTTAAATTTCAGAGTTGGTGTTAGAGCCCCATCTAGTATTTCAACCCCGCTTTCTTCTATTGACTTAAAAAAACATGAAACAGTTATTGTTCAAACCATTGGTAAACACGATCCAACCATTGTCCATCGCGTATTACCAGTTGTTAACGCTATGACTTCATTTATATTATTAGACTTATTATTGGAGAATAAAAAATATGAATAACTTAGATAAACATCGAAAAGAAATCGACAAAATAGATGATAATATAATTGAATTACTAGAACAAAGATTTAACTTAGTAGTTGAAATAGGTCAATATAAAAAAGAAAACAATTTGCCTGTGTTTGACGCAAAAAGAGAATCAGCAATCAAGCAAAAATTTACAACTAAAAAATATCAGGATAGTTTATCAAACATATACGATACAATATTAAAGGAAAGTAAAACAATTCAATATGATAAAGAACACAATAACTAGCGCATTAATTGGAAAAAAACTATCATATTCATTATCACAAATAATTCATGCTCACTACAAAAACAATAATTATGCATTAATAGAAACTGATAACTTCTTTAAAATATTTGAAGATAATCAATTTTTTGCCTTATCAGTAACTAACCCCTATAAACAAGATGCATATAATTTTTGCACAATTCACGATGAAATTGCAACAAATACTGGTATCGTTAACACTATGCTATATAAAAACAATATTTGGTATGGCTATAACACCGATTATTATGCGTTTGCGAAAATGCTTGAAGCATATAAAATAGATTTATCAAATAAATCAGTATTGATTATTGGTAATGGTTCTACTTCCAAAACCATCGGTTATTATTTAAATAAAAATAATATAAACTATAATGTTATTGCAAGACACCCTAGAAATGATAATGAGATTTTACTTGACAAACATTATTTTGATAACACTAATGTAATTATTCAAACAACTTCTTATGGGGTTTTTCCAAATATTGAAAACGATACCTTACTAGATTATACTAAATTTAATAATTTAGAAATGATAATTGATGTAAATTATAATCCTAGAAGACCATATACTGCTAATTTCGCAAAATACTATAACGGTTTACTAATGCTAGTTTATAATGGTCTTTTATTTGAAGAACTTCTTCAAGGTTACCCAATAAAAGATGATGCATTAGCATATAGTAAGTATTTAGATAGTCAAATGGCTAACATTGTTTTAATAGGTATGCCATATTCTGGTAAAACAACAATTGGAAAAATACTTAGTAATGACTTGAAAAAAGCATTTTTTGATACCGATATTATATTAAAAAGTGAAAATAATGACTTAGTTAGTTGCTTAAACAGTGGTAAAGACGTTGTATATTTTAGAGTGAATGAAAGCCTATTAGTAAAGGAATTATCTTCTACTAAATTTTCGTCAATTATTTCAACTGGTGGTGGTGTAATCTTAAACGTTGAAAATATCAACTATTTAAAACAAAATGGCATCATTATTTATTTAGATGCAACTACTTCTACTCTTAAAAACCGATGCAACTTTGAAGATCGTCCTCTAATCAAATCAATTAATGATATTGATAAAGTTTACAATGAAAGAAAAACACTATATGAGAAATATGCGGATATTATTATCGATGGAAACCAACCAATAAATGAGGTTGTCAAAACAATTGAGGTGAAATTAAATGAATATTTTAATAATTAATGGCCCTAATCTTAATTTCTTAGGAATTAGAGAACCAAATATTTATAATAGCTCTACTTATGATGATTTAAAAGCATACTTAAATCAATATGCAACAAAAAACAATATTAATCTTGAAATCTTCCAATCTAATTATGAAGGAGCTATAATAGACGAATTACAAAAAGCATATTTTGAAAAAGTTGATGGAATTGTCATAAATCCAGGGGCATTCACTCACTATTCATATGCTATACTAGATGCTATTAAAAGTATTAATATCCCTACTATTGAAGTTCACCTTACTAACATAAATGAACGTGAAGAATTTAGAAAAGTATCAGTTATAAGAAATGCTTGTTTAAATACTTTTATGGGAAAACATTTCGAAAGTTATAAAGATGCACTAGATTATCTAACAAAATATTTAAATGAGGTAAAAATAAATGAAAAATAATGATTACCCTTTAGTAAAAAATGCCAAAAATAATTTTTTTGATTCTTTAATAGATGACAATAATCTACTAATAATTGCGGGGCCATGTTCAGTTGAAAGCTACGACACTTTACTTGTTATGGCTAAGAAATTACAAAAATTAGGAATTAGTTATATGCGCGCAGGTGCCTTTAAACCTAGAACTTCTTGTTATGATTTCCAAGGTTTAAAAGATGAAGGAATGGACATCTTAATTAAAGTAAAAAAACTAACAGGTATCAAAATAGTTACAGAAATACCATCAGTAGAAATTTTGAATAAATATCAAAATGATATCGATATTATCCAAATAGGCGCTAGAAATATGCAAAATTTCGAACTTTTAAAAAGAGTAGGTGAAATTAACAAGCCCGTAATTCTAAAAAGAGGATTTGGAAATACCATTGATGAATGGTTACATGCGGCAGAATACATAATGAAGGAAGGTAACAACCATATCATTTTGTGTGAAAGAGGCATAAAAACCTTTGAAAATGCCACAAGAAACACTCTAGATATTAGTTCAATCCCCGTTGTAAAGCATCTTACCAAACTTCCAATAATTGTTGATCCATCACATGCGGCAGGTAGAAGGGATCTAATAGAATCATTAAGTTTAGCTAGTATTGCGGCCGGAGCTGATGGACTATTAATTGAAACTCATCTAACCCCAAGCGAATCAATCAGTGATAGTGAACAAGCAATTGACTTTGATGATTTAGAAAAAATATTAAAGAAAATAAAAAAAGTAGCTTTGTTAGTAAAAGACTAACATGCTACTTTTTCTTTTGCAATACTTTCAAACAATTTATCGCTATTTTTAAACCCATATAGTACACTATCCAATATGTGATTTCGATAAATACAAACTGACGGAAAAATTGGCAAAATTCCTTCAACCATTTGATAATTGTTATCGCAAATTGTCCCAACAATAACATCTTCATCTATCATATCTACTACTTTATTAATACTACCTTTAAATAATCTATTGATTACCATATCTTTGGAGGTAATTGCTAAAATAACAAGTTTGTTTTCTTTTATACATCTTCTCAACAACTCTTCATTAAAATTATAAAATTTCAAATTAATCACCTCTAATGCAATTATACCACCATTTAGTTGCATATTTTGTAAATTTTTGGTATAATAATAAACGATTTTAAGGAGCAATTATGAAAATATTTGGAATTATTATGGAAACTAATCCATTACATAACGGACATTCATATTTCATAAAGAAAATAAAAGAAATTTATCAACCTGATGTTTTAATTGCCATTACCTCTACTTCTTTTACAATGAGAGGTGATATTTCCGTAATTGATAAATTTACCAAAACCGACCAATTACTAGATGCAGGTATTGATATTATATTAGAACTACCTTTCACACTAGCACTTCAAAGTGCTGACTATTTTGCAAAAAACGCTATAGAGATATTAAATGGTATAAAAATTACTGATTTAGTATTTGGAAGTGAAATAGATAACTATGAATTTTACGATAAATGCTTGAATATCATTAATAACTTTAATAATTATGATAATAAATTCAGTAAAAAACAAAACATCAATACTCTATTAACTGAGGCAAACCTAACCAAAGATGAAATTAATATTTTTAATAAACCAAACTTTACATTATCACTACAATATGTAAATTACATTAAAAATAATAATTTAAACATTAATTATCACATAATTAAAAGAATAGATAATGATTATTACGATGAAGTTGCAACCACAAATATAGCAAGTGCAACAACACTTAGGAAATATTTACTAGATGGTAAAGAAATAAATAATTATGTACCATACTACACAAATAATTATGTGAATGAAAAATTAGCAAAAAATAATTTATTTACAGTAGTAAAATACAAATATTTGATTAATAATAATATTAATTACATAGATAATGAAGGTATAACTAATTATATAATTAATAACGGAAATTTTAATAATAATTTTGATGAATTAATAGATAGTTTAAAAAATAAAAAATATACCGCATCAAGAATAAGGCGCACAATCTTACAATATATTTTAAATACCCAATATGATTCTTCTATTAACTATAAAAACTATTTAAGAATACTTGGAATAAATAAAACAGGTTTAAAATATCTTAACACACTTCCCAAAGAAACTAAGAATCAACTATTTTCAAGTCCAAATGAAAAAAATAGTTTAAATAATAATATGAATACTATTTTAAATACCGAAATAGATGCAACAAAATTATTTGGAATTATTACAAATAATCTTGAGATTTATAAAAATGAATACAAATTACCAATAAGGAAGGAATAAAAATGAACTTAAATGAATTAAAACAAAAATTAAATGTCTTAGTAGACCCTTCAAATGGTTTTACAATTGGCGAAACTAACTCCATTAAACACGTTAGTTATGACGAAGAAAAAGATATCGTTATTCTAACAATCGCAATGGGAAGACTTGGTGGTGAAAATGAAAAGAATTTTCGTCGTAGTATTGCTAAAGTAGTTAAAGTTGATTGTGGTTATAAAGGATTACAACTTCAATTAGATGAATCTAAAGTATTTGGTAGCATTACTCAAAAACCAATTCATTTCATTGGCGTTATTAGTGGTAAAGGTGGCGTTGGTAAGAGTAGCGTTGCGGCAAACATTGCTTATAGAATGGCTAAAAGAAACATAAAAGTTGGAGTAATTGACGCAGATATTTATGGTTCAAGTATTCCTACTATATTTGAAACTACAAATGCTAGACCTCATTTTGATGAAAATAAAAACATTTTACCTATTGAAAAAGATGGTATTGAAATTATATCTACTGAATTTTTTACAGAACCTGGTCAACCTGTATTATGGCGTGGCGGAATGCTAAATAGTATGATTTCCCACTTCTTCTATGATGTAAAGTGGCATGATGATACTCAATATATCATTGTCGACTTTCCTCCTGGAACTGGTGATGTTACCTTAGATATTAAGTCAATCATTCCTCAAGCTGAGATGATTATTGTCACTACTCCTCATCCTTCAGCAAGCCACGTTGCAATAAAGGCTGGTCATGCCGCAAAAACTCTAGGTCATAATATTTTAGGAGTTATTGAAAATATGGCTTATTTCATCAATCCTGTTAATGGTGAAAAAGAAAAAATATTTGGTGAAGGTGGAGGATTAATGGTAGCTAAAGGACTTGAAACTGAATTGATTGCCCAAATACCTATTGGACAACCTAAACATCATCAGGATCTTTTCGAAATTGATGAAGAAATTGGTAAAGTATACGATGAAATCGTAGATTATATAATATTTAAAGTAGAAAATTAAGAAAAAGAGCATTAAATAGCAACACCTATTTAATGCTCTTTACTTTTTTTATTAGTTGCGATCTGGACAATCTGAAACTTCACAACCTTCGCAGCTTTCACCACATTGATTGTTGAAATCACTTACAGCAGATTGGATATATTCCCATTCTTCATCAGTTTCAATTTCAGATAATTCTCCACTCCCATCTTCAGTTTCAACATAGCTTGCAGCCATTAGTGGAATTTCATCTTCGTCATTATCGACATCATTTAATTCTGAAACTTCGTAAAATACAACATACTTTTTACCAAATTCTTCAGATTCCAAAGTAAATAAAATTTGGCATAATTTTTCATTACCTTCTGAATCAATAATTGTTAATTGTCCATCGATTGGATTTTGATTATTCATTTTTTTCTCCTTTTTTATCTATTGATACTATCTAAATAAGACTGTAGAATTAGTGTCGCAGCAAGGGTATCAACCTTATTTTTGCGTTTTGATCTACTTAAGTCAGCTGATATCATCATCTTCGTTACTTCTACTGTCGTTAATCTTTCGTCGTATAAAATTACTTCAAGTCCTGTGGCTTCTTCAAGCATTTTTTTGAATTCCAAAACATACTCTGATTGGAATCCTAAGGTACCATTCATATTCTTAGGTAGACCCATAACGATTTTTTCGATTTTTCTATCAACGATATACATTTTAACATATTCAAGACACTTTTGCAAATCTTTTTCTCTAAAACGTACGGTTGTAATAGATGTTGCGATTGTCCCAGTTGGATCACTTATCGCAATTCCACAAGTTCTATTGCCTAAGTCTAATCCTATATATCGCATTTAATTTTTTCCTCTACTAATTTCAAAGCTTCAACAAGTTTATTGACTTCTTTACCACCTGCTTGTGCGAAATCATTTCGACCTCCGCCATTTCCACCAGTCGCGACTGCGGCAACTTTAACTAATTGACCACAATTTACATTGTTACCAACTGCTTTAGCGATAAAATTGATACGACTATTGTCAATTACATCAGCGAAAAACAAAATTGAACTTTGGTAATCAAGAGCAATTTTATCAACAATGTCTTTTAGTGCTTTAGGATCAATATTTTCAACCTGTTGAATTATTACTGTTGTACTATTAATAACATAAGCATTTTTTTCAAATACTTTGTAATCAGCAGATTCCATATTACGTTTTTGACTATCGCAAGACTTTTCTAATTCTTTTTGAATTTTTTTAGCATTGTTGCAACATTCACGATAATTAATAATATCTTGATAGCTACCTACTATACTTGGTAAAACGAAATTTGGTTTAGTTAGCTTAATGTTTTCTTTTTCAGCAGTTTTTACTAAATCATTACATTTGTTTATTACATCTAGTATGACATCTTTAGTATTTTTAACGGCATTTTGAATTTCATCAAAAATATTATCACTTGCAACTGCTTCTATTCTAAAAATGCCTGAACCTTTAGATTCAATACTTGTAATAGCAAAGTTTTTAATATCACTAGTGTTTTTAACGTGAGTACCACCACATAATTCTTTACTAAAAGTCATATCTACTAATCTAACAACATCACCATATTTTTCACCAAATAGCGCTTGAGCGCCTAACTTTTTAGCATTTTCCAAAGATGTTTCAATAGTTTTTACTTCATAACCTTTCTTTATGGCATCAAGAACAATTTCTTCAACTTTTAAAATTTCTTCTACTGTTAAATTTTGATAGTGATTAAAATCAAAACGAAGATTCTCTTTTGTTACTTGTGAACCATGTTGAACTACATGTTGACCAAGTACTTCTCGTAATGCTTGATTTAAAAGGTGAGTAGCTGAATGATTTTGGCTTACCGCAAGTCGGTAATCAGCATTTACACACGCTAAAACAATGTCATCAACTGAAATTTCTTGATTCTTAAAATCAACACTATGGGCATGTTGGCCATTAGGAAGTTTGAAAGTATCCAAAACATCAAAGTTTTGACCTTTATATGTAAATATACCTTGGTCACCAGCTTGTCCACCCATTTCTGCGTAGAATGGAGTTTTTTCCAATACAACAAATAGTAAACCATTGGCTTTATTTACTTTCTTACCATCTTTAAATAATCCAATTACAGTGCTTTCTTGTTCTAACGTCGTGTAACCAACAAATTCTGATTTTCTTTTAAAGTTCAAATATTCTTCATTTTGAATATTCATTGATTGTTCATTTGAACGAGCATTTCTAGCGCGATTTTTTTGTTTTTCAAGTTCTTCGTTAAATCCTACTATATCTACTGTGAAGCCATTATCACTTGCGGCTTCTTGAGTAAGTTCAATTGGAAAACCAAAAGTATCATATAATAAGAAAGCAGAAGCACCACTGATAACTTTTTCTTTAGAATTACTCATTATATCATTTAATTTCTTTTCACCAGTAGCTAAAGTTTTTAAGAAATTTTCTTCTTCTGTTTTAATGATTTTTTCGATTATTGCTTGTTTATCAACTAAGTAACTATAAAAATCTTTCATATTATCAATTACGATGCTAACCATTTGATATAAGAAAGGTTGTTTAATACCTAATTTTTTACCATAACGCACTGCTCTTCTTAAAATACGTCTTAAAACATAGCCGCGACCTTCATTAGCAAAAGTTGCGCCATCTGCAATCGCAAATGTAACACTTCTTACATGGTCAACTATAACTCTAAATGCCATTTTGTAAGCAGGGTTATCGTAAGAGCAACCAGTATGTTGTTCTAAGAATTTAATCATCGGCATAAATAAATCAGTTTCATAGTTAGTTTCAGTTTCTTGAAATATACATGCTAGTCTTTCTAATCCGCTACCTGTATCAATATTTTTGCTAGGTAATTCAGGATATTGTTCTCTTGGTAGACCACTAACTGAATTGTATTGACTAAATACAATGTTCCAAATTTCGATATAGCGATCATTTTCAATGTCTTTTCTTAGTAAATCTAACCCGATATTATTAGGGTCATACTTTGTACCTCTATCATAAAAGATTTCGGTATCTGGTCCACATGGTCCTTCGCCAATTTCCCAAAAGTTGTCGGCAATCGGAACTAAATGGCTTGCTTCAACTCCTAATGATTGCCATTTTTCAAAAGTATCTTTGTCTTCAGGGTAATAAGTAATATAAATATTATTTTTATCTAGGGCAAACCAATCTGGGCTAAATAGTAATTCATATGCCCAAGTTAATACTTCATTTCTAAAATAATCACCAATTGAAAAGTTTCCTAACATCTCGAAAAAAGTATGATGTCTAGCGGTTTTACCAACATTTTCAATATCGTTAGTTCTAATTGATTTTTGAGCATTAGTCATTCTTGGATTTTTAGGTTTTTCACGACCATCAAAATATTTCTTTAATGGTGCAACACCAGCATTTATCCATAATAAAGTTGGATCATTATGAGGAATAAGTGATGCACTTGGTATTATTTCGTGACCTTTACTTTTAAAAAATTCAAGCCACATACTACGTATTTGATTTCCTGTTAATTTCTTCATGTTTTTTTCCTTTCAAAATTATTAGTTTATATCAACAAAATAAAAATCGTTCCTATTAAGGAACGATTCTAAATCGCGGTACCATCCTACTTTGCATTAACATGCACACCTCTTTGGTTTTAACGCAGTTCCTGCGGGAAGGATTAATTCCACTATAAAGGAGCTTCAAGTAAGGGTAATATAGTTTTGCACCAACCAACTATTCTCTAAAATTTACTATCTTACTTTACTGATCTTTAATATGTTTTAATTATGCAGCTTTTTCTTCTTCAGGCTTTTCTACTTTTTTAGTTGTTGTTTTTCTTGTGGTGGTAGCCTTTTTTGTTGTTGAAGTTGCTTTTTTAGTTGTTGTAGAAGCAGTTTTCTTGGTAGTTGAAGCTGGTTTCTTAGCTGTTGTTGCTTTTTTAACTACTACAGGTTCTTCAGCTTTAGCTTCTAGATTTTGTTCATCCATTTCAGCTTGTTTTTTAGCTTCATCAAGAATTCTAGCAACTTCTTTTTCAGCGTCTTTTACAGCCTTTTCAGCTTCTTTAGCCTTCTTATCAGCCTCTCTTGCTTTTCTAGCAACTTCTCTTTCAGCATCTTTTACGGCTTTTTCAGCTTCTCTTGCTTTCTTAGCGGCTTCTTTTTCGGCATCTTTTACAGCTTTTTCAGCTTCCTTGGCTTTCTTAGCTGCTTCTGCTTCAGCTTCTTTAACCAAACGTTCTGCATGTTCAGCGGCTTCACGTTTTGTTCTTTCTGCTTCTTCTTCAGCGGCTTTTCTTCTTGCTTCTTCTTCTTCAGCATTTGCTTGAAGCTCAGCTTCTTTTGCACGAAGTTCAGCTTCTTTAGCTAATAATTCTTCTTCTTTAGCTTTTCTTGCGGCTTCTTCTTCAGCTTCTTTTGCTTGTCTGATTGCTTCTTCTTTAGCCTTTTGAGCTTCTTCTTTAGCTTTTCTTGCGGCTTCTCTTTCTGCCTCTTTAGCTAAACGTTCAGCTTCTTTAGCTTGACGTAATGCTTCTTTTTCAGCTTCTTTGGCTTGACGTTGTGCTTCTTTTTCGTTATCAGCAAGAATCTTTTCAGCCATCTTAACTTTTTCACGATTCAAACGTTCTTCCTCTTTACGTTTAGCCTCTTCAGCTTTTTGAGCCTCTTTAGCTTCAATTGCAGCTTGTTCTGCAGCTAATTCAGCAGTTAACGATTCTTCAACTAATTTCTTTATGAAATCAGCTTCTAATTCGCCCTTATTAACAATTTTCAACCAGTTACCACCTTTAGGGGTATTGGCAACTGAAACAATGCCAGGGAAGCCTTGAAGATAAGTAATTAAATTACTTTCATCAACTACGTAAGTAATACGATAATCACTTGAAGTCTTTTGTGTAATCAAATATGGTTTCTTGCCAACAAGGAATTTATGTTGAGTACCTTTAGGATTAACAACTACGCTTAAATCAGCATGATTTAAACTTGAAGCAAATTTAACCAATTCGTCATAAGGATAAACAAATTCTTTTTCTTTCTTAGTAGCATCTGTCTGAACTTTTTGAACTGGTTTAGGAGTTTCTTCAACTACTTCTGATTTAGTAGATTCTAATTCAGCCTTTTCTTTTGATAATGCTTCAACTTTTGCTTGTAAATCAGCTTTTTCTTGTTCAAATACAGCAAGTTCTGAATCATATTCAGCATTTTCTTTTTCAATTGCAGAATTTACTAATTCTAATTCACGTTTGATTGCGGCAAGTTCAGTTAAAGCAACTTCTTTCTTAACTTGGTTTTTAAGATCAGTATATGCTTCAACAAGTTTATGATTCTTTGATTGTTCAGTTAATTCACGTTCTTTAGTATTTTTTAATTCTTGTTTTAAATTGTCTAAACGGTTAGATAGCTTTTCAATTTTTGCATTTAATTCAGGTGCATTAACTTTTTCTTTTTCTTGATAGATATCAACGCTCAATCTTTCACTAGTATAATTTAACATAGAATATAGAATAACTAATTCAGCATTAAAATATTCGTCATCATGGCGTTGTTGCCATTCTTCAAGTAATTCTTCTTTAGATTTTTCAGTAAATTCTTCTCTTGTATCATATGTAGATTTCATTCTTGCAAAGAAAGTTACTAATACAATTGCACTAAATAATAAGCATATGATAATATTCCAAGCATTAGTATTTACAAGTTCAACTGTTGTGTGATAATTGTTAAGAACTTTTGAACGTAAAAGTATCATGTCAACAGCAAATATTACATATACAAATACATCAAATAATGATATTTGGAATTTTGTAGCTTTAATTGCTAATTTATCAACGTTGAATAAGCAAACAGTTAATCCAACAATTTCTAAGCCAAGTGCAATTGAAAGATAAATGAATTTACTATATGTGAACACACTTGTTGGAGTAGCACGCGCCATTAAGAATACTACGTAAAGTGAAGATATAATAGTATATGCAAAAATAGGCATATAGCTAATTAGTGAAACACTACGATCGACAGGGCGATAACTATCAAATTTACGAACAGTAATGAAAATGTTCAAAATGATAATAATTGCTGGAATTATTAAATATTTAATAATTACTTCAGCTTTTGGCATATATTTACCACCGAAAGGAATGGCAGCAATAAAACAAATAATTAATGCTATTGATGCTAATTTAAATATTAAACTACGATTTTTTTCAGACATCATAATTATCTACCTATCCTCTCTATTTATTGCTTTCTTGTTGTGCTTTTTTTAAAGCAGCACGTTCTTTTGCACGAGCGGCAGCCTTAGCTTTTCTTTCAGCTTGTTTTGCAGCAGCTTCATCAGCTATTTGTTTTTCTGCAGTAAGAACCGCCTCTTTTATAACCTTACGCATAAATTTAGCTTCTTCTTTACCTTTATTAGTTAACTTAACCCAATAATTATCTTTTAAATTTTTAGGAGCGATTAATTCACCAGGTCTAGCTTTTAAGTATTCAACGAATTTATTTGATGAAGTTATAAAGCTAATACGATAATCGTTATTAGTTGATTGCATTACTAAATACATCTTCTTACCAATGTAATATTTGATAAGATTGCCTTTAGGATTAGCAACTGCTTTGAAGCCCTCATGATCACTAAATGAATTTGCATATTCAACCATTTTTTCAAATGAAGGAACAATTTTCTTAGTTTTCTTAGTAGGAGCAACAACTTCTGGAGTTTCAACTTCTACACTTTCAAGTTTCATAGCTTGAACTTCAGCAAGTAATGCTTCATAATCAGCTCTTTGTTTACGCAATTCAGCTTTAGCTTCTTCAAGAGCTGCTTGTTTTGCCTCAATTTCATTTAACATTGCATGTTTTTCAGCAACAACTTTTGCAATTTCAGCTTTTTCTGAATTTAAAGATTTAACTTCTTCACTATCAGTTGTATTTATTTCTTCTAAAGTAGGTTCAGCAACGAATACTTCTTGATTATCTTCTTCCTCATCTTCATATTCATCTTGAACTTCCACTGTTTGTACTTCTTCTTCATGACTTTCTTCTCCAGTTACTTCTTCAATTTGAAGTTTTGAATAGTCATCTGAGTTTTCATCAAAATACATTTCAAAATCATCAAGAATATCATTGTATGCACGATGATGTTCTTTTTGTTTAATTTCATATTCGTAACCTTCACCGCCAACATAATGAATTAGTTGTTCATCTTTTTTAAAGGTACGAATTATCCATCTTAATGTTAAACAAAAAGCAATAACTAATAGAATGTAAACGAAGAAAATTAGTGAATTACCTAATTTATATTCTGCAATATCACCATATGCTTTACCATAAACAGCATTTATACGCCATTCAAGTAAAATAAAGCAAACAATAAATAAGAAAATAACAACATCTAGAATGATATTATCTTTCATATCAAAACGCATCATTATTTTGTATGCTCTAAGTAATGCGTATACCGCAAATACAAAATATGCTACAAGTGCAGACACTACAACACCTAACATTTTTTCTGATAATACACTACCAACACCGGCAGAAACATAATCGAATGAAAGAGTTTGAATGATATTAATAATTGTTGCAATTATATAAATAACAATTGGAAAATAAGCCATAACTAAAGTTAGTTTAGAAACTTCACGATAATTATATAATTGTTGATATTTTTTGATTGCTGGATATATTGCAAGTAATATTGCAACAACACCAAGTATAAGTTTTAGAACTGACTCAACGACAAATATATTTTCGCCATTGTTCAATCCAGGAATTGAACGAAAAGGAAGTGCAACAATAAGCCCTAATACAAGACTCACGATTCCTATAGCAATCATCCAATTCTTTTGTGCCTTTGATAACATATTTTTCACTCCTTTAAAAATTATTCAAATATTATTTTATAACAATTTCCTAGACATATTATAACACATTTCAATTTTTTTGTAAATTGAAATTATCTTTTTTTACGTTTTTTTAGTTTGATTAATTGCAAAAAAGATGATTTCAATAATTCTAGACATTGGCACAGCAATTAGTATGCCTAATATTCCAAATAATTCACCGAAAAATGCAATAGAAAATAATACTATAAGCGGATTAGTTTTCAGAGTTTTACTTTGAATTTTAGGAACTAAATAATTACTTTCAAGAAGCTGCGTAATTACAATTGAAATTATTACATAAATAAATTTTTCAGGTTTGGTTGCTAACGTAAATATACCTGCAATTGCACCACCTATATATGGGCCAACATAGGGAATTATGTCAGTAATTCCGATTAATAAAGCAAGTAAAAATGCATATTCCAAACCAATAATTTTAAATGTTATAAAAGTAACTAAGCTTAAGATACTCATTACTATTAATACGCCTTTAACATATTGATGTAAAGAAGTTTTAATTTCTTTTAAACAATCATACAATGGTTTTTTATTCATTGTGTGTTTTTTGATAAATTCTTCTACTTTTTCGTAGTAATTCATAAAATATATTGCTAGAATTGGAGTCATAAAAATAGAAAAAATGTAGGAAAAACTTCTTTGTATAAAACCACCTAAATTATTAATTATTTTTGTTATCAAATCATTTAATAATTCCTCAATTTTATTATAATCCAATTCATAATTCTTAGATATATGATTGATTTTTTGTTCAAACTTAGCGAATATTGCTTTTATTTGATCAATATATGAAGGTATTTGATCTGATATAGCATTGAGTTGTTTTATTAAAAAAGGAACAAAGAATCTAACAAATAAAATTATACCACCTATCAAAATAGCATTTATTATTATTACAATTATTTTACGATTAATCTTCTTTGACAGTTTTTCAATCAATGGTTCAAAAATAAAGGCGATAATAAATCCTAATAAAAATGGGAGGGTAACTTTGAATACAAACGATAAAAAATTTTTAAAAAAGGGAAATAATTTAACAAAAAAATATACTATTATAATTAATAATAGTAGTTCTATTAAATTAATCATTTTTTTGCTCACATTATCACCCAAGAATATTTTATGCAATATTTAACATTTTAAAACAAAAAGACTGACAAGTTTCCTTGTCAATCTTCTATTTCAATGTTATTTGCAGTTTTCGCTTAAATATTTAGCTGTACGAACCATTTGAGATGTGTATGAATTTTCATTATCATACCATGCAACAACTTGTACTTGATATAAGCCATTACCTAATGAAGTAACCATTGTTTGAGTTGCATCAAATAATGATCCATATGTAATACCAATGATATCAGAAGAAACTAGTGGTTCTTCAGTATAACCATATGATTCGTTAGAAGCTGCTTTCATAGCGGCATTGATTGAAGCTGGTGTAACTTCTTCATCTGATTTGACAACAGCAACAAGAATTGTAGTTGAACCAGTAGGAACAGGAACACGTTGTGCAGAACCAATTAATTTACCGTTTAATTCAGGAATAACAAGACCGATAGCTTTTGCGGCACCAGTTGAATTTGGAACGATACTGCAAGCTGCAGCTCTTGCTCTTCTTAAATCACCTTTTCTATGAGGGCCATCAAGAACCATTTGGTCACCAGTGTATGCATGTACAGTAGTCATAATACCACTTTGGATTGGAGCATAGTTATTTAATGCATGTGCCATAGGAGCTAAGCAGTTAGTTGTGCATGATGCAGCAGAAATAACTTGATCATCTTTAGTTAAAGTCTTATGATTAACATTATAAACTATAGTTTTTAAATCTTTACCAGCTGGTGCAGAAATAATAACTTTTTTAGCACCTGCATTGATGTGTGCCATTGATTTTTCTTTTGAGCAATAGAAGCCTGTGCATTCTAATACTACGTCTACGTCTAATTCTTTCCAAGGGCAATTATTTGCATCTTTTTCAGCATAGATTCTAACTTTTTTACCGTTTACAGCAATCCAGCCTTCTTCAGCACCTTCTTCTGAGCAAGTTACAGAATCTGCATATTGATATCTACCTTGAGCAGAATCGTATTTTAATAAGTGAGCTAACATTTTTGGACTAGTTAAGTCATTGATAGCAACAACTTCATAACCTTCAGCACCGAACATTTGTCTGAATGCTAAACGACCAATACGTCCAAAACCATTAATTGCAATTTTTACAGCCATTTCTAATAACCTCCTTAAATGGACTATTTTTTACATTTATATTTTACCACTTTTGGCAAAATCATACAACTATTTTGATTTGTAATAATTATTTTCTTTTACTAGAATTAGAAAGGATAATTAATATTAACCTTAATATTTCAAAGAATAAATAGATAACATTTAGAGTAATAGCATAACTTGCATACCACTCATAATCTTTATCTGCTCCTGAATCCACTATTTGCGTTGCATTGTCAAAACTAACAATAACATATAAAGTTGCAACAATGCACATAATTATTGATCCAATTATTCCTAATCCAGAAAAATAATAAATTGAATATAGATTTACGCCTGTTGTTATAAAACTAACAAGTGCCATAATTCCAAAGCAAAGTGAAAATACTATAATTCCAATTGAGAATGAGAATAACATTGCTTTAAACTTTTGGCCTACTTTGATTATTCCCTTCATGTATAGAAATGCCCCTCCGACAAACACCGAAAGTGTTACTAGAAGTGCTAAACTTGCTATTCTTAAACCCATACCAGGTAATACAAGTTCTAATAATTCACAAATGCAACCAATTATTAATCCTTCCGATATAGCATATGGTATTGATAAATATTTTGCTTTTAATGGTGATAATACCATAATAAGATTCAAAATAAATGCAATTACCCCTGCGATAATGTAAGTATAAATTGGCATATAATTAATTCGCAAAGCAACATTAATGAAAACAAGTGAAGTGATTAATGTTGTTGATAGAAGTATTAAAGTTTTTAAACCAATTCCTTCTTTTGTTGCAGATTCTTGATAAGTCTGCGTTACATTGTTTAATCGCCCAAAGGCAAAGTTACTACCTACTTTCATAATATACCTCCATTTTTACAATAAAGTAGTATCATCATCTACTAAATCACCAAACGCCTCTAATTTTACCAAATTAGCATATTGTTTTTTGTTGATACTTGTACGCATTTCAAAATCTTTTTTAGATGAGAACGCACGTTTTTTTCGAGCTTCAACAATTGATTGTGCAACTGTTTCACCAAGTGAATCAACAGCTATAAAAGGTAAATATAATGATTTTTTATCTGGTGCAATAACTAAATTAGTAGCATCTGATATATTAACGTCAATTTGTCTAAATTTATATCCTCTTAATACCATTTCTAACGCAATCTTCAATTCATCTAATAAATCAACTTCTTTATTAGTAACTTCTTGATGATCACGTATTTTTCTTTCTATTTCGTTAATACGATTTGTTAAGGCATTTTTTCCAAGCGCAAATGCTTCAGGATCGAATTCTTTAGCACGTTTCGAGAAGTATGCCGCATAATAATATATTGGTCTATACACTTTAAACCAAGCAATTCGAAGCGCCATTATAACGTATGCCGCAGCGTGTGCTTTAGGAAACAAATATTTAATTTTTTTACACGAATCAATAAACCAAGCAGGAACATTATGTTTTATCATTAGTTCTTCTTGTTCGGCAGTAAGTCCTTTACCTTTTCTAACACCTTCCATTATTTTAAAGGCATTAGCTGCAGATACACCAATTGCAATAAGATAAATCATAATATCATCACGACATCCAATAACTTCATTAAATTTAATTTTAGGATAATCAGGATTAGTACCTTTTACCAAATCTTCAGCATTTTTCATCCAAACATCTGTTCCATGCGATAATCCTGAAACTTTAATAATTTGACTTATTGAATTTGGTTTAATAGTTTCTAACATACCTCTAACAAATTGGGTACCAAATTCAGGTATACCAATTGTTCCACTAGATAAAGTGTCAACATCTTCGCCTTTTAGTTCAAGTGCATCTTTTGAGGCAAATAATGAAATTACTTTTTCATCATAATATGGTATGCCATCTACGGTTGAAAATGGAAAATCATCGGGATTAGCATGTACATTATCCATTAAGAATTTCATTACCGTAGGATCATCATGTCCAAGAATATCTAGTTTTAATAAGTTATCTTCAAATTTATGGTAATCATAGTGTGATGTTCGCCAATTTTGTCCTTCAATATCATTGTCAGAAATTGGTGGATATTGAACTGGTATAAGATCAGTATATTCGATATCATCTGGAACTACAACAATACCACCTGGATGTTGGCCAGTAGTTCTTTTAGATTCAGAAAGCATTACTGCTAGTCGTTCTAACTCAACTTGACGTTTAAATACGCCTATTTTTTGGTAATAATCACGAGCATACGCAAAAGCTGTCTTTGATTGTACCGTACTTACCGTACCAGCTCTAAATGCGTTATCAATACCAAAGGTTTTTTGACAGAACAGATGAGCTTGCGCTTGATATTCACCTGAGAAGTTTAAATCAATATCCGGAACTTTTTCACCCGTAAATCCCAGGAACGTTTCAAAAGCAATATCTAAACCGCCTCTATTTAATTCATGACCACAAACCGGGCACTTCATTGGCTTTAAGTCAACCCCAACTCCCGCCTTATTAAGTTCATTTTCCATTTCTTCACTAATGTTTTGATTATATTGTGCTTTTTCTTCTTCGTTAAATTTGAATGCACTAAAATAACAATGTGGACAAACATAGTGAGGTCTTAATGGATTTACTTCAGTGATTCCCATCATTGTTGCAACAAACGAGCTACCAACTGATCCTCTACTACCTACAATATATCCAGCATCGTTAGAATTTTTAACTAATAAATGTGAAATATAATATACAGAGAAATATCCATGTCCAATTATGGCATCAAGTTCTCTATCAAGTCTTTCTTGAACATATTTAGGAAGTGGTTGACCATACATTTTATAAGCAGTTTGATATGAAATGTCATATACAGCAGCTTTCATAGATGCTACACCGTTTTTATCAGCCATAAAGTCATCACGTGGTACGTACAACTTTTTAGGGAATAATTCATATTCTTCAATCATATCATTTATTTTATTGGTGTTTGTAACAACAATTTCATAAGCTAAATCAGTATCTAGGAAACTAAACTCTTCTAACATTTCGGCAGTATTTCGATAATGCATATCAAGAGTTCCCTCATAATGCGATAATTCATGTGGACCACCACCATTTGGTCTAGCTACACTTAAATATACTTTACGATATTGAGCATCTTCTTCAATTAATTCATGAACATCACCTGTTGCAATAACCATTTTGTTTTTTTGTCTTGCGGCAGCAATTATCTCATTAATCAAAGATTTTGCCATTTCAAGTCCTTCTTCTTCAGACCACATATCGAACAAGTGTAAATAGCAACAAGGTGGTTGTACTTCAATGTAATCATAGAAGTCCATAGCATTAACTAATTGATCATAAGTTTTTTCTAATGCAAGTCTAAATATCTCACCATTAGCACATCCACTACCAACTAAAATGCCTTCACGATTTTTCTCAATTAAGCTTCTTAAGATTCTAGCATCTTTTTGGAAATATGTTGTATGAGATTCTGAAATTATTTTGTAGAAATTTTTCAAACCTTGTTTATTTTTTACTAGTATATTAATATGATTTGGTATTTTATATCTGAATAATTCATTTTTTGTTACTAAAGCGTTAAATTGATTATAGTTGGTAATACCTTGATCAGTTGCATCGCCAAGCATTTTCAAGAATACATTACCAGTAGTTTTAGCATCATAAACCGCTCTATGTTGTTCATTTGGTTCAACTTCTACCTTTAAATATTTTCCTACAGCTCGTAAGTTGTTTTGTTTAAAGGCTCCACCATACAAACCTCTAGCCATCATCATTGTATCTAAACATGGCATAGGACCATCAAATATTCCTAATTTAGCTAATTCTGCATAAATAAAATCAGAGTCAAAATGAGCATTATGGGCAACTAAGATACATCCTTTAATAAATTCTTTGAATTTTGGTAAAACTTCTTCAATTGGTAATTGATCTTCTAACATATCATTTGTAATATTTGTTATATCCATAATCTTTTTATGAACACGATTCTTAGGTTTTATTAAACTAGCAAATTCATCAATTATGAGGCCATTTTTTATTTTAACGGCACCAATTTCAATGATTTCATTAAATGGGATATATAAACCAGTTGTTTCAATATCAAATACAACATAAGTTGCATCTTTTAATTCAATATCTTCATCAGTAAAAGCGATATTTAAACTTTTTTCATCTATATAATAGCCCTCAACCCCTGCAATCGGTTTAATACCTTTTTTGGCACAAAGTTTAAATAAATCCGGAAGTACATGGCAATTGGCATGATCGGTTACCGCAATTGCTTTATGACCATAATTACTTGCTTGATCTACATAATCTTCGACTGACATAATGCTATCAAGTACACTCATTTTAGTATGGGCATGTAATTCTACTCTTTTTACTATTGCCTCATCAAATCTAACTCTTGATAAGTCTGAGCCAAGTAAAATTATCTCATTGCACATTATTACAACGTCTTTAGCAAAGTCATCCCATCTGATTTCACCTTTTACCTCAACTCGTTTGCCTACTTTCATGTTTTCTTTATATTCATCAACTTGGTTGTTATAAATAAAACGTTTAATCATTACAGTATCAGTATTATTGGTAATACTACCAACAAATAAAATAAAGTCTTTACCTTGTTTAGAACGAATTGGTCTAATTTCAGCACTAACAATACTACCGAAAACAATTACTTTATCAGTACCATTCATTTGTTTAAATTCTGACACTTCCATACTAGTGTAAGGAATATCATCAATTTTAACATTTATGTATTGACCACTGTTTTTATATTGATAAGATCCTTGTATTTTATTTTCTTGTTGTAACTGTTTGCGCATTTTATATTCTTCTGCACTCTTGGTTTCATCTAAATCTTCTTTAATTTTTTGCTTTTCTTCACTTAATTCTTTAATATTTTTAGCATTTTCATCGATAGTAATTTTGAATTTAATGAAATCTAAACCATAATTTAAGAAGAATTTTTTGATAACAATTAAGTTTTCTTCTACTGTTTTACTTTCCTCATCAGTTGCAACAATAAACTCAATTTGATTATCGTTAAGATTTAAGGAGCATTCATTTAAAATAATAACTCCTTTTTTTACTTCTTTACATACTTCAATTGCTTCTAATAAATATTTTTTAACAAAGCTACTTTTAGCATAGTAAGTTGATTTTGTCGAATCATCATAATCTACTGTAAATTTAACATTTTTTATGCCAAAATTTTCTCGAATATATTTTGCAACTTTTTCTTGCATATTATACAAATCATCTGGTTCAACAATTTCACTAAATTGTAAACATAAACGCCATGTTGAAGTTTTATCATTTACTTTAACATTTGTTAATTTACCAGTTGCAAGAGCATCATTTATTTCTACTCCACTATTTACAAATATTTCTTGAATTTTATCTAGAGACATGATTTTCTCCTTTCTTATAACTTTGTAGTTTCATCAACAATATTTCCTAATTCATTTATTACCTTAATAAATACTATTGGTTCATCATAAGTAGGAAAAACCAATGAATTATTAAATTTTTCAACTACTTCTAAAGGTAAATTGATTTCACCTTCAATATTATTGCGTTTTGCAACCCTTGATTTACAAACTTTTACATCGACTTTGAAGAAATAACACCCAATTTGAAAATTATTTGTTCTTTCCTTAATATTATCATATAGACGTTTACGTACTTTTGGTGTTATACTTGTAGCATCAAAGATTACATCTTTATTGTTTTTTATTTCATTTGCACACATGTCATATGCAAGAGGCCATACCATTTCTTCTTTAATATTGGGATTTTGTTTTCTTACTTCATCTGTAGAAATGATTTTAATACCTAATTCTTCTGAAAGTTTTTTAGAAAAAGTCGTTTTACCACTACCTTGGATTCCGACCATTAGATGGATTGTATTCATTTTTTCACCTATATTTAATTTATTAATAAATCTTCAATGCTGTAAACTTTCGTTGCAAGTTTATCAACAAAATCACGTTCGTGACTTACAAAAATAACTGTACCATTATATTTTTTTAGGGCAACCAACAAATCTTCTCTAGCAAATTTATCTAAGTGGTTTGTCGGTTCATCCAACACCAAAATGTTTGCTTTTTGCATCATAACTTTACAAAGTTTTAATTTGGATTGTTCGCCACCACTCATAGATTTGATTGGTTGGATTGCCAAATTACCCGTTAAGCCAACTCTTGCTAGTTTAGATCTAATTTCTTGATGTGTCATGCTTGGATAAATATTTTGAATTTCTTGTAATGGGGTAATATTGGGATCATCAAAATTGTTTTCTTGTTCATAATAAGCTATTTTAGTGTTATCGACAAAATGATAACTACCCGAAATTGGCTTTAAAATTCCCACAAGTGTTTTTAACAAGGTTGATTTGCCAATACCGTTAAACCCAGTAATTGCAAGTTTTGTGCCACTTCTTATTTCAAAATCAATAGGTGGAAGGAGTGAAAAATCATAACCTATTTCCAAATCTTTGACAACTAAGAAACGTTCTGAACCAATCGGTGAATAATTAAAACTAAGATTTAAATGAATGTCACCACTTTTTGGTTTTTGCATTACTTCAATTTTTTCTAACTTCTTTTCACGACTTGCCGCCTGTCTTGCGGTGGAAGTTTTAACTTTGTTTTTAGCAATATATGCACTCAATTCTTTGATTTCTTTTTGTTGAGCATTGTATCGTCTTTCATAATCTTCTTCAGCCATTAATTTTTTTAAACGATATTCTTGATAATTACCTTTATATTTGGTGATTTTACCAAATTCTAATTCAAGTATCACGTTAACAACATCATTTAAAAATTCTTGATTATGCGATACAATTATGAAATTTCCTTTATATTCTTTTAAATATTTAACTAGCCAATCAACATGAGCAGTGTCTAAAAAGTTTGTTGGTTCATCTAATATTAACAAATCTGGTTCTTCTAATAACAATTTTGCTAAAGCAACCTTAACCTTTTGACCACCTGATAATCTACCAACTAAGGTATCTAATCCATATTGAACAATACCTAAACCTGAAACAATGCGACCTATTTTTGAATCAATTGCATAGAAGTCATTGCTTTCTAAATATTCACGTATTTGTGTTGTTAATCTAACATATCTATTTATTATTATTTCATCATCAGTTTTAGAAAGTTCATCAAACATACGATTCATTTCTTCATCTTTTTCATATAAGCCAAGAAAAGCTTGTTTTAAGTAATTATTTATAGAAACGTTGGGATTAATATTTATATATTGGTCCAAATAACCAACTTTAATTTTTTTGTCAAAATCAATTTTTCCAGAATCAGATATGATTTTTCCACATAACACATTAATTAGAGTGGTTTTTCCTACACCATTATTTCCTACAACACCAATTTTTTCATTTGGCAAAACGCGAAATGAAGCATTGTTGAATATTTGTTTTTTATCAAATGTTAAAGATAAATTTTCAACAGTTAATAGCATTTTGCCATCTCCTTTTTTTAATTTTTTGTTCTTATTTCATCAAAATTGAATTTTAATTTTAAAATTTGTTCTTTTGATTTTTCTAATGAACCACTAGTTTCAAATACTACTTTGCCTTTTTCAGTGCTTTCATTAGCAATATTTTGTTTATTTAAAGTTGCTATTACAATTTCAGTAGTAGGTATACCACTATCAACAATTGTTAAATTAGGATATAGTGATTGTATTGTATTTTTGATAAATTTGAAGTGTGTACATCCAAGTATTAAAGTATCTACACCGTTTATTTTTTCAAAATGCTTAATTATAGATTTTTTTAGTTCATTACTATCAAAATCACCTGCTTCAACGCTTGTAACAAAATCGCTACACCCTTCTGATTTTACCATTACACCAGATAAGAATTGTTCGTAAATCTTGGTTTTGACAGTTAAATTAGTAGCAAATAAACCAATTTTTTTGTTTTTAGTAAGTTTTAAAGCAGCGTTTGCGGTGGGTTCAATTACACCAATAATACTATTATCGTCCTTAGAAACTATATCTATTATTGAAGATGTTGCGGTATTACATGCAACAACAATAATTTTAGCACCTTTTGATTTAAGGTAATTAATATTATCAAGAGTAATTTTTCTTACTTCTTCAAGACACTTTGTTCCATAGGGACAATTCTTTTCATCCGCTAAATATAATATATTTTCATAAGGTAAAAATTCTCTAATTGATTCAAGAACACTCAAACCACCGATTCCTGAATCAAATATACCAATAAAATTATTCATATTATCACCTTTGTTCATTATATCATATTTTTAGATAAAATAAAACAAATCAACATATAAAACTATTTTGTTTGACAAAATATTATATTATAAAAAACTGTAAGTAAACCCAAAGGTAACTACTTACAGTTCTTTTGTTTATTTTAGAGTAATTTTTGTTTTCAAAACTTTATTTTGACTACGTGAATAATATGTTACTTCTACTTCAGTGCCAATAAAATATTTTGTTAAACCATTTAAATTAGCCGATAGAATATTCATATTAGTTAGTTTTATTCCGTCAAATTCTAATATTATATCATGTACTTTTATTGGGCTATTACTAATTGACGAATTTCCAGTAATTCCAACAACATAAATTCCATAAGGTTTAATGCCAGAGTATTCACTAATTGAAGGAATTTCTTTTAAATTATTTTGAGCACTTACCGCATTTGTAATATTTCTTACGGCAATACCAGTCATACCAATACGTGGTCTTTCGGGAGTCTTACCAACCTCTAAATAGTTTTCTAAAATACTCTTAACTACATTAGATGGAATAGCAAATCCCATATTGTCAATTTTATCATCAACTATTTTCATCGTATTTATTCCAATTAATTTGCCATCAATTGTGAATAATCCGCCTCCACTATTTCCAGGATTAATTGTTACATCATGTTGAATATAAGTTGCGGTAAAATCATTAGTTCCATCAGAATCTAAATCTTCTGATACATATCTTAATTCACCACTGACAATACCAAATGTTACTGAACCATAATATTCATATCCATCAGGATTACCAATTGCAATGGCAAATTGACCTTTTTTAACTGTATCACTATCAGCAATTTCAACTGGTTGAATTAATTTGGTGTGTTGGAATTTAACTAAAGCAATATCAACTTTTGGATCAGAACCAATAATTTCTGCTTCTATTTCAACATCTTCTTCACCTAAATATGCATATGCTTTATATTGATATGAACTACTTGAACCAGTTATTACGTGTCTATTTGTAACCACATAATAATTGTAACCAATTAACTTATTTTTAGAGTTTAAAACTTCTTCGCGTTTATAAATTACTCCACTACCAATTGATTCAGTATCTTCTGATGTTATTAGTGAACCACCAATTTGACTAGTGTGGGTAGCTTTTAAACTAATTCCAATTACCGCATTTTTTAAATTTTCGGCTGTTTCTGTTACAGCAGTTTGCAAATCTTCTACTGAAATATTTTTATATTCAATAGTTTTATTAGTAATTTCATTTATAACATTAGTTTGGTTATTCTGATTATTATTGCCACTATTAGATGGTTTTAAATAACAAGATGTTAATGTGAGTACCACAGCTAATGCTACAAAAAGTATTATCTTTCTAATTTTTTTCATATTTTACTCCTTTTCTTTATATATAGGCATTTCAAACCAGAAAGTACTTCCCTCACCAACTTTAGATGAAACACCATATTTGAATTTATGACACTCTAATATACCTTTAACGATTGATAAGCCTAATCCTGATCCTTTTGATGAACGTTTATGAGCCTTGTCAACTCGGTAATATCTTTCCCAAATAACTTTTAAATCTTCTTCTTTTATTCCAATTCCTTCATCAATAACAGAGATTCTTACAACACCACCATTTACTTCTTGTACAACCCTTATCAAAGAAGATGGTGAACTATAGTTAATTGCATTATAAATAAAATTGCAAATAACTTGTTCGATTTTGCTTTCATCTGCACAAACTTCAACATTTTGATCATATTGAAGTTTGATATTCGTGCCTTGATTTTCATTGAATTTTTGAATTCTATCGACAATCTCGATCAAATTGTCAGTTACACAAAAGATTTGTGGATGCATAACAGCTGTGTTAGCTGATAGTTTAGATAAATCTAACATATCATTTACTAAAACATTTAATCTATCTACTTCATCAATTATGATTTTCAAGTTTTCAGGTGAATTTTCACCAGGTATATCGCGCATCATTTCCGCATATCCCATAATCATTGTAAGTGGAGTTCTCAAATCATGAGATACATTGGCCATTAATTCTCTTCTTAGAGTCTCCGTCTTTTTAAGTTCACTAACGGTATTGTTCAATGTTTTATTAAGTTCATTTACTTCTAAATAACCATTACCCTCAAATACAACATCGTAATTTCCCGCTGCCATTAATTTCGCGGTTGAATTAAGTTTCGAAATAGGTTTGGAAATGTATTTAGATAACAAGATTGCTATCATTGTCGCCAAGACAATTACTATTAGCGTAATATACATTAATTGTAATTTCATAGTATTTACTGCAGCATCAACAGGAACCAATTTATTGTCTATAATTAGTAGGCAATCAGTGCCATCGACTAAGTCAACGAAGCTACAACACATCACTGTTTTAGTTTGTGAAGCTAAAATTTTTTGCAATTTTTTCTTAGGCATTTGAGTATCAAATACTTGAACATAATCGTCAATTGTGGGGTCAGGCGCATTAAGAATTACCGCATAGAAATTCTTTAATTCTAACTTCTCGGCTTGTTCTCTAATTTTTCTTATAGTTTGATAACCAAGTTTACTGTAAGATTCACCTTGATAAGTTTTATATACCCATCCATTGTTTATAATTTCCGTTTTGGTCGTTGATGGAGCGTGTTCATCCTGTTCATTTGAGGCAAAATTAGAAATATCAGTAATCAAATAAATTGCTATTTCTTCATCAGCTGACAATTTATCTAATTCTGATACTACACCATCTACTTCAATTTTTTGTGAAAATTCTACTGCCTCATGACTAGCCACAATATTGCTTACTTTGTTTACTAGCGCTGTAGTTTTCTTTATTTTTCTTGTTCTATAGAAGTTTCCTAACATTCCAATTTGAAACACAATAAAAATACAAACAATAACGAGGGCAAAAATAATTACCGCGAAAAATAGTTTCCATTTTAAACTTAATTTATTCAGTTTCAAATCGATAACCTACCCTTCTTATGGTAATTATACAATTAGCATACTCGCCAATTTTCTTTCTTAGCGATTTCATATGAGTATCTAGAGTTCTATCATCACCATAGTAATCATATCCCCATACTTTTTCTAATAGTTGTTCTCTTCTTACCGCAATATTTTGGTTTTTAATCAAATAAACTAATAGTTCGTATTCTTTTGGGGTAAGATCTATTTTTTCATTATTTATTGTTACAATATGGGCTGAATAATCAATTTTTAAGTTTTTATATTGCCATACTTCATTAGTAGTAGCACTTTCTTGATTATTTTTATGAGTAGCTCTTGTTAATACCGCATTTACACGTCTCATTAATTCTTTTGGAGAAAATGGTTTTGTAACATAATCATCAATTCCTAAATCAAAACCATATAATTTGTCATATTCTTCACTACGAGCTGACAACATTATTACTGGAACTTGAGAAATTTTTCTAATCTCTTTAACTGCAGAAAAACCATCCAATTCAGGCATCATAATGTCCATAATTACTAAATCATATTCGTTGTGTTTAACTTTTTCTATTGCCTCTAATCCATTTTCTGCTGTCTCTGACTCATAATTTTCAAATGTTGCATATTTTTGAACTAAATCACGAATATGCATTTCGTCATCTACTATTAATAATTTTGCCATATTTTTTCCTCCTTTTATAGTGATTTAAATTAATACTACAATTCTTTCTTATTATAACACAATAAGGCTTATAAAAAGTGAAAAATAACTGAATTTTTTGAAAATTTTTGGTAATTTAGTAAAAGCATCACATTCTTAACATATTTTTGTAAACATTTTCACTAATTCTTTGCTAAATATATCTTTTTTTGTTATAATATTGTTAATATATTAAGAAACGGAGCTTTATATGGAAAATAGTCAATCGTCTAATAGGACTTTGAAATTAAATTACAAGAATACTTTAAAAATAGGATTAGCCTTCTTTGGCATCTTAATGTTGTGGCAAGTTTATAACATTTATTGCCCTATAATTTTAGAGGCAATGTTAAAAGATTTAAATGTTGAACACTATAATTACATTATTGGGGTTATAATGGCTCTTGATAATGTTGTTGCCATTATAATTATGCCAATAGTTGGAAAACTTTCAGATAAGACTAGCTCAAAATTTGGTAAGAGAATGCCTTACATTATCATTGGTATGTTACTAACCGCTATAGTTTTTCCTTTCGTTGCCATTATGTGTAAAATGAATTTACTTGTTGGAGTAATTATAGCAATGCTATTATTCTTAGTTATAATGCAAGCATATCGTTCACCAGCTGTAGCCTTAATGCCCGACGTAACACCAAAACCTTTAAGATCTGCAGCAAACGGTATAATTAATTTAACAGGTTATCTTGGTGGAGTATTTGTTACTCTTCTTGGATTTGTTCCTTTTTTCAAAATGAATAGTAGTTCTTCACTTGCCCAAATTCAAGACCGCGTTCTTTGGCCATTCATTATATGCACCATAATATTAGTAATTGTATTAGTTTATTTAATATTTGCAATTAACGAAAACAAACTAGTAGAAGAAACTAAAGATGATGTTGCTTATGGAGAAACCCTTTCAGAAAACTTTGACACAATAGATGAAAATAATAAATTATCAAAAAAAGATAGTAAGAATTTAATTATTATTCTTATCGCAATCTTCTTCTGGTTTATGGCCTTTAATTCTTTTGAAACATTTGGAAGTCTTTTCTTTAAAAACATTTTAAATGACTCTAATTTGTATTCACAAATGGCAACGTTCTTATCAGTTTCATCTATTCTATCATTTATTTTATTTTCTGGTATATCTACTAAAATTGGTAGAAAATGGACTATTGTAATTGGTTTAATTCTTTTAATTATTGGTCTATTAGGAATTGCTTTTGTATCACTTACTATTCATAGACGCTCTTTAGAAGTTTCTTCTTGGAAAATTTTCTACATTGCAATGTCATTGATTATGGGTATTGGTTGGGCACTTGTCAACATTAACTCATTCCCAATGGTAGTTGAATATGCTAATAAGAATAATGTAGGTAAATTTACAAGTTATTACTATATGGCTAGTATGCTAGCTCAATCTATTACACCAATTATTGTAGGTTTATTTATGGATTTTCATCAACTTGGCCAAAATATTCTTTTCTTCTATGCTTCTTCTTTAATGGGCATTGCCATTGCTACCTTCTTATTTATTAAAGAAAAGTATACAGTAAAACAAAGAGTAAGTAACGCAAAGAAAAAATCTGCTTTAGAAAATTTAGGAGATATTGATAATTAGCAAAAAATTCCGCAATTCAGCGGAATTTTACTTTTTTTAATACTTCAGTTATTTCTTCTTTTGTTTCAGTTGTAAAAATAATCATAAAATGGTTTATGCCAAGGCTAATATATTTTTCAATCATATTTAAATTATTTAATACTTTATTGTTAACAATTCTTAGACTACATAAATCATTGGGATTTAAAATTACCGGAAAATGATTGTTATACTCATCGATTATTTCATAGTGATTGTTTAAACATTTGTGACAATTCTTATCACTTGCACCTTTTATTTTACTAACAAAACAATGTTTAGAAATCATTAAATCATATCTACCATATATTTGAACACCAATATTCATATTATAAATAGGTAACATTGATTTTAATTGTTCGTAATTTAACTCATTTGACAAGTAAACGGTTCTTACATTAAATCTATTTAAAAATGATACCGCCTTTTTATTAACTATATTAAAATATATTGACGTTGTAGAACCATTATTTATTTGTGACAAATTATTAATTAATCCAAATTCATTTGCGTTATAGTTTAACCTACTTAGATTTTTCATATCGCTATTATAATCGGTGTAAATATTGTTAAAGCCTAATTCTTTACAAATATTATATTGATCTTTATTGTTAGTGATAATTTCAATTGTTAAATCTTCTTTTTCAAAATTATGACTGTCTGGCAAAACTATTTTTGAATTAACTCGCTGATATTTTAAAACTTCATCAGTGAATTTGTTAATTGCCAATTTTCTTATTTCATTTAAATCTTTTACAGAAAAATAACATTTACCATCATAATCAATTATAAGTTTATTTAAATAAAATGGTGTATCTTTAAATTTATCAAATCTTTCTTTGATAAAGTCTAAACTAACTGGTTTTTCAGCAAGCATTTCAAGAGTAATGGTTTCGACAGTAACACTATTTTGTTTATTAAAAATTGTTAGTTGCATTTTATTAGCATATTTAATAGTAAGTTTTGCATTAATTTCAATATATTTTTTCGGATTATTAAGTAATCTAACGGTTTCAGTTTGTAACTGAGCAGATTGGGTCTTTAAAACGATGCTATCTTTAGTAATTTTCGCATTGGCGGTTAATCTTACCACCTCGTTTGGTTTAGCATAATTGACTTCTTTATGGTTTACTAACATTTTGTTTACAACAAAGCCATAATCGCTTTTACCAACTACCCTTATTGCATCTTTTAAGAGTAATTCTTTTGATAATTTAACATCAAAACTGTTCCCAACTACATTTATTACTTTTCCAATTACTATTCCCTGATGATTTACTGTTTGGATGTTCGTAAGTAAATTATTATTTTCATTAAATAGATAACCTTTTGTAAATTTTCGATTAAAAGCAACTGATAATTCATCAATAACTTTTTCATCAATCACATTTTTTTTGTTATTATAGTAATCATCAATTCTTTTTCGATAATTTTTAACTACCGCATAAACATATTCTTTACTTTTCATTCTACCTTCAATTTTTAAAGAAGCAACGTTTGCTTCAATTAATTGATCAATATAATTAATAGTGTTTAAATCTCGCATTGAAAGTAGTGAACAATCTTCGCTTATTTTCGAATTATTTTCAACTAAACAATATTTTTTTCGACATGGTTGGGCACAAGTACCACGATTTCCACTTCTTTTACCAATTGCAAAGCTCATTAAACAATTACCTGATGCACAATAACATAGTGCACCATGGGCAAACACTTCTACTTCAATACCAGTTTTTGCTATTGCTTTTACTTGTTCTAATGATGTTTCTCTCGCAAGCACGACACGTTTAATACCAATTTTTTTAAGAAGTAAACTAGCTTCTTTATCATAAATATTCATTTGAGTAGAAGCATGGATTTCAAAATCTGGGTATTTTTCACTAATATATTCGATAATTCCTAAATCTTGAACAATTAAGGCATCAACATTTGCATGATAAAGCTCACCAATGTATGCTTTTAAATCTTCCCATTCATTTTCATAAACAATAGTATTTACAGTGACATAAACTTTAACTTTTCTAAGATGAGCGTATTTTACCGCATTTATTATTTCTTCAATCGTAAAATTAGTGGAAAAGGCTCTTGCGCCAAAGTTTTTGCCTGCTAGGTATACAGCATCAGCACCTGCTAATACTGCGGTTTGAAATACTTCATAATCACCGGCTGGTGCCAATAATTCTATTTTTTCCATTTGTCCTCCAAAATAGATAATACCATTAGATAACTAATGGTATTAATTTTTTATTCTGCAATATTATCAACTTTTGCAACGATTTCATCTTTCATTATGTACAAAATTCCAATAGTATTTCTACCACAGTGGCTACCAATTACACATCCCGCAACCGTTTCGTACAAATTTTCAATTTGTGGACTAACATTACTAATCATATTTCTAATATATTTAGCACCTTCATAAGCCATAGTATGAGTAATGAAAACAAATTCTTTATCTATTTTTTCAAAATCATTCAAGAACATCTTAGTCATACCAGCTTGAGCTCGAGTAATGCTACCAACAAATTTTGTTCCTACTTGCATTGCTTTTTCTCTAACTACAATCATTGGCTTAATGCGTAATACTTTTGAAAAGGCATATGAAACAGTGCTACATCTTCCACCTTTGTATAAATAATCTAATGTATCAATAACAAATTGAGCCTTAACACGAGGAACTATATTTTCTAATTCATTAGCTATTTGCATTGCGCTATATCCCATATCACGGAATTTTGTGGCCTTAAGTAATAATAAACCAATTCCTGTTGATAAGTTGCCACTATCTACAACAAATATACGATCAGGAGCTAATTCTTGCTTTACTAAACAAGCAATTTGATAAGTTGCGGACATCTTTGAACTTATACCAGTAAATACGATATCATATCCTTCATCAAGATATTTTTTGAAAAAAGCTGTCATTTCACCTTGTGATGGAGCACTTGTTTTAGGAAGTTTGCCCAATTTTTCCGCTTTATTATACAACTCTTCTAACGTTATATCTACGCCATCTTTGTAAGATTCTTCATCAAAACTGTTCGTGTACACTAGATTG
>DPOU01000023.1 GCA_003539625.1 Acholeplasmatales bacterium
AATGAATTATATAAAGATTTCAAAATGTATTCTTCAGAAGATATTAATACAGCAATAAATGCCTATATTAAATATTTTAACACACAAAGATTAGCTTATTCGTTAAAATATAAAACCCCCGTTCAGTATAGAACTGAACAGGGATTTAATTAATGCTTTTTTTGTGTCTACTTTTTCTTGACTATTTCACTCAAAGCTTATTTTTTTTCTATATATACTAATTGTAAAAAGGTTAATAATCTAACAAATTATATTAGTCTTTTATTATCTTTGCAAATAGATCATAACTATTTGCATCAGTAATCTTTATCTTAACTATATCGCCAATATTAACTTTTAATCCTGAGTCATTAGTTGCATAGATAAAACCATCAACATCATCCGGTGCATAAGCTTCATTACGAACAATATATTTATTGGCTTGTGAATCATAACTATCAATAATAGCTGAATATGTTTTACCGATATATTCGTGATTAAGTTTATTTGATATTCCATTTTGAACTTGCATAATGGCATTTAATCTTTTTTTCATTGTTGTCTCAGATACTTTAGGTTCCATTAAATAGCCTTTTGTATCTTCTTCATCAGAATATGTGAAGACACCAAGTCTGTTGAATTTTATCTCTTCAACAAAATCTACTAATTCTTTGAAATCTTGATTGTTTTCAGTTGGGAAGCCAACAATTAGAGTTGTTCTAATAGTTACATCAGGAATTTGCTTGCGAATTTTAGCAATTAAATCAACGATAAATTCTTTGCTGCCACGCCTATTCATAGCCTTTAAAATTTTATTTGATGCATGTTGAATAGGTATATCGAAATATTTTGCAACTTTTGGATTGTTTTTTATTTCATTAATTACTTCATCTGTAATTTCATCAGGGTATAGGTATAATACTCTAACAAGTGATACTCCTGGTATATTAGATATTTCATGTAATAAATCTTGTAAATATTTACCTTCTTTTAGATCAGTACCATAGCGAGTAGTATCTTGGCCAATAAGAGTAATTTCCTTAACACCACATTTTGCAAGATATTTTGCTTCCGATATTAAACTTTCAAATGGTCTACTGGTAAATGGACCACGAATAAGTGGTATTGCGCAATAACTACATCTATTATTGCATCCTTCAGATATTCTTAAATATGCACTATGAGGAAGAGTTGTTATTAAACGATCTTCATAATTCATTTTATATGTTTTAGTACTGCCTAGTAGTTTTTGAAATAGTTCATCGATATTTTTATAATCTTTGATTGGAAAATATATATCTACTTCAGGAAGACTTTTCTTTAAATCATCTAGATATCTTTCCACAAGACATCCCATTGCAATAACAATTTTATCTTTCTTGTTTTCGGTTACTTCTAATATTGTATCAATTGCTTCTTTTTTAGCGCTTTCTATAAAGCCACAAGTATTGACAACAATTATGTTTGCTTCTTTTAAATTGTTTGTAATTTCTAGATCATACTTTTTAGCAACTCCTAAAAACAATTCAGAGTCTATTAAATTCTTAGCACAACCTAGAGAAATCATTCCAAGTTTCATATTATTAAAGTCCTTTATTTATAATTATATATATATTATATAATATATTACTATTTTTTTCAAATTAATTAGGTTTTATTTTTGACCTATTTGGCTTTTTTTGTTATAATATATATGTATAAAAAATGAAAGAAGGAATTAGCATGGCAAAAGATTTTATCGTTGAAACATCTGCACGTCATATTCATTTAACTGAAGCAGATTTTAAAACTTTATTTGGTGATGACGCTACATTAACAATTAAAAAAATGTTATCACAACCTGGACAATATGCTTGCGCAGAAAGAGTTACAGTAGTTGGTCCTAAGAAGGAATTAGCAGGAGTATCTATTTTAGGCCCATTCAGAAAGGCTTCTCAAGTTGAACTTTCTGCCACCGACGCAAGAAGTATTGGCTTACCTATAGTTGTTAGAGAATCTGGTGATTTAAAAGGTACACCTGGTTGCAAGTTAGTTGGTCCTAAAGGTGAATTAGAATTAACAGAAGGAGTTATTGTTGCAAAAAGACACATTCATGCAACTGTAAATGACGCAAAAGAATTAGGTGTTAGTGATAAAGAAATTGTAAAGGTACAAATTAACACTCCAGAACGTTCATTAATTTTTGGTGATGTTGTTGTACGTGTTAGTGATTCATATGCACTTGCTATGCATATTGATACTGATGAAGCTAATGCGGCTGGAATGGAACCAGGCGTAATGGGTGTCATTGTAAAATAGTAAAATAGAAACTACCAAAAGAACTAATTTAAGTAAAACATTTTAGTTCTTAGTAGTTTCTTTTTTTATATTTATAAAAGATAAACAATCTAATAGAAAAAAATATCAAAATGTTGTATAATAAATTAAAAGATAAAAAGATAGGTGATAATATGATTTGTCCAAAATGTCACAACGACAATAGATATGATGCATTAACTTGTGATTTTTGTATGGCTAAACTTCCCATGACAAAAGAAAGACAGTTAGAAATTAACAAGCAGAAAAAATTAGAAAAAAAGCAAAAAATGAATAAATCAATGACTAAACTAATAGGACTTTTGGCTGGTCTTATCGTTCTTGTTTTAGTTGTTGTTATTGCCTATATAGTAAGGAAGCATTAAAATGAGTAAAGTTTTAACTAAAGAGGAATTATTAAATAAAATTGATCAAACATATGACGCACTAGTAATTGGCGGTGGACACGCAGGAATTGAGGCTGCTTTAGCCAATGCAAGGGTAGGCCTTAATACAATTATGGTTTGTGGAGCTTTTAAGCGTATCGGAAATATGCCATGTAATCCATCTATTGGTGGTCCCGCAAAAGGTATCTTAGTTAGAGAAATTGATGCTCTTGGAGGGCAAATGGCAAAATCTGCCGATAAGACTTGCTTACAGGTAAAAATGCTTAATCTATCAAAAGGACCTGCTGTTCGTGCAATGCGTGTTCAATCAGATAAATTAGTATATGCAAGATACATGCAAACAGTAGTAACTGACCAACCTGATCTAGATATATATATTGCATTAGTAGATAAAATAATGGTTGAAGATGGAAAAATCCAAGGGGTTATTTTAGAAGATGGAACTAAGATAAAAGCGAAAACAGTTATAGTTACGACAGGAACATATCTATCTTCTAGGGTATTATGTGGTAAAGAAACAAAACCATCAGGGCCAGATGGAGAAGATACTAACTATGGTTTGTCACAATCATTAAGAGAAAACGGCTTTAGGCTAATAAGATTAAAGACTGGTACACCACCAAGAGTTTATACAGATACAATTGATTTTTCAAAAGGTCAATTAGAATTAGGTACAAATATGCCTTTAACATTTAGTTATGAAACCAATCCCAAAGATATGATACCATTCGATAAACAAGTCCCATGTTACTTGATATGGACTACTCCCAAAACTCATCAAATTATTAGGGAACATTTAAACGAATCAAGTATGTATTCGGGAATAGTAGAAGGCATTGGGCCAAGATATTGTCCATCAATAGAAGATAAACTAGTAAGATTTGCGGATAAAGAAAGACATCAATTATTTCTAGAACCAGAAAGTATGGAAATTAATGAAACATATATACAAGGTTTTTCAACAAGTATGCCTCATTATGTTCAAGAACAAATGGTTCATTCTTTACCTGGTTTTGAAAATGCCAAAATTGCAAAATATGCGTATGCAATCGAATATGATGCCATTGATCCATTGGAATTAAAACCGACTTTAGAATCTAAAAAAGTAAAAGGGTTGTTTTTCGGTGGACAAGTTAATGGTACAAGTGGATATGAGGAAGCAGCTGCCCAAGGACTAATGGCTGGTATGAATGCAAGCTGTTTAGTAAGAGGAAAAGAACAAATAGTATTAAAGAGGGATGAAGCATATCTTGGTGTTTTAATAGATGACTTGGTTACAAAAGGTGTTACTGATCCATATCGTATGTTAACATCTAGAGCTGAATACCGTTTACTATTAAGACATGACAATGCCGATCAAAGACTTATTAAATATGGATACCATACCGGATTAATTAGTGAAGAAAGATACAATAACTATTTGAAAAAGATGGAGACTTTAAAAGACGAAAAAGAACGTCTAGCAAATACTCGCTTAACTCCTAAACAAAATATAAATGATTATTTAACTAGTATAAATTCTCCAATTTTAAAAGATGGTATTAGTGCATTAGAACTAATGAAAAGACCAGAAATCAGTTACTTTGATATTGTAAAAATGGCTAATTTTGATAATCCTCTAGATTATGAATTAGGTGAACAAGTTAATATTGAAGTTAAATATCAAGGTTATATTGATAAAGAATTTAAAGAAGCGAACAGAGTATTAAAACTTGAAAGTGTATTGATACCAGAAGATATAAACTATCAAGAAATCGCCAATTTGGCCAGTGAAGCACGTGAAAAATTAATGCGCGTAAAGCCTCGTACTATCGCTCAAGCAACAAGAATTAGTGGTGTAAATCCATCGGATATAGCTATCTTATTAGTATATATAGAATCAAACAGAAAGAGAAAAAAATAAAAATGCTTGATATTAGTAAATATAATGAACTATTAAAACAAGTAAAACCACTAAACGATGAGCAATTATCACAATTATTTAGGTATTATGAAATGTTGGATGTTGAATCTAGAGTCATGAATTTGACCACAATTACTGAATTCAGTGATGTATATGTTAAACATTTTTATGATAGTCTATTGGTTCTAAAAGAACAAAATGTATTTGATAATGCTACGTTAATAGATGTTGGAAGCGGTGCAGGATTTCCTGGACTTGTACTAAAAATTGCATATCCTAATATGTATGTAACACTACTTGAACCTACTAAAAAAAGATGTGATTTTTTAAATAAAATAATAGAGGAATTATCACTTCAAAAGATAGAAGTCGTAAATAAAAGAGCAGAAGAATACATATTAGATAAACGCGAATCGTATGATTTTGTTGCCGCAAGAGCTGTTGCAAATATGAATATTTTATCGGAACTTACTATTCCATTTGCTAAAATTGGTGGTAAATTTCTTGCTATGAAGGGGCAAAATTATCATGATGAATGTCAAGAAATTGGTGATTCAATCCATAAATTAGGTGGCAAAATTACTAAAATTTATCAATATGAATTGCCTGAAAATGCAGGAAAAAGGGTAGTAATTGAGATAGAAAAAGCTGAAAAAACGCCAATTATATATCCAAGAAGTTTTGCAAAGATTAAGAAAAGACCATTAAAATAATAAAAGAAAGGAGGAACATTATGGGTAAAGTTATTTCCATTGTTAATCAAAAAGGCGGGGTGGGAAAGACCACAACAGCTATTAATTTAGGGTCTGCGCTTGCCTCAAACGATCAAAAAGTTTTGATTGTTGACTATGACCAACAGGCCAATGCTACATTAGGGCTAGGAATTAATCGTGAAGACATTTTATTCGATGTATCGGATTTCTTTACTCATGTAGGTCTATTAAGAAAGGCGATATTACACACAAAGGTTGAAAAAGTAGATTTAATTCCTGCTTCAATTAAACTTGCAAATATTGAAGAAAGTTTGTACAACGTAAAAGACAACGAACTTTTACTAAAGAAAAAACTTGACAAATTAAAAAAAGAGTATGACTTTATATTAATAGATTGTCCTCCTTCATTAAGTTTAATAGTTGATAATGCCTTATACGCAAGTGACTCAGTAATAATACCAGTTGAGTGTGGATATTATTCATATGAAGCTTTGTCACAAATGGTTAATAAAATTACAAAAATACAAAAAGATAAACCATTAGAAATAGAAGGTATTTTACTAACTAAACTAGATAATCGTAATACTTTAGGATATGAGATAGTTGATAAAGTAAAATTCTTATTTCCTGAAAAAATGTTTAATACCATTATAACTAGATCTTCACATATTCAAGAGGCTCCAATGCATGGAATACCAGTAATTCAATTTTCGTATAATTCGAGAGGATCGAAAGAATATAGATTACTTGCAAAAGAAATTTTAAACAATAACAAAAAGGCGAAAAAAGAGGTAAAATAAATGATAGAAGCAACATCTGTTTTAGTTGGAGATATTTTAAAGTTCAAAAAAAAACACCCTTGTGGAGGGAGTACTTGGAAAGTATTACGAATTGGAATTGATTACAAACTTGAATGTACTACTTGTCAGAGGGTAATTACAATATCTAGACTTGATGCTTTAAAAAGAACAGTAGAACTAATAAAAGAAAACAAATAGGTAAAGATTATTCTTTATCTATTTTTTATTTTTAAATATTTTTAGTATATGATTAAATTAGTGTTTTTATGACAACTAAAATTGATATAATACTTGTAAATTAATTGGGGGAGAACTATATGTTAAAAAAAATTAATATGATAATAATATCGTTTTTTCTAATCTTGACTATAAAAGGGAACCTATCGTTTTCACTATATTTACCAGTACTTTTATTTTATGTATTGAAGAATAGAAAAAATATAATATACATATATCCAGTTTCATTTATAAGTATATTATTATTTGCTAAAGAAATGTGGCCTGCATATTTGATTTTAATTGTTGCGACAACTGTATTTTTACTACTTTATCAAACTGGTGTAAAAAAAGATTGGTCGATATTTGGTCAAACAAAAATAGTAGTTAGCGTTTATATATTATTAATAAATTGCCTAATGCTTTTTATTTATCCTAAACTAGACATAAGTATTTGGATAAAACTATTTTATATTTTAACAAGTATATTAATATATTTGTTCCTAGATATTTATTTAGCAAAACTATTAAAAGACTTTCAAAACATTAAAGAACGATTTTTAATAAATGATAATGAAACATATAATAGTTACATTTTATTAGAAATTCTCCTTGCTTTATTAGCTTGCTTTGGTGCATCATTTGTTGCAATAGGTAATGTAAATTTACTTCCTCTAGTTGGTAGTTATTTTGCGATGTATTTAAGCAGAAAGTTTAGAAACATATATAGTTTATTATTTGGCATTTTAGCAACTTGTATGGGTTTTTTTGGCAAAAGAATAAACGAAGCATTAATTATTGTTGCAATATCAGGAATTTACACAATAAGAAGTATTTATACAATAGGTATTTTAAATACACTACTTGCTATATTAATTTTGAGTAAATCTATTGAGTCCCCAGCTACATATATATCGATTATGGTTGTTAGCATTTTATTTGAAATATTTGCGTATTTCTTAATGCCTAAAAGATTAGAAGAAGTAGATGAATATAAAGAAATGCATGAACTTGCGCAAAAAAATGTTAATGAAGAAATCTTAAAGTTTGCGGGATTCTTAGATAGATTTGTTGTTGGTTTTCAAAACCCCAAGGATTTTAATGAAAGACTTAGTAGTGGGATAAAGACAATTATTGATCAGCATTGTAAAACTTGCTCTAAACAAAAAGAATGTTTCGAAAAAAGGCAAAAAACATTGTATCCGATTTTCAAAGACATTTTGACTTTAGATGAAAATTTTAAAGACAATTATCAAGAATATATAAACTACTGTGATAGATTTCAATCAATATATAATACATCGAAATTACTTAATCAACAATCGTTTTTTAAAAATCAAAATGCTAATGAAAAAAATGCAAATAACTATATTTTGTTAGCGCAAATTAATGGTGTTTCAAATGCTTTAAAAAACTATGTAATTGATACAACAAGCAAAACAGAATTAAATTATCAACAACTACAAAAAGCAAAAGCATATTTATTAGAATTAGAATATAATGTTACTTATTATGAAGTAGTTAGAAGTTATGAACAAGATTTTTTGATAACAATTGGTATAAAGAATAAAAAACTAACTGACATAGAACCAGTATTGAATAGTTTGTTTGAAGCAGTAACAAATTGTGAAGTTTCTATTGAGTTTGTAAAAGAAGAAAACACGACAATTTATTTAAATGTAATACCTAAATTAATTATTGATGTAGTATATGCATATGGCAATATGCCTACGGAAAATCAAATGATAAGTGGCGATAATTATTTGGTAAAAGAACAAAACAATGGGCATATGTTATTTGCAATATCAGATGGCATGGGAAAAGGTTATAGTGCATTCTATGAAAGTGATATGACACTTCATTTGGTAGAAGATATAATTAAACTAAATATTGATCCTTCAACTGCTTTAACCATATTAAATACTTTTTATGTTGTACAAGATTATTTAGAACGTTATGCAACTCTTGACTTCTTAGATATAAATAGACACAATGGTAATGCAACTTTTTATAAAATGGGGGCTAATACAACATATATATTTAAACAGAATAAAATGGTAGATAAAATAATAAATCAAAGTTTGCCACTGGGCATAGATGAAGAAGTTGACCAAAGCAGTTATCAATTAGAAGATGGCGATATGATAATAATGAGCAGTGATGGAGTAGTAGAGAATTTAATTGATAATGATTTGTTAGAAGAATTTATAAGTAATGCTAAAGATTTAGCTCCTCAACAAATAGTATATGAGATATTAAATTACACTATTAAGAATCAAATTAAAACAAAAGATGATATGACAGTTATTGTGTTAAAAATATCAACTAGAAAAAAGAAATAAGCAAGTTCATTTGAACTTGCTTTTACGCATAATTAGTAACTACACTACCTATCCAGTGGTCAATTCCACCTATAACATTTACAACATTATAACCTAATCTCATTAAGTATTTTGTAGCATGATAACTCTTTGTTCCATTTTTACAAATTATATAATATGTTTGATATTTGTTCATAAAAAGATGATGCTTTTCCATTAATAGATTGTAAGGTATGTTGATAGCATCAATGATATGGTACTCCTCAAATTCATTAGTCGACCTGATGTCGATAATTTTAAAATTTAAATTATTTTGATAGTATTTAAAAAAATCAATTGGTGATATTTCATTCATATTTTTGCCCTCCTAAAATAAGTATAAACATTGTACTATAAAGCCTGTACAAAAAAAGTCAAAATATAGATTTAAGATAAAAAAATAATTAACAAGAATTATCTTCTTGAAAAAAACAAAAATTTATTATATAATTAAAATAGTTAAGAAGGTGAGTTCAATATGCTAGATAGACTAAAAGAGATATATGGAAAGAAAATAATTGAAAATGCTAAAACATTTGATGACAACAATTACTATTTTTATACTCCAACGACTCATCAAGTTTTTGGAATTTCAAAGACAATTTCTACTGAAGAATATGAATTATTGAAATTACAATATGTTGAAAAAAAGGTTTATTCAAGAAATGAAAAACAAGAAAGCATATATACTTATCTATTAGATAATGGTCATTACCCTTTTCAACAAAAAAAGTTAAAATTATCAATCTTTAAAGTAAATAAAATCGATGAAGAAGTATTAGAAGAAATATTAACAAAAGTATATTTGAATTGCTATACGATAAAGCTATATGACTATTTAATTTGTTTTTATCAAGAAAATTTTGAAATTAAGTTAAATGAATTAATCGAAACTATTAGTGTTGATTTAGGATATGATATTTATATGCATGAAGGCATTTACATTAATGAGACAGTATCAGGAAAACAAGTTTATAACTATATTGAAACATATATAAAAGATAATGTACTAAATCAAAAAATGTATAGTGATATAGCAACAATGGTAATTTTTACAATAAATCATAAGCAATGTGATGAAGCAATAGATTTAATCAAAAAGCAAACTACTGATGTTGTTTTAAAAAATCAAGTTAATAAAGATATCTTAGATGTAATGGTTAAGAATGATTTGAATGTTTCTTTAAGCGCAAAACTTTTATATATGAATAGAAATAGTTTATTAAATAAATTAGATGCAATATTCAAAGAAACCGGTTTAAATTTGCAAAAATTTACTCATGCGAGTGCGTTCTACTTATTATCTAAGAGGCAATAAAAAACATATTGTTTAAAAAAATCAAAAATAAAAGAACAAATTGACTATATTAATTTGTTCTTTTTTTTGGTATAATATAAGAGTAAAATTAAAAAATAATTAAAAGGAGGCTATTTATGGCAACAGTTGAATTGAAAAATATCAACAAAATTTATAGTAACAATGTTCAAGCAGTATTTGATTTCAATCTAAAAATTAAAGACCGTGAATTCATCGTATTTGTTGGTCCATCTGGATGTGGAAAAACAACAACATTGCGTATGGTTGCAGGACTAGAAGAAATCACTAGTGGACAATTATTAATTGATGGAGAAGTAATGAATGACGTAGCTCCAAAAGATCGTAATATTGCGATGGTTTTCCAAAGCTATGCTCTATACCCTCATATGACAGTTTATGATAACATGGCATTCGGTTTAAAATTACGTAAATTTTCTCGTACTGAAATTGATCGTCGTGTTCAAGACGCTGCAGAAAAATTAGGTTTAAAACCATACCTAGACAGAAAACCAGCTGCCTTATCAGGTGGTCAACGTCAACGTGTTGCGTTAGGTCGTGCTATCGTTCGTGATGCAAAAGTATTCTTAATGGACGAACCTCTATCTAACCTAGATGCTAAATTACGTGTACAAATGCGTTCAGAATTAATCAAAATTCATGAAAGTTTAGGGACAACAACTATCTACGTTACCCATGACCAAATTGAAGCTATGACAATGGCATCAAGAATCGTTGTTATGAGAGATGGTTGGATTCAACAAATTGGCGCTCCAAAAGAAATATATGACAACCCTGATAACATCTTCGTTGGTGGATTCATCGGTACTCCTCCAATGAACTTTGTAAATGGTGTTGTTGGTAAAGATGGAATATTTGAATGTGGTAGTCACAAATATGGTGTAGTTCGTCTACAAGTTCCACAAGAAAAATTTGAATTATTAAAAGAAAAGAATTACCTAGAAAAAGAATTGGTTATGGGTATTCGTCCAGAAGATATTTCTGACCAAAAAGATGATTTTGAAGAACATCCTGAATGGACTGGTGAATACAAAGTTGATATTTCAGAATTATTAGGTGCTGAATCTCAAATTAGAGTAAAACTTCCTGGTAAAGATTCTGTGGGACAAGCCATCACTGCTAAAGTTCCAGCACGTATCGATATTCATACTAATGATATGATTAAATTAATGATTAATATGAATAAGTGCCACTTCTTTGATCCAGAAACAGAAAAGAGAATTAAAAGAGACTAATAATAATTAGGCATGATAGATCTTGATATTTTATATTTAAAAAAGGGGAATCGTTCTACTACTATCAAGTTGAAGAATAATCAAGAAATATTAATAAATAATACTTTAAAAGAAGTATTGAATAATTATTGTCTAAAAGATTTAACAACTATTGAAGGAAGAATGAAAGCAACATCTCAAGTATTCAATATAAGAAAACATATACCAATATATCTATCAGAAAACCTAGTACTTATTCCAACTAAAAACAAGAAAGAGATTGACAATATATATATTAATTGCTATAGCGTAATTGATATGATTAAGGATGAAGAAAAGACTAAAGTTATATTTTCTGATTTTAGTGAACTTATAGTTAATCAACCTATTCGTTTACTAACGAAATATTATGACAATGGTTTAAAAATAAAAAAGTCAAATGAAATGATATTTTAGAAAGGAAAAAGAAAATGACTAAAAAAAGTATAAGAGACTTACAATTAAATGGTAAAAAAGTTCTAATGCGTGTTGACTTTAACGTACCTATGAAAGGCGGCGTTATTACTGATGATAACCGTATTGTACAAGCATTACCTACTATTAAATATGCAATTGAACAAGGAGGAAAAGTAATTTTATTCTCTCACCTTGGACGTATTAAAGAAGAAGCAGACCTTGCAAAAAATAGTTTAGCTCCTGTTGCTAAAAGATTAGAAGAATTACTTGGACAACCTGTAAAATTTGTTCCAGTTACAAGAGGAAAAGAATTAGAAGATGCTATCGCTAATATGAAAAACGGCGATGTAATCATGTTTGAAAATACTCGTTATGAAGATTTAAACGGCAAAAAAGAATCTAAAAATGATCCAGAACTTGGTGCTTATTGGGCAAGCTTAGGGGATGTATTTGTTAATGATGCATTTGGTACTGCACACCGTGCGCATGCTTCAAACCAAGGTATTGCTAGTCATTTCCCTAATGATTCAGCTGCTGGTTTCTTACTTGAAAAAGAAATTAAATTTATTGGTGGTGCTGTAGATAATCCAGTTAGACCATTCGTTGCTATTTTAGGTGGTGCTAAAGTTAGTGATAAGATTTCTGTAATTGAAAACTTATTAAATAAGGCAGACAAAGTTATGATTTGTGGTGCTATGGCATATACTTTCTTCAAAGCTCAAGGCTTAGAAGTAGGAAAATCTAAATGCGAACCAGATTTCGTAGACTATGCAAAAGGTTTACTTGAAAAAGCAAATGGTAAAATTATTTTACCTGTAGATGTAGTAACAGTTACAGTTTCTGATGAAGATTGTGCTGCTGATTTCTTTGGTGCAATTTCTAAAGCTGAAACTAGAGTTGCTTCAGTAAATGATATTAAACCTGAAGAACAAGGTTTAGACTGTGGTCCTAAGACAATTGCATTATTTGCAAAAGAACTAGAAGGTGCTAAGACTGTTGTTTGGAATGGACCTGCTGGTGTATTCGAAGTAGAAAAATTCGCAGTTGGCACAAAAGCTATTTGTGAAACATTAGCTAACTTAAAAGGCGCAACTACTATTATTGGTGGTGGTGACTCTGCTGCAGCCGCAATCTCTATGGGATACGAAAAGAAATTCACTCATATTTCAACAGGTGGCGGTGCAAGCTTAGAATACCTTGAAGGTAAAGCTCTTCCAGGTGTAACTTGTCTTTCTGATGTAAAGTAGGCGTTATTATGAGAAAACCAATAATTGCTGGAAACTGGAAAATGTTCAAAACTCGTGATGAAGCTCTTGCTTTCATCTACGCAGTAAACAATGATATGCCATCAATTGATAAAGTTGATACTGTAATTTGTGCTCCTTTCGTAGTACTACGTTGTTTGGTAAAACGTCAAGGCGAAAATTTAAGAATTGGTGCACAAAATATGCATTTTGAAGAACACGGTGCTTTCACTGGTGAAATTGCTCCAGATATGCTTACTTCAATTGGTGTTTCATATGTTATCATTGGTCATTCTGAAAGACGTGCTATGTTTAATGAAACAGATGAATCAGTAAACAAAAAATTACATGCTGCATTCAACCATGGTTTAACTCCGATTCTTTGTGTAGGCGAACACCTTGAAGAAAGAGAAAGTGGAAAAACTGAAGAAGTTATTAAAAACCAATTAGTAAAAGATTTAGAAGGCCTAACAAGTGATCAAGTAAAAGAACTTGTTATAGCATATGAACCAATCTGGGCTATTGGTACTGGTAAAACTGCTACTGCAGATGTTGCTGATGAAACATGTGGATTTATTAGAGCTACTGTTGCATCATTATATGACAATGCAACTGCTGAAGCTATACGTATTCAATATGGCGGAAGTGTAAAACTAAACAATATTGAAGAATTAATGAAAAAACCAAATATTGATGGTGCATTAATTGGTGGCGCAAGCTTAGTTGCAGAAGATTTCAAAACATTTGCAAGAGTTGCAGAGAAACTTCAATAAAACATTAACACACATTGTGAAAATAATGTGTGTTTTTAGTTGCTTTTATAAAAAAATAACATTACTTTTTATAAAAATAAAAAAATATGTTAAAATATAAATGTAATTAAAAGGAATGAAACAAATGCATAATGAAAAAAACATAAATCCACTTTGTGGATATATATATTGTAATAATTTAAAACATTTAAATAAGAATCTATTTGATAATCCCTACGTTGATAAATTAGATATTGTATATTACTCGTTTATTCATGTAGAAGAAGATGGTACTGTAACTATGCCTAGCACTTTTTTAGATTCACTCGAACAAGTAGTAAATTTAAGATTTAAGAATGTAAAGCCACTTGTTAGTATTAATGGCGCAAAGGGTATGAGCATTTCATGTAATAATGAGGTACTTAGAAATAAATTAGTTAAGTCATTAGTTAACTTTATCACTGAAAATAATTTTAGCGGAATAGATATTGATTGGGAAGTCCCAGGCAGTAATGAATTATCAATTGAAGTAGATAAAGCAAATTTAAATAGTTTTGTAAAAGAGTTAAAAACTTCTTTGTTAGATAAAGATTCTAATTATTTATTAACAATGGCAGTTCACGGAACCCCATTAGGTGATAATAGGTATGATTATGGTTACTTAAACGAATACATTGATTTTTATAATGTTATGAGTTATGATGCTAATTTAGATGATGTTACATCACATTTATGTCCACTATATAAAAACGAAATAGATTCTAGAAATTATAGTATTGATGAAGCATACCACAAGCTAATAAAGAAAATACCTAATGAAAAAATTATTTTAAGTGCAGCGTTTTATGGTAAAGCTTATCAAATAGATGAAGATATTGAGAATGATTTAGTTATTGGAAAGAAAGCTCACTATATTCAATCGGAATATCAAAGTGGAACTTGTCACTATTTTTATATTAAGAGTCACTATAACAAAGAAAAAGGCTTTGAAGTATTTTTTGATTCAAAAACAAAGTCTACATATGCCTATAATTACAAGACAAAGGTATTCGTAACATATGATGATCCAATCTCGTTAAAAGCAAAAATAGAATACATAAAAAACAAAAACGTTGGCCTTATGTTTTGGGATTATGGTGGTGACAATGATTCTGAATTAATAAGTGTTATAATAGATAACATAAAAGGAGAAGAATATGACAAAGAAAGAAAGATATAAAGAACTAATAAAAGAAAATAACAACGTTCTTAATGCACTTAGTGATGATTATCGTAAAGTTGGTTATAACTATGTAAAAAAAGCTAGAGGTTACGCGGTAAAAAGTTTAGATACTGAAATAAGAATTAAAGAAGTATTAGAAGAATTAACAAACTTTGATGAAAAAAAACTTTCAATAGATTCAACTATACCCAATATGACAGAATATATTGAAGGCAATGTTGCAAAACTTTCAAAAGCTCCAACAACTAAAGCTAAAATAAAAGAGGTTGTTGCGGTGAGCTTATTCATATTAGGAATTGCAAGCTATTTTGTTATCAACGCTATTGCAAATAAACCTAAGCCATTAGCCACACCAACTAATATTGTCGCAACAATAACAACTGATAATACATTTGAACTTAGTTGGGATAATAACTCGCTGGCAAAAGAAGGGTACTATATAATAATTTATATTAACGAAGAAAAAGTTTCTGAAAAATTTGTACCATATAGTGTAGATAGCATAACAAAAAAACAAATAGCAGAACTCAAAGATTTGCAATACGAAGAAGGCAAAGTATATCGGTTTGATATATATGCAAAAGCAACCGATAACTTTAAAAGTTCTAATATTGTAACCTATAAATACCCTAACAATTAATATATATTATTTGACAGTTTACTAAAAAAAGTGTATAATATATAAGGTGCGATAAATGCAGCATTCATTTGGTTTTTAATCTTAGATTGTCACGTTAAAGGATATTAGTAATCTCGCTGCTTAGGTGAAAATATTGGATAATCTATCTAAGAATTGAATTTGAATTTTTATCCACAAATTTATTAAATAAAAAGGAGAAAAAATATGGCACGTTACACAGGCCCAAGCTGGAAACAATCAAGAAGACTAAAGTTTTCAGTATTAGAAAATGGTAAAGAATTACAAAAGAGAAATTATGCTCCAGGTCAACATGGACAAAGAAGAGCAAAGCTTTCTGAATATGGTCTTCAATTACAAGAAAAACAAAAAGTTCGTTTCACTTATGGTGTTAATGAAAAACAATTCAGAAATACTTTTAACAGAGCACAAAAGATGGAAGGTAAACATGGTGAAAACTTCCTAATCTTATTAGAATCAAGATTAGACAACTTAGTATACAGAATGGGATTTGCTTCAACTCGTCGTCAAGCAAGACAACTTGTTAACCATGGTCACATTGTTGTAGATGGTAAAAAAGTAGATATTCCTTCATATACAGTTAAACCTGGTCAAGTTATTGCTATGAAAGAAACTTCTAAGAATTTAGCAATAGTAAAAGAATCTTTAGAAAATACAGTATCTCGTTTAGGATTTGTAAGCTTTGATGAAAATAAAGGCGAAGGAACTTATGTTCGTTTCCCTGAACGTAGTGAAATTTTACCTGAAATTAAAGAAAACTTAATCGTTGAATTCTATAACAGATAATAACAAAAAAGCCCTCTACGGGTGTCACCATTAGGGATTATAAGAAAACAAAAAATATTTTAATGGGAACACCTGCAAGTGGATCAGCAAAGAGAGTTCGGTAAAATTCCGAACTCTTTTTGCGTTATAGGTTTGACACGTAATACTCCATACGTTATTCATTCATTATACGTGCCGGAAGATTTAGAGAAATACCGCAAAAAATGAACCGTTGGTACATTGTTATAAAGATTAAATTTTGCTATACTATTTACACAAACAGATTGGACATAACCTGTTCAATAAAAAGAAGCGCGGGAGCGCGCACAGAAGCGTGTCAATAACTTTGCAAAATGT
>DPOU01000014.1:0-42920 GCA_003539625.1 Acholeplasmatales bacterium
TGTAGTTAAAGCTTTTTAGACATCTAAATCTAGGTACTAAAACAATTCATCCAGTAAAATATAATATTTTATTTTCTCCCAATCAGGCTTGATCCCCAGTAAGTCAAAAAATAGCTCGACATACTGTTCTTCCCCGATATCCTCCCTGATCGACCGGACGCAGAAGGCAATGTCATACCACTTGTCCGCCCTGCCGCTTCTCCCAAGATCAATAAAGCCACTTACTTTGCCATCTTTCACAAAGATGTTGCTGTCTCCCAGGTCGCCGTGGGAAAAGACAAGTTCCTCTTCGGGCTTTTCCGTCTTTAAAAAATCATACAGCTCGCGCGGATCTTTAAATGGAGTGTCTTCTTCCCAGTTTTCGCAATCCACATCGGCCAGATCGTTATTCAGTAAGTAATCCAATTCGGCTAAGCGGCTGTCTAAGCTATTCGTATAGGGACAATCCGATATGTCGATGGAGTGAAAGAGCCTGATGCACTCCGCATACAGCTCGATAATCTTTTCAGGGCTTTGTTCATCTTCATACTCTTCCGAGCAAAGGACGCCATCGGCCTCACTCATGAGCAGATTGCTCCAGCCATCATGCCGTTCAAAGTGCAGGACCTTTGGAACAGGCAGCTTTCCTTCCAGCCATAGCATCATGTCCTTTTCCCGTTCCACATCATAGGTGGTCCCTTTATACCGGCTGTCCGTCATTTTTAAATATAGGTTTTCATTTTCTCCCACCAGCTTATATACCTTAGCAGGAGACATTCCTTCCGTATCTTTTACGCAGCGGTATTTTTCGATCAGTTTTTTCAATTCCGGTGATATTCTCATTTTAGCCATTTATTATTTCCTTCCTCTTTTCTACAGTATTTAAAGATACCCCAAGAAGCTAATTATAACAAGACGAACTCCAATTCACTGTTCCTTGCATTCTAAAACCTTAAATACCAGAAAACAGCTTTTTCAAAGTTGTTTTCAAAGTTGGCGTATAACATAGTATCGACGGAGCCGATTTTGAAACCACAATTATGATAGAATTTACAAGCTATAAGGTTATTGTCCTGGGTTTCAAGCATTAGTCCATGCAAGTTTTTATGCTTTGCCCATTCTATAGATATATTGATAAGCGCGCTGCCTATGCCTTGCCCCCTGAAATCCTTACATACGGCGATATCTTCTATATAAGCGTACCGGTTCCAATTTTTTCGCAGTTTAACTTTTCCGACGCATTTATCGTCTTGGTAGTAAAGATATATTATCTTATCAGTATTGTCAATATATTCAAGGCAATCTGCCTCCTCATCCTCTTCATCCTCTTCGTCTTGGTAGCTTTTTAAATATGGCGCTTCATAGAGTAATTCTGTAAAGGTCCAATTCTCGTTTTCATACCTCGGTATAATCTTACCTATCACCTCAAATGGTTCGCTGGGTTTATCGATATCTTTCAGGTGCCCTGCTTTCATTTCTGTAATCACTGTTCCCGCCTCTCTTCTATATCAGCGGCATATGTGCTATCCAGGCAGCCGGTTTTACCAGTGTATTTTTTATACATGTCCCTGGTATATTTTGTTATATTCCTATCATACTCCGGATAGGCATAATGAAGCCTTTCCGCCACCTCACCGGATACCGCCCTGAACAATTGATGGCATAGAAATAATGCTTCCCATATGTTTTCATAGGAATCCATCCGGTAGGTGGACAAAAGTTTCTCCCACAAATCCTCGGATATATACCTTTCAATAAACTTATAGTTCTTGCCTACACTTAATTTAAAGCCTGTTTCGATGCCGACCTTCCATGATATCATTCTCAGCAGCTCATGGCGAACAATCTGATTAAAATGATCAATAGCAAATAAAATTTCCTTACGGCACAATCCTTTAATAACATAAGGTGTTACATTCCAAAATTCATTGCAGCAATCATCATACTCCCTTGCGCTTGGCTTTCTTACATGATAATCTATATCAGTCGGAACTATGTCCCTTTTAATTCTACAATCTTTATCAATTAGAACCTTTATTAATTTATCGCCCTTTAGGTAATTATCTAACTCTTCCAAGGGCAATAAGGTAAGATCAATTTTATTGTAATCATCAAATAGCATAAGATAGGAAAATCCCTTTTCTTCAGGTGGGAATAATTCCATATCCTCCGGCTTTTGCATCATTATTATATTCCCAAATTGATTAAGCCAGTCATCATTAGATATAAACGGTTCTATATCACTTACAAAATATGTAATATCATAATCCTGAAATTCATCTTTAGGTATATTAATATTTGCGCGTGACCCCTCAAGGGTCACAATTCGAATACGTTCATCCTGTTCTGCTAAAGAAAGTACTAAATCCATCATTTCTTTTTCTGATCTCATTTACATACTCCTCGTTTATTTTTTCTATATTATTATATATACCGTACGCCGAATTCCTTAAATTTATCTATCAATTGTTGCGTTTTTGTATTCGGTAATCTATAATCGCTGATTTGCACTACGATTTTACTGCTTGCAATTAACTGCAAAATATTATCAGCCGGAATAATTGTTTCGTTTGTTGTTAATCTTATCGATTTAATTTTTGGTTGATTGTTTACGTAAGCAATAAGTTCGGTCAGTTGCGGGTGAAGAAATACTTCTCCACCGTGGATTTTAAGGCGATAAAGACAATCAATCTTGGACAACAATACATCCAACCACTCAACCAGAGTTGAGATTTCATAATTTTGTCGGTTATTTAGCACGGGGATTAGATTAGAACAATGCTTACAACGTAGATTGCATTTAGTAGTAATAAACATTTCCAGATAAGGAATTTCAAATTTCTTCAGCACAACCTGTCGGAACCAAATTTGAGAATATAAATGGAACCTTGAAATATTTTTGTTTTCCTTTTGCCAATAGTGCAGACATTCTTTTCGTATATTAAGCTTCATATTTTCCCCCAAAAACACAAAACCTCGACTGCATCCGTCGAGGTTTAACTAGAGTTATATTCGACGATAAAATTACATAATAAGAATTTATTACGTTGACCTATTGATGCATTCCAGCATCTAAAAGTCATTTAGATTCTATCTAATGTAATAATATCACATATGGCTATATTTGTCAAGTTTTGCAATTAAATTTTTTCTATAGTTGTTTTCCGTTCTAAATATTAGCCATAAGAAAACTTAAAACAGTAATTACTTCGAATTTTATCTTTCAAAACACACTTGCAGGTGTTCTCATTGAATTATTATTTGTTTTCATCTATTCCTAACAAAAAACACCATTTGTTTGAAATCTTTGGCAGAGAACTCGCTATTTTTCTTATATTCTTTTTTGTCCCAAGATAAACACCTTACTATGACTAAAAGAAAAATCCCACGGATATTGAACCGAAGGATTTCTCACATCATTTGAAAGCGCAATTCTATAAAATTTTATATTTTTAAAAATCCCTATGGGAACTGCGCTTTAATCGCTTGCTTTATTTTACTTGTTTTCATCGATTGCTTGAATAAGCGCTTTTGATAATTGGTCGGCACAACTAGTGGGTCTTGGACCACATTGGTTACCTTTTAAAATTTCTGCAACTCTTTTAGCGTCTTGTCCTTCAACTAATTTAGAAATAGCTCTTAAATTTCCAGGGCAACCTGCAAGGAATGCTAAGTTATGAATACGGCCATCATCACTAAGGTCAAAGCTAATCATCCTAGAACAAACACCACTAGGAACATATTCGATATGTTTCATATTATTACCTCCTAACTAATTTTATTATACTTATATTTTTAAATCTTTGCAAAACTTTTGCATTTATAGTATAATAAACAAGAAAAAAGGTGAGTATATGATTTATTTTGATAATGCCGCAACAACAATGCCAAATAAAGAAGTATTAGATGTTTATCAAAAAGTTGCCAAGACAATTTGGTATAATCCAAGTGGAATGTATAAAGAAAGTGTTTTAGCTAAAAACTATATTGATAAAGCTAAAAGTACTATTTTAAAAACACTAAATATTAATAATAAAGAAATAATATTTACGTCTGGTGCAACAGAAGCAAATAATACCGCAATTTTTAGTGTTTGTAATAAGTACATCGGAATGAACAAACACATAATAACAACTTCAATTGAACATGCGTCTGTTTATAATTGCTTTAAATACTTAGAACGAATGGGCTTTAGAGTAACTTATTTAAAATGTAATGGTGGTATAGTTGATTTAGAGGAATTGAAAAATGCACTTACTAAAGATACCATTTTAGTATCAATCATGTGGGTGAATAATATAATTGGTAGTATTCAACCAATTGAAGAAATTAATAGCATTGTAAAAAAATATTCTCATGCCAAATTACATGTTGATGCGGTACAAGGAATTGGTAAAATCCCTTTTGACTTTGACCCTAATAAAGTTGATTATTTATCACTTACTTTGCACAAAATTGAGGGGTTAAAAGGAACTGGTTTACTTTTTATTCCAAATAATGTTCAAATTGAACCATATATCAAAGGTGGACATCAACAAAATAATATGCGAGCAGGAACAATGGATGTTGCGGGAGCAGTAGCAGCTTCAAAAGCAATATCAATTGCGTATCAAAATTTAAAATCACATTATAATTATGTCCAAGAACTTGCAAATTATTTATTAGGGAAAATAAATAAATTAAGTTTTATCACAATAAATCGTGATAAAGGTTCATACTCACCATTTGTAATAAGTTTTAGCTTCAACAATTTAAAAGGCGAAACCGCAATGCATTATTTAGAAAAAGCTAATATATGTGTTGGAATTGGTTCTGCTTGTAATGAAAAAACTCAAACATTAGAAAGAGCCATAATGGTACTTACTGATGATGAAAAAAGAGCAATAAATATGATAAGAATTAGTTTGTCACATTTAAACACCAAAGAAGAAATCGATATATTAATTGAAAAATTAAAAGAACTAGAAAGGATCTAAACATGGAAGATCATATTTTAATACGATATGGCGAACTTAGCCTAAAGAAAAGTAATAGAAAACAATTTATTAATAAAATAAATGCAAACATTAGAAGAGCGCTAAAAGAATTTTCACAACTTGCATATGAGAGTAGAGGATTAAGATTTTATATTATTTTAAATGGTGAAGATTCTTCAAAAATATCAGAAATATTAAAGAAAATTCCGGGAATTTATTCATTTAGTGTTGTATCAAGATGTGACTCAAACATTAATGCAATCAAGGAACAAGCATTAATACTTGTTAAAAAAGAATTTGAAAATGGTGCTAAAACCTTTAAAGTTGAAACTAATCGTGGAGATAAAACTTTTCCACTTAATTCACTTGAAATATCTAAAGAAGTTGCAAGACACTTATTCATTAATCTTGAAAATTTAAAAGCTGATGTTCACAATCCCAATTTTGTGTTATATTTAGATGTAAGACAAGAAGGAACATTCTTGTTTACTAAAATTGAAATGGGACTTGGTGGTTTTCCTGCGGGGGTATTAGGAAAGACTATGTTGATGGTATCTGGTGGAATTGACAGTATTGTTGCCGGATACATGGCAGTAAAAAAGGGAATGACTATTGAGGCAATTCATTTTGCGGCACCTCCTTACACATCAGATTTAGCTGTTCAAAAAGTAATAGATTTATTAGAAACAATTGTTCCATATACTGAATACCAAGCAATTAATTTACACATAATACCTTTCACAGAAATACAAAAAGCTATATATGATAATTGCCGTGAAGACTATTGCATTACAATTATGCGTAGAATGATGTATAGAATAACAGAACAAGTTGCAAAACAACTTAATGCTTTGGCCATTTTAAATGGTGAAAACGTCGGTCAAGTTGCTAGCCAAACTCTAGAAAGTATGGCAACTATTGAAGATGTAGTAAGAATGCCGGTAATTAGACCTCTGGCTACTTTTGACAAACAAGATATTGTAGATGTTTCAAGAAAAATAGGTACATATGATATTTCAATTAGACCATACGAAGACTGCTGTACCGTTTTTGTTCCTAAACATCCTCAAATAAAACCATCACTAAAACAAGCAGAAATTGAAGAAAATAAAATTGCTTTTAATGAAATGATAAACACAGCTGTTGAGAAAAGAGAACGAATTGTTTTGAAAAATAATTCACACTGTGATTATTTCACTTATGTAAATAAAAATTTAAATGCAATAGATGATAATCTATTTTAACCATTAATTACCAATAAATTATGTTATAATTTTTCTGAAATGGTACATACTATTTTTGACAGGAGGTGAAATGAATGAATAACTCATCTTACTCTAAAAATAGATTAGTAGTACCTGGTTCTGAAAATGCAATTAAAAACATGAAGTATGAAATTGCTAGCGAATTAGGAGTTAACCTAGGCCCAGATGCAACTGCACGTCAAAACGGTTCAGTTGGTGGTGAAATTACCCGCCGTTTAGTATCTATGGCTCAATCAAACTTACAAGGAAAATAGTTAACAAGTAGAAAGGTGCAATATAATTATTGCACTCTTTTTTTGACAAAAAGTACCGTTCATGTTATAATATATACAACTTAAAAATGAACAGGAGAAAAAATATGAAATACTTTTCAATAATTGTTGTTGGCATCATGGTAATATTTGCAATAATTGGTATCATTGATACAGTCTTCTTAAAAGACAAATTAGGATATGGTGCTGAATTTAAAAAAGGAATGGAAATGATTGGTCCTCTTTGCCTTGCAATTGTGGGAATCATTGCCCTTGTTCCAGAAATAAAATGGGTTTTAGAAAAAACTTTAACTCCATTATACACAAAACTTGGTTTAGATCCTTCAATGGCTGTCACTGCTATACTTGCAATAGATATGGGTGGGTTCCAACTTGCCAAATCGGTTGCGGCAGATGAATTAATAGGAAATTGGGCTGGTATTGTTTATGGCTCAATGATGGGTGCAACTATTGTATTCTCAATTCCCGTTGGCCTTGCAGCAATAACAAAAAAAGATGTTCCAGCTTTTTCAAAAGGTATATTATATGGTATTGCCGCAATACCTTTTGGTACATTTGTTGGTGGAATAGTTATGGGAATTCCTTTTTTAACAGTAATAGTAAATCTAATTATTCCAGTAATTTTTTCTATCATAATTATTGTATGCTTAAAAGTTTTCCCAAAAGGTACAGTTAAAGTATTTAAAGGATTTAGCGTATTCCTAAATGTTCTTGGTATGATAGGATTAGCACTTGCAATGGTAAATGATTTAATATTATATCCCCTTGCCGATTTAGGATTATTTAATATGAATAATGTATATTTCTTTAGATTATTAGGCTCTACAAGTGAAGGTATTGGCGTTGCAGGTTCAGTTGGCTTAATATTAAGTGGTGCATTACCATTTATTGCATTCTTAAATAAAATATTGAAAAAGCCTCTTGCAAAAATATCAAAGAAAACTGGTGCTACAGAAGCAGGTTTAACTGGTTATTTACTGTCTTCAGCAAACAATATGGCAATGTTTGCAACCATGGAAAAAATGCATGAACGTGAAAAAGTAATGAATGTTGCTTTTGCGGTATGTTGTGCTTTCATTATTGGTGACCACCTTGCCTTTACTGCCGCAAACTGTCCTGAATGCATTGTGCCAATGATGGTGTCAAAACTAGTGGCTGGTATTATTGCGGTTGCACTTGCTGCTTTATTTACTAAAAATATGAAAGAAGAAACTTTAGATGTAGAAGAAAACGAAGAATTGGAGGAATCATATGAAGAATAATGAATTTGATTTTTTATACTATGTATATAAAAATGGCCTAGATGGATATCGTAAGATTGCTCAAAGCACTAACATATCACTTGGCGCAATTTCAAAATTAGCAAATAAATTTAAAGAAATAGAAGCTCTTGATGAAAAAGGGTTAACACCTAAAGGTATTGAATTATTAAAGCCTTATAAAGTAGACAATGCTATTATTATGGCAGCTGGTATGTCATCAAGATTTGTTCCGCTTTCACTTGAAATGCCTAAAGGTTTATTAAAAGTAAAAGATGAGATTCTAATTGAACGTCAAATTAAACAATTACATGAAGCAGGAATCAATGATATAACTTTAGTATTAGGTTACAAAAAAGAAATGTTTTTCTATTTAGAAAAAAAATATAATGTAAAAATTATTATCAATCCTGAATACAATGTAAAAAATAATTGTGAAACATTATATCTAGCAAGAAATATCTTAAAGAACACTTATATTTGTTCATCAGATGACTATTTCACTGAAAATGTATTTGATGAATATGTTTATACTTCATATTATGCATCTATTCATGTTGAAGAAAAGTCTGATGAATGGTACATGATAAAGAATAATAAAAATGAAATTATTAAAGTAAATAAATTTGGTAATGATGGCGACATTATGCTTGGCCATGTATATTGGAACCATGAATTTAGTGAAAAGTTTAGAGAATTACTAAGTAAGCACCACGAACTAGGTGATTATGATGATTCATTATGGGAACAACTTTTTACTGATAACATTAAAAAGCTTCCACCAATGCAAGTTAAAACTTATCCAAGCGATGTCATTTTTGAATTTGATTCATTAGATGAATTAAGAAGATTTGATGAAAAATATGTTAAGAATACGCCAAGTAAAATAATAAATAATATTTGTCGATTATTTAATTGTTCCGCAAATGAGATTACCGATTTTAAACCTATAAAAGAAGGTTTAACTAATACATCATTTATATTCAAAATAAACGATAAACTTTACGTATATCGTCATCCTGGTGATGGAACTGAAAATATCATTAATAGAAAACATGAAAAGAAATCACTAGAACTTGCTAAAAAATTAAATGTCGACCCAACATTTATATATATGGATGAAAAAGAAGGTTGGAAAGTATCTGAATATGTAAAGAATGTGAGAATTCCAGATTATCATAATTTTGAAGATACTAAACGAATCTTAAAAGTATTGCGTGAACTTCATGAACATAATTTAACTGTTGATTGGGAGTTTTTACCTTGGGAAGAATCTTTGAAAATTGAAGATTTACTAAACGCAAAAGATCCATCAACAATGCGAAACTTTTTACCACTAAAAGAAAAAATAGCTAAATTAGTTGAAGCGGTAAAAGGTGATGGAATTGAAAAACGTTTCTGTCATTGTGATACATATGCACCAAATTGGATGTTAACTGATAATGAAACAATTTTGATTGACTGGGAATATTCAGGTAATGCAGATCCAGGTTGTGATCTTGGTGCTTACATAATGGACGCAATGTATGAAGTAGAGGAAACAGAAAAGTTTATTAGTGAATATTTACAAGAAAATAATACCCCTGTGGCAATGTTTCACCATTTAGCATATGTTGCTATAATTTCATATTATTGGTTTGTATGGGCTCTTTATCGTGAATCTTGTGGAGCTGTAATGGGTGAATCACTTCATAATTGGCATACAATGGCCGAAAAATACTCTACATATTTGGTAGAAAAACATCTTAAATAATCAAAAAAGAGTTAAACTTTTAAAGGGTTTAACTCTTTTAAATAGTTATAATAATTCTTGAATATTTTGTTATAAAGTGGTATAATTATAAAATATATAAACGTGAGGTTGAAAATGCAAAATAATATTATTAATATAACATCAACAAGCAATGAAACAATTAAATATTTTATATCATTAAATGATAAAAAAACTAGAATGAATGCAAAAAGATTCATTGTTGAAGGTTATCATTTAGTTAATGAAGCTTCTAAAACTAATCTCTTAGAGGCCATTATTAGTACTGATGAAAAAGAATTAAAGAAAATAAATAATGTTAAACGTTATTTAGTAAATGATGCAATTATTAATAAAATTGCAACAACCAAGAATCCTCAAAATATTTTAGGCATTGTAAAAATGTTAGATCACAACATTACAAATTTATTACCTATTATTAAGGGAAATAAAACCAAACTTATAATGTTAGATGATGTTAATGATCCTGGTAATCTTGGAACAATTATTAGAACAGCAGCTGGTTTAGGTTATGACGGAATAATTATGAGCCCTAATACCGTAGACTTATACAATGAAAAAGTAATTCGTTCTACCCAAGGAGTAATGTTTAAAATTCCAATAATTAAAGCAAATTTACAAGAAGTAATAAAAATGTTAAAAAAAGAAAAAGTTTTTTGCATAGGTACAGCTCTTACAAATGCTAAAGATGTAAAACATATCACCAAAAAAGATAAATTTGCTATCTGTTTAGGTAATGAAGCTAAAGGTATCAGTAAAGAAGTCTTAGACAATATGGATGAAAATGTTAGAATAGCAATGAACAATGATGTAGAATCACTTAATGTAAGTATTGCTGCAGGAATAATAATGTATGAAATGATGGAGTAAAAAATGACTAAAAAACTTAAAGAATATTTAAATAATGTATATGGTGTATCACAAATTACCTTTAATCCTAATGGACCAGGTGCAGTTAGGGTTCATCTAATACCACCCAAAAAAGTAAAATTAGGAATAGCTTGGGTAGTAATTATTAATGGTCAAGATGTATTACCAGTTACAACTGGTTGGGGCATTCTTTTAAGAGAATTCATTAATAATGCTATTTGTTATGATGGAAAAGAAGCAAATGATGCGATAATTAAGAAAATAATTAATGATACAACTAAAACAATGTCAGAACTATTTCCTAAAACTAAAGTTGCTATTTTTAAATCAGATTTAAGAGATATTGTTGATACTTTAACTAAAATTGCCAAAGGGGAAACCCCATCAGTGGCAATTGGTTATATGAGTTTGAAAAAATATGCTAAGTATATGCAAGCACCTCACAGAATCGATTTAATGATTTCTTCAATGAATAAAGATGGTAATTGGCATTGCAACCAAAAATGTTTACACTGCTATGCGGGGGAACAAATAGAAGCTAGAACAAACGAAATATCTACCGATGAATGGAAAAAAATAATTGATAAATGTAAAGATGCAATGATACCTCAAATTACTTTTACAGGTGGTGAACCAACATTGAGAAGTGATTTGGTTGAACTTGTTAATTATTCATCTTGGTTTGTTACTAGACTTAATACTAATGGTGTATTACTTACTAAAAAATTATGTGAAGAACTAAAAGAAGCATCTTTAGATAGTGTACAAATTACCCTTTATTCCTCAGATGAAAATATTCACAATAAATTGGTTGGGGCAAACAATTATCAAGCAACGATTAAAGGAATTAAGAATGCGGTAGAAACAGGTCTAAATGTTAGTATAAACACCCCATTATGTAAGTTAAATGAAAACTATCGTGAAACGATCAAACTTGTAAAAGATTTAGGCGTAATGTATTTTTCATGCTCAGGTATGATAATGACTGGTAATTCACAAGAAGAATATGCTAAGGAGACATATTTAACAAAAGCAGAAATTTCAAAAATTGTGGCTGAAGCAGCAAATTATTGTTATAACAATAATTTAGAAATTAGTTTTACATCACCTGGTTGGATAAGTACTGATAAACTAAATGAATTAAAACTAGTAGTTCCTTCGTGCGGTGCATGTTTGTCAAATATGGCAGTGGCTCCTAATGGTGATGTAATACCTTGTCAAAGTTGGCTAAATGGTGATGTATTAGGTAATTTATTAACTGATAGTTTTTCAAAAATATGGAATAGTAAAAAATGCAAAAATATAAGAAAACAATCTAGAACAAAAGAAGAAATATGTTTGCTAGCAAATGGAAAGGAAGAAAAAGATGAAAAGAGCAATTAAAAGAATTCTTACAATAATAACAGTAATCATCACGTTACTTTGCATCTTTAAAACTTCTACTATTAAGGCAAGCTCTGATTTAGATTATATTAATTTATATGAAGTGGTAGTAGACCCAAGAAATGATGGAACACTTGATATCTCGATTCATTTAAATTGGGAGGTATTAGATTCTACTAGTGAAGGACCACTTGAGTGGGTCAAAATTGGAATACCAAATAAATATGTTGATGAAATAGAAGCTGCTACTAATAACATATCTAAAATAAAATATTATAGCGATAATGGTTCATATATAAGAATTGATTTTTCCAAGAAATATCATGCAAATGAAGTAGTGGACTTTGCGTTTAAATTCCATATATCAAGAATGTATAAACTAAATGATGATAGCTGTTATTATGACTATAATCCTGGATGGTTTGAAGAAATAAAAATAAAAAAAGCCATTGTTAAATGGAAAACAGATAATGTTAACTATATCAATACATATGATTATATCAGTGATGGATATTATGTATATGAAAAAACTGATTTGGACTATGGCGAATGCATAAAGGTAAAAGCAAATTATGCTAAAGAATCATTTACCGGATTAAGTGAAAAAATGCAATATAGTAATAGTTGGCGCACAACTAAAGATATTATCATTATAGCTGTTGTAATATTAATTATTATTGCAATAATAGTAGGTATATGCGTAGCTGCAAAAGTAAGTACTGACCCCTATATGGAAAATCGTGGTTTTTGTGGACCACACTACTATTTCTTTCATAGTAGACATCGTTATTATAGTGCTGGAGTTGATAAAACCGGAAAAAAACTTGTTAATCCGGATATGGTAATGCATTCAACTGGTAGTGGTGGACATAGTTCTTGCGCATGTGCATGTGCTTGTGCTTGTGCAGGTGGAGGAAGAGCTGGTTGTTCACGTAAAGACTTTTACAATACTAATATTCAAACAATTAGAATAAGAAAAATATTAAATGGCGAACTCAATAAACTAAAATAAAAAAATAAGTTAATCTGTTTTTAGATTAACTTATTTTCATTTTAATGTTTAAAATTATAATTTAAAACAACTTCCACCAATGAATTCACGTAATAGAGAATTACAAGGTATAATTGATTCATCATCAATTGGTCTAAAGTATTTAATATATTTAATTAAACGGTTAGCAACTAAAAATTCAGGATCAGTTGGTTTAATCTCTCGTAATGCGGGAAGAGCCTTAGTACGAAGTACACAAAGTTCATAAGCAAGTTCAGAATTAAATACGTAGTTAGCATCTTCTTGGTTAGGATAAATCCATTTAAACTCACCATTTCTAACTGATTGCCACATTTTGATTGTTTCGGCTGCAGGGCAGTTACGATATTTCATATCTCTAACAATTCTTCTAATTAAACGTAAATCAGTAGTATTTAGAGGTGAATGATCGTCAATGTTGATTTGTGCTTGTGGGGCAATATAAATTTTGTATTTTTGGTGTTTAGGAATAGATGCGGTTAACTTTTCATTCAAAGCGTGAATACCTTCTATCATTATTGGACTATTTGAATCAACTTTGATAGTTCTACCAACTTCTCGTTTTCCTGTTTGAAAATTGAAACGAGGAAGTGTAACTTCTTCACCATTAATTAAGTCATACAAATCTTTATTAAATAAGTCAACGTCTAAACAATTGATGTGTTCTAAATCTAATTGATCAATTGGTTTATTTTGAATTTCGCTTATTTTTTCCTTTTCTAAGTAGTAATCATCCATTGAAATCATTACCGGGTTGATACCTCTTGATAATAATTCAATTCTTACACGATTACAAAATGTTGTTTTGCCACTAGAACTAGGACCAGCTATGGCAATTAAACGAATGTTTTCAATATCTTGTTCAATGTTATTGCCAAGTTCAACTAACATACGATTATGTTTTGCTTCACACATTTGGACAAAGTCTAAAACATTGTTAGTTTCTACTTTTGCATTGATTTCAATGACTGTTTGTAGTTTAGTCTTTTTTGACCAGTTATAGGCTTGTTTTAATGTACGCCCATAAGTAGATTCTTCCACAAATTCAGGAATTTTAGCATTTAATTCATAACGTGGATATTGAATGATAATTCCTGGGCTATATGGTCTTATAACATATTGTTTGATACAACCAGTAGAAGCAACCATATAAGAATGCATATAATCATAATAATCACCACATTTATATAGGTGAACGGTATTTTCAGGACGGTATTTTAAAATGTCCAATTTATCTTGATGATTATATTGCTTGTAAATTTCTTTTGCTTCATCAATTGTTACAGTTACTCTTTCAATTGGTAAATTTGCTTTGATGATGCGTTTTACCTCGCTAATAATTGCATCGGTTGCTCTAGGTAAGTGAAAACCTGGTGTAAGTACTTGACAAAAAATAGCACGTGAAACGTTATAGCTAAATCTTATGTCAACATCTTTATACAAATTATGAAATGCCATCGCAATAATAAAGCGAAGACTTGCTTCATATGCTTTCCCAGCTTCAATATTTTCTAAGCCTAAAAATTCAATTTCCATGCCATTGTTTCTTTCTTGTAAGGCATAGTTTAATTCTTTAATTTGTAATCCTACTCGACAAACTATATAATTGGTCTTTTCTGTTTCATCCAAAAAATCAATTAATTTAGTGCCAACAGGAACTTGTTTTACTTGATTCTTGTAAGTAATATTTAACATATTCATTTCCTTTCTTCATAATTTTTCTTGTTTCTTCTTTTGAGTATGTATATTGTACCACATTTTTCAAAAATTGGCAACTATTTATCGCAAATTAATTTACAAATAAATAAAATAGTGTATAATATTAGTTATAAATATAACAGTTATAAAAATAACTAAAATGTTGTATTTATAAAGAGGTAATCATGGAAAACATAGCAGTAAAACTTGTTAGCGAGTTTAATAAAATTGTAATGGTTTACGAAAAGCAATTTGATGAATTATCTGAAAAAGAAAATTTAACTAAATTAGAAATTGCTATTATTGGTTTTTTGGCTAATAATCCAGCGTTTAATACCGCAAAAGATATCGAACGTATAAGGAAGTTTAAAAAGTCTAATATTTCAACTGCAGTCGACAATTTAAACAATCGAGGTTTATTAACAAAAGAAGTTAGTAAATCAGATAGAAGAATAACCAATTTATATTTAACTAGCATAGCAAATAATATTGTTGAAGCGATTAAAAAAATTCAAAGTGTGTTCTTTGAAAAAATTTTTAAAGATATTAGCAAAGAAGAAATAGAAGCTCATTTTAGTGTCTTAAAGAGAATCTTTGATAATATTGAAAGGTTGGATCAATAATATGGAAGAGCAAACATCATTTTTAGGAAAGCAAAAAGTAGGTAAGTTAATTTTTAAATTAGCTATTCCTACTATAATCGCACAAATTGTTAATTTATTATACAATATTGTTGATCGTATTTATATAGGACACATTCCTGAAGTTGGAAAAACTGCTCTAACGGGAGTTGGGGTATGTATGGCCATTATAATTATGGTATCAGCTTTTTCCGCATTAGTAGGTTATGGTGGAGCTCCTAAAGCGTCAATTTATTTAGGTGAGAAAAAACATGAAGAAGCTGAAATCGTGGTGGGTAACAGTTTTGTAATGTTAATAATTATTGGAGTTTTACTTACTATAATACTATCAATATTTTGCGAACCGCTCCTTTACAAGTTTGGCGCAAGTGTAGATACAATTGGTTTTGCGAAAGAATACTGTTTGATATATCTTATAGGTTCAACTTTTGTAATGATAGCACTTGGTATGAATGCCTTCATAACTGCACAAGGCTTTACTAAAACAAGTATGATAACAGTTTTAATCGGAGCCATATTAAACTGTATATTAGATCCTATTTTTATTTACGCATTTAACTTAGGCGTAAAAGGTGCCGCAATTGCAACAGTAATTTCCCAATTTGCTTCAGCAATCTTTACTATTCTTTTTCTAACTAGTGACAAGTCTGTGTTAAAATTAAAATTTAAAAACTTTAAATTAAATTTTAAAATATTACTTCCCTGCTTATTATTAGGATTATCTCCATTTATAATGCAATTTACTGAAGCTATTATTTCAATTTGTTTTAATTCTTCATTGCAAAAATATGGTGGAGATATCGCAGTAGGGTCGATGACAATTCTTTCAAGTTTAATGCAATTTTCAATGTTACCAATAATGGGCTTATCCCAAGGTGCCCAACCAGTTATCAGTTATAATTATGGTGCTAAAAGTAGTAGTCGTGTAAAACAAGCATTTAAAATCCTGCTTATTTCATCATTAAGTTACTCAGTTGTTCTATGGCTATCTTTAATGCTATTCCCAAGTGGATTTGCTAAGATATTCACAACTGATAAAGAACTTATTGAATATACAATCTGGGCAATACATATATATTTTGCTACATCAGGATTATTTGGAATTCAAATTGCTTGTCAACAAACTTTCGTGGCAATTGGCAATGCTAAAGTATCATTATTCCTAGCAGTACTTAGAAAAATCCTTCTATTAATACCTTTAATTTTTTTCCTTCCTTTAATATGTAATAATGAAGTGCTAGGGGTATTATTAGCAGAACCGATTGCGGACGGCATAGCAGTGACGGTAACCGGTATAGCTTTCCTAATAATTTTTACTAAAACAATAAAAGAATTAGATAAAAATAATTTAGTAAATGAATAGGAAAAAATAGGATAACAAAATAATATTAATAAAGCAAATAAAGCAAGGTGGTGCACTAAATGAGTGACTGCCTTGACTTTTTTTATTTTTTGTGATAACATATGTGTAGCGTATATGAATTAATATAGGTGAGCCTAACGGCTCACCTTTTATAAGATATGTTGAAAGAAGGGATTCGTTATGAATGAATATTTATCAAAAATAAAAGATGCTTCAATACCAATTATTGAAAAGCATAAAAAAGAACTAGTAAGTGTAAGCTTACGCAAAGAATTTGGAACTAACATAATTAGTATTACAATTGATGATCCAGTAACTTTTAGTTCAGATATTGATGAAATAGCATCAATAAATCAAGAAATATTAGACATTGTTAATGACGATATTCCTGATGGATACTATCTTGAAGTTACAACGCCTGGAGTAGAGCGTGAACTAAAAGAAAATGAATACGAGAAAAGCATAGGAAAATATATATGTATAAAAACTTATCAAAAACTAGAAACTGCATATAATTTAAAAGAGATATATGGTACATTAATTAGTGTAGACCAAGATAATTTAAACGTCGAAACACTAATAAAACAAAGAAAGAAAATTGTAACTATACCAAAAGATGCAATCGCAAAAATTAGACTTGCAATAAAATTTTAGGAGGAATATAAAAAATGATTAGCAAAGGCTTTTATGAACAATTAGAAACAATAGCATCAGAAAGACATATTGAAATTGAAGATGTATTAACAGCTGTTAGAACTGCTTTAATAAAGGCATGTCAACTTGAAGGTTGTAAAGGTGCAATAGAAGTAGAATTTAACGAAGAACAAAAAAATGTTCGTATTTTTGAAAATTTCATTGTTGTTGAAGAAGTTGATCCAGAGGGACCTGAAGGACAAATTACTCTTGACGAAGCAAAAGAATTACGTGCTAGAGTTAGAGTAGGTTCTGAATTTAGACATGAAGTAAAATTTTCACAAATTGGTAGAAAAGGTGCAACTCGTTTTAAACAAATTTTCATCCAAGGATTAAAAGAATTAGGTGGGAAACGTGCATACGAATACTTTAAAGAAAAAGAAGGCGAAGTAGTAAATGCAACAGTTATTAAAAAGACTGATAGCGTTGTAGGATTAAGCCTTGGAATGGATGTTGTAACATTTATGCCATTAGAAGAAATTCTACCAGGAGAAAAATGTGAACCAGGTATGCAAATGAAAGTATGCATAACTAAAGTAGAAGAAACTGGTAAAGGTCCAAAAGTATTTGTTTCAAGATCTAATCGCGATTTAATCAAACGTTTATTTGAATTATATATTCCTGAAGTTGCAACTGGCGTTATCGAAGTAATGGCAATCGCTCGTGAACCTGGAAGTAGAACAAAAGTTGCGGTAAAAAGCAACAATCCAAATGTTGACGCAAAAGGTTCTTGCGTAGGTCTACAAGGCTCAAGAGTAAAACAAATAAATGAAGCTCTTGCTGGAGAAAGAATAGATATATTTAATTGGAGTGACAACCCTATTATATTAATTGCGGAAGCTCTTACCCCCGCAAAAGTTATCTCAGTATTAATCAATGAGGAAACTAAAAAATCAACTGTAATTGTACCAGATGATCAATTCTCACTTGCAATCGGTAAGGGAGGACAAAATGTTCGCTTAGCTTCACAAACAACTGGTTGGCGCATTGATATCAAAGATGAGACTGCCGCATACCGTGAGGGAATTAGTTTCAAACCAAATGTATATGGTTACTAAGAGGTGAACTATGGGTGCAAATATAAAAGTAAAAAAAGTACCCCTTCGTAAATGTGTTGTAACTAATGAACAATATCCTAAAATGGAAATGTTTCGTATTGTTAGAACACCCGAAAATGAAGTTGTCATAGATTTAGGCGGTAAAGTAAAGGGCCATGGTGCTTATATTTGTAAAAAGAAAACGGCTATCTTAACTGCCCAAAAGAAAAAAATGCTAAATAAACATTTAGAAATAGATGTGCCTGATAGCGTTTTTGATGAACTATTAAAATTATTAGAAGAGGAAAAATAAATTTGAATAAAATACTAAATTTATTAGGACTTGCTAAAAAAGCAAGAAAATTAGTCTTAGGTACTGATACTAGTGTTGCAATGTTAAAATCTAACAAATTGACATTATTAGTAATTGCAACCGATGCTTCAGATTCAACTTATGATAAGTTGGAAAAAAAGGCTTACTTTTATCAAGTACCAGTGATGTACAAATTTACAACTGAAGAACTTTCCAATGCACTTGGCGTAAATCAAGTTAAGGTTATTGGAATAACTGATGCAGGATTTGCAAGTGCTATATTGAAAGAAGTAGAAAGAGGTGACTTTTAATGAGAGTGAAAGAACTAGCAGAAAATTTGAAAATATCTACTGATGAATTAATTAAGAATTTATCAAACGTAATATTTACGATAAAAATAACAGAAGAATATGAAGTGTCTAAAGACATGGAAAAGAAATTGGCAAAAATGTATGGGGTACCATATCCATTCAAGGCCGCAAAACCTAAGGTAGTTCCTAAACCAGCTGTTAAAATAGGTTCTAATAGACCTGATAATAAAACCGTATCATCACCAAAGCCCCAATTTAATGGTGCTAAAAAAGAAGATAAGGCTCAAAAACCAGTAGTAAAAAAAGAACCTACTGTTCAAAAGAGTGAACCAGCTCCAACAAAAAAAGATGTTGCTCACCAAGCAAAACCTCAACCAGCTAAGGTAACTCCAGAACAACCTAAACAAGCACTTCCTAAAAAAGAAGTAAAAAGACCAGTATATGAAGAAGAAGTAATTCAACCTAGAGTTGATGAAAAAATTCTTGAAAAGTATGGTGACTATTTAGAAGAAGATGAGTATAACTTAACAAGAGAAACAAGGGGAACTAAATTAAAACGTTCAACTAATGAAGGCAGTCAAGATATAAAACAACGTAAGAAAAATAGTAACAAGAACAAACAAAGTGCTAACAATCGTAAAGAAAAACGTGCTAGCAATATGCCAACTAAAGAAGAAAAAGAAGAAAACGTAATCTACTATGAAAATGGTATGAGCGTTATGGAAGTTGCGGACGCCTTAGGCGTTAGTGTTACTGACTTAGTAAAGAAATTGTTCGTTTCAATGGGTATTATGGCCAGTGCTACTCAAGCTCTTGACCGTGATACAACTGAATTAATTGCTATCGAATATGGTTATGAATTAAAAAACAAAAAAATAACTGATATGACCCGTTTCGATGAAGTTGAAGTTGAAGATAAAGAAGAAGACTTAGTTAGTAGACCAGCTATAGTAACTATTATGGGACATGTTGACCATGGTAAAACAACTTTACTAGATACTATCCGTTCAAGCCATGTTGTAAGTGGTGAAGCTGGTGGTATTACTCAACACATTGGTGCTTATCAAGTTGTAAAAAATGGTAAAACAATTACCTTCATTGACACACCAGGACATGCCGCATTCACTGAAATGCGTGCTCGTGGAGCTCAAATTACTGATATCGTTATCCTTGTTGTAGCCGCAGATGATGGTGTTATGCCTCAAACTAAAGAAGCTATTGAACATGCTCAAGCAGCTGGTGTTCCAATCATTGTTGCTATTAACAAGATGGACAAAGCAGGTGCTAATCCAGATCGTATAAAAACTGAACTTACTGAGTATAACCTTGTACCAGAAGATTGGGGTGGAGATACAATCTATGTACCAATTTCAGCTTTAACTGGTAAAGGTGTTGATGAATTACTTGAAATGGTAATACTTGTAAGTGAATTAAAAGATTATAAAGCAAATCCGAACCGTCTTGGAATGGGTACTGTAATTGAAGCAAAACTAGATAAAGGTCGTGGTCCGGTTGCAACTTTACTTGTTCAAAATGGTACAATTAAAGTTGGGGATGTTATCGTAGTTGGAACAACTTACGGAAAGATTCGTTCTATGGAAGATGAAACAGGTAAAACTATTCAAGCAGCTGGGCCATCTAAACCAGTATCCGTAACGGGACTTGTTGAAGTTCCTTTTGCGGGAGAAAAATTCATGGCTTTAAATGACGAGCGTAAAGCAAGAGAAATTGCAGAAGTACGTACTCAAAATAAATTTAATGAAGAAAAAGGTGTTGGTAAAGCTGCTTCATTAAATGATTTATTTAAAGATGATGAAAATGAAAAAACTTTAAATCTAATAATTAAATGTGATGTTCAAGGATCAATTGAAGCTATTCGTGGCTTACTTGAAAAAATCAATATTGAAGGTACAAGCATTAACATTATAAGTGCACGTGTAGGTGGTATCACTAACAATGATATTATTCTTGCCCTTGCATCTCATGCTATTATTATTGGATTTAACGTAAGACCTACTGCCCAAATTACCGATATGGCAAAAGATGAAGGCGTAGAAATTAGATTATATAATATTATCTACAAACTACAAGAAGATATTGAAAAAGCCGTAAAAGGTTTATTAGATCCAGTATTTGAAGAAAAAATAACTGGTCAAGCAGAAGTACGTGAAATATTCAAAGTTAGTAAAGTAGGTACGATTGCAGGTAGTTATGTAACAAGTGGATCAATTGTAAGAAGCGGCGGTGTTCGTTTAATTCGTGATAGCATCGTTATATATACAGGTAGAATGGCTGGTTTACGTCGTTTCAAAGATGATGTAAAAGAAGTTAAAGCTGGATATGAATGCGGTATTACAATTGAGAATTATAACGACATTAAAGTCGGTGATGTAATTGAATGCTTTGTTATGGAAGAAGCAGAAAGAGAGTAAATAATGGCATATCGTGTAGAAAGAATTGAAAAAATACTTGAAAGAGAAATTGCCACAATCTTATTTGATAGTGCGCACAATGATAAATTAAAATTTATTTCTATCACTAAAGTCTCATTAACAAAAGATTTATCAATTGCTACAGTATATTACACTGTACTTGGAAATCAAGGTGAAATTGAATCAACCAAAAAAGAATTTGAAAATGCTAAAGGATATATTCGTAGCGAACTTGCAAAGAGAATAGATCTTCGTAAAACTCCCGAATTACGCTTAAAGTATGATGAGTCTTTAGCATATGGAAATCGCATTAGTGAAATACTAAACAATTTAAAGAAATAATCTACAAGTATGAGGTAGCTTATGAATAAAGAAAAGATTCTACAACAAATAAAAACGAAACTATCATTAGTTCCTAAAAAACCTGGTTGTTATCAGATGTATAATGCTAAAGGTGAAATAATATATGTTGGTAAAGCCAAAATATTACAAAACCGCTTAAAGAGCTATTTCACAGGTAGCCATGATGCTAAAACAACTAGAATGTTACAAGATGTCGTAAATTTTGAATATATAATTACCCATTCAGAATTAGAAGCATTTTTATTAGAATCAAACTTTATTAAGAAAAATCGTCCCAAATATAATATCTTACTTATGGATGATAAAAGCTACCCATATATATTAATTACCAATGAAGAAAATCCTCGTTTGGTAATGACAAGGGATGTAAAAAAAGAACACAAAAAGAAAAATCAATATCTTTTTGGACCATACCCCAATGCTAAAGCATGTAGAGACATTGTTGAAATTTTAAATAAAGTATATCCATTTAGAAAGTGTCACAATATTCCTAATAAGGCATGCTTATATTCACATCTAAATCAATGTCTTGCCCCATGTATAAACAAGTGTTCTAGAAATGATTACACGGAATCAATAAAAAGTGCAATGCGATTTTTAAATGGCAGTAGTGATGAATTAACAACTATTCTAAAACAAAAAATGGAAGAAGCTTCTAATAATTTAGAATTTGAACAGGCATTGGAATATCGCGATACAATTAATTCAATCAATGAAATTGTAGAAAAACAAACAATGGAATTAAATGATGGTTTATCAAAAGATATCTTTGGTTATTATTCTAAAGATGGATTAGTAGCTATTCAAGTATTGCATATGCGTAGTGGTAAAATAATTGAACGTAGTGGTGAAATATTTGATTTAATTGGCGAAATTGATGAAGCAATTTTATCTTATATATATCAGTTTTATGATGATACTAATAACTTAGTACCAAAAGAAATCATAATACCTTATCTTGAAGAGTATCAAATATTATCTGAGCTTTTAACAACCAAAGTAATTGTACCTGTTAAAGGAATTAAAAAACAATTACTAAATAATGTAATGGAAAATGCAAAGAATAATATTGATAATTTACAAAAAATGCGTTTAATAGAAATTGAAAAAACTAAAAAACCGCTTGAAGATTTAGCAAAATTGTTAGATATTAATTATCCAAAAGTAATAGAGTTATTCGATAACTCGAATATTCAAGGGGCAACCCCGGTTAGCGCAATGGTTAGATATGTTGATGGTAAACCTTCGTACAAAGATTATCGTAAGTATAAAGTCAAGACAGTAAAAGGACCAGATGATTACCATACTATGATGGAAGTTATTGAAAGACGTTATAAACGTTTATTAGCCGAAAATGCTAATCTACCAGATATGATAATTGTCGATGGAGGTAAAACCCAAGTAAAAGCCGCTTCAATTGTTTTGAAAAAACTTAATATTGAAAATGAGATAACACTGATTGGTTTATTAAAAGATGATCATCATAGAACTAGAGGTATGGTTGACAGAAACTTTAATGAGATATTTATTGATAAGAAAAGTGATTTGTTTTTACTACTTGAAGCAATGCAAGATGAAGTCCATCGCTTTGCGATAACGTTCTTCAAAACTCGTCACAATAAATTATCAATGACTTCGATTTTAGATGAGATTCCTGGCATTGGAAAACAAAGAAAAAAACTATTGCTTGAAACTTATGGTACGGTTGATGAAATAAAACACACAACTGTTGAAAAATTAAAATCACTAGGAATGCCCGGAAAGCTTGCTAAAGAACTGTTAGAAACTTTAAATAAATAATTGTAACCCTTAAAACTTTTATGGCATAAGATACTATGAAAGAGTGGGAAAACAATGCAACTAAGACAGTTTTTAACAATAAGGGAAAAGCAAATATTTGAATTGTTAGTTAAAAATTACGATACTGAAAGTATTGCAAAAAAATTAAATATTAGTAGTAAAACTGTACGTAATCATATATCAAATGTCATTCAAAAACTAGGAGTCAAAGGGCGTAGCCAAGCAATCATAGAATTAATTAAAATGCAAGAAATAAAAATATAATTAAGAAAGGAGTGAAAATGTGCAACTAGTATGTGGAACTATTCGTGGATTTAGCGAAGAAAATAGAATTTTTGAAATTCGCGATAAAAATCGTGTTAAATTCTATTATCTAAGTAGAAGTCAATACAAAAGATTTAAACCATATTTAAATGAAGGACTTGTTGTGCATTTCACTTGCAAAGAAACAAGGACTAACCAATCCGGCTTTTTAGTATATGAAGTTGTTCACTTCATTAAAATGTTAAGACACTTACCAAGAAAAACGATAGTTTATTATGATATATCAACTATTAAACAGGGTGTTAAAAAAATATTTAGTCGTGATGGATATCGCTTGTTTTTAGATTTAGAATTTTCAATGCCACCACATGGATATGTGCATGGCAATGGATTTGTATCAGAAATAATTGAGTATGGCCTTTATTTAGAAGACAATGAAGGAAACTTAATAACAACTGAATGGGGAATGATTAAACCAAGACATAAAATAGGCATAAATTCTAGGACAATTGAGTTTTTAAAAATATCAGAAAATGATCTTAGATATGCGCCAAGTCCTTATAAGTTTTATAAGAAATTTAAAACCCTGTTAACAGCGTATCAACCAACAATTTATGTATGGGGGAAAAACGACATCAGTATGCTTGATTCTTTTTATAAAGAAAATAAATTTGTAAAATTAGCAGAAAGAAAGAATTTTATTAATTTAATGCAAGTAATAAAAAATTACTATGGCATTAAAACCGACATTGGTTTATACAATGCGTATGAATTCTTTAACGTAAAACAACCTAAAGAACAAGACCATAATGCATTAAACGATGCTGTGGCAACCGCTGATATTTTCAAACTATTTCAAAAGGAGTTAAACACTGACACAATAGAATAACGAGAGGAAAACAATGCTGATAGAAAAAATAAAAAAAGGTTTGGATAGCACCTACTATCTATTAGGAGTTGTCATCGCAATGATAATTTTTTGGGCAATTCCTTATACACTATTAGAAATAAACATCTTAAAATATCAAGAAACTGTAAAACTTTTTGAAAATATAGCATTAATATTAATAGGCGTATTTATTTTATTAACATTAAGTTTTTATGAAAATATCTTTTATATAGTTCCTATTATAGTTTTTGTACCTTTTATGTTTTCACATTCATTTGATGTATACACTACACCAAAATGTATATACGTTGCTATTGGATTATTAATACTTGGATTAATTATTCATTTTATTAGATTTAAACCTAAATTTAAAAGAGGTCATTTTTTATTAGGTATATCATTACTAGGAATAACAATGATTACTGGAGGAATTGGCTTTAAAGAAGCAAACTATTTTGCAAATGTCATTATCGTTGCGGGATGTGCAATTGGTATGGTATTTGTTTACTTATTATTATCATCTACTGTAAAAGTAGAATTTGAAAAATTTGCGTTACTAATGACATGTTTAGGATTGTATCTTACGTTTCAATTACTAACTTACTATTTACTACAAGATAGTATAATTGAAGCATTGTCACAAAAACTCAGTAATGTCGGATGGGGTATTAGTAATAACATTGCTTTAATGTTGCTAGTAACTATTCCTTTTACAACTTATTTATGTTATATAAACACTACTAAAAAATGTCTATTATACTATATACTTGCGGTTATTCAGATGGCAGCTGTAGTACTAACCTATTCTAGAGGTGCACTTCTTGCAATGATTGTTGGTATTGTTATTATGGTAATAATAGGTATGAAAATGGGAAGCGATAAGAAACTTCTTAAAAATTTATTTCTTATAACAACAGCACTTGTAATTTTGCTTGTTGTAGTTCTTTGCATATCTAGTAGAGAAATATTTGAAAAAATGATGGCTATGATTTTAGACTTTGATTTTAAAGATGGAAACAATCGCTTTCCAATATATAAAGCATGTCTAGAAAAAATTAAACATTACCCAATATTTGGCTGTGGTATGTTGTCTTGCTTTGATGCAGAAACAGGTCAATTTATGTGGGCACATAGTACCATACTTCATACAACAACAACAATGGGACTTGTTGGAACCATTGCACTTATATATCATATGTTTGAGAAATACTATTATTTTTTCAAAAAAGCTGAATTATGGAAACTAATGGTTATCCTATCACTTGGGATGTCTGACTTATATGGTATGATTGATGTAAGCTACTATTTTATTAATTATATGGTACTTATGATAGTTATATTGTCTGTAGTAGATTTTAAAATTGAAGATAAACCTTTATTTTCAAAAACCGAAGTTATGTAAAAAAAGCACATTATGTGCTTTTTTCTTTTACACAAAAATTTCTTTACAATAAAATTGCTAAAATAAATGAATTCAAGTATAATATTTATGGTGATAAAAAATGAAAATATATGATACACATAGTGATATACTATTTAATTTATATCAAAGACATATGGATGGTGAACAAAAAATATTTGAACGCTACCATCTAAATAATTTAAAAAAAGGCGGAGTAGTTGGTGGAATTTGGGTAGTCTATAGTGAAACCGATTTTGATGTTTTTAACGCTTATAAGATTGCTTTAGAAGAATTTGCACCTTACAAAAATAAATTTGATGTAGTTTATGGCTTAGAAGGACTAAGAAATGTTGCAACTATTGAAGATTTTGATAAACTATATAATCTTGGTGTAAGACATGCTAGTTTAACTTGGAATGAAGAAAACCATTTTGCGACAGGGGTAGCAGGCGATAAAGACAGAGGCTTACAACCACTTGGTAAAGAATTACTAAAATATATGAATGAAAAAAATATGATTATCGATGTATCCCATCTTAATGTAAAGAGTTTTTATGATGTTTTAGAAGAAAATCCTAAAATATTAATTGCGAGTCATTCAGATGCATATTCGTTAAGCAACCATCGTCGTAATCTAAATGATGATCAACTAAAGAAGTTGAAAGAACAAAATGGTTTTGTTGGCGTTAATTCTGCTCGCAATTTTGTTTCACACGAAAAAGAAAAACAAAATATTGATGGTTTAATTGATCATATAATTTATATTGGTGAACATATTGGTATTGATCATGTAATGTTTGGCCTAGATATGATGGATTTTTTAAGTGACTATGATAACGCTAACTTAAATGACTTAAGGAGTCATGCTGATGCATGCAACATCGAAAGTCATTTAATAAAACGAGGATTTACTAAAGAAGAGATTGAAATGATTGGCTCTAAAAATTTCTTAAGAGCTATTACTAATGTAAAAAGATAGGAGAATTTGATGAAAAAGAAAATAGTTCTGTTAAGCATATTTTTGTTAACTATAAGTACTTTGTTAATTGTAAAAAGCAAGAATGTTATCGCATATACCGGTGCTGATAAATTAAAAAATTATCAACAAGTAGATACCGAATTTAGAGGTGTTTGGGTAGCAACAGTATATAATCTAGACATGAAAAAGCAAAAAGGTACTAATGCAGAGGCTATCAACGAATGGAAAAATCGTTATTTGACTATTCTTGATACCGCAAAAGCTAACAATTTAAACGCAATAATATTTCAAATAAGACCATGTAATGATGCTTTTTATCCATCTGAATATAACCCATGGAGCGAATATCTTTGTGGTTATGGTGTAAATCCTGGCTGGGATCCATTAGAATGGATGATAGAAGTTACACATGAATATGGATTAGAATATCATGCTTGGCTTAATCCATATCGAGCAACCGTTAGTTCGAGTGTATCTATAATTGAAAAAAGTGGTACTATTCGTAATGTTGTTGATTATGATGATCAAAAGTTGCAAGCTGATAAAAAATCAGTTTTTGGTAGTTTAAAAAACCGAGCAGGAAAAACTCCAAGTGGTAGCGATTATCAAAACCCTGTTTTTTCAGAAGGTAAACAACTAGAACATAATGTTGTACTAGGTGCTGAAGATAAATATGTTTTAAATCCAGCAGCTAGTGAAACAATTGAACACTTAGAAAATACTATAGAAGAAATCATTACTAATTACAATATTGATGGAATTCATTTTGATGATTATTTTTACCCATATACAGCTACATATAGTAGTATAGGTACTGTAAAAGAATATAAAGGATTATCTTTTTCAACTGAACCTAAAATTGATTATGCGGACTATCAAGCATATAAAACTGCTGGCGGTGAACTTTCACTTTACAACTGGCGTAGGGAAAATGTTAATAAACTTATTAGTAATTTAAGTAAATTAGTTAGAGATAAAAATGCTCAAAAAGAAACCCCTTGTGCGTTTGGTATTAGTCCTGCCGCAAGATGGGCACCATCACTTGAAGCTTGTTCTGCAAATCCTGAAAGAGGAGCTGAAGGTGGTATGTCTGGAAGTTGTAACAACTATTATTCATATTCTGATTTATATGCGGATACCAAAAAATGGGTAGATGAAGAATGGATTGATTACATTTTACCTCAAGCTTATACTAAACTTGGTAGCGGGTATGAAGAAATAGTTAGATGGTGGAGTGAAGCAGTAAAAAATAGTAAGACTAAATTATATATTGGCACCGCAACGTATCAATTGGATAGTTGGAATGATGTATCTGAAGTTTATTATCAAATAAGATACAATCAATCAGAAAAATTAAATGTTAATGGCTATGTTATGTATGATTACACCAGTCTTACGAAAGGAAAAGGAAAAATTGGCATTAATTTAGTTACAAGAGGATGCTTTAAAAATGATGCATTAACACCAATATATTCAACTTATAACTACAAAAATACGGTTGAAGAGTTATCTACGATTAAGAAAATTATTGCAAGCGAAGAAAATGCATATGATGTATTGGTAGAAAAAGTTAATGACGCAAAAGCATACGCAATATATCAATTTGATGATATTGAAAGTATTAAAACTGAAAATTGTCTAGCAAGCAATATGGTCGCAATGAATTTAAACTCTGATGATGCTCTTTCAATCAAAAAATATGATGAAACAAAAATTTATGTTCTTGCAACAATAAGTAAAAGTAATACTATATATATTGGTGAAACAATTGATTTTACTAAAAATATTAACCATGTGCCAACGGTAACAATAACAGATTTAAAATCAGAATACTTATTAAATGATTCGGCAAACTTTAACATTACTATTGATGATGTTGACAAGGATATACTAGATGTAAAAGTATATGCCGTAATAGGGAAAAACGAACAAATGATTCGTTCAAACCAATTTGAAAGTGGGACAATAAAAATTAATTGGAATCATAACATATCTACTGATACTAATGGAATTTCAATAAAAGTAGTAGTCAACGATGGTTTTAATGAAGTTACTTATACAAGTGAAAAATTTAAATTAGTTGAATATTGTAGCCAACATTCATTTGAACCGGCTGATTGTACAACACCAAAAACATGTTCACTATGTGGCTATGAAGAAGGTGAACCACTTGGTCATGATTTAGAGCATCATGAAGGAAAAGATGCAACATGTACTAGCGCTGGCTACGAAGAATATGATACATGTAAAAGATGTGATTATACAACATACCAAGAAATTCCTGCCCTTGGACATGAATGGGTAGATGCAACAACCGAAGCACCAAAGACATGTACGAGATGTAAAGAGACTGTTGGTGAAAAATTACCAACCGAAAAGAAAAATTGTAAAAATAAAAAAACAATACTTACAATTGTTAGTTTGGTTAGTTTAAGTATGACATTAATAACAATAAAGAGAAAGGAATATTAAAAATGAAACTTTATAAATATAATCAAGATGAGACAGTAAAATATTGGGATACACAAGAGGAAATTGATATTCCTGAATATAAATTCAATGAAAAAGATGTTAGAGGCGTTTGGGTATCTAATGTTGCAAATATTGATACACCATCTAACTTAGGTAAAGAAGAATATCAAGAATACCTAAGAAATATGATCAAGAATATTGCAAGTTATAATATGAACACAGTAATATTTCAAGTTAGACCCGCATCAGATGCTTATTATGAATCAAAACTTAACCCATGGTCAAGATATATAACAGGTACAGAAGGTAAAAATCCTGGCTTCGATGTTTTACAATTTGTAATAGATGAGGCAAAAAAATATGGTATAAAAGTTCATGCCTGGATGAATCCTTATCGTGTAAGTGTTAGTGCTCTAAATCTAGAAAATTGTACAATTGAAGAAGCTAAAAATGCTTACCTAGAAGGATTAGATGAAAAGAATTTTGCAAGAAGACATCCTGAACATACATTAGTTGATGGCGCTAACAAAGTTATTCTTTGCCCATCACATCCCGAAGTAATTGATTTCGTTACTAAATCAATTATGGAAGTAGTTGATAACTATGATGTTGAAGGTGTTCACATTGATGATTATTTCTACCCTTATGGTAAAATACCTTATGAAAGAGAAGAACAAGATTTCTTAAAATATCGTACATCAGCGGATCAAAACTTTGAAGATTGGCGTAGAAGTAATGTAGATGTAATGATTAAAAACATTCATGATGAATTGAAAAAATCGTTTAGCAAAACAGGCAAAAAAATATTGTTTGGAATAAGCCCATTTGCCATATATCGTACTAATACTAAAGTTAGAGAAGACGGTTGGGACAAAGGCTCATTCAACGCTGCCGGTGCATTACAATGCTATTCTGAATTATATTCTGATGTATACAAATGGATGAAAGAAGGTTGGATAGATTACGTTGTTCCCCAAGTATATTTCCCATTTGAACGCGCTGATGTAACTTATCATGATTTAACTAAATGGTGGAGTAATCTTGCAAAAGAAACTAATACAATACTTTATATTGGACAAGCATTATATCAAATGGGTTCTAATGAAGTATGGCAAAACCCTAAAGAAATGGAAAACCAATTAAAATTCAATTGTCAATTTGATCAAATAAGCGGAACAATTTTCTTTACTTACAAAGACTTAGTTCCTGGACAAAATCAAATAAAAGATGAAGGATTAAAGACAATAAAAGCCCTTTGGGTTAAATAAAAAATCAGCAATTTGGCTAAGTATTTATCAAATACTTGGCCTTTTTTATGTTGGATTTTATTGGAATCTGAAAATTAGCGATTTTGGTAGCCAATTCCTTGAATAAAAACGTTTTCTTTGGTATAATAAGTTGAATAATATGGCAAAATGCGCGTATTAGGGCAAATTGTAGAAAGGATAGCAAAATTCTTATGTTGATACCAAGACCCCATGAAATAAAAAAGAGTGGTAGTATACTTAAAAATAAGGCAATCGGTAAAGTTGAAAATGCCTTTAGTCCGCTACTATTTAGGCATTACAAAGATATGATTTTAGCAGATGATTCTAGCCCAACTATTTTAGAAATTAAACAAGATTTGAGTGTTGAAAATGAAGAAGAATATCATTTGATTATTCAAGAAGATCGTATACAAATAATTTCAAAAACTGAAAAAGCAGCTTTCTATGGATTAGTTACCTTAAAACAATTACAGAGTGAACAAATAATTGAAACTCAAGAAATAAAAGATAAACCAGATTTAGAAGTTAGAGGGTTGATGCTTGATATTAGTAGAGCCAAAGTCTTAAATGTTTCATCAATTAAAAAAATAATTGATTTAGTGGCTGAATTAAAATATAACCACTTAGAACTTTATGTTGAAGGCTTCTCATATGAATACAAAAATATCAAAGAAGCATTAGCTGATAAAAACTATTTAACACAAGAAGAATACTTAGAAGTTGAAAAATACGCGATTGAAAAATATATTGATTTTGTACCTAACCAAAATGGCTTTGGACATATGAGTGATTGGCTAGCGTTAGATAAGTTCAAAGAACTTGCGGAATGCCCAGATGGCTTTGAAATATGGGGTTCAAAAAGACCACCATCAACTCTTGATCCAACCAATCCAAAATCATTTGAATTAGTTAAACAAATGTATGAAGAAATGATACCATTTACAAAATCAAAATACTTTAATATGAATTTTGATGAACCTTACGAATTAGGACATGGAAAAAGTAAACAAGAATGCTTAAAAACATCTACGGAAGATGTTTACATAGAATACTTAGAAAAACTTGCTAATGTTGTTAGAAAATATAATAAAACACCGATGATTTGGGGTGATGTTTTAGTAAAACATCCCGATAAAATCTCAAAGCTATCAAAAGATATCGTATTTATTGATTGGGGTTATAACAAAGCATATGACTTTGTTAACCATGCTAAAATGCTTGAAGAATTAAAAGTAAAATATTTGCTTGCACCAGGAACATCAACTTGGTCTTCAATAACTGGTAGATTTATCGATATGAAAGAAACTATTGAAAATAGTACATATGCTTCAAAAAAATATCATGGATTAGGAATCTTACTTACTGACTGGGGAGATATGGGACATTTACAATATCTACCGTCTAGTTATTTAGGATTTATCTATGGAGCAATGCTATCATGGTCTAGTGGTACAATTGAAGATGCAGAAAAGTATTTGGCAATTATTTTAAATGATGAAACACTTGCAAAAGTAATTGTTGAATTATCACACTATCACGAACTTGAAGGTGAATATCGTGATTATGGCACAAGATTATTTGCATCTATTATGTGGGCTGAACATGGTAGAAGACAAGATGATAAAGTAAACTTCTTCTTAAATAGAATGAAATCTAATATCATTAGTTATGAAGCAGTCCAAAAATTACATGACTTATTTATTCAAGAAAAAAATAAATTACAAAATGCAAAAGAATGTTTAGAAAAAGATGAAATAAAAAACGCTATTTTGTTACTTGAAACATTATTAGACATAAACGAAAGACTTCATAGTTATCTAGATAATTGTATAGTTAACTTTGATGAACCAATTAAAAATTTAGAGAAATACTTAGAAAACCATAAAAAATTATGGCTAGCCAGAAATATTAAAGAGGGTTACGCATTTAGTGCCAATCGTATAAATTGGCTTATTGAAATGCTTATGTGTCTAGACAGAAAGGAGAAAATATGATGAAGGCTAAAAAAATGTATTTAATAGTCTTTCTTATAGCACTTATTGCTTTAACTCCATGCTTTTCCGCATGTAAGAAAAAAGAACAAGAAACTATCAAGAAAGATTCTGCACTTGTAAAAAATGCATATGAAATTTACAAGGAAGATGCTTCAAAACTACAAGTTAAACCACAAGGTGTAAAAATATCAATCGAAGGTATTAACTATGATGAAGAATCAACAACAGATGCTGCAACAGCTGTAAAAACTATTTTACTAACAGCGGAAGGCTTAAATCCTAAAACTGAATCAGGCAAAGTAGAATTAGAAAAACTTGTTAGTTGCTTTACTGAAATATCAGATGATACTTATAGTACTGATGAATACCAATACTTATATGAAAAGATTTTTGGCAAAACTATTACGGTATCACTAAATAATGAACGTAGAGCAGAACTTGATAATCTTGCAAAAGAAGCAGAAAACTTAATTGAAAATCGCCAAGGTAAATCAGATAGAGTTTTAATCCATCAAAACACTGGTACAATTACTTGGAAAGTAGACGTTCCAGAAACTGGTTTCTACAATCTACAACTTGACTATTTTACAATTAGTGGTTATAGTTCATCAATTGAAAGAAAACTTTTAATTAATGGTGAAATTCCTTTTGACGGAGCAGATAGTTTTACTTTCTCTAGAATTTGGAAAGATGATGTTGATTCATTTGATGAAAATGGTAATTTTAACACTGATACTAACGGAAACGATGTAAAACCACAACAAGTGGAATTATATAGTTTTAGAAACAACTATTTCAAAGATGATATGGGTTATGTTACAGAACCATATATGTTCTATTTTGAAAAAGGAGAAAATACTATTTCATTATCTTCAATAAAAGAACCAGTTTTAATTGATTGTATTGAAATATTATCAGTTAATGATATCGTTGATTATCAAACATACATTTCACAAATGAAAGCATTACATCCTCAGACTAATATCACCAATCAAATGGTATATATTGACGCAGAAAAAGCTACATATAAATCTTCACCTACGTTATATCCAATAACCGACCGTTCTTCATCTAATACTTATCCTTTTAGTTTGAAAGAAACTAAAAAGAATATTATTGGTGGTGACCAATGGAAAGTATTAGGCGACTGGATTTCTTGGGAATTTACTGTTCCAGAAAGTGGTTATTATAACATTTCAATGCGTGCAAGACAAAACCTTGTAAGAGGTATGTATTCAAGCCGTATAGCTTATGTTAGTGAAGCTTCAACTCAAAATGCTAGTCAAACATTATTTAGCGAATTAAGTGACGTTCAATTCTCATTTTCTAGTAACTGGCAAAATGTTACATTAGGTAATGGCACAGATAATTATGAATTCTATTTTGAAAAAGGAAAAACATATTCATTTACTCTTGAAGTAACCCTTGGTGCTTATGCTCCTTTAATCGAAAGAATTCAATCTACTATTGATGAATTAAGTAGAACATATCGTAATATTGTTGCTTATACAACAACTTCTCCAGATAAAAACCGTGACTACCAATTAACTGGTGAAAATGGTAAATTTCCAAACTTATTAAAAGAATTAGAAGAATATCGTGATGAGTTAAAAGATATTTCAACACAAATTGCGGAAATATCTGGTGGTGGTTCTGATAAAACTGGTGTAATCGATGCTATGGTTACTCAATTAGAATCATTTCTTGAAAAACCTCGTTCAATAACTCAAAAATTAAGTTCATTCAGTAACAATATATCTTCTTTAGGTACATTGCTTACTGAATTAAGAGAATTACCTCTTGCTATAGACTACATTGAAATACATACTCCAGATGTAAAATTAAAAAAAGCAAATGAAGGATTCTTTAAAAAGATGTGGAATGGTGTTTGCTCATTCTTCTTATCATTCTTTATTGATTACTCAACAATTGGTGAAGTAGTAGATAACTCAGATGTTCAAACTAGTGACTCAATCGAAGTATGGATGACACTTGGACGTGACCAAGCAAACGTAATTAGAAATTTAATTGATACAACATTTACTAAGAAAACGGGTATAAAAGTAAACTTAAAATTAACGGGTGCTGATGTATTATTAAAAGCAACACTTGCGGGAATAGGGCCAGATGTTGCCTTAAATGTTGACTCAACATTACCAGTAAACTATGCACTTCGTAATGCGGTATATGACTTAACTAATTTTGATGATTTCTGGGACAGCGTTTATGCAATCCCTGATGGTTCATATAGTGAAACTAATAGAACTCCTTGGAACGATACATATGAAAATGTATATCATGCATCTTCATTAAGACAATTCCAATTCTACTCAATCACAAATGCTGATATTACTGCCGCAAGTAGAGGCGATGCTGAAGCTAAGGCAAGAGTAGACGCTTACTATGCAATTGATGAATTCTGCAAACAAAAAGGCATTACACGCGAGCAATTATTTGATAGTAAAAATTTAACAAAAGCAGAATTACAACAAAATATAAAAGGTATTTATGCACTTCCTGAAAAACAAATCTTCATGGTTATGTTCGTTCGCGATGACATCTTTGAAGAAAATGGCTGGAATGATGTATTCTTTACACGTGATTCAGAAGGCAATTATACTGATGAAGAAGTTACATGGGATCGTGTTATTGACTTAGTAGCAAAATTGCAAACAAAACAATTACAATTCTATCTACCAGTAAATGATGCTGGTGCAAATGCTTTAAACCCTGTATTTGTATCAATGTTATATCAAAATGGTGGTTCTTTATATACAAACGATAATAAAGAAACTGGCTTAATGAGTGATGCAGCGATGAAATCTTTCCAATACTGGACTGAGTTCTATACATTATATTCATTCCCTAAATCAGCAAGCTTTGTTAACCGTTTCCGTTCTGGTGAAATGCCAGCAGGTATCGCATATTATGAAACTTATAATACATTAAGCGTATTTGCTCCTGAATTAAAAGGTAAATGGTCATTTTATTTAATCCCTGGTACTTACAATGAAGAAACTGGAAAAGTAGATCATACTTCAACAGCAAGTGGTACTGGTGCTGTAATTATGAAACAACCTGAAAAATTATCAGAAGCTAAGAAACAAGCTAAATATAATGCTTCATGGGAATTCTTAAAATGGTGGACAGGCGCTGAAACACAAGCACAATTTGGCCGCGAAATGGAAGGTATCTTAGGTTCAGCTGCACGTCATGCAACCGCAAACGTAAAAGCATTCCAATCTCTTGCATGGCCACAAGCTGACTTAGATAAATTGATGAAACAATGGGATCAAGTACATGAAATGCCACAAGTTGCAGGTAGTTACATTATTGGACGTGAAATTGAAAATGCTTATCGTAAAGTAATTAATAATAACTATAATGCGCGTGAAACCCTATATGAATATTGTGGAAATATTAACGATGAAATAAATCGTAAACGTAAAGAATTTGATTTGCCAACTATTAACTAAGAAAAGGAGGAGATATATATGGCACAAAAAATAGCAGTTATTATAATGCTAATCATCACTGTTTTATTACTTACATATTTCTTCTTCTTAGTAATAACTGGTGGTAAAAAAGGAAAATTAAACTTTGGTAAAAAATCAAAAAATGTAAAACCAGTTGAACCAACTGGTCCTACACGTGAAGAAAAAGCTGCTGAAAAGGCTGCACTTAAAGCTGCAATGAAAGAAAAACGTGCTGAACAAAAACGTCAAGATGAAGAATATGACGCGATGGTTGCAGAGAACATTAAGAAATATAAAGCAGATTATGAAGCAAGCAAATTAAAATTAGAAGAACTTAAATCATCTTATGAAGAAGTTAAAACTCGTTATGAAGCGTGGACAAAAGAATATCCTGAACTAGTTGTAACTGAAGAAGATGATAATGAAGAAGAGGAGTAAAATATGACTGCTCTTAATAATAGAAAATCTAAACAGAAAGGAGTGTTCATTGGATGATAAAGAAAAATCATACATATAAAATTACTACAGAAGAGAAAAAAGATTTAATTGTAACACCTATTGAACATACTCCTAAAGTGGTTGAAACAGTTGAACAAAATGAAGTTCCTCTTGAAAATCAAGCAACCCAAAACATTGTTGAATGTACTGAAGAACGAATAAATGAAATTTCACAAGCAACCGGAAAAGATCCACTTCAAGTAGAGTATGAATTAAAAGAAAAAGCATATAAAGATTATCAAAAAGAACATGAACGAATTACTCAAAGACTTCGTATCGAAAAAGATCGTGGTTCATGGATAAGAAAAGTTGACCGTTGGAGTAAACGTGGAGGAAGACTTCGTAGGGAAATATTCGTTAAACGTCAATATTATTACCTTGTTGCACCATACACAATTCTATTCTTTATTTTCACAGTAATTCCAGTACTTATGTCATTAGTATTAAGTTTTACATATTTCAACTTATTGGAATTTCCAAAATTTATAGGATGGGATAACTACAAATCATTATTTGTTGATGATAAAGTATTTATGGTAGCGATTAAGAATACGGCAATTCTGGCGGTAATAACCGGACCAGTAAGTTACATTATGGCATTCGTATTTGCTTGGCTGATTAATGAATTGAAACCACTTCTAAGAAGTTTCATGACATTGATATTCTATGCCCCATCAATTTCAGGTAACGTATATCTAGTTTGGAAATTGATATTTAGTAGTGATAACTACGGATACGCTAACTCCATACTGATGGAATTGAACATTATTCAAGAACCAATAACTTGGTTACAAAATTCTAAATATATAATATGGATTTTAATCATTGTTCAACTTTGGATGTCACTTGGTGTAAGTTTCTTGTCATTCATTGCAGGTCTTCAAGGTGTTAACCGTGAATACTATGAAGCTGGTGCTATTGACGGTATCAAGAGCCGTTGGCAAGAACTTTGGTATATTACATTACCTCAAATGAAGTCACAATTAATGTTCGGTGCGGTAATGCAAATAACATCAAGTTTAGCAATTGCTGAAGTTTCAACAAATATTGCGGGTTTCCCTTCCGTCGAATATGCTGGACACACCATCATAACCCACTTGATGGACTACGGTAATACTCGTATGGAAATGGGTTATGCTTCCGCAATAGCAACAATACTATTTATAATAATGATACTTGCTAACTTATTAGTTAGAAAAATTTTAAGAAGGGTAGGTTCATAATATGGCTACAGACAAAATTATGGTAGATGATGAAGAAATAGCTGGTGTTGAACTATCTAAAGAGGAGAAAAAGCGTTTAAAACGCCAAGAGAAAAAATTAAAGAAATTTGGATTAAAAGATGAATCCAAGATGGGAAAGATGGAATTGTTTTTCTACCGAATGGAAAAACGTAGAAAAATAAAGAAAAAGAAAAGAGTTAGCCGTAGTGTTGCGGGAGATATTTCACTATTTATCTTACTTTGCTTATTTGGCTTATTTAGTGCATATCCACTTGTATACTCTTTCTGTGCTGCTTTTAAACCACTTGCAGAATTGTTTATATACCCACCTAAACTATTCTTCCAAAATCCTACATTAGATAACTTTAAAGACTTATCTATGTTATTGGAAGATTCATGGGTTCCATTCTCAAGATACTTCTTTAATACAATTTGGATTACACTTGCTGGTACAGTTGGACACGTAATCATTGCATCAATGGCTGCATATCCACTTGCCAAGCATAAGTTCCCTGGTTCTACAGTAATATTCTCAATGGTTGTATACTCATTGATGTTTGCTGCTCAAGTTACAGCAACCCCAAGATATATTATCTTTAGTTCTATTGGATTTATTGACACTCAATGGGCGATAATTATCCCTGCCTTTGCATATTCACTAGGTTTATACTTAATGAAACAATTTATGCAAGATATTCCAATGGAATTAATTGAATCTGCAAAAATCGATGGAGCTAATGAATTTCAAATTTATTGGAAGATTGTTATGCCACTAGTTAAACCAGCATGGTTGACACTAATAATCTTATTGTTCCAACAATTATGGAATAATGATGGTGGTACATATATTTATAGTGAACAATTAAAACCTTTATCTTACGCACTTAACCAAATCGTATCTGGTGGTGTTGCAAGAACAGGTACTGCCTCTGCCGTTATGTTAATAATGATGATTGTCCCAATTACGGTTTTCGTATTATCACAAAGTCAAATCATCGAAACTATGGCGCATTCAGGTATGAAATAGGAGGTAGCTTATAATATGAAGAAAATAAAATTAACAATAAGAGCACTTACAGTTGCATTAGTTTTCTTAGTGCTATTCTCATTTGGCGAATTAACTGTTAATGCAAAAGGCTATAGTTACGATTTCTGGAAAAATGTTATACCTTGTACAGATGGTTTAACTTATCGTGATACGTATTATCATGGAGATATCGAAAATGCAAATGCAACTGACACAGATCCTGTTGTATTTGATGATCCTGTTGATCTAATTACATATGAAAGCAATATTTATATCTTAGATTCAATGAAGTTTACTAAAACAAAGATTTCGAATTCAATCAAAGAAGCTACAGGCGTTAGTTCAGTATATATTCTTAATCAAGATTTTAAAAAGCTTGAAAAAATAGATGAATTTCTAATAACTGATGAAGTTAAAAAGACTCTAGATGACTATTATGATTTTAATTTAAGTTTATCTGAAATTAATAAAGCAGAATATTATAACTCTACTGAATTAATTTCAATTTACAAAACTTCAACTTATGTAACTTATGAATCTTCTCAATTTATTCTTGACAATAATAGTCTTAGATCAACTGTTCCACTAACTGTTGATTTAGAAGATGGAAACGCTAAAAGAATTATTAAAATAGGTGATAAAAAATTAGCTAAATCAGACTGGTATGTTACTACTATTAATGAAAAAGTTATTGAAGATGGAAAAGAAGTAAATGTAACAAATAGATATTTAGTATTAACAAATAAAGATTTGCTAACTGAAGGACAAACTGTTTCAATTGAATATGCGGAAAGAGAAACTGTTGGGAAAGCTCCTTATTTTCCTTATTCAAAAGATACAAATAAAGCAGCTATTCGCTTGAATAATGCTAGTGGTATTACTGTTGCAAAAAGCGGAATGTATATTGCAGATAGCGGGAACTCTAGAATTATTAAAGTAAATAAAGTTGATAATGTTTGGACAGTAACTAACGTTTACCTATCTCCAGATGATAATGTATTCTATCAAGTATCAAGCGGAATAACAATTAAAGATTCTAATACTTCAACTTTATTTAACCCTCAAAAAATTGCGGTTGATAAAACTGGTAAAGTATTCTGTATTGCAAAAAACGTATATGAAGGTATCGTTGAATTTGACTCAGCTGGCTCATTTAACCGATTTATTGGTAAAAACGAAGTTGTTGCTAATCCATTAAAGAAATTCTGGACAAAGATCTTCTCTGAAGAACAAGTATCTTCAATTGCACTAGACTTACCTCCTGAATTTACTAATTTAACAATTGATTCATCTGGTTTCTTGTATGCAACATCTAAACCAGATAAAGATGCTACAAAAGCTGAAAAAATGGTTAAAATGATTAATACATCTGGTAAGGACGTATTAAAGAGAAATGGTTATGTTACACCTGATGGTGATGCAGTATATGTTACTGCTTCAAGCGAAAATGGTGTTATTCTAGGGCCTTCAACACTAGTTGGTATATCAGTTAGTGATAATGGTAACTTTACTGTTGTTGATAGCAAACGTGGTCGTTTATTTACTTATGATAATGAAGGTAACTTATTATATATAACAGGAGATCAACCTGGTGGTACTACATCTTCTGCAAGCACTAGCAATATCGTTAACCCTGTTGCAATAAGATATTTCAAACGTGCTACTGAAAGTGGCGAAGAAGAAATCCTACTAGTATTAGATGGTTCTTCAAGAAGTATCTTAGTATTTGAAACAACTGAATTTGGTGAAAAAGTAAACTTAGCTATTCAAAGATATCAAGATGGTATTTTCGAAAATGTTCAAAATGAAGATGGTACTGTAACTTATGGTGCTGAACATTATTGGAATGAAGTACTAAAGATGAATACAAACTATGAATTAGCACATTTAGGTATTGGTAAAGCTCAATATAGACGTGGTGATTATAAATTAGCAATGGCTAGTTTCAAATTAGCTCATAATGCAAATTACTATTCTAAAGCTTATTCTGAATATCGTGATGAAGTATTATCTAAAAACTTTGCTTGGATTATGACCGCAATTATTCTTTTAATTGTATTATGGATTACATTATCATATCGTAAACATTTAATAGAAAAGAACCGTGCATTAGCCGCATCTATGGCAATGAATGAAGAAAAATATAACATTTTAAGCGGTTCTGCTGCAGCGTTAAATCATCGTGATGAAGAAGAAAAAACGGGTATGGATGAAGAAAATGAAGTACCTGATGAGGCTGAAGAAGAAAAGAAAACAAAGAAGTTTAATATCGCAGTAGTTGGTCGTGCAATAAAGAAATTCTTCTATGAAACTATTGTATATCCAATGTACATTTTAACTCATCCAATTCAAGGATTCACTGAATTCAAAAATGAGAAAAAAGCTAAAATGTGGGCTGCTATTTCAATATTGGTTCTTTACGTATTAATGGAAATATTTGCTTATCAATATGAAGGTATTATAACAAATAAAAATAACCCTGAAAAGTTCAATAGTTTACAAATTATAATATACGGTGTTATTCCACCAGTTGTTCTTGCTATTGCAAACTGGAGTGTAACTACTCTACTTGATGGTAAAGGCCGTATGAAAGAAATCTTTATGATGATTTGCTATTCATTAGTACCAACAATGCTAATTGGATATCTTAACATTTTATTAAGTAATGTATTAACACTTGATGAAGCACAATTCATAACGTTATTGAATATCATTGGTTGGGTATTAACTGGATTTATGGTATTCATGGGATTAGTAGTGATCCATGAATATGGTATGGGTAAAACATTATGGTCAATAATTTTAACAATTTTAGCTGCTTTAATTATTGCTTTCATTGCTTTACTAATATTCGACTTGGCACAACAAATTTATGGTTTTGTATATTCATTATACAAAGAAATTACAACAAGGTATTTTTAGGAAGGTGAGCAAATGAAAAAGAAAAAAACAATCGGTAGATATGTTAGACGTACAATCTTATTTGCCCTTCTTGGCGTAATAGTAATATGTTTAGCAGTGTTCTATTTAGGAAAATATAAAGCATCAAAAACAGATTATGATAACAAATATAGTGATGAATTCTGGAATCAATTGCCTGGCTTCATTCACTCTCAAGATATATTTGAAGAATTCTATGAACTTGACTGTAATAGTGACAAGTATGTTAAACCATACGATGAAAGTTATCTACCTGGTTCAAGCGATAGCGCAGATGAAAAAATTGAAAAATTCAAAGTTATCCTTGATACCGCAAGATATACCGAAGAATTAAGTTATATTTGGTCTGACATTAAATCAATGGCAAGTTATAATAGTTTAAGAAGTGCTCAAAAGGCTACTGTTGAAAACTACTATAACACTTTATCAAATAGTGACTTAAAAGGCTGGACTGAATATATTAGCCCATCACGTGAAGTAGAAGCATTAAATAATGGTAAATACAAATTAATATTTAACCGTGCTGATACTACATTTAGAGTTGAAGAGATAAAAACTGGTCATGTTTGGTATTCTAACCCAGTTGATCCTGATGCAACACTTGGTATAAAGAAAACACAAATGTCTTTAATGAATATTGTTTTTGCAACAGGTAATAAATCAGAAACACCAATTCCTACAACATATACAACATATGAAAACTCTACTAAAGAAAGTACTCAAGAAAAAATAGTTCCTGATTTCCACATCAAAATAGATGAAGAAAATAACACAATTATTGTTTACTATACTTTCAAAGTAGGTGGAATTGATTATACATACTTCCCTGAAACAATCACTAGTGCAAGATTGGATGAATTATGTAGACGAAGCGTTGCAAAGATGGAAGAAGCAATGGCTGAAGGTACACCACTTAGAGATAGTAATAATAATTTAATTACTGGTATGTATTTTGATGGTAGTAAAATTGGTAATTACAGATTTCAATCTTATTATGATGAATTTATTTCGTTATTCCCAGATTTATCTGAA